>JAAWRH010000020.1 GCA_022800935.1 Oscillospiraceae bacterium
AGAAAAAGTATCAAAAAGAACTTTAATACGCACCAAACCATCAATCATTTAGACTTTTCGCCCGGTAACGAAAGTAAGGTTTTTATTCGGAAATAGTATCAGATATACTGCTTTTGCATCCACTTGCCCCGCCAGAACCGCCAGATAAAGCAGATTGCCCGGACCGCCCAGTCGCAAATCATCGCTATGTACACGCCAATCAATCCCAGGTTCATATACCTTCCCAGTATATAGCTGAGCATGATTCTGCAAAACCACATGGAGAGGATGGAGACAATCATGGTAAACTTTACGTCGTTTGCGGCCCGCAGGGCATTGGGCAGGGAAAAGGAGGGGGTCCAGATACAGGGGGCGAAAATTCCGTGAATAATCATCAGCTGGGCAGCCAGGCTGGCTGTGTCACTGGTGAGATGATACCAGCCGGCAATGCGGCTGACGTTTAAACAGACGATAAGGCTTGTCAATCCAACGGATGCTATGTTCACAAGCATAAGCTTAAAGGTGTATTCCCTGGCCTGCTTGTACTCTCTGGCCCCCACACACTGCCCCACAACGGTAATCAGGGCAAGGCCGATGGCGGAGCCGGGAATCACCTGCATGGAGGCGATATTGCTGGCCACCGCGTTGGCGGCAATGGCAACCGTGCCAAAGGAGGCGATAAGGCTGGATACCAAAACCTTACCAATCTGGAACATACTGTTCTCCAGACCGTTGGGGATGCCGATGCGCAGGATATTTTTCACCATTTTCCAGTTGACCCGGAGGGGAAAAAGGTGATGGACATGGACCGGATTGTGGGGATTGACAATCATGACAAACATGAACACACTGGCGCAGATGCGGGAAATCAGGGTGGCAAGGGCAGCCCCCAGCACCCCCAGTCCAAAGCCGTAGATGAGCAGCGCGTTGCCGCTGATGTTGATGAGGTTCATCACCAGGGAGGTATAAAGGGAGAGCTTGGAGTTCCCCATGGAGCGGAACAGGGCCGCGCCTGCGTTGTACAGCGCCAAAAACGGATAGGAAAAGGCGGAAATCATAAAATAAATGAGGGCGTTGTCCATCACCTCCGGCTCAATGGCGCCGAAGATGGCCCGCAGAATCAGCGGGCGGAACAGCAACGCCGCGGCGGATATCACCGCAGAAACGGCAATCACCGCTATTACAAGCTGGTTGGCCGATTCGCAGCCCTGCTCCGTATCCCCCTTGCCGATGTACTGGGCCGTCACCACCGCCCCGCCGGAGGCAAGGGCGGAAAAGATGTTAATCAAAAGAATGTTGATGCTGTCCACCAGGGAGATTCCCGAAACGGCGGCTTCCCCGCAGCTGGCCACCATGATGGTGTCCACCATGCCGATGGTGACGTTGAGCAGCTGTTCAAATATCAGGGGAACGATCAGTTTTGCAAGACTTTTGCGTGTGAATAACATAATTAACTCCTCTATTCAACAAAGAAAACAACAAAAACCACAAAAACCTCTGCGATGGGGAAGCTCCCTAAAGTGGCCGCCATACTTCCGGCCGGGGAAGGGTTCTCCTGCGGCCGTCGTATGGCGGAATATAGGATATGCTACATTTCCCGTATCTGGCTGGTGTATAAGCGGTAATACTCGCCCTTTTTGGCCATCAGCTCCTGGTGGTTGCCCTGTTCCACAATTCTGCCGTCCGCGATGTACATGATAATGTCGCAGCTCTTGATGGTGGAAAGGCGGTGGGCAATGATGAAGGAGGTGCGGCCCTTCAAAAGCTCGTTGATGCCCTGCTGCACCAGCTGCTCGGTTTTGGCGTCAATGGCGGAGGTCGCCTCGTCCAGCACCAGCACCTTGGGGTCGGAGATAAGGGTTCTGGCAAAGCTGAGAAGCTGACGCTGGCCCTGGGAGAGGCTGCTGCCCCGCTCCCGCACCTCGGTCTGGTAGCCGTTGGCGCTGTGGACAATAAAGTCATGGGCGGAAACCGTCTTGCAGGCGGCCTCAATCTCCTCCTGGGTGGCGTCCAGCTTGCCGTACCGGACGTTATCCGCAATGGTGCCGGAGAAGATAAAGGTATCCTGGAGCATAATTCCCATCTGACTGCGCAGGGAGTGGAGAGTCACCTTGGAAATATCCTGGCCATCGATAAGCACCTGCCCGCTCTTCAGGTTGTAAAAGCGGGAGATAAGGTTAACGATGGTGGTCTTGCCCGCGCCCGTGGGGCCGACGATGGCCACGCTCTGTCCGGCCTTTACCTGGAAGCTAAGGCCCTTCAGAACATCGGGGGAATCCTTTTCATAGGCGAACACCACATCCTTAAATTCCACATCGCCCTTGATTTTCGGCATTTCCACGGCATCGGGGACGTCGTGGATTTCCACCGGCTCATCCATGGTCTCAAAGATGCGCTCCAGATAAGCGATGGTGTTGAGGAAGTTGTTGTAGATATTGGACAGGTTGGTGATGGGCTGCCAGAACCGGGAGGAATACCGGCTCATGGCCCACAGGATGCCGAAGGTGATGGAGTTGGAGTACACCAGCACCCCCACCACGCAGACAAGGGCCAGCACGATGGTGGAGATGTTGTCCACCGATACCCATACCAGGTTGGAGATAGCCGCCGCTCGGACCCAGGAGGCACGGGAGCCCTCGCACAGGCGGGTAAAAATCCCCTGGTTGACCTCCTCACGGTTGAAAATCTGCGTCACCTTCATGCCGGTGATGGTCTCCTGCAAATAGGCGTTGAGGTTGGAGTTTTTATTGGAAACAGTCTGCCAGGCCCTCCGCTGTCTCGGCTTGATGGAGAAGATAATCACCGCCAGAACCGGCAGCCCCGATACAATAATCAGCGCAAGCCCCGCATGCATGGCAAACATAAAGCAGGCGATAAAAATCAGGTTGAGCAGATCGAGAATAAAGTTGATAATGCCGTTGGACAGCATATCGGACACATTATTGACATACTGCACCACCCGCACCAGTATTTTGCCGTGGGGGCGGTTGTCGTAATAGGAAAAGGGAAGCTGCTGGAGCTTCAGGAACAGGTCTGTGCGTATTTCGTAGATAATCCCCTGCCCCACCTTGGTCATAATTCTGGAGCGGATGGTGGTCATAAAGGTCTGCCCAGCCAGGGCAAGCATGACCAGCACCGCAAAAAAGATAACGCCGCGCACATTTTTTTCAGGGACAAATACGTCCATAATCTGCTGGGTGAGCATGGGGGTGAGCAGGGATAACAGAATGCCTATGGTATTTATCAGAAACGCAAAAATCATTTTGCCGGAGTAGTGTTTGATATAGACTCCGCTGCGCTTCAAATGCTGGAAACTGAACGGCGTTTCCAGGCGTTCGTCAACGTCGTATTTATTCCGGGCCATTTTTTCCCTTCCTTTCCTTCCGCGTATGGAACTGTTCAAAATTTAGGAATCATGCTGTTTTCAGTTCCCACCAGCTGTCAGATGACTCCGGCCTCTTTCAGGTCCTGTACATCCATGCCGCTGTTTTGGATATTGAAGATTTCCCGGTAATATCCGTCCCGCTTGAGCAGTTCGGAGTGGACCCCCATCTCGACAATCTGTCCCTTTTCCAGGATGATAATCTTGTCCGCGCCCTTCACCGAGGAGATGCGCTGGCCGACAATAATCTTGGTGCAGGGGAAGTCCAGATTGTCCAGCTGGCCCTGTATGTATTTTTCGGTTTCCATATCCACCGCCGAGGTGGTGTCGTCCAGAATCAGAATAGAGGGACGGACCGCCAGGGCGCGGGCCAGGGCGATTCTCTGCTTCTGTCCGCCGGACAGACCGACACCCCGCTCCCCGATGATGGTATCGTATCCCTCGGTCATGTGCTGGATAAACTCGTCCGCGTCGGCCATCACCGCGTACTTATGTACGTCCTCGTTGCTCATCTCCGGATCGCCGTAGCAGACATTGCCCTCCGCCGTATCCGAGAAGAGGAACACATCCTGGGTAGCCATGCCGATGCCCTTTCGCAGGGTTTTCAGGTCCCAGTCCCGCACATCCACGCCGTCCACCTTGACCGAGCCGCTGGTGGGGTCATAAAAGCGGAGAATCATATTCATGATAGTGGTCTTTCCGCTGCCTGGCGTACCCATAAAGGCCGCTGTCTCCCCCGCCTTGATTTCAAAGGAAACATCGTCCAGCACCACATTTTTTCCGAATTTGAAGGTGACATGATCGAAGACGATGTCGCCCTTCACCTTCTCCGGCTTGTAGGCGGTATCCTTGGTGTGAATGGTAGGGGTTTGATAATAAACCTCAATCACCTTGTTGGCGGAGGCAAAAAAGCGCTGGGTGTCGTTTAAAAGCATCCCCATCTGGCGAATAGGCTGGGCAACAGCCCAGGTCAGGCTGGAAAGGGCCATCAGCTCGCCGGCTGTCAGCCGCCCATAGATGATAAACAAGCCGCCCACCAGCACCTCAACCACCGTCAGCATATTGGCCGCCATCTCCATGACGGGAAAAAATTTCATCCAATAAAGGTTTACAGAGATGTTGGTGTCCTTATATGCCTTGTTCCTCTCGCCGAATTTTTCGATTTCGTAGTCTTCACGGGCAAAGGCCTTGATCACCCGGTTGCCGGAAATATTCTCCTGGGCGGCGGTGTTCAGCTCGGTCAGCCGTTCCCGCAGTCCCCGGTACATGGGCTTTATCTTTTTGGAGTAAAAGGCGGACACCACATAAATAACCGGTGTAACCGCCAGAATGCACAGGGTAAAAATCCAGTCGGTGGCAAAAAAGAAAATCAGCGCCGCCACAAACAGGACCAGTGAGTTCAACAGCTGGCGGGAAATCCCCGCAATGGAATGGCGGACCATGTCCAGGTCACCGGTCATACGGGTCATCAAATCGCCGGTCCGGTTGCGGTCGAAAAACTCCATTTCATTATATTGGAGGTTTTCATACAGCTTCAGACGGATGTTCTTTACCGTCTGCTGGGACACCTTCTCGAAAATCATGACCATAATATAGCCCATAAAAGAACGTAAGATGGTCACAATACAGGTTGACGCCGCAAGCGGAATCAGAAGCTCTGTCCGCCGCACAACCTCGCCTGTAACAGGGTCGGAAACGCCTACCACTACATAGTCAATGATGCCTTGGATCAGTTTGGGGTTGATCAGCGCCATTGCTGGATAAATAATCTGGAGGATGACACCGATAACAAATTTCTTCTTCTGATCCCCCATGTTGTGCCAGACCCATTGGAACTGGAACATTCAGATTCCCTCCTCTCTTTCACCTTCAACGCCGCACAGTTTCTCTTTCTTTTTTTGCACGGACAACGCCTCCTGACTTGGGCAGGACGCCCTTTGTTCTGTTTCGGCTGCACGGACAATGGCATCTCTGTCCGGAACAGCTCCACACACACGGTATCATATACGAAAGCGGCGGCAAAATCAACCTGTTACACCCTATTAACAACATTTTTATAAACTATTCATACGAGATTGAAACTTTTTTCATTGATACGCCAGTTTGTATCCGTCAACAAATTTTTTTCCTTTTCCATGTAAGAATTCACATACTTTTTATGGGAAAACCCCTGTTGCAAAGTTTGAAAATCGTGTATAATGGAAGATACACGCGGTCCGCCGGAATTTGCCAGGACTTTACCGGTAAAGTACCGGGACCGCCCGGTCAAAAAAATTTGAAAAGCCGCAAAATACGCCGGTTTTTTTACCATAAAAACGATAGGATAGAATCCTGAGCCCCTGCCGCCACGCCGGTCTGTTCTGGGCAATCGAAGATAGGAGCCACGCCGATGATATTTGCCAGCCTGTTTTTTCTGTATTTTTTTCTTCCTCTCAACCTGCTGCTGTACTATGTTGTTTTCCGCCGGCCCCAGTACCGAAACCTGGTGCTGATTCTCTTTTCCCTTTTTTTCTATGCCTGGGGGGAACCGGTGTGGATTATCCTGTTGATTTTCTCCTCCTGTATCGACTATCTCCACGGCAGGTTTATCCAGCGGCATAGGGGAACGCCCCTGGCAAGGCTTGGCGTCGCCTCCTCCCTGGTTCTCAACCTGGGGATACTGTTTCTGTTTAAATACAGCGGCTTTTTTGTCAGCTCCCTCAACGCCGTACTCCATCTATCCCTGCCGGTTCCCGGCTTCCGGCTGCCGGTGGGCATCTCCTTCTACACCTTCCAGACCATCTCCTATGTGGTGGACGTTTACCGGGGGGATGTGGAGGCAGAAGACTCCTATCTGGGCTATCTGATGTATCTCTCCCTCTACTTCCAGTTGGTGGCGGGGCCCATCGTCCGCTATAAGACGGTGGCCAGCGAGATTTCCAGCCGCCGCGTCACCATGGAGGACTTCAGCGACGGCCTCACCCGCCTGGCCATTGGCCTGGCCAAAAAGGTGATGCTGGCCAACACCGCCGGGCAGATCGCCTCCCGATACCTGGACGGGGACCTGTCCGCCCTTTCGGTGGCGGGGGCCTGGTTCGGGGCGCTGCTCTACACCCTGCAAATCTACTTTGACTTTTCCGGCTACTCCGACATGGCCATCGGCCTTGGGCGGATGTTCGGCTTCCACTTTGACGAAAATTTCAACTATCCCTATCTCTCCAAAAGCGTCACCGAGTTCTGGCGGAGGTGGCACATTTCTCTGGGCAGCTTTTTCCGGGACTACCTCTATATTCCCTTGGGGGGGAACCGCAGGCACTGGTTTGGGAACCTGTTCATTGTGTGGTTCTGTACCGGGCTGTGGCACGGGGCAAGCTGGAATTTCGTGTTCTGGGGATTGTTTTATGGGCTGCTGATTATTCTGGAAAAGGCGTTTCTGGGCCGGATACTGGAAAAGCTCCCCGCCCTTTTCTCCCATCTCTATTTGATTGCGGTGGTTATCTTCGGCTGGGTGCTGTTCTATTTTACCGACATCTCCCGGCTGCTTGCATATCTTCGGACCATGGTTGGTCTCACCGGGGCCCCGCTGTGGGATCTGGGCCTTCAGGTAAACTTCAGCAACAACATCTTCTGGCTGATTGCCGCGGTAGCAGGATGCTTTCCGATTCTTCCGGCCCTCTCCCGGTGGATGTCCAAACGGCGGGGCCTTGATACCCTGCGGTATTTTGGGAGGCTTGTATTTACACCGGCGATGCTGCTGGTTTCCACGGCGATGCTGGTAGGGCAGAGCTATAATCCGTTCCTGTACTACCGGTTCTGAACGTTTAACATTTGTTAAACGGCCAATAATAGGAAAAATACAGAGCGGCCCTGAGCCGTTCAAACCTTTTTGATTTTCCAAAGGAGCTTTTTATCCATGAACGAATCTATCGGTAAACGCGTTTTGATTCTTCTCCACTGCGCCCTCATCCCCTCCATTCTCTTCGTCCTTGGACTCTGCGCTATCATCCTACCCAAACCCACCTTTTCCGAATATGAACGCCGGGACCTGGAGACCTTTCCCGAATTTACCGCCGCCTCCCTCCGCTCCGGTGCGTTTACTGCCCAGATCGACCGCTTCTACGCCGATACCTTTCCACTGCGGGAATCCTTTGTCCAGCTCAACGCCTCCCTCGCGGAAAAACGCGGCATCCAGTACAACGACATGATCCTCTACGAAACCGGGAACGGTACTCTGGGTGATAACGGTCCCTCTACAACCCCTATCCAGAGCAGCGTTCCCCCATCCGCCTCCCTACAGCCCCCCCAGTCCTCGCAGCCGGTGGCGCCTGAAGGTCCCGCCGGACCGCCCGCCCCGGTTACAGATGACAGCCCTGACGGCGATGAAACCGGCTCCAGCTCCGCCCCCGCCTCCTCCGGCCAGTCCTCTCAAGGGGAATCCTCCCAGTCCCAAAGTTCTGCGCCGCCTCCTTCCTCATCCGCGTCCTCCTCTCAAACGCCCCCAGCAGCGGACGGCGGTACCGGCGCGGATATCAACGCCCCAGCCCCGGAAACCTATAATTCCATCCTCATCTATCAAAACATGGCTATGGCTCCCTTCGGCGGTACCAAGACCGCCTCGGAATACTACGCCTCTGTCCTCAACAATTACCACGAGGTATTGGGGGATTCGGTGAAGATTTACAATCTCATCGTCCCCACCTCCATTGAATTCTATCTGCCGGATCAATATAAATCCGTCACCAATCCCCAAAAGCCGAATATCGACTATATCTACTCCCTCCTGTCGCCGGAGATTTCCAAGGTGGACGCCTACTCCGCCATCCAGCAGCACACCGATGAATACCTCTACTTTGCCACCGACCACCACTGGACGGCGCTGGGCGCTTATTACGCCTATATCGCTTTCGCCAAGGAAGCCGGGTTTGAGCCTAAGCCCCTTGACTCTATGGAAAAGCGCACCATCTCCCCCTTTATCGGGACCATGTACAACCAGACCCAGAGCTCCAAGCTGCTGGAAAACCCGGATTATGTGGACTACTATATCACCGATACCCAGCACCAGGCCTACCAATTCCCCCGCAACAGCCCCTACCACGGCAATCCTGTTTCCGTATGGGCGGAGTTTGCCAAGGGCGGAAACGCCTACTCCGTCTTCCTCTACGGGGATCAGCCCCTCACCCGCATTGACACGGAGCACAAAAACGGCAGAAAGATCATGGTCGTGAAGGAGTCCTTCGGCAACGCCTTTGCCCCATACCTGATTCCCCATTATGAGCAGGTATTTGTGGTGGATCAGCGGTATTTCCAAATCAACGGACTGAAGTTCATCCAGGACAATGGAATCAATGAAATCCTCTTTATTAACAACATTTTCGCGGCAAACACCAGTTCCCAGATCAGGTGCATAGAGCGGATACTGACCCAGTCGGACTGGTATTTTGAAACCAGGCCCGCCTCCTCTTCCTCCGAAAGCTCCTCCCAGGAGTCCCCGGAGGGGGAGGGAAATGAGGCGGAAAAAACCGAGAAGCAAAAGGAGGACGAAAAGGATAACTCCTCCGGTACCGGTTCCTCCTCTCAAAAGGTCACGGTGAAAAAGAGGGAATAATGGGCGTGCAGACACGATAGAAACAGGGCGGAAAAACCTGACCGGAGGTTTTTCCGCCCTGTTTCCGTTTTATCACTTTTTTGTGAAAGTAAATTGTATTTTTTAAATATTTCCACACAAACTATAGAATATTTTGTGTAAAAAAAAGACAATCATACAGTAAACAGCACTTAAATCAAACATTCTGGTCAGAGTAATATCAGTTATTATCCCTCTGCTTAATCATTTTTTAGACGTAAAAAGCAAAAGCTGACTTTACATTAATTCACATTAGAAAAATGAGTATAACATAGCATAATCATAAGAAAAGCCAGCTATCGACAAGAGATATTTCTGGAAAGAAATGTTATAAACTCATAATCAATATGAGCACACTTCAAATATAAATTTTATATTTTTACGATAAATGACAAATAATTATCCAAACGAATAAAGAGAACTTAAGATGAAAAAGCATAATCTTGTATAACGAAAGGGGATATTGCATTAAAAAAAAATATAGTTTATAATGGAATCACCAACACTTGCATTGAATTTTCGGAGTATCATAATCAATTCTACAGCCTATATAAGTGTTTTTTTGGGGCATTCCGGCATCCTGTATCTATGAAAAAAAGGAAAAAGAAACCTATTCGCAAAGGTCCTGTTTTTCTCGCTTACTATTCGATAAAGATATGTGTTTTTTCGTAAAAGAGCAGTGAAAAGTAAAAAAATCCAATAAAAACATTAAAAAGCTTACGGACTTTCAATAATTTTTGTCATTATGCTTGACTTCCTTCGCGTTTTAGGGTAATCTTAGTTTAGGGACTTTAGAGGTATGAGTTTTCAATTCCGGCACAGAATCCAGATTGGGAACCATTTTATAGAAGCTCGACAGGAGAGAGTTCATTTTTAACTCCACCCCCCAACCTTCAGGCTCCCTGTAAAATGACCTACATAATTATGAAAGGGAGACGATATTCATGGCAAGACCACAGCCAAAATTTACAAATGAGCAGAAGTCGGAAATCCTGAAGGCCTTTCAAGAGGAGAAACGCGAAAAAGGATACCTGAAAATCATGGTACTCAAGTACAAAGCCCTGGACGGACTGAACAGCCGCGAGATCAGCGAAAGGACCGGGTTTCACAAGGATTACATCAACCGCATTGTCGGTCAGTACAAGCGCCAGGGACTGGACGCCGTGGTCGCCCGCTCGGTTGCCCGCAACCACGCCTACCTTTCCTTGGAGGAGGAAACAGAATTTCTGGAGTCCTTCCGCAAGCGGGCGCTGAAGGGTGAAATCCTGGACATCGTGGACATTTCCAAGGCGCTGAACGAACACGTCAACCGGGAGGTTGGGCTTTATCTGGTATACGATATGCTCAAGCGCCACAACTGGGCCTGCAACGTATACCCCCGCCGGACCAAGTACCAGAGCGCCAACTAATCCATCCTCTGAATCCGAAAGCAATCCATTGTTCTGAATCGTGTCATCCGCGTAGAATGTACGCTAAGCTCTTTGAAACCGCCTGAATTACAGGATAAAGAAGAACACACCTTTTTTACAAATGGATTTCCCTAGATGTCTGACGTAGGATATGAACCCCGCCGTGGGTTCATACGCTGCCAGTTATTCCAGAACACGAAGGACACACAATCTGTTGCTAACCGCCCCGCAAAGGGGTCATATGGCCCGCGGCAAACCGGCACGCCCATATGCTTATGAAAACTCAAAAGCCCAAAATCCCCAAAGCCCCTTGTCCATAATCATCAAATCAGAAGCATCGCAATCCAATTTGACACTGTGAAAGGCAATCGGTCCCTCCGCCGCGCCCGGCGCGGCATGACCAGGACTGTTTCCATCAATGCTTTGTCCGCCTCTTCCGCTGCATCCGCTCCGGAAGGGCGGGCATTGTTGGTTTTATGGAAAAAAGCCTCCGTTTTTACCGAAAGTCTGTCTAAGCGGGAGTCTTTCGGGCATCCTTATAGCAGACAATGCCCGAATCAATCATTTTTTGGGAAACCGCAAGATTAACAGTGTAACAAGGAGGTCTTTCCATGTCCCATATTGTCAACGTCGAAGCCCTGGAGGTGCTGGATTCCCGCGGCAACCCCACTGTGGCGGCCTATGTGGAAACCGAAGACGGCGGAAAGGGCAAGGCGATTGTCCCCTCCGGCGCGTCTACCGGGGAGCATGAGGCCGTTGAGCTGCGCGACCGGGAGGCGCGCTACCTGGGGGCGGGCGTACAAAAGGCAGTCCGCAATATCCGGGAACGCATCCGTCCCGCCCTGCTGGGGCAGCCCTGCTGCTGCCAGGCACAGGTGGACCAAATCATGTGTGAGCTTGACGGAACCATCCAAAAATCCTCGCTGGGGGCCAACGCCATTCTGGCGGTATCCCTGGCGGCGGCCCAGGCAAGCGCCAACGCAATGGGCCTTCCCCTTTACCGGTATATTGGCGGAGCGGCCGCCTCCCTCCTCCCCGTCCCCATGATGAACATCCTCAACGGCGGAAAGCACGCGGACAATTCGGTGGACTTTCAGGAGTTCATGATTCTCCCCGTGGGGGCCCCCACCTTTGGGGAGGGGCTCCGGATGGGCACGGAGGTGTTCCACCAGCTGAAAAAGGTGCTCCACAGCAGGGGATTCAGCACCGCCGTCGGGGACGAGGGCGGCTTTGCCCCGGACCTGAAGAGCAACCGGCAGGCCCTGGAGCTGATTGTCACCGCCATTGAGGCGGCGGGGCTGCATCCGGGGCGGGACGTCTATCTGGGCATGGACGCCGCCGCGTCGGAGCTCTATGACCGGCAGACCAAACTGTACCGCCTGGCGGGAGAGGGCCGGGAGCTGGACACCGAGGGGATTATCGGCTTCTATGAATCCCTGGTGCGGGATTTCCCCATTCTCTCCATTGAAGACGGCTTGGAGCAGAACGACTTTGAGGGCCACGCGGAGCTGACACGGCGCATTGGGGCAAAGGTCCAGCTGGTAGGGGACGATCTGTTTGTCACCAACACCACCCGCCTGCGGGAAGGTATTTCGAGAAGGGCGGGCAACGCCATCCTGATCAAGCCGAACCAGATCGGCACCCTGACCGAGACGATTGAGGCAGTGCAGACCGCCCAAAGGGCGAATTACGGGGTCATTCTCTCCCATCGTTCGGGGGAAAGCGAGGACACAGCCATAGCGGACCTGGCGGTGGGGCTGTCGGCGGGGCAGATTAAGACGGGGTCCCTCTGCCGGTCGGAGCGGACGGCAAAGTACAACCGCCTGCTGGAGATTGAAAACGAGTTGGGCAGCGCGGCAAAATACGCGGGCAAGACCGCTTTTTTGGGTAAAATATAGAAAACTTCCGGCTTTCCCCGCGGCGGTGCGCCCGCCATGGGGAAAGCCGGAACGATTTCTGCCGTAAGGCCGTTTTACAGTATCCTCAGATACATTGCGTACGCAAACCCCACCAAATCCTGGTAGGCAACCGTTGCCCAGTCGTTCTGCCTCCCCAGAACCGTGACCTGGGTGTTATTGGGGATGCGCGCTATCACCTGCGCAGAGGTGCTTGGCCTGCTCCTCAGGTTCAGGTTTCCGCCCTGGGTCGATACCACCGCCGCCTGCTCCTGCTGGGGAGGAACCAGGGGAAGGCCGAACAGCTCGGTCAGGGACCCGGCGATGTTCCTGGCAATTTCCGGCAGGTTGGATGTAATCCAGTTGGCGTCCTCCCGGTTGTCATGGTAGCCAATCTCCATAAACACCGATGGCGCTTTGGTCTGGCGCAGCTCCCCCAGGGAGGTGTTGGGCACCGCCCGGACCCGGTCCGGAAGGGGATAAATTTTCTTCAGGTTGTTTGCCAGCAGCCGCGCCGCCCGCTCCCCAAAGGCGCTGCCCGGATAAAAGTACACGTCGATGCCCCGCACCGTTCCATAACGTCCCTCCGGGGCGGCGTTGGAGTGGAGGGCCAGGTGGAGGTCATAATTTCCGGCGTTGGAGGCGCGTATAGAGGAGGCGGCAGTCATGTCCGGGGTGTTCCGGCTATAGGAGATGCCGCTGGAACGGAGGTAGGGAACCAGCTCGTCGGCCAGCAGATTCATATACTGCTCCTCTGTTCCGCCGGTTACATAGAGGTTTTTTTCCTGGGTAGAGGGGCTGAGATAAATGGAAGGCATATGCCATTGCTCCTTTCCAAAACCAATTGAAGAATAAAATGATCAATACAGCATATGCTTTCCTTAAAAAAACAGTTCACAAACCACATCGTTTGTGCTATTATATGTATATGCCGTTTAAAGCTCCCGCAAATTCTGATAAAAAAGACTTGTTCTGGCAGTTTTTTTTACTGTGGGACGATTGATGACGGCAGTATATATGTAAGCATTAGGGAGGGTATTTAAAATGCTGGAGACGTTAAAGAAAAAAAGTATGAAAAAGGTAATCGTATGGGTTGTGGTGCTGTACATAGCGGCTGTCGCCTGTATCGCTTTCACCGGCCTTGGCATTGCAAAGCTGCCGACGAAAACAGACATCTATGATTTGGATGTCAGCGAGCTGAACGGAAAGTATGTGACTGCGGATATATACTTTATATACGATTATTACGCCTACACCACCCAGACCTCGAAAAACAACCCCCGCCCCACAACCGTCAGCAAGGAGTACATCATTCCCATAGGTGAAAACGAGTTTATGGGGCTGTACCTGCCTTCCGGCCACCTCACCAAGGCGGAAGCGCTGATGAAAAGCAGCCAAAGCTATCTGGACGGCCTGACGGACAGCCTTGACGAGGAGAAAATCTTCACCATCACCGGGACCATCCAGCCCATGGACGACGAAAGTCTGAAATACTTCCACGAGTCCGTGGGCTATGACGAGATGACCGACGAGGAAAAGGCGCTGTTCCTCCCCTACTACCTGCGCCAGGGCTACCTGGGCAGAACCCCTGAAGGCGCCACCTATGTTCTCACGGTTGCCGCCGTCGTATGCTTTATCTGCGCCACCGTTATGCTGGTCCGGGCGCTGACCGGGGCTTACCAGAAGGATATTATCAAATTCTGCGCCGCCACAGGCAACAAGGAGCAGGAGCTGGAACGGATGAGCACCTACTTTGAATCCGCCCAGCCTGTCAGCGGCCTGCGCATTGCGGACAACTGGATCATGTTCCAGGAGGGGGCCCACACCCGCATCTGGAGCCTTGACCAATTTGTATGGGCCTACAAAAAGAGCACCGAGCACCGCCGGAACGGCATCAAAACCGGGACCACCTATTCCACCATTATCTGCAACACCGCCAAACGCCGGATGGAGCTGCCCATGAGCGAGAAGGAGGTCACCGACGCCCTCAACTACATTGCAGATAACGCCCCGGCAGTGGTTCTGGGCTTTAACTCCAAGCTGGACAAAATGTACCGCAACGATCTGCCCCGGTTCCAGCGCATCCTGATAGACCCGGAGGTTGCCGCGGAGGTCTTTGAACAGCAGCAGTAAGCGGACTCACCAAAAAAAGTTCAGCCCCCTCCCGCCATCCGGCGGGAGGGGGCTGTTTTCATCCTTACAGCTCAATCTGGCTCATGCTTCTCACAGATTCCTCAATGGTCTTAATCTGCTCCACAATCTGCCCGTACACCTTGGCGGAGTTTTTGGAGACGTCCCCTATCTCCCTTGCCACCACCGCAAAGCCGACCCCCGCCTGCCCGGCGCGGGCCGCCTCAATGGAGGCATTGATGGACAGGATGTTCTCCATGGAGGCAACCCGTTGGAGCTCCACAGCCTTGCCCCGGACCTCCTCAACGGATTTCAGCACCCTTTCCGACCCCTCGTCAAAGGCCTGTATCTTCTTTTGGTTCATCTTTTTCATGTATTCCAGATTGACCAGGTGGTTTACCACAATTCCCAGCATCTCAGAAGCGGCGCGGATCATCTTCTCGCTGCGGACCGGGACCTTGGCCACCGCCTCCAGATAGGCGTCCTCCTGTATCCCCAGCTCACGGGCTATCGCCCGGAAGCGCTCCTGGTCCGGCTCCTTGGGGAGCACCTGGCCGCCGATGATTGCGCCCATCTTTTCACCGTTGACCATA
This sequence comes from Oscillospiraceae bacterium, assembly GCA_022800935.1. Classification (GTDB taxonomy): domain Bacteria; phylum Bacillota; class Clostridia; order Oscillospirales; family Ruminococcaceae; genus UBA1405. The sequence goes on from JAAWRH010000020.1 coordinate 14,991, forward strand.
ATATCCGCGGAAAAATCCATCAGCCCCGCGTGGCAGACATAGGTCCCGGTACACTCGTTGTCACACCGGATGCACCTCTTGTTTCCTTCCTCGCTCCCGCGGGTATACTTCATACAGAAATCGGTGAAATTGCTCGGCTTGGTTATGTAGTTCCCCTCTGTGTCCACCGCAATGGCGGCCAGCCCTGTCGATGTGGAAAACAGGTCCTGTATCTGCTGCAAAAGCTCCATGTCCATGAACTGCTTGATATCCATATACTCTCCTCCCGCGTACACCGCCTTTTTTGTCCTGTGCCGCCATAGGCGGTACGACATATAGGCTCATTATATGCTTTTAGTATATCATATTGGCAGAGCGAATGCAAACTTTTTTAAGGAAACAATATAAAATACTGCAACAATTCATTTCTATTCTAATCAATGTCCAAAAGACAGCGCTCCTAACCGTAAACAGATTAGGAGCGCTAAATCTAACAATATTCTTTTGCACTATCTCCCCACCTACTGAAATACTCAACTCTCCATATATTTCAAAATCGTGCTCTGAGGAATATAGTAATAATCAGAAATCAACTGACCACTAATATAATAACTCATCAATATATTCCCATCTGCATCATCCCAAATACTAATAGAAAGGTTTTCGTCTTCCTCCGGGCTGAAATGAAGTTTAGAAAAGGCTTTTGTCTGACAGTTAAAAGGATATAAAGTTTTTGTGTTATAATCCCAAAAATAATAGTACGGGTTTACCTCGTTGTCTCGGATGTTATCTCCCCTTTGGCTGTCCATTTTTAAATGCTCAGACGGAAGATCAATTGGCTGAAGAGAACCATTTTCGTAAGTATAAAGATATTGAGACCCAGAAAAAAATGTTTCAAAAAAGAAGCAATCACCCAAAACATGAAAACTTTTAATCTGCTCATCATTTTCTTTCAGGCGCTTTTTCAGGTCCTCTAAAACGATTTCCTCCTGCTGCTCCCCGTTAAAATTGTAAGTGATTATCTTATACTCATATTGCCCGTTTTCATAGACTCCACAACAAAGGTAAAGTTGTTGCCCTTGAGCACTTATATCCTTCACAATGGTCCCACTATCTGTTGTTTCAGAATATTTTTTTGTGACAATTTCTCGGTACTCATCTCCCGCTGTATTATACAGGTAAATATGGTATTGCCTTTCTCCAGAAGAATTTGTGTCAGGAAGATAAAGGAAAAACCGCCCGTTTTCCGATGCCTCATAAGAAGCCAGCGGTGGATTAAATTCAAATGTATTTGGAAAGTTTATTTCCTGCTCCAAAATGTCTATACAAACCATTCGGTATTGATTTTCTACATCTTCATAAGCAAAATAATTTTTTTCTCCAATTTGGAGTTGACTTTCAGACATTACACTTATTTCATTATAATTGCCAATTTCATGCCACACATCATTTTTTAAATCATACTCCATTACTGTTCTATAATTCTGCATATCTGATTGTGTAGCACTGAATAAGATATGGCCGGGCATGAGCCCTAGCCCATATAAACTCGAAATTGAATTTGAAAACGCAGGTTCTATTTTCCTATATTCTTCTTTCATCCTCCAAGCATCAGAGCTCTCTGGGATCATATTTTCTTCTGTCGCAGAACTTTTTTGGGACTCACCGGTTGAAGACTGACTTTGAGGTAGTTCAAAAGAACTACCAGAATTCTCTGGGATTTCTCTGGTACATCCGGATAAAAGTATTGATATTATCAAGAATACAACGGTGATCTTCTTTTCCATCTATAGGTTCCTTTCCGAAGAAAAATTTTTTTATCTGCACAAAACAAAGAGAAGTTTAACTCTTTCATAGAAAAACTTCCCTTTGTTTTGTACTAAGATTGTTTAAAATAGTCTGAGAGTTAAACTCAATCAGATATTTCTGTGTCAATTACCATTGAACTGCTTTACAAGGATGGTTAATAACAGCCTGATAAACATTTTGCGTCTGCATCCAAGAAGTTTTGACATGTCATTGCCTTCACTATAACAATCGAAAATTCACCCCAAAATACTACAAAAAATCCATAAAATTCTTCACAAGATTTCAAGCGAAAAATTAGTGTATTTTACCAAATATCATCCAATCTTCCTTTTCGGGCCGTCCTCTCTTCCCTGTTGTTACCGCCTTTTTCTCTTTTGTACAGCTTATTTTTTCAAACAAGGTCTGAAAAAATCAAGTTTGTTGTTCCACTACAGACGCAGCAGCTCCGCCCGCAGCAGCTCCACATCCTGCGGCTCGTGGGTGGCCGCTATCAGTGTGCGCCCCCGCAGGTTTTCCATCACAAAATTCACCGTCTTCTCCCGGTTTACCGGATCCAGCCCCTTAAAGGGCTCGTCCATCACCAGCAGCTCCCCCTCCGCCAGCACCGCCCGGACAATGGCCGTCCGCCGCGCCATACCGCCGGAAAGCTGCCTGACAGGGAGATACCAACTCTCCCGCGGAATCCCCACCTGATACAGTGCGTCCTCAATGGCTCGGTCGGAAATCCCCTTGGGGCAGACCAGTCGAACGTTATAAACCCCATGAAAGCCCGCCAGCAGCCGGTCCTCCTGGAAAACGGCGGAGGCTTTCCACCCCTTGGGAACCGAAACCCTCCCCCCATCCGGCGCAAGCAGCCCCAGCACCATCCGCAGCAGGGAGGTCTTTCCGCAGCCGGAGGGGCCGGTCACGCAGGTGCGGGACCCCTTGGGAAAGCTGGCCGAAAAACCGGAAAAGACCCCGACCGCCCCAAAGGAGAGGGAAACATCAATTAGGCTGATTCCATCCTCCACAATCATTTTCCCCCTTTCGTCTCTCCATACACCCCCTCCCCCACCTGGAGCAGGAGGAGGAACGCCTTTTCAAACGCCACGCTGATGCCGATGATAACCGCTGTCCAGGCAAACAGGTCGTCGGTCTGCAAAAAAATCTTGGCCTGATAGAGCCTTTCCCCGATAGAACCGTCCGGCAGTCCGATGATCTCGGCGGCAATCCCGGATTTCCAGCAAAGCCCCAGGGAAAGGCGGAACGCAGACATGAGATAAGGCATACACTGGGGCCAATAGACAGCGCGAATCCGCTTCCACAGACTGAGGCGGAACACCTTGGCCATTTCCAGCAAGCTCCTGTCAACCGCGCACAGCCCCTCCAAAAGGTTCAGATACACAATGGGGAACACCATCAGAAAGGAAATGACCACCGAAAGGCTGCGGGAGGGCGTCCACACAAGGCAGAGAATGACAAAGGACGCCACCGGGGCAGCCTTGACCGTAAAAACCGGCGGAGCCATCAGCGCCCGGAACCAATCCAGGCGGTATGCCGCCGCCCCGCAAACCACCCCGGTCAGGGCGGCGGAGAGAAAGCCCAGCGTAACGCGGGAAAGGGAAAAAAACACGGACTTCCAGAAGGTCTCCTCCCGGATAAGCTGTAAAAGCCGCCTAAAAGCAGAAACAGGAGATACCAAGAGTATCTCCTGCCCCACAGCCATGCTGACAGCCTGCCAGACAGCCAGCCAAAACAGGACGGCCCCTCCGGAGAGCAGCAGGCGTTTCCGTTTGGATTTATCTGGAGAAGTAGAAGTCGTCATTCGGCAAAGCTCCTCCCACCGATTCGGGGTTCTGCTCAAAAAGCACATTCAGGTATCCGCTAACCTTCTCCTTCATCTCCGCCCCTTCCAGAAAGGTGATGTTGCAGCCGGGAATGGCCTTTTCCGCGACAGCAGCTTTGGCGACAATCCCGTACTTTTCCACCAGGGCTGCACAGTCGGAAAGGTTGGTCTCCACAAAGCCGGCGGATTCCCGGTAGGCATCCAGGAAAGCGGTAATCTCCTCCGGGTGCTCTTGGATAAACTCCCTGCGGGCGATGACTACGCCGGTCACAAGGGCGCTTGTCCCCCCCTGGGCGGCCTGGATGGCATCCCATTCCTTGGTGAGGTCCAGGGCAACCCGCAGCTTATCGTTGTTCATCTGGGCAGAGGTGACAAAGGGCTGGGGCAGCATGGCCACAGCGGCTCCGTCCTCCGCCAGCAGGGCGGCCACCTCCGAAGCCTCGGATTTGTACTCGACAGTGACATCCGTGCCGGGGGTCAGGCCGTTCTGGGTCAGGACATAGTTCAGGGCATATTCCGGGGTAGTACCCTTGCCGGTGGAATAAAGTGTCTTCCCCCGCAGGTCCTCCACCGAGTTGATCTCCTCCCCGCTCTCCACAATGTACAGCACGCCCAGGTTGTTGATTGCCAGAATCTCCACCCCGCCGCCGGTGCGGTTGTACAGCACCGAGGCCAGGTTGGCGGGCACGGCGGCGATGTCAATATCCCCCTTGACGATGGCGGGGACAATCTCATCGGCGGAGCCGGACATGGTGAACTCCATGGCAAGGGGAGCCGTCCCCGCCTCCGCGTCGCTCATCAGCTTGACCATACCGATGGCGGTGGGGCCCTTGAGGACCGAGGCCCGGACGGTCAGGTCCTCCTGGGGATTGAGGAAGGGATCCGGGCCGTCGTCCTCCTCCAGCACGGGGGCTGTATCGGGGATGGACTCCGAAGAAGCGGCCGTTCCCGCCGGGGAAGAGGAAACACTGCCGGAGGATGCCGCCGGGCCGCCGGAGCACCCTGCCGTCAGTGAGACGCAGAGGGCGGCGCAGAGGAAAAGGGACAGAATCTTTTTTATCATGAGGGGTTCCTTCTTTCTCAACAGAATAGGGGTATGATTTCAAACCCATGTAACTATACCATTGTTGTAGGAAAATGTCAATCAAATGTTTTTCATTCAACCCAATTTCAAAAAGAGCTTTACAAACTCCGGGAGATGTGCTATACCTATTATGTCCTCTCAATGAAAACGACTCTTACTGTCCAAAAAAGCTGAATATGGTTCTACAGGCCGGTTCCTCTGAATACCGGCCTGGGGCGGACATCACAGGGAAGTCGGGTGAGAATCCCGCGCGGTCCCGCCACCGTGATGCGCGTTTTCCAGCGCGCTAAGTCGGGTCGCTGCGTCTGTCCGGTACAAGTTCACGATCGATGGAGTTGTGCATACACCAGCGCTGCGGCCGACGTCTTGCCGCAGTGCGCGTTTGCGTTGCGGGTTTGCCCCGCGAATAACACTCTTTCGTGTTCGTGACGGAAGGAGTGTTTTTTTGTCGGGACCCGGTCCAAAAAACAACAGGAGGTAAACTCGAAATGAAACGCAAAATCATCGCACTGCTCATCGGCATCCTGCTGCCGGTCCTGTCCGCCTGCGGCGCGGCACCGGCTTCCGGAAGCTCCCAAGGGGCCGGATCGCCCCAGGCGTCTTCCGCCGCCCTGCCCACAGCCGACCCCAGCGGTGCCCCCATCTCCATCCCGGAGAACATCGACTCCATTGTGGTACTGGCCCCCTCCCTGGCCGAAACGGTGACAGCACTGGGTCTGGGGGATAAGATCACAGGGTATGACCTCAACAGCGTGGGCCTGGCGGGCCTGCCGGAGGGCGTCCCCACCTTTGATACCGTCAATCCTGATGTGGAACAGCTCACCGCCCTGGCCCCCGATGTGCTGCTGGTCTCCAGCCTCTCCCTCTACGACCAGGAGGCCCCCTATCAGCCCCTGATCGACGCGGGGGTCTGCGTCATCTGCGTCCCCACAAGCGTGAGCATTGAAAACGTCAAGAGCGACATCCAATTCCTGGCCGCCGCCCTCCGCGTGCCGGAGAAGGGCCAGGCCCTCCTGGAGGAGCTGAACGCCGCCCTGGAGGAGCTGGCCGCCGCCGCCAAAGCCATCCCCCAGGAGGAGCGCAAAAGCGTATACTTTGAGATTTCCGCCGCCCCCTATCTGTACAGCACCGGCAGCGGCACCTACCTCGACGAGATGATCCGGTGGGTCGGCGGGGAGAACATCCTGGCTGGCCAGGAGGGCTGGATCAGCGTGGAGGGAGAATCCGTCGCCGCCGCCAACCCCGACATGATCTTCACCAACGTCAACTATATCGAAAATCCCGTGGAGGAAATTCTCGGCCGGGAGGGCTGGGCCGACGTGACGGCAGTGGCCGAAAAGGAGGTCTACTATATTGACAACATGGCCTCCTCCCTGCCCAACCAGAACATCGTCAAGGCCATGCGCCAGATGGCCCAGGCCCTCTACCCCGACTACTACGCCGCAGCGGCATGAGGTACGGATATCGGGTAAAGATGCTCCTGCTGCTGGCGGCGGCTTTGGCGGCGCTGCTGCTGGGGGCAGGCGTTGGCAGCGTGGCCGTTGCGCCGGGGGATATCCTGGCCATCCTCGCCAACCGCCTGACCGGCGCGCCCCTGCCGGAGAGCCTGCCCCCCAGCTACTCGGCCATGGTGCTGGATATGCGGCTTCCGCGGGTGCTGCTGGCCTTCCTCACCGGGGCCGCCCTGGCGGCCGGCGGCGCTGTTATGCAGTCCATCCTGCAAAATCCCCTGGCCTCCCCCTTTGGGATGGGGGTCTCCTCCGGCGCGGGGCTGGGGGCCGCTCTGGTGATTGTTTCGGGGCTGACCGGCGGCGCACTGGGAAAGTTCCTCCTGCCCTCCGTCAGCCTGGGCTTTGCACTGGGCTCGGTATTTCTGGTAGTGTTCGCGGCATCCCGTCTGGACCGGGGGATGTCCAATACTACCGTCATTCTGGTGGGCATGGTCCTTTCCCTGTTCTGCAATGCGGTTATGAACCTGCTTGCCTCCAGCTCTCCCGCCTACGCCCAGCGCATCCAGCTCTGGCAGCTGGGGAGCTTCTCCATGAGGGAATGGAGCGCGGTATGGGCGCTTGCCCCTGCCTTGGCCGCAGGACTGCTGTTCTTTATGGCCTTCTCCAGGGAGCTGGATGTGATGACCTTCGGCGAGGAGCAGGCCGCCTCCATGGGGGTGGAGCTGGTGAAGACCAAGCGGAGGCTGCTGGCCGCCGTGGCAGCCCTGACCGGTACGGCAGTGGCCTTTGTGGGAATCATCGGCTTTGTGGACCTGATTGCGCCCCACGTCGTCCGCCGCTGGTTCGGCGCGTCCCACCGCCGGGTACTGCCTGCCAGCGCCCTCTTCGGCGGGACCTTTCTGGTGCTGTGCGACCTGGCCGCCCGGACGCTGACCCCGCCCAGGGAGATTCCCATCGGCTCCATTACGGCGCTGCTGGGCGCGCCCTTTTTTCTGTATATCTTCTTTGCCGGGCGTATGCGGAGGTGACGGTATGCTGTATGTAGAACACCTCAGCTGCGGATACGGCGGTCCGCCGGTGCTCCGGGATGTGTCCTTTCAGGTGGATGCGGGAGAAAAGCTGTGCGTCCTGGGCCTCAACGGCTGCGGAAAGACCACCCTGCTGCGGGCCCTGGCCGGTCTGCTGCCCTGTCAGGGGCACATCCGGCTGGAGGGGACCGGCCTTGTCCGCCTGCCCGCCCGGCAGCGGGCCAAAAGGGTGGCGCTGATGAGCCAGTTCTCCCCCGCCCCCTTCGACTACACCGTATACGAAACGGTGATGCTGGGCCGCTATGCCCACCGGAGAGGGCTTCTGTCGGGGGAAAGCGAAGAAGACCACCGGGCCGTCGAGGAAAGTCTGAGGCGCACCGGCGTCTGGGAGCTGCGGGACAGGCCGGTCACAGAGCTCTCCGGCGGCCAGCGGCAGCGGGTCTTTCTGGCCCGCACCTTTGCCCAGGCCCCCCAGGTCATCCTGCTGGACGAACCCACCAACCACCTTGACCTGCATTTTCAGGCAGAGCTGATGAACACCCTGCGTACCTGGACGGCGGCGGAAAGCCGCTGTGTTGTGGGGGTGTTCCACGATATCAACTTGGCCCTGGACTTTGCCGATATGGTTCTGCTGCTGGACCAAGGAAAGGTCCTGGCCCATCTGCCGGTCCGGGCCCTCACTCCGGAGCTGCTGAACCGCCTGTACGGCATGGACGTGGCCGGATTCATGAAGGCCATGCTCCGGCGATGGGAATAAAAGCCATTCCCGCCGGACCGGCTTAATCCAAAGGAGGAATTCCCTATGGAACTATACCGCAGTCTCTACGAGGCCTACCCCTTTCTCAGCGACAGCGGCGGCGACCTGCGCTGTGACTTTGAGCTGCTGACCGACGAGCTGGCCAGCGCCGCCGGACTGCTCCGCGCCCAGACAGACGACCAAACCCTGAAGGCCGAGCTGCTGTGGGTATGCGAGCTGATCTACAACCTGAACCCCACCCTGCGCACCCGCCTGACGGTGACGGAGGAGGAGGCCAATCGCCTGGCCGGGGCCGTCCACCGGCTCCAGGGCGAGACCACAATCCACGGCTTTGTACTGCCCCAGGGATGTCAGGCGGCCTGTACCGCCCATCTGCTACGGGTCAGGGCCAAATGTCTGGTGCGGCTGCTCTACCGTCACCTGGAACAGGGCCACCCGGTCCCCAGCCTGCTGGTGGATGTCTGCAATCTGCTGTCCGGGTACTTCTTTCTGCTGGCGCTGAAGCTGAACGCCTTGGCGGGCGTTGCCGAGGAGAAATACGTCAGCCGGAACTACACTTAGCACAAAAAACTCCGAATCAACCTGTCTGCTGGATTGATTCGGAGCTTTTTCTTTCAAATAAACTTTACCAAACCGCCACAGTTCCATCCGCCCTGGGCTCGGTCGCACCCACCAGAACGCCCTCGTCGTTTCTCCAGATGATCTGCCCCCTCCCGAAGCTGACAGGGCTTACATCCACCACCATCTTGTGGCCCATCCGCGCCAGCTCCTCGGTGATGGAATAGGGGAAATTCCTCTCCACATGGATTTCCTTTCCGCCGGTCCACTGCCACCGGGGGGCGTCCAGGGCCTCCTGGGGGTTCATGTGGAAGTCCACCGTATTGGTCACCACCTGCAAATGTCCCTGGGGCTGCATAAAGCCCCCCATCACCCCAAAGGGCCCCACCGCCCTGCCGTCCCTAGTTAAAAAGCCGGGGATAATGGTATGATAGGGCTTTTTGCCCGGCGCCAGACAGTTTTCCATCTCCTCGTTGAGGGTGAAGTTGTTCCCCCTGTCGTTGAGGGATATCCCGGTCCCCGGAACCACCACCCCGGAGCCAAAGCCCCGGTAGTTGCTCTGGATAAAGGAGACCATGTTTCCCTCCCTATCGGCGGTGCAGAGATAGACGGTCCCGCCGCAGCTGGGGTCTCCGGGTTCGGGGGTGAGGGCACGGGGCCCGATGAGCGCCCGCCGCCTGGCGGCATATTCCTCGGAGAGCAGCTGCTCCACCGAAACGGTCATGAACCTGGGGTCGGTGACATACCTCTGTCCGTCGGCAAAGGCCAGCTTCATGGCCTCGATCTGCCGGTGGAAGGTATCGGTCAGGTCCCTGGCGGCAAAGCTGTCGTTTTTCAGGATGTTCAGCGCCATCAGGGCAACGATGCCGTGGCCGTTGGGCGGTATCTCCCAAACCCGGTACCCCTTGTAGGAGACGGAAACCGGCTCCACCCACTCCGCCCGGTAGGCGGCAAGGTCCTCCTTGGTGAGATATCCCTCCGTCTCCCTGGAGAAGGCGTCGATTCTCTCCGCAATCTCCCCCCGGTAGAAGGATTCCCCGTTGGTATCCGCAATCTCCCGGAGAGTCCGGGCAATCTCCGGGGCGCGCCATATCTGGCCGGGTTCAGGGGTTTTGCCCTCCGGCGCGAACAGGTCGAACCAATGGGAAAAGAGCTGAGGGCAGCTTTTCATCCCCTTTTCAAAGATTTTTGGTGCCGCCGCCCAGGACGCAGCTGTCACCGGCGCAACGGGATATCCCTCCTCTGCATAGCAGGCGGCGGGCTCCAGCGTCTCCTTCAGGGAAAGCCTCCCGAACCGTTTGGAGAGCTCTGCCCAGGCGGATGGCGCGCCGGGAACGGTGACGGGAATCCATCCCCTTTGGGGGACCTCCCCAAAACCCATGTCCTTGACCTTCCGGGCGTCCAGAGCCATGGGCGCGGGGCCGCTGCCGTTCAGACCGTACAGCCTGGCGTCGGCCTGTATCCAAACCAGGGCAAAGGCGTCGCTGCCCAGTCCGTTGGAGGTGGGCTCCAAAACCGTCATACAGGCGGCGGTGGCAATGGCGGCATCCACCGCGTTGCCCCCCTTTTTCAGAATATCCAGCCCCGCCTGGGCGGCAAGGGGCTGGGAGGTACACACCATGCCCCTTTTTCCGTAAATCACCCTGCGCTGGGACGGATAGGCGTATCTCAGCGGATCAAATGTAAACTGCATATGTTCCTCCTGCATTTATGTAATTTGTCAAGGCTGTGGAAAACCGCCCTGTAGGTATTCCCGCAGCGCCTCCCTGTGGGCGACGGGAAGGGAGAAGGCCCCGGCGGCCTCCTCTAAAATGGAGAGGACCTTCCCCAGATAAGGCGGACAGGCGCTTTGCTCAGGGAGCAAAACCGCAATTTCACCCTGATTTTCACAGTCCGCGCCGCCCTGCCACTCGGAAAGGCAGTCCCACAGCGCGTCCAGATTTGCGCCGTAATAGGGCGGGAAATCCAGTTCCTGGGCCAGTATCCGGTGGATATGGGACGGGGTCTGGGCTGTGCGGAAATCCAGAACAATCTGTTTCAAGGCAGGTCCCTCCTAAAAATACTGTATCTATTGTAATCTATTTGCGGCTCCGGCGCAAGCATAAAATCCTTCTCTCCGCCAGCTAAAAAAACAAGGCCTGGAACCTCGTCGAGAGGTTCCAGGCCGTTGTGACCCGCTTGTTCAGAAATCAGCCCTGATACTGCCTTAAAATCCAGTTCATCTGGCTGCCGTCCAAAATCCCCGCGTATTCCCTCTGCCAGCCGTCTATATCTCCGCTGGAGGCCAGGGACTCAAAGGCTTCGGAAAGCATCAGCTCCTCCTCCACCTCCTTCATCAGGGAACGGCTTCTCTGCATGCTGTTTCTGGCTGTGATCTGGTCCATATCCTGCAAATGCTGCTGCCAGGAAAGGGCCTGCTGCTGTTCTGCCTTCATCCGCAGCAGTTCCTTCTGGTAATCCTGCTCCATCTGCTCCTTTTGCAGGTCCAGCGTAGCCTGGGCCTTCTGGATATCCCCACTGGCCTTGGCCTGGGTCATGGTGTTGTCGATTTCCGCCAGTTGGTTCATCCGGTCCCGCTGGATGTCGTTGCGGCTGCGCTCGTAGTTGGTGTACAGCCCCAGCAAAGCGGACTGGGCCATTCCCCCGCTCTGTCCGGCGGCGGAAAGGGTCTGAGGAAGGGCGTTCTCCGAGGACTTCAGGTTAATATACGCCTGCCGGGCGGCATCGTCCGCCTGCTGGGTCACAGTGGATTTGGCGGCGTTAATCTGCCCCAGAAGGGCGTTTATCTGCGCGTCGATGAGGGCGTTCTGGGATTCCAGATACTTTTTGGTGTCCACGCCGGAGCCTGTGGACTCCGAGTAGGACGGCCTGGATGCCCTCAACGCCCCAATCCCCCCTCCGTAATAGGAGGAGCTGTAATCATCATAGCGGGAGGACGTCTGTCTCTGTGTACCGGAGGAGCTTGCCTTTTTGACAACCACCCTCTTTGCCTTCGGGGCCGTGGTCTGGACAACGGGCTGAGCGGCCTTTTTAACCACTACCCTTTTCGCTGTTTTGGGGGCTGCCTGGACCGGGGCGGCGGCTTTTTTGACCACCACCCGCTTCGCCGTCTGTATGGGACTCTTTGCCGATGTGGTGCCGAACGAGTCGCTCCGGACCGCAACCCGCTTTGCGGCACTGCCTGTCTTTGATGTGTTGGAAACGCCCGCCCGGTTGACAACAACCGGCTTTGCCGCTGATACTGTACCCCGCGCCGCGGACGTATCTGTCTTTTTCTTGATTCTGATTGCCTTTGCTGCGGCCATATGAAACCTCCCTCTTACATTGCTTCGTCTTCCTGGAGCAGGGCGCGGAGCCCTGCCTCCAGTTCCTTGTATTTCTCTTCCCACTCCTGAGCCTCCCGGCGGAGGCGTTCCACCTCCTTGCGGAGGGCGGCCGCCGTATCCTCTTCCTCCGGTTCCGGCGGCTTCAGTCCGTTCAGGCCATACTTTTCCATGATGGAGGGATAATCCCGATAGGCCCGGTCCAGGTCGCAGGGGCCGGACACCCCGTCCACCCTCCCCTGGTCCCCCTTATATTGCCACATCCCCCACCGGTTCCCCGGCATGGTCCCCTGCCGCCAGTCGGCAATCCACCAGTCGAACCTGGTCAGCTCCTCCGGAAGCAGAAAGCTCTGCATCCAGCCGTAGCTGGTGTAGAGGGCGGCATAGTATCTCTTTTCCTCAATCCGCTCCAAAAAGGCCCTGGCAATTTCCGTCAGCCGCGCCTTTCCAAGGCCCTGGAGGGAGGAATCCTCCATATCCAGCGCCACAGGATAGGTCATACGGTACGGCCCGGCCATCTCCAGTAAGCTGTCAGCCGCCATACAGGCTGCCTGGGGCGTTTTGGCGTAGCTGTACAGGTATATCCCCACATTCAGCCCCGCCTTTCCCGCCTCCCGCATATTTTCGTCAAAGCGAGTGTCCTTCTGGATGGACCCGTCATACCCGCACCACCCGGCGCGGACCATGACAAAGGACTTTCCCGCTGCCCTGACCCGGTCAAAGTCAATGGTCCCGTTAAACTGGGACACGTCGATCCCTTCCCAGATTTCCATGAAAATCCTCCTTTCTCACAATTCATACAGTGAATGGCACACAGTACATAAAATGACGCCCTGCCTGTCCACGGTTCCATTTCACTGGAACCGGGTGCATCTCACCGACCATCCCCCGGCAGGGCCCTCCGGCGTTTTGGGATGGTAAAAATACTCCAGCAGATAACAACTTCCCGCCGCCAGCACCGGTTTTTTCCCATCCGCGAACATGATGCCCTCTCCCCAGTCCGCCGACCCCTCCGGTCCGATGGACAGAAACCCCCGCATGGAGAGAAACCGGCCTCCCGCTCCCCCAGGGGGATTGAGCACCAGGGCCACGTCCGAATCCGCCGTCAGCGCGAAATCCGCCCCCGGCGCCGGTGTAAAGGAGCCCGCCGGGGCGGAGACGGATATCTTCTCCGCCAGCCTCCCCAGCTTCCGCTCCTCCTCCGAAATGTGGAGCTGGTCGCTGAGTCCGTGGGCCTCTATCTGCTCCCGGACGTGCCGGACCGTCGCCGGGTGGTAATCCTTCCGGGGTGTGTAGGGCGTCACATTGTCCTTTTCCAGGACGTTAGCCTTCTCCGCCTTTTTGGGTATGGAATTGGAAAGCTCGTTTACCTTTGCCGCCAAGCGGGTGTTGTTGTCGTTCTGGGCGGTCGCTAGGCGGCTGATTGCGGGGGCCAGCACCTCTCTGGGCAGCTCGTCCAGAATTCGCTGCATCTCCTCCGGGGAAACCCCTGGGGGATTGGGCCTGCCCACATTCCCCTTTCCCTGCATATCCTGCTGGCTGACGCCGGTCAGCGCGGTCATTTGAATCGCCATAAAAAGTCTCCTTTCCAAAGGTCACTTCCGATAATCACTGGTCTCGGAAAACTCCACCGATACCTGGTACAGCCCAAAGGGCTCCTTCCGCTGGTCGTTGAGCAGCCGGAACCTGACCTTGTCATAGCCCCGCAGCCGTTTTTTCAGGGTAAAGGTCCTGGGGGAAGCATCGTTGTCATAGGTCAGCTTTCCATAGTCTAGCTGCCCGTAATCCCAGTACCTGGCCCGGAGCTGTTCCTGGTGGAGGGTCTCCCACCTTCCGGACACGTGGGCCATTATCTTCACGCCGGTGGCGGGGGAGCTGGCCAGCTGGAGGGAAAGCTTCCGGAAGGTCTTTTTGCGGAAGAAGTTCTTCCCGGAAAAGTCCGGAAGCTCCCAGTAGGCCGTGATAGGCTCCCCGTCGTCCTGGTAGGAGGAAATCTCCTCCGGGTCGCGGTAGAATTCCATGACCTTACCGTCCTTCCGCCCGAACCGCAGCGCCCCGTCCTGCTCCCAAAGCACCCTGGCCCCGATGTTCAGCCAGTAGTACCCCTCATATTGATAGGTGCTGTAGGGGGCGTCCTTTTCATAGCTCTTGGAAAGCCCGTCCAGGATATATATTCTCTCTCCCACCGCCAGAAAGTAGAAGTCCCGGTAGACGGCCGCGCAGGCGTTTTCCAGCTCCGGCTCCGCCAGCAGAGCCTTGTTGAGGTAGAAGCTCCGGTTCTGGGCATACCGTTCCCCGGTCACATCCGCGGGGGTGACGGCGTAGATTCCCAGCCGGGTCAAAAAGAGGGGCTCTCCGGAAAGGTAGGCAAAGGCGGCGGTGGAAACCGCACCCTGTCCCTGCAAAACGCCGGTGACGGGGAAGGAGGCGGACCCGTTGGCAAGCTCGCCCCGCCGCAGAAAGATATTGCGTCCGTCCTCTCCCCGGTCCTTGTGGGCGGCAAGGGAGCTGCTGATGACAGAATACCCCATAATTCTGCCGCTCTCCTGCCCCAGGGAGGAAAACCAGATGTCCCCGAAAAAGCTGGGGTCATTCTGCTGGCTGTACCAGTCCCGGTTGGGCCAGGCGTCGTTTCCGCTGACAAACAGCCGGTCGGAAGCGCCGCCCACGCCGTACAGCACCCCGAAGCGGCATCCCTCGATGGGGCAGGCGCTCAGCTTCCGGGAAGCGCGAATTTTCACGTTGTCCCGCCCGCTCACTGGGGAGGCCCCCGGCGCGGTGATAAAGTTGACCACCCCGCTGGTGCGGTTGACCGAAAACTTCTCCCCCTCCTTCCACTTTTCCCAGCTGCCGCTGGTCTGTAGAACCTCCACCTCCACAGGGGTATCGTCCAGATTGCCCGCCGAAAGCTGATAGGCGGTCACACCCGACTGGCCCAGGAAATCCTCCTCCCACCTTGGCTGGAGGAGGTTAAAGGGCTCCAGGGAAACGCCCCCACCGGTGGGGTCGCGGGAGATCAGCACCGTGGGCACATACGCCTCCTCCCGCACCGGCCTGCAAACCCAGCCCCCGTTTTGGCGGTAGAGGACAAGGTAGTGCTCCCCGTCCAAAAAGTAGAGCTTTTTGTTCAGCTGAACGGCATAGCTGCGGGTATCCGCCGCCCCCTCGTAGATTTTCACCCCGTCCTCGGAATAAAGAGCGGTCCCCCCGTGGATAACGGCAAAGCTCTCCCCCTGCCCCCACAGGGAAAAACACCCGTTGATGCGCCCCGGAAACCGGCGCACCAGATGGTAGCCGCAGCGCTTGCGCACCTTGCCGGGCACGTCCCGTATCATGTTGGGGGCATCGGGACTGCGGTTGAGGGAGACGTTGGCCGGGGCGTTGTGCAGGTCCACCCCCTTGAATTCGGAGATAGTGGTCCGGCTGCGGGCCGTACCGGCCGGGACAGAAAAATATGCCAAATGAAGCTCCTCCTCTCACAGAAAATTTCTCGCTGTACGGCCCCCGCTCAAATCCACCCGCTGACCGAGGTGAATTCCCGGCCGTTGTCGTCGTTGTAAAACGAGGCCAGCAGCCCTCTCCCCGCCTCAAACTCGTTGCGGTACTGGGTGGCGATGGCCAGGTCGTCGTCCTTGTAAAGCTGGCTGGCCGCGTAAAGGGGAATCAGCCGGGCGGCCTCCGGGGGCAGGGCGATCTCCTCCTCGTCCCCCGTCCTTGCGTCCACCCACTTGGGATAAACCTGGTAGTAAAGCACCCATACCCCTTCCCGGCTTCCGTCCAGCCAGACAGAGGCTTCCCCCTCCATCCGGTATCCTCCGCTCTGCCGCAGGCGGGGTCCCCCTCCCGCCGGGGCGAAGTATATCTCCCCAGGCAGCAGGCGGAGGAAATCCCCGTCCAGCTCCTTCAGGTTCCGGAACAGGAGGGGATCGCTCCCCTCCCTCGGCTCAACCGGGATATCCATCCGGCGCACCAGCGGCTTTCCGGCGGTGGAAAGCAATGCCAGCGCCTCGTTGACCGCCCCAGGCAGGGCGGTGAGGAAGGCCCTGGTGCTGTCGTCCTCCACAATTCTCTCCCCCTCCATGGCGAATACCTTTTGCAGGCAGAGCGCCTTCAGTTCGCCGTAGGTCATACGCCTCACCCCGCTGCGCCGGTACCGGCGGCAATCAGCTGCGTCCCCCCGGTCACGCCGCCGATGCAGATGGCTCTCCAGTTGTTGAACCCCGCGGAAAACCGGGCGCGGCCGTTCCAGACATTGTTGTCGTTGTTCTCGTCCACCCAGGAGTGAACGGAAAGGGGAATGCGGTCAATCCACACCAACCCGGCGCGGCTGTTGTTATACCGGCTGTCCAGCAGGAACCAGGGCTTTTCCGCGTCGGTGACGCGGGTCAGGTAGGGCCACACGATGACGTTCCACCGGCCATACTGGTAGTTAAAGCCGTTGTTGGCGGTGGCGGGGTCCTTGTCCGCGCCGATGGCGGCGAAGACATCCCGCTTGAGGGTGTAGTCGTTGGGGATGATGATGGTGTCCGGGGCGATGTTCAGCACAAAGCCGTTGTCGTCCTTGAAATTCTGCATGGCGGTTTCCGCCGCGGACAGGGCGTCCAGGGAAAACGCATCGGCAAAGCGGTTGCTCTGGGCGGAGGTCCCGCTGGTGATGGAGGGGTGCTCCTTGGAAAACAGGGGCCGCCCGTCGGCGCAGGAGGTGTCATAGGTCTTGGAGGCAAAGGTCATCTTGGTGTTCACGCCCCCCGCCAGCATAGCCCCCGCGAAAAGCTCCCTGGTGCGGTTGTAGCTGTCGGTAAAGCCCAGGGCCTGCTGGGAAATTTCCAGCATCTTGTTGTCCTCCACCATCTCCTTGGTGATGGAAAACTGGCTCTTCCAGGTGTCCGGCTCCACGGTTTTGGAATACCCCTCCTGGATGGAGGCCTTGGGATAGACCCCGCCCTCCCCTACGGGGGAGAAGTTCCCCATGCTGGTGCGGGAGGTGATCTTCTCCGCAAAGTTGTGGGACTGGACCTTTTTAAACAGCTTTGGGATGGCGCTCATCTGCTCGAAGGCCTCCACATCCCGCTCCAGCAGCATCTGGATGGGCTCCTGGCTCTTGCCGAAGAACGAGTCGTTCAGTCCGCTTGCCTTGGAAAATACAACGTCTGCCATAAAATAAAACTCCTTTCGTCACCGCCTGTTCAGGCGGTTATTTTTTTCTCTTTGCCCGGTGATAGTGGGCGCGGATATCCTGTTCGGGCACATTGGGGTTGAGGGCGCGGTACCACTGGAACACGCTGCCGGGCACCGGCGGGTCGTCCAGGGCTCCCCCTGCCGCGGGCAGAAGGTGGGCCCTCCCCGCCAGGGAGCTGACAGCGGCCTGCCATGCCGCCTCCCTTTGCCGGGCCAGAATGTCCTCCAGGTTGACCAGCAGAAAGGCGTCGGAAAGCCCCAGCCCCACAGGGCGTATCCTCTGCCAAAGGGCAAGGGTGTCCGCTCCCCCCTTCATGCGGGCCACGGCGCTCAGCCCTTCCTCCCGCAGGCTCTCCGGGTTCTCAATGTCCGGGAAGCGGTCCAGCAGCTCCTCAATCTGCCGCAGAATCTCCCGTTCCGCCTCCTCCCATTCGCCAGGCTGCTCCTCATCCTCATATTCCTCCTCTTCATAGAGCTCCTCCGGCTGATCGGCCTCGTCCTCCTCCGGCTGGGCAAGCTGTCTCTGGCGCAGACGGTCCAGCAGCATCTCCTGGAAGGAGCTGTAGCCGTGCCTGCGGGCAAATTCCTCCAATTTGGGGTTTGACCTGTTCATTGCAATTCTCCCTTCTTTCGTTCCACAGCCTGCGGGCCGTGCCCGGCCCGCAGGCTCCTCTCATTTCTTCGGCTTCCGTTCCGCCCGCGGACCGCGGGCGCGCAGGTCCCCGCCGGTCTTCACCGCTGGGGCTCCCTTGGGCGCGGTGGGAACCGGCGCCTGGACATACTGGGCCCCCGTGTTCCCGATGCGCCCGATGTAGTCGCTTTTGCTGTCACTGCGTACTGACATTCTGCATTTTCTCCTTTCTCCAATCCCGGCTTGCCGGGTGTTTTTTACGGATTACTTCAGCTGATTCCGGACCTTCTGCACCGGCTGTTCAAAGCTGGCGCACTGGGGGTTGCGGCATTGCAGCTCCTGCACATAGAACACTTCTGTCTTTTCTTCCGGCGACTGGTCGCCGGTCACCTCCACATACCCCCTCTGGATGCGCAGGGTACAGCCGCACAGGGGACAAACCATCCTATTCCACCTCCTTTCCCTGCTGCTCCTTCATCTGTGCCTCCAGCCTTGCCTTCATCTGGGAGGCCAAGGGGTAGCTCAGCCCCTCCATCACCTCCCAGAACATCAGCAGGGAGGGCAGGGACCCCGGCTCCCCAAAGGCGCCGTCCCGGTAGTTCACCCGCGTCTCCTGCCACATGGCCTCCCGGTTGTTGGCCAAAGTCCCGGCGGCATCGGTGCTGAACAGATACCCGTCGTTGTAAAACCACTGCCCCGCCGCGTCCTGCTCCAAAAAGTCGTACTTGCTGAAGGTGCGGTACTCCGGGGAGCCGTGGATGTCCCTGCTCCGCACCGGTCTGGGCTCGTCGGCGCAGCAGAGCAGCATCTGGAACATCAGCTGGAACAACTCCCCATAGGCGGCCTGCTTCATCACCCGCTTGCTCTCCAGCCGTCCAGCAGTCTGGTTGGCGGAAAACTCCTTGGCCCTGCCGCTGACGGCGGTGCTGTCCTCCTTGCCCTGGAAGCTGTCGCTGATGCCCAAGGTGGACTTGGCCCAAAGGTAGTTCTGCTCCAGCATGGCCATATCCCGGCTCACGTCCGGCTGGACGTTGACCACGTCAATCATGGCCTTCTGGTCCGGCCCGTCCAGCTCAATGACCTTCAGCTCCTCGTCGGTGCGGCGGATCATCTTTCCCCTGGGCAGCAGTACAAAGGACCCTCCCTTCAGCAGCTTCTCCTCAATTTTGGTGGTCAGCTTTTTCACCGCGTTCTGCTGGTCCTCCAGCGCCTCCACGTCGGAGTTCCCCAGAAACCGCCCGTAAACGGAGACGTTTTTCCGCACCACCACCGGGTAGCGGTTCATCCGGTAGTAGGGAATGCGGGTCCGGGTCTTCTTTTCCCTCTTTCCCGTGTACAGGGGGATAACCGAGCCGTCCGCCCGAAGAATGTCGGAACCCAGGGTCTCCCACTCCTCAATCCCCTCCCGGAAGTCCGCGCACCCGCAGGCGCAGGTCTTTTCCCTGCCCAACCGGGGCCTTCCGCAGGCGGAGCAGCGCTCCAGCCTTCTGGCCAGGAAATCCTCCAGGTCCTCCAGCAGTTGATCCCCTGTCCAGCTGATTCTCCCGATCCCCCTCTCCCCCCGGTAATACCCGGTCACCACCGTCACCAGCTCCTGTCCGTCGGAACCGTCAGGGTACTCTCCGGCGGCGTCCCCAGCCCATACCTCCACGCCGAACCGGCGGCGGACCGCCTCGCGGGACTGGGAGGATTCCAGAAAGAAGTAATCCATCTCCTGCACCTCCGCCACGCCGGGCTGGGGAATAAACTGCCTGGGATGTATCAGCCGGACGGAGAGCTCCCCCACCGCCCGGTGTCCCGTCTGGGAGCCGTCCCACTCCACCAGCATGATGGAGCCGCCCTGAATAAAGGTAGTCCGCTCCTGCTGGTCATTGAGCACCTCAAAAGGGAGCCGGTCCAGCTCGTTTCGCAGCTTGTCCTCAACGCTCCGGGCATTGTCCTGGTTCTGGGGGGATACCGCCGTCACCTTTGGCTGGGGGATTATGCTGCTGATCTGGCTTTCCACCAGCTCAAAGGCCAGGTTGCGGACGTTGGTGGCGTCCTTCTGGGCGATGGAGCCGGTGGGCGTCCTGATTTCCTTGTCCCCCAGGTACAGCTTTTCCCGGCGGTCCATCGCCTCCCGTTCGGCGCTGTACGCGGACCTGGCCCTTTCGTATTTGTCCTGCCAGCAGGCGAGCCGGCCGGACAGGTCCATTTCCTGTTTCAACTTTTCTCTGCTCCTTTCGTCTGTAAGAGGCTGTCCCAGAGATTTGGAACAGTCATTTGGGGGATAAATTTTTTTCTCTGTCACCTCCCCTGTGCCTTTATTATAGTTTCTCTTTTTCGGAAATTTCGGAAATATTTCTCTTTTCGAGATTTTTATAAATGCAAAAAAAGCGCTCTGTCTACTTGCGCTTTGACCTTTCATATGATATAATACAGACAATCATATTGCTTTTTTGATGAATTGACAAACCATCGCGAGTTGATTCCCGCCTTTAAACTGGCCGGTCCGGATCTCCGGCCCGGCTGGTTTTTTGAAAATACCAATTACCCCAAAGGAAAGAAAGGATTTGGGATATGGACAGAAAAAAAATTTTGAATATCGTTCGCCTGCTGCTGCTCGTTGTATTGTCATTCAGCGTCATAATGTCAATCCAGCGGCTGCTTCAGAACCTACAGGCGTCGCGGAACCGTTCCGACGCCCTCCAGCTTACCGGTCTGGACCAGGCGGTTTCCACCCCCGCTGACCCCAACGCCTCGGCGGGACCATACGACCCCCAGAAGCCGGTCCTCCCCCCGGAGGCCTCCAAGCTCGCCAAGCTCCGCCTGGAGGGGCTTCAGGAGATTAACAGCGACGTCACCGGCTGGATTGAAATCCCCGGAACCCCCATCTCCTATCCCCTGCTGCTGGGGGTGGACGGCGACTATTACTTAAACAACAACTGGAAGAAGGAGGCCAGCCGGGACGGTTCCATCTTCCTGGACGCCACCAGCAATCCGGACCTGACCAACTTCCACACCCTGATTCACGGCCACCGCATTCTCTTCAGCGAGGAGATGTTCAGCACCCTGGAACGGTATAAGGAGACAGCATACTGGCAGGAGCATCCCAGCATTTACCTGGTGATTGAAGACGGCATCTACCGCTACGATATCTTCGCCGCCTTTGAGGCCAACGCCCGCGGCGCGGTCTACCGGCTGGACCTGGACGACAAAAGGGATCAGTTCATCGAGTTCTGCCTGGAGAGCAGCGTTCTCAAAACGGACGTAAAGCCGTTGGCCGAAGAAAGGCTTCTCACCCTTTCCACCTGTACTGCCAACAACACCAGAAAGCGGTGGGTGGTCCAGGGGGTACTTCGGGAGATTTATGACCGGGACCCCTCTGTTGTCCCGAATCCATAGCAGGGCCCCTTACATCTGACCAATACGTCAGAGCTCGTCCCTTTGGGACAGCTTTATCGACGTTTTCCATTTATCCCCAGCGATCCAGCTATAGAAAAAAGGAGAGGTTTTTATGAAAAACTGGAAAAAAACAACCCTGATTGCGGTTCTGACCCTCTGCCTGCTGGCAGGCTGCGCCCCTGCTGCTGCGAATACGGAACTCGATCTGTCCGCCTCCTATACGGAACAGGCTTCGGACGGGGAAATTGATCTGTCCACCGTCTACACCAACCAGGTGACGCTGGAAAATGTGGTCCTGGAGGACGAAATGGTCCCCCTTGCCGCCTCTGCTGCGGTTGATACCATGCTGCTTCCCACCGCCTCCGGCAAAAAGGTGAAGTCCGACGGCGGCGCGGAAATCGACTATTCCAACACCGGGGACGGATATGTCATGGCCCGTGTTTCCTCTAAAAGCGGCCCCCGCCTGAAAGTCCAGGTGCTGGGTCCCACCACCACCTATACCTACGATCTGCCCCGCGGCTCCTGGGCGGTGTTCCCCCTCTCCGACGGCAACGGCAACTATACCGTCCGGGTGATGCAGAACGTCCAGGGCTCCAAATACGGGATGCTTACCTCGGTCAACTTCACCCTCAAGCTGAAGGATGAGTTCGCCCCCTTCCTACGCCCCAACCAGTACGTCAACTACGACGGAGCCGATAATACCATCAGCAAGGCCCAGGAGCTCACCGGCAGTCTGTCCAACCCCTTGGACAAGGTGCAGGCGGTCTACGATTACGTTGTCGGCAACCTGACCTATGACCAGCAAAAGGCCCAGACCGTTCAAAGCGGCTATCTGCCCGACCTAGATTCCGTTTTGGCCAATAAAACCGGCATCTGTTTCGACTATGCCGCCCTCATGACCGGAATGCTCCGCAGCCAGGGTGTTCCCACCAAGCTGGTGGTCGGCTACGCGGGCCAGGCCTACCACGCCTGGGTAAACGTCTGGACAGAGGAAACTGGCTGGGTTGACGGCGTCATCTTCTTCGACGGGACTACCTGGCAGAGGATGGACCCCACCTTTGCCTCCTCCGGCAACGGGAGCGACGCCATTATGCAGTATATCGGCAACGGTAAAAATTACACCGTCAAATACCTCTACTAGGAGACGCTTTATGAAACAGATTCTATCCAATGAAGATATCTCTCTCTTTTGCCAGGAGCTGGCCCTCCTTCTCCACGCGGGGGTGGGAACCGGCGACGCCCTGGCCCTCCTCGCCGAGGAGGAAAAGGAGAAGGACGGAGGATTTCTCACCGCCTTAGCTGAACAGGTGGATGCTGGTTCGTCCCTGGGGGACGCCCTCAGCCAAAGCGGGGCTTTCCCCCCCTATCTTTGCGGCCTTGTCTCGGTGGGCGAAAAAACCGGCCGCACCGAGGAAGCCCTTGCCGCCCTGTCCGATTATTACGAGCAGCGGGTCCGCCTCAACCGCCGGATTCGCTCCGCCCTTCTCTATCCCGCTGTCATGCTGGCCCTGATGCTGGTGGTGATTGGGATACTGCTCATCAAGGTGCTGCCGATTTTCGACGACGTCTACGCCAGCCTGGGCGGGCGGCTCACCGGCGTGGCCGGGGGGTTGCTGGCCCTGGGCCGTGGCCTGGAGCGCGCCCTTCCGGTCCTCTGGATTCTGCTGGCCGCCGCTGTCCTCTTTGCCCTGCTCTTCACCTTTGTCAAACCGCTCCGCGCCAAGCTCACCCTCTGGTGGCAGGAAAAGCACGGGGATAAGGGGATATCCCGCAAGCTCAATAACGCCCGCCTGGCCCAGGCCATGGCCATGGGAATGGCCAGCGGCCTCCCGGTAGAGGAAGCCGTCACTCTCTCCGCCAACCTGATGGAGGGAGGGGCCAAGCGCCGCTGTCTGGACTGTGGGGAACGGCTGGAAAAGGGTGAAGCCCTCAGCGAGGCGCTCAATCAAAGCGGCCTCCTTCCCCCCCGCCAGTGCCGCATCCTGGAGCTGGGCCAACGGGGAGGCGTTGCCGACACCTCCATGGCAAAAATCGCCCAGGAGCTTATGGAAGAGGGGGAAACCGCCCTGGACGCCATGGTCAGCCGGGTGGAGCCCGCTCTGGTGCTGGTCTGCTCCCTGCTGGTGGGGCTCATCCTCCTTTCGGTTATGCTGCCGCTGATGAACATCATGGCGGCTATCGGGTGATGTGCTGATATGAAGAGAAGAAGAAAATGGAACCTGGGAATGTTTGCCTGGTTGCTCCCGCTGGTATTTGTCATCGCAGCGGTCTGCTTTGCCACTGCCCTGGACAGTCTGGACCAGGGGCGGGAGGCGGAGAGCGTCCGTCAGCTGGAGCAGACGCTGCGCCGGGGCTGTGTGGCCTGCTACGCCGCCGAGGGATTCTATCCCCCTGACCTGGAATACCTGGAGGAACATTATGGGATACAGATCGAGGATTCCGGCTATATCGTCCGGTATATGACCTTTGGAGAAAACCTCATGCCGGATATTACTGTATTGGAGAGAACGCAATGAAAGGACAACCAAGACAGCATCGCATGGACGGCCTGCTGGCCCTTCTGCTGTTCGCCGTTTTTGCGGCCTGCATTCTGGCGGTACTGCTCAGCGGCGCGGGGGCCTACCGGCGGCTGGTGGACCGGGATCAGGGGGCTTACGACAGCCGCACCTGCATCCAGTACATCGCCACCCGTGTCCGCCAGTCGGATATTGCGGGCAGCGTGGAGGTCGTTTCCTTCCAGGGAACCAATGCCCTGGCGCTGGAGGAGTCCACCGGCTATGTCACCCGCGTCTACTGGTACGACGGCTATCTCATGGAGCTGTACGCCGCCGCGGACAGCGACCTTGCCCCGGAGGACGGGGTAAAGCTCCTGGAATCGGAGCCCGTGGATTTCTCCCTGGAGGACGGTCTCCTGACCGTTAAGATTGACGGCGGCAGCGCGGGAAAGGTTCTCTGTCTTTCCCTGCGCACAGAAGAAGGGAGGACGGTACCGGCATGAAAAGCAAAGCACCTCTCCTGCTCATGGAGCAGATGATTATGCTGCTGGTATTCGCCCTTGCTGCGGCGCTCTGCCTGCAATCCTTTACCTATTCCGACCGCCTTTCCCGCCGGGGGGAGGCCAGGGATACAGCCGCCACCCTGTCCCAAACCGCCGCCGAGACAGTACGCCATCAGGGTGGAACGCCGGAGGAGGCGTTGTCCGCCGCCGCGGCCGCACTGGGGGGGACCTTTGACGGCGAAGCCCTTAAGGCGGGTTATGACCAGGAAGGAAATCCCGGCGGAGAGGAATTTCTCCTCACCGTCCGCCCTGTTTCCACCGATGTTCCCGGCCTTGCCAAGGTTTCGGTCCAGGTGGAATGGGGCCGGGAAATTCTGTTTGAAATCGATACCGCTTGGCAGGAGGTGACGGTGACAGGATGAGTCAGAATCAGGATAAAAAAGAGCGGTTCTCCGCCCCTGCCACAGGGGGAATCTCCCTGCTGGTGGCCTTTGCGGTGCTGTGTCTGACGGTATTCGCCCTGCTGGGGCTGTCCACCGTCCGGGCCGACGACCGCTTGGCGGACTCCGCCATCGGCTCTATCGCGGAATACTATGCGGCTGACTGCGACGCCCAGGAGATTCTGGCCCGTCTGAGGGCCGGAGAACTGCCGGAGGGCGTCAGCGTAGACGGGAATCTGTATTTCTATTCCTGCCCCATTTCGGATACCCGAAAGCTGGAGGCAGAGGTTATCATAGACGGAACTGCCTTTACCATCCTGCGCTGGCAGGCTGTCCCCGCGACCCCTTGGGAAGCGGATGAAACCCTGGACCTGTGGGACGGATCGGGGACCACGTTCTGACGAAAAAGGAGTATACTCATGGCAGAATTATTGGATTACCTAAAGCGTTCGGTGGCCGACGAGGCTTCCGACCTGTTTATCATCGCGGGCGGTCCTGTTTGCGAAAAGCTGGAAAAGCGCCTCTGTGCCATCAGCGAGGACCGGCTCTCTCCGGCCCAGACGGAGCAGCTTATTATGGACATCTACAAAATGGCCACCCGCTCCCCTGACCGGTATCTGGAGCGGGGAGACGACGACTTTTCCCTTTCGGTGCCGGGGCTGGCCCGCTTCCGCGTCAACGCCTACCGCCAGAGGGGTTCCATGGCGGCAGTGGTCAGGATTGTTGCCTTTGACATTCCGGACTGGAAGGACCTCCAGATTCCCCAGCAGGTCATTGACCTTTCAGAGGTACACCATGGCCTCATTCTGGTAACGGGCACGGCGGGCAGCGGCAAATCCACCACCCAGGCGTGCATCCTCAACCAGATCAACCAAAAGCGGGAATGTCACATCATCACCCTGGAGGACCCCATAGAATATCTGCACCGGAACAACCGCAGCATTGTCAGCCAGCGGGAGATATCCATTGACACAGAAAATTATGCTTCCGCCCTCCGCGCCTGCCTGCGTCAGGCCCCGGACGTCATCCTCCTGGGGGAGATGCGGGACCCGGAGACCATCCACACCGCCATGACGGCGGCGGAGACCGGCCATCTGCTGATAGCTACCCTGCACACCAAGGGGGCGGTCAACACCATCGACCGCATTGTTGACACCTTCCCCAGCGGCCAGCAGGACCAGATACGGGTACAGCTGAGTATGGTACTGCACACGGTGGTATCCCAGCAGCTGCTCCCTGGCACGGACGGCAACCTGTACCCAGCCTTTGAGCTGATGCACATGAACAGCGCCATCCGCAGCATGATACGGGACAGCAAGACCCATCAGATTGACAACGCCATAGCGGCGGGCAGCGCCGAGGGGATGATATCCATGGACCAGTCCATCCTGGCCCTGTACCAAAAGGGAAAGATATCCAAGGACGTGGCCCTTTCCTCTGCCGTCAGCCCGGAGCAGATGAAGCGGAGAATGGGTTAATGCCTACCATAAAAAGCATAACCGAGCGCCGAAAAAGGTGCTCGGTTATTTGTTTACCATCATATTAGCCTTTTTGTATGCTCAGCCCGCCTTTTTTCAATTTGTTATTGTCTTTTCCCATCCAAAACATCAAAGCAACAGCCAAAACCAGATACACCGCTCTGGAACCAATAACAATCCCCGGATTGTCCTGCAACAGCTCCATCGAATGTCTAATCAACGGAAAGCTTATTAAATCCGCGCCGGGGAAGGGAAGGAAGGACGGAACAAAAAGGAGAAAAAGCAGCAGAAAAAAGTATACAATATCTGTAACAAATATCCGTTTAAAAATCCGGAACATCCCGATATAGATGCCAAACGCCCCGGCCAGCTCCATCCATCCGGTCACCAGGTAAGATGTCCATACTTCCCCAGGAATTTCAAAAAATTGCATCTGAAGCTCTTTGTTGGCCCACACCCCCAGGGAAAGCCAAAAGCCGCACACCGCCGTCAGCAGAACCCACAGGGCGATTGCGGGTAAACGCTTTGAGGGACTGTAGATGCAGAACAGACGGTCGTTTAAATCCTGAAAGATTTCGTTTAAACAAATGGGAACCAATAGAATCGGTATAAACACCATGGCTGCCTGCTGCTCTGTATACCGGTACATGATATCGTGGAGGGCGTATATCAGCCCCTGGTTGTTGTCCACAAAGGCCATAACGATGAACACAATAAAAAGCGTCCAAAAATAGATTCTCCTATGTAACAACTGCCTGTGAAACAGCCGTATGAATTTGATAAAGACATTCACCGCTTTATTCTCCTTTGCCTGACCATATTCTGAAATCCTGATAAATCTCCGGATAGGATTTCTCTATAATGGCCCAAACCTCATCCTCTTCCAGCCTAGCCTCGTTCACAGCCTCAAATATCTCGCGATACCGTTCCGTCTCATGTTCCAAAAGATAACAGGAAAAAAGCGCAAATTCACTGACCGGGGTATATATGTAATCGTTGATAGGCAGCCATCCCTGCTGTGACGCGTACTGAATGATTCTGCCCTCCACAGCGGATTTCATCTGCAATGTGGCCAGATTCATATTTCTCAGCTGTTCCGACCTGCTGAGCATAACAGAAATGTATCGCTGGCAGACATTTTTCACAAGCTCCGGGTTTTTACTCATTTGTAAGCTGGAGAATACATTAAAGTAAAAGGTTTCTTTTTCTTGATTCCAGCCTACTATCTCCGGGAAAAAATTTCCCAGTGTACAATAGCTTTTATAGAACCGGAAATCTCCTTGATTGATAGGGAAGCCATAATGTTCGCATGCCTTTTTCATCGATACCGCTATTTGAGCTAAATATTGTACATCTTCGACGGGAATTTTGCTGCTGTACCATACCGGTTGGCCGTCTACTGTCATTTCATGATATGTCGTTTGCTGCCGATTGCCGTATACCTCATAACACACCGGCCCCACAGCCACGAATGCCGCCATCAAAAGAGCAATCCTTGCCTGTTTTCCCCTCTGACCCTTCCAGACCAGCAGCAAAACCAGGGCAAGGCAGGTTACAAGCAGGTACAGGCTGCTGATGTGAAAACGCCCCATCTCTATTAACTGTAAATAAGGGGTGAAGTAATGAAAAAATTCCAGTTCCTGTATGTTTGAACCTGAACAATTTACAATCATAAACAGATAATAGCCCAGTACGGCCACCAAATCCAGATGGAAATTAGGAATCACCTTCCCCAGCGTAAAGCCCAGCAATATGGCGAAACAGAGATGGAGCAGCCATGTAGGAGCCAGCAGCAGCGACAGACCGCGGAATATAACCATATGAACCGCAAGAGCCAGAATCGTCCAACAGGTGTCCAAAACCGTTACCGCAAAACAAAGCTTCCACCTTTGCCAGGCGGACAGGCGGGAAATCTCAAAATAAGCCAGATTCGCCCTGCGCTGATGCAGCGTAACCACCCGCAGCGCCGAAAGCGTAAGATAAAGCATCAAAAGAAGATGCCCCAAAATGGATATCTTCCAACCGAAGACGCTCATCACAAAGGCAACAGCAATGCAAGAAAGCTGAAGCCAAAACCCTTTGCCTGCAAAATCCTCCGCATTGCTGATTTTTGCCAATTTTAAAATAAGTACTTTCATGATTGCTGTTTCCCGCTCATAAACCACAGGTAAGCGTCCTCCAGATTTGGCGTCACCGTCCGGAAGCCTGCGCCGCCGTCCGCTCCCTCATCCCCGTAAAAGCGGTATGTAATGTGGTTCTCCCCACGGGAAATGGAGATCAGGCCCTCCAGAATCCTCGGCTCCACCGGGGCGTCAACCGGCGCGTCCCAGGTAAAAATCCGCCTTTCCGCCCTCTGGATCAGCCCGCCCACCGGCCCGTTATAGCGGACTGTCCCTTTTTTCAGGATAATGCAGTGGTCGCAGAGGACGGAGATATCGTCTATAATATGGGTGGAAAGCAGAATCACCTTGTCCTTTGCCACCTGGTTGACCACGTTGCGGAAGCGCAGCCGCTCCCTGGGGTCCAGACCCACGGTGGGCTCGTCCATCAGCAGCACTCTGGGGTCGAACATCAGGCTCTGGGCGATGGCCACCCGCTGCTTCATGCCGCCGGAAAGCTGCTTTACCTTCATCTGAGTTTGCTCTGTCAGGTTCAGCAGCTCCAGAACCCGCTCTATCTCCTGCCTGCGGACCCTGGCGGGATAGTCCGTCTTTAAAACCGCCAGATAATCCAGCATTTCAAAGACGGTGATATTCTGAAACAGCGACAGGTTTTGGGGCAGATACCCTAAGCTCCTGTGCCAGCTCAAACCAGTTTTCGGGTCTTGAATGCTGGAACCGTCCACCAGAATCTCCCCGCTGTCATAGGGCAGGACGGTGGAGAGAATCTGCATCAAGGTCGTCTTGCCTGCCCCATTTTCCCCAATCAGCCCGTAAACGCCGGGGGAAAGCTCCAAACGGATATCTGTCAGCGCCTTTTTCGTGTGATAGGATTTATTCAAACCCGTTACTGTGATATTCAAACGAATTCCCCTTTCCCGTGCCATCTGAACATCTTTGTCACCGCTTTTTCTTAACATTCCTAAGGTGCTCCCGCTTCACCTTTTCGGAAACCTTGGTTCGAGGCGTCAGCTTTCCGTTGATCTCCCTGATCTCCCCCCTGGTGAGGGAATATTTCGTCCTCCGCCCCGCCTTTTTCAAAGCCCAGTTCAGTTCATTCAGATGAATCACCCACACGTCATGGCCGTTGACCGCCGAATGCCCCCCGCAGTCCACATCCTTAAACTCCGCCTTGTCCGAAAAGACAATCACGGAATGGAACATCCCCCGGTCCTTTACCCCCAAGAACTTCATCAGGGAGGCGATATGCCCCTCGTTCTGCCGGATGGGGTTGTAGAAACTGTTTCTGGTACCGTTGGGCCGGGTCTGCATCCAATACTGGCTTTCAGCAGAGGCGAATATCCACCCGGAGTAAGCCTTATTCTCAAATACATAGATGCCGGAGTGGTGCAGCATAATGACGTCCGCCTCGGTGGTGGAGCGGGAGGTGGGGATATACACATTCTGCAACACCTTCCGGTATCCCCCCTGCCGGAGCAGCCGTCCCGCCAGCTCCTCCTCCCCCTTTCGCCCCGCCTCGTTGATCTTCCGCTGACGGTCCCTGCGCCGGAGGCTTCTCCGAACCACAGCCGCCAGAATCAACCCCGCAGCGACGGCCAACGCCAGTATGACCAACACCATCACAGGACGGGACACGCCCGCCGCCTCCAGGCCCTTCAAAGCACCTTCTCCATGTGGATATGGGGGCAGAATTCGTCCAGATAGATATCTCCGCTGGCGGTATAGCCGCATTTTTCATAGAAGCCCCTGGCCTGACACTGGGCGGAGAGCCCGATTCTCTTTGCGCCGAAGATTTTTGCCTTCTGCTCCAACAGGGCCAAAATCTCCTGTCCCAAATGGAGCTTTCGATACTGGGGGTAGACGGCCACCCGTCCAATGGTATACATTTCCGGGGAATCCGACGGAAACACCCTCCCGGTCCCGGCGGGACTTCCGTCCAGATAGAGGACCACATGATAGGCGTCCGGGTCAATGCTGTCGAATTCAGCATCCCCGTCAAAGCCCTGTTCATCTACAAACACCGCCTTGCGGATGTCATGGGCGTCCACAGGCAGGCCCTTCTGAAATAGATGTGTATGCTGCAAAATAACGCTTCCCTTCCATAGTTCGTATAGGATAACTATACCCGGAAAGGCGAATTCTGTCAAGATGGGGGATTTTCAGTGAAATCCGCCTCAGCACCCACAGGTTTTCCGGTATCCCATTCCTCCGAAACATAATCGCCGCTGTATCCAGCGAACCGTTCAGCCAGGGAAGGATACTTACGTCTTTTTTGTTCCGACTCCGAAACCTCTTTCTTAGCAATTATCACTTCTCTATCTTTCATGCCATCCACCAAGTCCCATCCGCCGCCTGATAGAAATTCCCCACCTCTTCCGACAGCCTGTTTCCCTCATAATCCCTGATGATTATCTTGTAATAATTCCGATACTGTTCTGTGGCACACTCCTTTTCCTCATCCCAGCCTTCCTCCAGCCACGCTTCAAAATAGATTCTGCCATCCTCCATAAAAACAACATGCTCATTGCTCTCCATCGGGATGGAGATTTTTTCCGGGTAGTAGCATTCAAAGCGCTCCTCCTGGCTGATAACGTGTACCGGCTCCCCTATAATGCGCAGGTTATATAAATTGACCTCCTCTGTACTCAGCTCCGTTACCTTCTCCATCAGCTTTTCCGGAATATAGCGATACAAGGTAATCCTCTTTTCATCATAGTCCCCTTGCAGGAAATAGTAAAAGCCTCCCGCATAAACAGGATCGCTGTATACAACATTTCGCTTCTTCGCAAACGGCTTGTATACATTGCCGGATGCAAAGTCAAAAAACAGGATGATCGAGCCTTGGTATCCCCCCGATTTTGACCATTCAATCAGGTCGTAGAAATCGTTTGTGTCCGAATGGGCAAAGGCCAGCCGCTCCTGACCAAGTATCTTTTCTATATACCTTCCCTCGACTTCTCTGAAACGTCTTATCATTCCCTTTTCCTCCTCCTTGTGCGGGGCTACTCCCCATCCCCCGCCTTAAAATTATAGATGGGCCTTATGATGCTCACGATCTCCGCCGTCGGCCCAATATTCTCCACAATATCCGTCATATCCTTATACGCCATGGGACATTCATCCAGCGTATCCCGATTGACCGACGTGGTGTATATCCCCTTCATCTGCTTTTTGAACTCATTAACCGTAAAAGAACGCTTGGCCTCGCTGCGGCTCATCAGCCGCCCCGCCCCGTGGGGCGCGGAATAATTCCACTCCTCATTCCCCTTCCCCACACAAATCAAACTCCCGTCCCGCATGTTAATGGGTATCAACAGCTTCTCCCCTGCCTTGGCGGAAACCGCCCCCTTACGCAGGATCATCGCCTGGGTGTCAATGTAATTGTGGATGGTGGTGAACCGCTCCGCCGCCCCCAGCTTCATCCCCTTGAGCATTTCGTCCATCATGGCCCTCCGGTTGAGGGCAGCGTACTCCTGGACAATCTTCATGTCGTGGATGTAATCCTCAAACAGCTTTCCCGAAAGGTAAGCCAGCGTAAAGGGCACATCGGTGAGAACCTGGTTTTTCAGCTTCTTGATTTCCTTCTGTATCTCCTTCTGCCGCCCCTCGGCCTTCATCTGGTCGATCAGCTCCTGTACCGCGGCCTTATCTGCATGGTTGAGCTGGCGGTATCCCTCCTCCTGATAGAGCTTCGCCACCTCCACCCCCAGATGTCTGCTGCCTGAGTGGACCACAAGGTAAAGGTTTCCCTCCTCGTCCCTGTCCGCCTCAATGAAGTGGTTGCCGCCCCCCAGCGTCCCGACAGAACGCAGGGCCCTCCCGATATTTACCTCCTCCGCACATCTCAGCTGGGAAAGGTCGATCTGGTCGGCGTACCTGTGGGACTGCTCCCGGATGGAAAAGCCGGAGGGAATCTTCTCATAGATGAGCTTATCCAGCTTCTGGGGCTCCAGATGGTCCTGATAGACCCGCACTGTCTCCATCCCACACCCGATATCCACCCCCACCAGGTTGGGGACGACGGTGTCCTTTATGGTCATAGTGGTCCCGATGGTACAGCCCATCCCGGCGTGGACGTCGGGCATAATCCTGATTCTGCTGTCCTTTGCGAATTCCTGGTCGCAGAGCAGCTGAATCTGCCTCCGGGCGGATTCCTCCAGCCGGGTGGCGTACACCTGAGCGGTGTTGTACTTTCCAATGATTTCCATATGTGAATCCTTTCTGTAAAAGGGCGGCAGAGCTACTCTGCCGCCGCGGTGATTTTCTCGTATCTCTCCGCCCCCAGCACCTCCAGCATAAACCGGTAGGGGGAGGGATTTTCGGAGAGGGCTAGCTGGAACACCCTGGGCGAGCACCCGCTGACCAGTACAACCCCCTGTTCGTTGGAGGTGACAGGCTGCTGCAAATTCCGAGAGGCCACGTTCCAGAACACCACCCTGGGCAGGCGGTATCCGGCCCTCCGGAACTTCCTTTTTGCATTCTGGAAGTTGGTCAAATCGCTGTTTTCGGCGCACCGGTCAAACTCCATGTCGGAGATGATGTAGATGACAGAGGGCAGCTCCGACTGCTTCAGCCGGTTGTGGACCGCCGTCTTCAGCAGCAGCTCGAATACGGCCTCTATATTGGTGTTGGCCACCTCGTTAAAGGACATGCAGTACCGTATCTGCTCATATAAATCCCGGCCCTTAATCTGCACCAGCTGGGGCCTGCGGGAAAAGGTCATAAAGTGTCCCCGGAACGCCCCCCGGTTTCTCTGGGCAAAATAAACCGCCAGGGACATGGCCACCGCCGCGGGCAATGGCCTGTAGCAGGACATATACATGGAGCCGGAGCCGTCAGCTACAACCAGGGCGTTTTCCCCGTTGGTGTAGTCGGGCAGGGCGTTCCATGTGGCCTCCAGCGCCCGGCGCTCCTCCTTGGTACCGGGTTCGCCTCCCTGATTTACCCAGGGGGCCACAATCTCATAGGGATACAGCGTCCCGGTGTTCAGCTTTGCCTTGCCGGACATGACAAGCTCCATGTATCCCTGATACCGTTCCTTGTCGTTGCGCAGGAATGCCTTCCGGTATTTCAGCATGGCCTTGGAGGGCTGGAGGTTGTAATCGAAAGAATAGTCCCTTTCCCGCAGATTATTTTCCAGAATGGCGATGCCCCGGCGCAGGCGGGAAAGGGTTTGGCGGTACTCCTTACAGCTCATTCCCAGGGCTTTTGCCAGCTTTCTGCCTATGCGGTTGGTCTCCTCACTGGAGGCGTTGACGGAGGGGAGCCATTTCCCCAGCAGGGAGATATTGGTTTCCCCGGCGTCCAGTGCAGCGATGTCCCTTTTCAGCTGTTCCCCGATGAATGCGGCGGCAGCGTCTTGGCAGGGGGTGTCCATCAGCACCAACAGGTCGTCATAGCGGCCCATTTCCACGATATAAGGGAGGTTTTTCACCACGGTTTTGGGATTGCTCACTGCCAGGCCGGCGAGGATCACCCGGAACACCCGTCTTTCCCCCAAGCCGCCGCGGACGTCGCGGGCGTAGAATGCGGTTTTCAGGGCAATATCGCGGCTTTCGGCCCAGGCGCGGAGAAATCTGACGGTGATCTCCTGGTCATCCGCCTGGCGCAGCGCGCCGATGGTGGAAAACAAATCGAGGCAGTTGCTCATGGTAGAAGCATAGGTTTCCGCTCCGTTTTCGGTCAAGGTTTTGTTGGCTTGTAATTTCAGATAGTTCAGCATAAGAACCGCCTCCTTCAAAAGACAAATCAAAAAGGAATGTAGCTCTCCCCCGTCCCCCGCGCGGCGCCATTTTTTACAGGGTGGTTTTACCCCTCCCCTGTCCCTAAAAGAGATGCGGTTGACGCCGCTGTATCGGGGTCAAGCTTTTGAAAGTGTCGCGGCGCCGTTTTGTTATATCGTGACAGG
This sequence comes from Oscillospiraceae bacterium, assembly GCA_022800935.1. GTDB lineage: Bacteria > Bacillota > Clostridia > Oscillospirales > Ruminococcaceae > UBA1405. Next base: position 48,942 of record JAAWRH010000020.1, read on the forward strand.
ATATTAAAAATCTGCGGTTGACGCCGCCGCTTTCCATGGAATATACAGGCTTGCGGAACCAAGGTACAAATCCCCGAAGGAATCCACCGGAATTGAACCGGCTCTCCCCCATCGCTGAGGGATTTACCAATCAGATTGCTGTATGTACCTTTCCCCCGCAAAGGGAAAACCGTCAAGGCGCATGCCGTCTTAGCGGTAGACGGCGTTTCTTTACTGAGCTTTTGGCTGCTGTGCGCGCCTTTGGAAGAAACACGGTGCGTTAGCAGAGAATCCTCTTTCGAGACTTCCCGGTTGGAGTCGAACCAACTTTGTCCAGCAAATGGTCTGCGGTGTACACCGTTCATTCCTTTGTTTCCCCTGTGACTATATCATAACAGACCGCCGCGGAAAAATCATATAAAAAAAGTTGCGGACATGAAAAATTTACCGCTTTACCTCACCCCTCCCCCCTCACACCAGTCACCTGTCGTCCAGCCCTTGAAAGAATCCTGACGACATAAGCCCAATGACGCAGACAAAAATCCCGCTGGGCAGCAGCACCCAATAGGGCGCGGCGGAAAACCGATCGAACAACACCCCGTAGACCATCTGCCCCACAGGCTGGGCGCACATGGAAAGGGTAAAGACATAGGACATTATCTTCCCCATCAGCCCCTCAGGTGTCCGCCCCTGGATGGCGGAGATAGCGCATGTGGAAAAGAAGCTGCACCCCGCCTGGCAGAGGAAAAGCATCGCCACCAGAACAACATACCGCCCAAAGGCGCTTACCGGAAGCAGAAAGGCAACGCCGCAGGGAATCAGGCAGGCCCCAAAGGATGCCAACACCCCGGCCAGGTACTTCATCCGCAGCTTTTTCGCTGAAGCCAACGCCCCTACCAGCACGCTGCCCCCAATCGCCGCCGCCCCCATAAAGCTTTCCGCCGCGCCGTAATACTCCGCGGAAAGCCCCAAAACCGTCCGCACCAGGTAGGGAAACCCCACCACCACCGTTCCCGCCACAAATAGGCTCACCAGGGCGGCCAGCAGGAGCAGCTTTAGAATCCCCGGCTGTTCCCGGCACAGAAAACGCATACTGACGGTAAAATCCTCTCTCACCATAGACAGGATACCGGCAGAACGCTCCGGCCTGTGGTATTCCAGCCGGATAAAGCACTCAAAAAACGCGGTAATGAAAAAGCAAACCACCGCCCCATACAGGACAGGCCCCAGCCCCAGGGCCGTATAGAGCACGCTGCCCAAAAACGGGGTAACCAGTCCCGCGATGGCAGAGACCTGGCTGACGGCTGCGTTACCCTTGACAATGTTGTCCCCGGAGAGCATCTGCGGGACACAGGCCTGCACCGTCGGGGATTCAAAGGCCCCTAGCACCGATAGGACAATCAGCAGCGCGCCAATCACAAAAATGTCGTGACCGACAGGCAGCGCAAGCCCCGCAGCCAGCACAGCAGTGCCGGAAAGAGCGTCCAGCCCCACCATAATATTACGCCGATTGGCCCGGTCCGCCAGCAGCCCCCCAAAGGGGGAAAGGAAGATGGTGGGCAGCATAGCCGCCGCCAGCAGCCCCGCAAAGACAGAGGCAGAGCCGGTTTTCTCCAGCACATACATGGAGAGGGCGAATTTCAGGGTATAGTTGCCCAGCAGCGAGCTAATCTGTCCTAAAATCAAAAATGTAAAGTTGCGGGTAAATAGTTTTTTCTTCATATTTTCCTCCATTCATACCTTCTAAAGGTATGTAAAAAATAGTGAAAAATGCGGCTGTGCCGCAATCATACCAACCAAATGAATGTATTAAAGCAAAATAAAATTGCCTCAGGCAATTTTATTTCTGTTCGGGCATCTGGGCAAAGAACTCGTCCACCAGCGAAAGGATAGAATCGTCGATTAACGGCAGTCCCATCTTCTCCAGCATTTCTCCGATAAAGAGAAACTTCCGCTTCATCCCCTCCTTATCCGCCGGAAAAACCGACGGCAGCAGCCACAGACTGGTCAGCAACGGAATCAGCTCCGCGATTTCCTTCCCATACTCGGTGTGGATAGAGCCGTCCCGGTTCCCCTCCTCAATCAGCTCCAGCATATACGGCGTCAGGATACGGCGGTTGGAGTCGATCATCCCCACAAGTACCCTTGGATTCCTGGTAATGGGGATAGCCTGCACCGTCACATTGGTGCGCTGTCGGTCAGCCTGGTTCAGCCGGATAGCCTCCTGGAGCTTCTGCAGTCCGTTGAGGTCCTTGCGGCCGCGGACCTTTTCAAAGGGGTTATTCTGAAAAAACATCCGGTCCCCCACCGCGTCCATGATCTCCTCTTTGGATTTAAAATGGTGGTAGACCGCCCCCTTGGTCAAGCCGTCCAGTCCGTCCACAATGTCCTGAATGGTGGTATTCTCATAGCCCTTTTCCAGAAAAAGCCTTTGGGAAACGTCCAATATCCGCTCCACCGTTACCTCCGGATACTTATTGCGCGCCATATGTCACCTGCTTTCACAAACATTCATTTGGTATGTTTATTGTAGCAGAAGAAAAAATCTCTGTCAAGGAAATTCTTCTCAAATGGGGCTCAATCCTCCGGTTTCTGGCAGCTGGGGCATATCTCCGCCAAAACACAGTTGGCGCAGTCCGGCTTTCTCGCCTTACACACCGCCCTGCCAAAATGCACCAGCCGATGGCAGAAATTATTGGACTCCTCCGGGGGCAGTATCTTCCAAAGCTGTTTTTCCACCTTAGCCGGGTCCTTGGTATCGGAGAGGCCCAGCCGGTTGGTAATGCGGATACAATGGGTATCGCAGACCACAGCGGGCTTTTTGTAAATATCCCCCACAATCAGGTTGGCGGTCTTTCTCCCGATGCCCGGCAGTTTGGTCAGCTCCTCCACCGTATCGGGGAGAACGCCGCCGTACACCTCCCGCAGCATCTTACAGGTGGCGGAGATATCCTTCGCCTTTGTCTTATAGAGTCCGCAGGGCTTGACAATCTCCTCGATCTCCTCCACCGGGGCGCCGGCCAGAGCGTCCAGGGTGGGGAACTTTTCAAAGAGAACCGGCGTGACCAAGTTGACCCTGGCGTCAGTACACTGGGCGGCAAGGCGGACGGAAATCAGCAGCTCATAGGGCTTTTCCGGGATATAGTCAAGGGAGCATTCCGCGTCGGGGTATAGTTCTTTTAATTTATCAATGGCGGCCAAAGCCCGCTCCTGGGTGTTCATGGAGATTTCCCCTTTCCGTATTTTGTCGAAAACAATGAAGCTACCATGATTTTACCACATTTGCGAAAAGTTGAAAACCCCGAAAAGCAAAAATCAAAGACCTGCGTAGAAATATGCGGGAAATATGTTTTCTTCCGTGGAGAGAAGAACCCCGGCCCATCCATATCCGGGGTACTCCTCCAGCGCCTCCCTTCTGGGGAACAGCCGCCAAAAATCCTCCCCGCCAGGGGAGGGCTCGGAGCCGTCCGAGTCCTTTGGAACCACCTGTCCATCCAGCCAAAGCCTTCCGCCGAGATAATCCATCCGAATACCATATGTCCTTTCCTCCGCGGAAACTCTCACCGAAACCTGGAACTCCAGCCGGGGCCGCCGGAGGGCGTCGGACATCCGGCAGGCCGCCAGGCTCAGCAGCGCCATCACAAACGCGGCACAGCGACGCTTCATCGGAATCCCCCCTATTTCGCCAGTCTGTAGTAGACGCTGGCCGTCAGCCAGTAGATGACAAGATAAACCACAGAGAAGGCCAGACAGGTCCCCAGCACGCATATGAGAAACAGCCGGGTGTCGGTCATCTGGAAGGCACGCAGTATTTTGCACAGCGCGGGGAACGCCGCGGAGATGTGGACCATCGCCAGCCCCAGGGGCAGGAAAAAGACCATCAAAACCTGTTTGTGGATGGCGGATTTTACCTCGTGGGCGCTCATCCCCACCTGCTGCATGATGTGAAACCGGTCGTGGTCGTCGTATCCCTCGGTAATCTGCTTGTAGTAGACGATAAGCACCGTCGCCAGCAGGAACAGCAGAGTGAAGAAAATCCCCACAAAGAACAGCCCGCCAAAGGTTTCATAAAAGTCCTTCCGGTCCGCCTCCCGGCTGCCCACCGAGCCCACCCTCAGGTATTGGCCGGGGGCTCTTTGGGTCTCTACCAGGGCTTCCCGCAGGCAGTCCATGTAAACCTGCCGGTGGTTCTCCGGCCCCTCCAGGTCAAAGACATACTGGAACCAGGGATAGGTGTCCTCCCCCGCATGATGGGCTGTCCAAAGCTCCTTCCGCTCGTCGTCCCGCATAATCAGCAGGCTATAGCCTCCGTCCCCGTCGTCCGCGCTGGCCAAAAAGTCCGGGAAGGGAATCAGCTCCTTTGCCCTGTACTCCGTTCCGTCAAGCCGGAATACATTATCCTGGGCCTTGGTCCCCTTACAGAGCAGCACCTCACCCCATTCCAACTGATAATTCATACCAACCGCCTCGTTGTAGGAGGAAAGGGGCAGTATCTCAAAGCTCCATAGCCGGGAAAGGTCCGATATGTGCCCGCCTCCGTCATACTCGGTGGAAAAGTCGTTTTCCCCTTCCTGGTAAGCTATTATGCTGTAGGGATACACCTTGACGGCATTGGTAATCTCCAACCCGTGCTGCTCCGCCAGGTTTTCCATGGTGTCGATGGCGGCGGCCTCGGTGCCCTCCTCCAGGGCAAAGCTGGCCTTCATGTCCCTGGGGAACCGGTTGGCGGTGACGCTCTCCTCCCCGATGTACAGGCAGATGGTAGAGGAAAGGGTGACCAGCACACAGGTGGAGAGGATGCAGATGTTGGCAAGCCCTACCGCGTTCTGCTTCATCCGGTAGATCATGCCGGAGACCGAGACAAAGTTGTTGGGCTTATAGTAGAAGGACTTTTTCCGCCGCAGAATCTTTAAAAAGGTGATGCTCCCGGCGGTGAACAGCAGATAGGTTCCTATCATCACCAACACCACCGCCACAATAAAGAACATGAGGGCCTGCACCGCATCCTTTGCGCCGATTGCCAGGGCGTATCCTCCGCTTAGCGCTGCCGCGCCTATCAGGGCGAGAAGCCACCGGGCCTTGGGCTCCCTCTCTCCCACCTTGGCGCTGTGGAGCAGGTCAATGGGGTTGGTACGGATGATCTGGACAGCCTCCGCCAAAATCACCAGCAGATAGGCGGCAGCAAACACCCCAAAGGTCAGACCGATAGAGGAAAGGGGGATGGTAAAGGTCAGCGGAATGTTGTACCGCACAATATTCATCAGCACCAGGAACAGCAGCTGGCTGAGCAGCGCCCCGCCGAGAACACCCAGCAGGATGGACGCTGTTCCCACCATCATGGTCTCCAGGAACAACACCCGAAACAGGTGCTTTTTCTCCATTCCCAGCACACAGAAAAGTCCGAATTCCCGCTTCCTCTGCTTCATGACAAAGGAGTTGATGTAAAACAGGATGATGATGGACAAAAAGCCGCAGACGTTCCGGCTCAGTCCGATGATCATCTCCAGATAGGCCCCTCCCCTCATCTCCGCATTCCCCAGCATCACGCAGATGGAGTCCAGGATGTAGAACAGCATCACAATCACCGAGCCGGAAAGCAGGCAGGGCAGATAAAGGCTTCTGTTTTTTCTCAGGTTCTGGAAAGCCAGCCTGGAATAAAAGAAACTATTCAACGTCCACCCCTCCTGTCGAAAGCACTGTCAGGGAGTCGGAGATGCGCTGGTACATTTCGTCGTTGGTCAGCTCTCCCCGGTAAAGCTGATGGTACACCTCGCCGTCCTTGATGAACAGCACCCGGCTGGCATGGCTGGCGGCGCGGGTACTGTGGGTGACCATCAGAATGGTCTGCCCCTCCCGGTTAATCTGCTCAAACAGGCCCAGCAGCCGTCCCGCTGCCTTGGAATCCAGGGCGCCGGTGGGCTCGTCGGCCAGCACCAGGAAGGGATAGGTGATCAGCGCCCTGGCCACCGCCGCCCGCTGCTTCTGCCCACCGGAGACCTCATAGGGGTATTTATTGAGGATGTTCTCAATCCCCAACTTTTTGGCGATGGCCGGGAGGCGGCGCTCCATCTCCTGGTGCTTCATCCGTGAGAGCACCAACGGCAGGAAAATATTGTCCTTCAGGGAAAAGGTATCCAGAAGGTTGAAGTCCTGGAAGACAAACCCCAGATTCTTCCGCCGGAAGGCGCACATCTCGCTGTCTGGGATGGTTGTCATGCTTTTTCCGTTCAGGTATATTTCGCCGCTGGTGGGTTTATCCAGGGACGCCAGTATATTGAGCAGCGTTGTCTTCCCGGAGCCGGACTCCCCCATGATGGCCACATACTCCCCGGCCTCTACTGAAAAGTTCACATCGGAAAGGGCCTGAATCTGGTTTCCGCCAAAGCGGGTGGTATATATTTTTTTCAGATGCCTGACCTCTAACAATGACATATCAAAAACCTCCTGCTGTAAAAACATTCAACGGAGTACCGGTCTTCCGTCTTTTTGGCTTACAACAAGATTATAGCCCATTTGGCGGCAGGCTGCCATGGTTTTACCTTACAAAAACCTTACAAAAATGTAAGGTTCTCCATAAAAAATCAGCAGCTCATCTCCTGCTCGATTCTCCGCATCTTCCCCTCGTACCCGTCTATCTTTTTGTTCAGAATTTCCAGGGTTCTCTGCATTTCCTCAACCTTCCGGTTCAGCTGGTCCCGCTGTTCCACCAGTATCTGTTTGCGGGCCTCCCAGGTATCGTCTCCCCTCCGCAGCAGGGTCATGTATTCGGTCAGCGCCTCAATCTGGACCCCGGCGGAGCGCATACATTTGACAAAGGAGACAGTCTTACAGTCCGCCTCCGAGTAATCGCGGATGCCGCTGCCGCTACGGTGGATGGCGGGCAACAGCCCGATGCGCTCATAGTAGCGCAGCGTATCGGCGGTTATGGCATATTCCTTAGCAACTTCTGAAATGGTCATGTTAATTCCTCCTGCTGACACTAAACCGCCTCCGGCCCGCTTGCTCTCTGGTATCTAAAAGATGTAAAAGCGGAAAAGACGGTAAAATTCTTTCATGCTGCATTCATTCTAACACTTGAAGTCCGCTCTATGTCAACTCCCACAGTCAAATTTTATTCGCCGTACCCCAAGGAATGGCGTCCAAAGCTCATTTTCAGGGGAATTTATGAATTTTTTGTAATATTTCTAAAATTATCTTGACTTTGAGCGGACTTCAAATGCTATGCTGAAGGTAATCCGGGCCAAACAAACGGATTTTTCCCATTTTTCTTTTTCTCATACAAAACCCTACCCCTCGCCCCTCCTATTTTGAAAGCCGAAGCGTCCGACAGCTTCCGCTTTCCATATTTCACACATCGAACATCGTGTGCGGTATGTCCGCGGGACGTTCTCCGCCCTATGACTCTCCCATCCTCTATGGCGGCGGACAAATTTCCGGTTTTTGGCCCGGAGCTGATGAAAACCCAGGAGCTGTGACACAAAGCGGCAATTCAGGCGGCAATGTGTCAAGGCTTCCTGGTTTTTTTCAGGAAACCATCACCTTCCTGTCAAAATAATCCCCTGGAATGATAAAAGAAACTATGGTATACTGATAGGGAGCCGTAACAAAAAAGCGTTTTTTCCATTGGAAATGTATGACATAAGGAGAAGACATCATGAGAAAGCCCCCCAAAACCGGCGCCTCCAGGCCCTTTGGCCCAAAGGGAAAATCTGTTCTGGCGGCGCTTATCATAGCCGTATCCTTTGCAGGTATCAGCGGCAGTGTCTCCCGTTCCCTCCCCGGCGTCGTTTCCGTCTGGAAGCCGGATGACGATCCCGTCATGACCGCCGCCCTCCTCCAACAGCGGCAGGAAACGGTCCGGCGCTCCTTGGCGGACTCCACCCTTGCCGCCCTTTGGGACGGCGTCCCCAAGCGCCGCGGCTATGGATGGGTGGAAGAGCGCTTCACCACCCCGGAGGAAGGGGAAGAAGCTCCCCCGCCCCTCACCCAGGAGCAGCTGGACCTGATTGGCGAATACATGGACGAATACTACGATTCTTTGACGGACCTCACCCTGCGCGACCCCTCCCGGCTGTTCGCGGACCCGGACGGCATCCAGGCGGCGGGGAACAAGGCAGTCTGGGAATACATGATAGAACTCAGGAAGCTTCAGCGCTCCGACCTCAGCCTGCTTGCCTTCAAGTACCGGCTCCGGGTCCGCCAAGGGGAGTGGAGCACCGATGAGGAAGAAGAGCCCCTCCCGGAGGACGGAAAGATCCGTGTCACAGCAGTGGAGATATCCGGCCAGGCTTTCACCCAGTTTCCCCAGCCAGCGTCCTACAGCACGGCAATCTACCATCGATTTGTGCTGGTGGAAACGGAAGAGGGCTGGAAAATCGAAAGCCATATGCAGATGGACCCCCTCTATGTGGTGCTGTTCCTGGAGGGGGATGCCCACAATCTGCGCGATTACTTCCGCAGCACCTTTCCGGAGGAAAAGGGAAAGGAATACATCGCCCTGCGGCTGGAAACCCTGTTAGAGGAGGCGAGGGAGGGGGTAAAGCTCCGTTCCGCCCAGATGGCCCAGCAGTCCGAATCCTCCCGGCCCGCTTCCCCCATCCACCCCTATAACCGGCAGGCGGCGGTGGACTACGCCCGGCAATGGGTGGGCGACCGCAACGGGGATTGGCCGGATTACGGCATCTACGGCGGCAACTGCCAGAACTATGCGTCCCAATGCCTGCTGGCAGGGGGAATCCCCATGGACCCCTACGGGGACAGCCTGTGGAAATGGTACAGCGATGTCCCCCACAACAGTCCCGGAGAGGTGGGGCGTTCCGCCTCCTGGTCGGCGGTGGAGTCCTTCCGGGAGTACGCGGAAAACAACACCGGCTTTGGGCTGGTGGCCTGGGCGGACGCACCCTTTTACTCCGGGGAGCCGGGGGATATTCTGCAAATCGGCACAGCGGATGAGCCCCTGCGCCACTCGGTGGTCATCACCGAGGTTATCAAGGACGCGGCGGGGAATACCATCGACTATCTGGTCTGCTCCAACACGTCGGACCTGAAGGATTTTCCGGCGTCCGCCTATTTTTACACCACCCAGTCCCTGGTCAAAATTCTGGGGTGGAATGATTAAATGACTAAAAGATTTGGCCGCCGCATAAGCTTTTTAAGAGGAGGCGCGTCTTTTCGCGAATGATATCGGAATGAGAAACAGAGCATTGAAAAAGCTTACCCCATTGTTATGTTCTATTTGTATGGCAGTCCTTTCCCCCTGGACTGCCGTCCACGCGAAGGATTACACCTATCCTCCGCCGCCGGACATTGCCTCCGAAGCAGCAATCCTGATGGAGGCCGAAACCGGACAGGTCCTCTACGGCAAAAGCGAGCGCAAGCGGATGGAGCCCGCCAGCCTCACCAAAATCATGACCTGCCTGCTGGCCGCGGAGCTCTGGGACGGCAGCGAGGAACCAATCACCATCACCCAGGAGATGCTGTACGGCATCGACGAGGAATCCAGCACTATGGACCTGGTCCCGGAAGAGTCCCTGCCCATGCCGGACCTGCTCTGCGGCCTGATGCTCCCCTCCGCCAACGACGCGGCCAACGCCATCGCCGTCACCCTCGGCGGGAGCATCGACGGCTTTGTGGACGATATGAACGCCCGCGCCGCGGAACTGGGGCTCACCGGTACCCACTTTGAAAATCCCCACGGCCTCCCGTCGGACAATCATTATTCCACCGCCTACGATCTGGCGGCGCTGACGCGGGAGGCGGTTCAAAACGAAACCTTTATGCGCTTTGCCGGGGCGGCGGAGCACGATATCCCGGCAACTCCCCTGTCGGAGGAGCGGCATATGGACCACACCAACCGCACCCTCTGCCCGGACCACGAGTGGTACTACTCCGACGCCATCGCAGGAAAAACCGGCTGGACCAGGCGGGCGGGGCACTGCCTGATGACCGCTGCCCGGCGGGACGGAATGACCTTAATCTGTGTGGTCATGCGGGCGGGCAGCCAGGAAAACGAGTACAAGGACACAACCGCCCTGCTGGATTATGGCTTTGAACAGTTTAAAAGGGCCAGCATCGACTGTACCCCCTATGACAACACCCAGATCACCCTCCAGGGGGAGAAAGGAGAACCCCGCAGAGCGGTTCTCAGCCTGCGGGAGCGGAAGTTTACCGCCGTTGTCCCCAGGGATGCCCAGGGGGACATGATGGTGTTCAGCCTGCCCAATGGGGAAAGCATCACCGACGGCGACTATGCGGATGCCCTGCTGAGCTGGTCCGATCAGGTCTCCGGCGCGCCGAAGGAACCCATTCGGAAGGTACAGGTCCGAGTCTGGGTAGAAGAGGTCAGGGAGGCCAGCGCCCCGGCACAGGCGGAGGTGACAGAGCCGTCCCAGGAGCCGGAGGACCAGGGAAAGCTTGGCATTGCCCTTGGCGGAATCGGGGGAATGCTGATTTTGACAAGCACAATACAGTTGTTCCGCAAGAAAAAAGGATAACAAGGGAAGTCCCCTTGCAGCTGAACGTTTTCCAAAAGCTGGAATACATTCGACTGTAAGGGGGTTTTTTATGCCCCCAACATTACGTTTTACTAAACAGTGATAAATTCATTCAGAAAAATTTCTAAAAATTTCACCTCAAGGCACAAAAACATGTTATAATAGCGGTAAAGTCTCCACCGGAAGGGATGATGCCATTATCTTCATACTCATCAAAAACGCAGATATCTACGCGCCCGCCCCCATGGGCCTGGGGGATATTCTCCTCAGCGGCAGCCAGATTGCGGATATCCGCCCCCATATCGATTTTTCCTATCCCGGCACGAGGGTAATCGACGCGGGGGGCCGCCGGATAATCCCCGGCCTCATCGACCAGCATGTCCACGTCACCGGGGGCGGCGGGGAAAGCGGCTTTGCCTCCCGCGTCCCGGAGCTTACCCTCTCCACCGCCATTCGGGCGGGGGTGACAACACTGGTGGGCCTTTTGGGCACCGACTCCCGCACCCGCAGCGTGGAAAACCTCTTCGCCAAAACCAAGGCCCTCAACGAGGAGGGGCTCACCGCCTACTGCCTGACCGGGGCCTATGAGTACCCCTCCCCCACCCTCACCGGCAGCGTGGGCAACGACATTGTATTTGTCAATGAGTGCATCGGGGTCAAGCTGGCCATCTCAGACCACCGCTCCTCCAACGTCACCAAGGAGGAGCTGATCCGGCTGGCGTCGGAGGCCCGAATCGCGGGGCTTATCTCCAAAAAGCCAGGGTTTGTCCACCTCCACACCGGTGTGGATAAGGCAAAGCTGGATATGCTGGTGGATATCCTCCAAACCACCCCCATCCCCGCCAAGCAGTTCCGCCCCACTCATCTGGGAAAGTGCGTGGACGCGGCGGCACAATTCGCCAGGCTGGGCGGATACATCGACTTCACCAGTGGAGAGCGTCCCAGCCAATCGGCCGAAAAGCTCCGGAAGGCCATGGACAAGGCCCCCTTTGATCGCATCACCCTCAGCTCGGATTCCAACGGCAGTATGCCGAAATGGGGTCCCAACTGGGAGCTTGTGGGCATTACCGCCGCCAGCATGACAACCCTTTACCAGACGATTCTCGCTCTCCACCGGGAGCAGGGCGTCCCCTTTGAAAAGGCCCTCTGCCCGGTGACGGAAACCGTGGCCAAGGCGCTGGAGCTCTATCCCAAAAAGGGCTGTCTCCAGCCGGGAAGTGACGCCGACCTGTTGATTCTGGGGGACAGCCTGGAAATCCAATGGGTCATCGCTAAGGGCCGGGTCATGATGGAGGAATCCAAGGTCATCGTCAAGGGAATGTACGAGGATTGAGGATTGAGAATTGCAAACCTATCTTAAAACGAATGACAGAAAGGAAATGAAACCATGAAAATTGTATCCGTAACAGACGAAAGCTTCGCCCCCTATGGAAAGATTATCGAGGGCCACGACTTCTCCGGCCTGCTGAACAAGCTGGAGGAGGTCAGCGAAAAGCCGGCGGACCATGTGGAATACGTCCCCAGTGTTCCGGCGCTGGAGGCCCTGCCCGTCTTTGAAAAGGTCCGGGACCAGGTTTACGGCGGCATGCCCATCCAGTTCGGCTACTGCAACGGCACCAACACCATGCTCAACTGCCTGGAATACCACCGGGACAGCGAGATCAACGTCATGGCGGACGACGCGGTTCTGCTGGTGGCCCGCGAGGATGACATCAAGGGCGGCAAGCTGGATACCTCCTGCGTCAGGGCCTTCCTGGTGCCCAAGGGTACGGCGGTGGAGGTCTATGCAACCACTCTCCACTATGCGCCGTGCAGTGCCAAAAAGGGCGAGGGCTTCCGGGTCATCATCGTCCTGCCCAGGGGCACCAACACCGATAAGCCCGCCATCACCCCCGCCAACCCGGAGGACCGGATGCTGTTCGCCCGCAACAAGTGGCTGCTGGCCCACCCCGATGCCAGCGAATCCAAAAAAGGAGCCTATGTGGGCCTGACCGGCGTAAACATCGACATTGCCGCGGATATTTAACAATCGGAGGAACGCGCCATGTATCGTTACTCCCTGAACGGGACCTGGAGCCTGAGCTATGGTGTCAAGGGGGAAAACCTTCCCGCCACCATCCCCGGTTCCCTGCTGAGCACCCTCCTGGAGGAGGGAAAGCTGGTCAACCCCTATTGGCGGGATGAGGAGCATTCCTCCGCCTTGGAGGAGCTTCTCCGTTCCCCCTGCCGCTTTACCAAGGGCTTTTCTGTCCCGGAGGAGTTCCTTCAGGCGGAATCGGTCAGCCTCTGCCTGGAGGGGCTGGACACCTTGGCGGAAATTTCTCTAAACGGCCGTCCCCTGGGCAGGGCGGACAACATGCATCACACCTGGAAGTTCCCGGCGGAATCCCTGCTTCAGCGGGAAAACCTTCTCACTGTCTCCATTGCCTCCCCTGTAGAATACACCCAAAGGCGGTTTGACGAGGGGGACATCTCCTACATCAATACCGGGACCATGGCGGGGAGCAACTACCTGCGCAAGGCCCACTATATGTTCGGCTGGGACTGGGGACCCCAACTGCCGGATATGGGCATCCACGGGAACGTATACCTGGAAATCCCTCTCCCCTGCGCGGTGGCGGACGTCTACCTCCGGCAGCATCATGAACCGGGGCGGGTGGAGCTTTCGGCCCGCGTGCTGGTCCGCACCGGCGGCGCGGAGGACATGGTCCTCCGCCTCAAGACAGTCTCCCCCTCCGGGGAGGAGCTCTCCGCCTCCATCCCTGCGGCAGGCGGAGAAAACCACATCTCCCTGAACATCCCCAACCCGGAGCTGTGGTGGCCCAACGGCCTGGGGGAGCAGCCCCTTTACAGCGTCTGCGTCTCCCTGGAGCGGGATTCAGCCCTGCTGGACAGCTGGGAACGGCGTATCGGCCTGCGGACCCTCACCGTCAGCCGGGAGCCGGACCGGTTCGGGGAGGAATTCGCCTTTATGGCAAACGGCGTCAAGTTCTTTGCCATGGGCGCGGACTACATTCCCCAGGATAACCTGCTCTCCCGCGTCACCCCGGAGAAGACCCGCCAGCTTTTAAGGGACTGCGCCGCCGCCCATTTCAACTGTATCCGCGTCTGGGGCGGCGGGTATTACCCGGAGGAGGCGTTTTTCGACTGCTGCGACGAGCTGGGCCTGGTGGTGTGGCAGGACTTCATGTTTGCCTGCAACATCTACCAGCTGGAGCCGGAGCTGGAGCGGTCAATCCGGGAGGAGATCACCGAAAATGTCCGCCGCCTCCGTCACCGGGCCTGCCTGGGACTGTGGTGCGGCAACAACGAGATGGAGGAGGCCTGGGTGGGCTGGGGAGATGTCAAAGACCATCCCGGCCACCTGCGGGAGGACTATCTGCGGCTGTTTGAGGGGATTATCCCGGAAATACTCTCCCAGGAGGACCCGGAAACCTTCTACTGGCCCTCCTCCCCCTCCTCTCAGGGGGGCTTTCAGCAGCCCAACAGCCCTGACCGGGGAGATGTCCACTACTGGGAGGTTTGGCACGGCGGAAAGCCCTTTGAAGTATACCGCCAGCACTTCTTCCGCTTCTGCTCTGAATTCGGCTTCCAATCCTTCCCCTGCCGCAAGACCATGGAGACCTTCACCCTGCCTGAGGACCGCAACGCCTTTTCCCAGGTAATGGAAAACCATCAAAAAAACCCGGCAGCCAACGGCAAGATACTCCAATCCCTCTCCGCCCACTACCGCTACCCCAAGGACTATGAAAGCCTCGCCTATGTCTCCCAGCTGTTGCAGGCCCGCGCCATGAAATATGGCGTGGAGCACTGGCGCAGGAACCGGGGCCGCTGTATGGGCGCGGTTTACTGGCAGCTCAACGACTGCTGGCCGGTGGCTTCCTGGTCCAGCATCGACTGGTATGGCCGGTGGAAGGTGCTCCACTACTGGGCAAAACGGTTTTTTGCCCCCTTTACCGCCTCCATTGTGGAAAACGGGGAACAGATGGAGATATGGGCGGTCAACGAAAGCCGGGAGCCCCGGAAGGGAGTGCTCCGGGTCTTTCTCCGGGACAGCCGCCTGAACATGGTGTTCCAGACGGCGGTTCAGGCAGAGCTGCCGCCCCTCTCCTCCGCAAAGGTATTTGAGCGGGATTTCAGCCAGCTCATCACCGGATGCGGCCGGAGGAGGGAGGAACTCCTGTTCGGGTTCCAGCTGCTGGAGGACGGCTGCCCCATAGGGGACGGCTGCACTCTTTTTGTTCCGGACAAGCATTTTGCTCTGGAGGACCCCAAGCTCTCCTGGAAGCTGTCCCGCACCAAGGAAGGCTTTGCCATCCGCATTTCCGCCCGCGCCTTTGCCAGAAGCGTCTGGCTCTCCCTGGAGGGTATGGACGGTGTGTTCAGCGACAACGGCTTTGACATTTACGAGCACAGCCACACCCCCTATGAGGTCACCCTGCGCCTGGCGGACATTGCCCCCGCCCTGGGGAATCTGAACACCGGGGCAGTCATCCGCGGCGTTGAGGATATTGCTCTGGAGGAGCTGGAAAAGCGGCTCTGCATCCGCTCCCTGTACGATACCTACGAGCACTGAACCCGGCTTCAGGGGAGGGTTGCCCTCCCCGGAGATATTCATGTAATACATTCAGGAGGAATCATCTTATGGCAGACAAACAATTTACAATGGGCGTTCTTGGCCTTGGCGAGGGCCGCAGCATCCTTTCCGCGGCCTTGAACAGCCCCTACTGGAAGGTCGGCAACATCTGTGACCTCAACGAAGCCCTCTGCAAGGAGCGGCTGGAGGAGTTCGGCCTCACCCGCTACACCACCTCATACGAGGAGATGCTGGCCGACCCGTCCATCGACGTCATCGGCATCTACACCCCCGACCAGCTCCACGCCCAGCACATCAAAATGGCCCTGGAGGCCGGGAAAAACGTCCTCTGCACCAAGCCGCTGATGGTCAGCCTGGACGAGGCCAACGCCCTGCTGGAATGCCAAAAGCGCACCGGCGGCATCGTCTTTGTGGGCCAGAGCTCCCGGTACTTTGAGCCTGCCCTGCGCCAGCGTGCGGACTACGAGGAGGGCCGCATCGGCAACCTGATAGCCATGGAGGCCCATTACATCAGCGATTCCCGCTGGTTCCTGGAACGGGACTGGAGCCGCAGGCCCGGTTTTTCCTGGATGTACAACTTCATGATACACGCGGTGGATCTGGCGGCGTGGTATCTCCCCGACGTGACCGAGGTTTACGGCGTGGGGGCGGTCAGCGAGAACACCAAGGCCTACGGGCTGTCTGTGCCGGACACCCTGCGCTTTATCTTCAAGGAGGAGTCCACCGGTCGCTTTGCCACCGTCGGCGGGGCGTATGCCTCCCCCGCCCTGGGCAGCGCCATCGAGCAGTCTATCAGCTGCACCCTCCGGGGGGATAAGGGCGCCTCCCGCGCAGGATATCCCAAGCTGAAATACGAGCACCACTTTGACCACAACGGCCACCATGTGGAAACCTTCGACGACCGCCACGACTATTTCTTCCGCTTTGAGGGGGAATCTCACCATGCGGGCGAGTACCAGAATTACATTGAGCAGATGGCCCAGGATATGCTGGCGGGCCGCACCCCCAAGCCGGACCTGAAGGAGGCCATCCACACCCTGGCCATCATGGAGGCCATGGAACGCTCTATGGAAACCGGAAAACCCATCCGGGTGGACGATATCCTGAAAGAGCGCGGCATCAGCCTGTAAAAACAGATAGAAAAAAGGAGCTGGACTTTTTGAAAAAGGTATGTTTTGTCGGGGCCTGCGGCCACTCCGGGTCGGCCATGGCGCCAATCGCCAACCATCCGGAGCTGTTTTCGGTCCCCGCCGTTTCCCCAGGCGCGCCGGGGGTCGTCCTGACCGGCCTGGTCAAGCGCCTGAGTGACAAGGGTCTGCCCTCCCCCAAGGTATACGACGATTACCGGGAGATGCTGGACAAAGAGCAGCCGGACATTCTGGTGGTGGACGCCTACTTCTGCGACCATGCGGAGATGTCCATAGAGGGGCTGAAGCGGGGTATCCACGTGTACTGTGAAAAGCCCGCCGCCACCACCCTGGAGGACCTGGACCGGCTGGAGGCCGTCTACCAGGAGGCAAAGGAAAAGGGCGTACACTTTGCCTACATGCTCACCACCCGTTATGATCCCTGGTTCTACACCGCCTATCAGGCAGTGCAGCAGGGGGCCATCGGGGAAATACGGATGCTCAACGGCCAAAAATCCTACAAGGCGGGCAAGCGCGGACCGCTGTTCCACAAGCGGGAAACCTACGGCGGCACCATCCCCTGGGTGGGAATCCACGCCCTGGACTGGGTGCTGTGGTTCTCCGGCAAGCGGGTGAAAACCGTTTCAGCGGTGCAGTCCTCTATGGCAAACAATCACAACGGCACCATGGAGGCAACCGCCATCTGCCTGTTCCAGCTGGAGGATGAGGTTGTGGCCCACATCAACATCGACTACCTCCGCCCCCAGACAGCCGAAACCCACGGGGACGACCGCATCCGCATTGCGGGGACCAAGGGGGTCATCGAGGTGCGGGGCGGCAAGGTCTACCTTATCAACGGGGAGGCCGAGGGCCAGCGGGAGCTGCCCCTGCTCCAGCCCCCGCAGATTTTTGAGGACTTCGCGGCCAGCCTGGAGGGAAAGCCCTCCCTCATCACGGCGGAGCAGTCGCTGTACTTCACGCGGGTCTGCCTGACGGCCCAGAAGGCCGCGGACACCGGCGAGATCATCCGGATGGATTAAACATAAAAAAGGTTTGGCGCGCGGTCCCTCTGCACTCCAAACCTTTCGTTTTACTTCTCCCGCTCAAAGCCCAAAAACCGGGTCCCCTGGAAGGTCAGCTTTCCCCTGTCCCCCTCCACCAGCAGTCCATAATCGGTATCCTGCACCTGGAATTCCATCCTGTCCCCGCTCTCCACCTG
>JAAWRH010000021.1 GCA_022800935.1 Oscillospiraceae bacterium
ATTTTATTTAACAATGTGTGCCGTGATAATTGTATAACTATATGAATTGATAGTAATTTTGATATTTTCAACCTCACAATACCAATTTTTTCCCTGTTTGTTTATGTCACAATTTTTAAAGAACACTTTATTTTTACAGTACTCAACAACTATTCAAACTCGGCGTGTTCTTTGTTGTTCTTAACTGTATTTGTTTAAGTTTTATGCAAATACACGCCTGTTTTTACATCAATTACATCATTTATAATGGCTTGCTGATTTTCTGTTGCCAAAATGTTGCTACGCTTTTATTATAACAAATCCTCGCAATTTGACAATATATTTTTGAAATGTTACGCAATAGAACCCACTTTTCAGAGGTATAGGTATAAAACAGCACATATTCTTCTATTGCGGCTAAAATCCCTTGAATCATAAGACTTCCAGCGTTCTTAAAGCGTAACAAGAGCATTTGCTTATTTCAAAATTTCTAAAGCGATTTCTTTCGCTCTATTTCCAGAAATTTGTTCTTTTTGTTCAATATCATCTAAATATACAGCAAAGTATTCTCGTTCTCCACTTGATTCAGAAAAGCCAACAAACCATGCTTCCCCGTTTCCGCTCGTTCCTGTTTTTCCATAAATTTTCTGTGTATCGCTTTCATCTATTAACATTATTCTTTTTAGAATCTCAATATTAGGACTTTCGTAATCGTTCTGCCCCTCAAATATCCTTTCCAAAACTTCCACCTGTTCCAATGGCGAAATTTTTAACGAAGAATCTAGCCAAAAGCCATTTAGTTTTTCCATTGGATTGATACCACTACCATTCCATTCTGAAATATCGCAATTCCCATATTGTAATTCATTTAATTCTTCTTGTATTTTGTCCTTACCTACAGAATCTATTACTTCTCGAAAATACCATATACATGATTTTTGAAATGCTTCTTCTAATGTTAAATCTCCATTCCATTCTGGATTTCCATAATCCGTTCCATCATATCCCATCGCAGACGATTCATCAATGATAACGCCATTTTGCAATCCTATCAAAGTAGAAATAATCTTAAAAGTAGAACAGGGCGATTTTTCTTGTCTGCACATCTCCTCATTAAAAAATAAATATTGCTCTTGCGCTGGCGAATACACCACCGCACAACCTTTGACAGATTGAAATGCTTCACTTAAATCTATCGTTTTTTCACTTAATTCTTGTTGCGCTTCTTCCTGCGCTCCTTTTTCACTAGCAGCTTTCTTAAAATTTACACTGCCTTTCGCCTTTTCTCCTGTAACAATAATCTTATATATTCCACTCTCTTGAATTTCAATATCAAAATTTTCAGAGTCTACTGTGTTATCACTTTCATAAATCGGCGCATCACTGTCTTTTTGAATTTTTATTGCCAATTTACCGCTATCAACGATAACTTCTGCCCTAATCATATCTCCCGCTTCCAAGAACAATGATTGCTCGTCAGTAGTATTAAAAATTTTATACTCCATAACAAATTGGCTATCATTTCCTATTCTGCTACCATCAAATGATGTTTTTCCACACGCACTCAATGAGAGTACAATACTCAAGGCAAAAATTATACCTAAAACTTTCCTCATGCTGTCCTCCTAGTATTTAGCCACAAAATAATTGTTCCCATTATATCGCTTATCCACTCCACTGTAAAGTACAAAATAGCGAAGCTCCACCAGCCTGTCAAGGGTAAATGAACGGCTATCGCCGCCCTTGACAGACTGGCAGGGCTTCGCTGTATGACACCCAAGAGGGCTTTAAGCAGCCCTCCGGCTATCACCGGGCTTCCCGATTCTGTTTCCTTCTTTCTGCCCGTTTTTGCTCCTTCAATAGTTGCTCTCTTTGTTTCTCCATCTGAACAATGCCAGACACTTTCTCCTTTCCAAGAGCCGCCTTTACACATTCATAAGCCCGTACAATCTCTTTCAGTTCATGATTCTCTGTATAAATTTCGTGAAAACGATTAGAGAGATTGTTTGCTTTCTCCACAGCCCGGTTATAGGAGAGTTGCAGCTTGTCAAACTTTCTGGAAACGTCCAGATAAGACGCATAAACAGAGCGCAGCACTTTTACAATTTTCTCCATCAGCGGCTTTGCCTTCTTTTCCCGATATGCCCTTCCGCTTTCTATGCTCCCGGCTTCTGGAAGCACCTGTTCTGGATTGTCTGAAAATTTTGCCGCCATATGTTCCATATCCTTCACCATTGGGGCAAGTTCCTGCATACGCTTCTGGTACTTATCTGCCTGTTTCCTTGCGCTTTCTGCTTCCTTTTTTGATTTCTCCATGCCGTTTTGTATGGAACGGATTTCATCATCTAATTCACTCAACTGTCCCTTTAGATTTTCGTTGATTTCCTCATAGGATTGATTTTCTGATTGCAGTTCCGTTTTCTTCTTTTCCAGTTCTTCAATTTCTTTTGACCGTTCCTGTTTTTTAAAGTCCAATACGGACAAATGTTTTTCGTGTGTTCCCTTTTTCTCCCACTCGATTCCATGATTCAGCATAAAGCCCATTTCATCACTCGAACTCAATCGTCGCCGGCGGCTTACTGGTGACATCATAAACCACCCTGCTGATATGCCCCACCTCGTTGACAATCCGGCTGGAAACCCGGTCCAGCACATCATAGGGAATCCTGGCCCAGTCCGCTGTCATAAAGTCGGTGGTCGTCACCCCCCGCAGGGCAAGGGTGTAGTCATAGGTTCTCCCGTCCCCCATTACGCCCACAGACTGCATGGAGGTCAGCACCGCGAAATACTGGTTGATGCTCCGGTCCAGCCCCGCGGCGGCAATCTCCTCCCGGAAGATGGCATCTGCGTCCCGCAGTATCTCCAGCTTGTCCTTGGTGATCTCACCCAGAACCCGCACCGCCAGCCCCGGCCCTGGGAAGGGCTGCCTCCACACCAGGTAATCCGGCAAGCCCAGCTCGGTCCCCAGCTTTCGCACTTCATCCTTAAACAGCAACCTTAAAGGCTCCACAATCTCCTTAAAATCCACATAATCCGGCAGGCCCCCAACATTGTGGTGGCTCTTAATGACCGCGGCATCCCCCAGACCGGATTCAATCACATCGGGGTAAATGGTCCCCTGTGCCAAAAAGTCCACTGCCCCGATTTTCTTCGCTTCCTCCTCAAAGACCCGGATAAACTCCTCCCCTATGATCTTCCGCTTGGTTTCCGGGTCAGTCACCCCGGCAAGCCGCTTTAAGAAGCGTTCTTCTGCGTTGACCCGAACAAAATTGATGTTCATGCTTCCATGTCCGAAAACCGCTTCCACTTCGTCGCCCTCGTTTTTGCGCATCAATCCATGATCCACAAAAATACAAGTGAGCTGGTTTCCAACTGCCTTTGACAGCAGCATAGCAGCTACCGAGCTGTCTACCCCGCCGGAAAGGGCAAGCAGTACCTTTCCATCCCCAATCTTTTCCTTTAGCCCAATGATGGAATTGCGGGCATAGTCCCCCATCGTCCAATCGCCCTTTGCCCCACAGACGCGGTAGAGGAAATTGCGCAGCATCCCCTCCCCGTTTTCAGTATGTAATACTTCGGGATGGAACTGCATCCCATAAAGCTTTTGCGCCGGGTTTTCCATGGCCGCCACCGGACAGTCCGCCGTGGAGGCCGCCGCCCGAAAGCCTTCGGGAAGCTTGTCTATGTAATCGTTGTGGCTCATCCAGACAATCCCCCGCTCCGGCAGGCCCCGGAATAGCAGGGAATCGGTTTGGAAGTCCGTTTCGGTTTTGCCGAATTCCCGCGCAGGGGCGGACTTTACCTCTCCGTGAAGGGTATGGGCCATCAGCTGGCAGCCGTAGCAAAGCCCCAGCACCGGGATTTCCATCTGGAAGATTTCCGGGGCCACCTTTGGGGAGCCGTCCAGGTAAACGCTGTTGGGCCCGCCGGTGAAGATGATTCCAATGGGGTTCCTGGCCTTAATCTCCTCCAAAGGCATGTGATAAGGGTGTACCTCACAGTAAACGCCACACTCCCGGACCCGCCGGGCGATAAGCTGATTGTATTGTCCTCCAAAGTCCAGAACAAGCACCATTTGATGGGTCATTTCCGCATCAGCTCCTTAAAAAATATACCATTTATTCTACTATTCCCATCGATAGATGTCAAGCAAGAGATTTAAGGATTCTCTGTAAACCGGCGATTAAAGTTTACAGCAGCGAGCTTGATTTCATTCATCCGGTCGCATATAATGGTACTGACTTAATGGAAAAGGGGATTATAAAATGACATATGATTGCTTCATCATAGACGATGAAAAGCTGCTGGCGGACAGCACAGCGGAATACTTCAACCTGTTCGGCGTAAAAACCGCCGTTGCCTATAGTGCCTCGGAATGCAGAGATTTTTTCAGGGAAAACACGGCAAAGCTGCTTTTGCTGGATATCAACCTGGGTGACGGCAGCGGCTTCGCGCTGTGCCGGGAGCTGCGGGAAACCACGGAAATTCCCATACTGTTCATCTCGGCGCGGACAAGCGACGACGATAAAATCGTCGCCCTCAGCATCGGCGGCGACGATTACATCCAAAAGCCCTATTCCCTGGCCGTTCTTCTGGCCAAGGTCAAAGCGGTGCTGAAGCGGTACGGAAGCCGGGAACCGGCGGGATACGCCGACGGACGCTTAACGGTGGATTTCAGCGCCCGGCAGGTTCTCGTTGACCAGATGCCGGTAAAGCTGACCTCCCTTGAGTTCCGGCTGCTGGCCTACCTGATACAGAATGCGGGGCGGCTCATCTCCAAGCGGGAGCTGTTTGAAAAGGTGTGGGAGGACAAGTTTACCGGCGACGGAACGCTCAATGTACATATCCGCAAAATCCGTGAAGCCATTGAACCGGTACCGGGCAATCCCGAATATATCATCACGGTTTGGGGTGACGGCTACAAATTTATGGGGAGGGCTCAATGAAAAACCACATCCTCTTCGGCGGGCTTCTGGTCCTCTTTCTCCTTGAACTCGCTGTCCTCGTGTTGTTCGCCCTCCCTCAGGAGGAAAGAGCACAGGATACCGTGGCGGTCAATGAGGCCGTCAAAACGGTCCAGAGCGATTGGAGCTCCTTTGAAGGACACGTCAACCGTACCTCCCTTGACTATGTTGTGATTGACGCAAGCGGAACGGTCCTGTACAAAACAAGGGCAGGCTTGAGTGAAAGCATAAACGCCGCAATCGGCCATAAGGACACCATTCTCGATGTGGAATCCGGAGGAATGGCTGTGGGTAAAATCCTGATATACAACGACGGCGCGCGGATTTTTGAGGAGAAAAAGCGAACTACCGCTTTTGTCCTTATGGCGGCCGCCATTCTGCAATTCTGCCTCTGCGCGGGATACCTTTTCTATATACGGCGGGCAGTGATAAAGCCCTTCGACAGCATGAAGGACTTTGCCCGGCGCATTGCGGGCGGAAATCTGGATATTCCCCTGGAGATGGACCGCCAAAACCTGTTCGGGGCCTTTACCGAAAGCTTTGATTTGATGCGCTCCGAATTAAAAAGGGCTAGAATCGCCGAGGCAAGGGCAAACGCAGACAAAAAGGAGCTGGTGGCGAAGCTGTCCCATGACATCAAAACGCCTGTGGCAAGCATCAAGGCGGCCTCCGAGGTGGGGGCCGCCTTGGCGTCCGATGAGAAGAGCAGGGAAACCTATGGCCGAATCATTCAAAAGGCCGATCAGATAAACACCCTTGTCACCAATCTGTTTTCCGCCACCCTGGAGGAGCTTCAGGAGCTCTCGGTAACGCCGTCGGATATGAAGAGCAATGAACTGCAATCGCTGCTGGAAAACGCCGACTATCTGCGCCGCGCTGTGATACCCCCTGTCCCCGGCTGCATGCTGTCCGGGGACAGGCTCCGTCTACAGCAGGTGTTTGACAATCTCTTTGTCAACTCCTATAAATATGCCGGTACGGAAATAACGGTATTCATATCAATGGAGGACGGCTATCTCACCGTCACCCTTGAGGATTGGGGCGGCGGGGTCAGTGAAGAGGAGCTGCCCCTCCTGAAGGAGAAGTTCAAGCGGGGCAGCAACGCCAAAAATATCGAGGGCGCAGGACTGGGGCTGTACATCTCCGATTACTGCATGAGGAAGATGGCGGGGCGGCTGGAGATTGCCAACGGCAAAACCGGCCTGCGGGCCACGGTCTGGATTCCCCTGTCCGACGCCGCCCGCGATTTAAGGGATATTTAAGGATTGAGTAAAGACAGTTAAGGATTCCAAGCGTACAATGGAACGTGTAAAAAGGAGGCATTGCCTATGAAAGAAATTTTGTTAAAAGCCGAAAAGCTGAGCAAATCCTTTTCCAACGGCGGCGCCATGCAGCACGTTCTGAAGAATATCGACCTGGAGCTGCACCAAGGGGACTTTACCGTCATCATGGGGGCCAGCGGCGCGGGAAAATCCACCCTGCTGTACGCCCTGTCGGGAATGGATACCCCCACCCTGGGCAAAATCACCTTTGGGGACCGGGTGATTTCCAACCTGTCACAGGATGGGCTCGCCGTATTCCGGCGGGAGCACTGCGGTTTTGTGTTTCAGCAGATTTACCTCATCGACTCAATGAGCGTCATGGACAACGTCCTTGCCGCCGGGATGCTGGTAAACAAGGACAAAACAGCCCTTACAGCCAGGGCGAAAAAGCTGTTTGAGGCGGTGGATATTTCCGAGGAAACGCAGAGGAAATTCCCGGCCCAGATTTCCGGCGGCGAGGCCCAGCGGGTGGGAATCGTCCGCGCGCTGATCAATTCCCCCGAAATCCTGTTTGCCGATGAGCCCACCGGTGCCCTCAACAGCAAAACAGGGCTTGACGTGCTGGACACCCTGACAAGGTTTAACCAGCAGGGCCAGAGCGTGGTGATGGTGACCCACGACATGCGCTCTGCCCGCCGGGGCAGCCGAATTCTGTACTTAAAGGACGGCGTGATTTTAGGAGAATGTGACCTGGGCAGGTACACCCCCGGCGACGCTCAGCGGCACAAAAGGCTCTCCGAATTTTTAAATGATATGGGGTGGTAAGGGTACTATGAAAAAGAGCTTTTTGATTGTCCGCTCCAACATCCGGAGGGCAAAGGGACAGACAGCCTCCATTGTCGTTTTGATTCTCATAGCGGCCTCCATGCTCAACCTGTGGCTGATGCTTGCCATGGACTACAAGGCCAACTTTGACAGATACCACGACGCCTTCCACGCCGAGCATGTCACCCTATCGGTGGACGGCAGAGACGGCGATCTCCGGGAGCATATCGCCCAAACGCTGGAGCGGGACAGCCGCACGGCGGAATACCGCCTGGACGACTGTATGCACATGATTGGAAACTTTTCCTACAACGGTGGGGATATAAACAGCTGGTTTGTCTTTTTGGAAAAGGAGGCCGCCCTGACCCGCTCCATCGGCCGGATGGAAATTGTGGAGGAGGGCGGCTGCACCAGCGGCGTTTATCTGCCCATGCTTTACAAAACAGACGACATTGCCGTGGGAAAGGCCGTTGAACTCTCCATCGGCAGCCATAAAGAAACCTATACGATCTGCGGCTTTTTTAACAGCGCCATGATGGGCTCCCACAACTGCTCCCTGATCGAAATGGTGCTCACGGAGGATAAATACGCGGAGCTGGAGAAAAGCGGATACGCACCTCAGGCGACCCTCTGCTCGGTGCGGCTGAAGGACAAATCCGAAAGCCTGAGCTATGAGGCGTCGCTGAAAGACGCCGTTTCGGAGCTGCGGCCCAACATCACTATGATTAGCAACAGCTATGCCCTCGTTTCCCAGTCCCGCTACATCTCCCAGATGATCTGTTCGGGGGTCATCAGTGCCATGGCCTTTTTTGTGCTCCTGATTGCCTTGGTGGTAATCGTCTCAAATATCGTCAATTACATTCAGGTCAACATGAAAAATCTCGGCGTACTGAAAGCCGCGGGCTATACGTCAGGCCAGCTGATCCACGCCCTTCTATTGCAATTTTTGAGCCTGACCGTCTTTGCAGCGATCCTTGGCGCGGTGGGGTCGTACCTCCTGTTTCCCGCGGTCAACACCATGATGATCACCCAGACGGGCATCCCCTATACCGTGCGCTTTCTTCCAGTCCCCCTCATTCTCTCCCTTGCCGTATTGGCCGGAGCCGTGGCGCTGGCCGTATGGCTTGCGGCCCGCAGAATCAAACACATCGAGCCGATTGCCGCCCTCCGCTCCGGCATCCAGACCCACAGCTTCAAGCGCAACCACATCCCGCTGGAGGGCACGAAAACGCCTCTCCATCTTGCTCTGGCCCTTAAAACCACCCTTTCGGGGGTAAAGCACAATCTGACGGTCTGCATTACCATGCTTGTGCTCTCCCTGGTCGTTGCGTTTTCCGGCTTGATGACCAAAAATGTCATCGCGGATATTACCCCTTTTTTGAACCTCATTGTAGGGGAAACCGCGGACAGCTGCATCAGCGTACAGGCTGACGCCGAGGCGAATTTTTTAGCGGAGATGCAGGCGGACAGCCGGGTGGAAAAGGTCTACCTGAACCACTCCCTGTATATATCCCACATCGGCGGCGCCGAATTGATGGCCACACTCTGTGAGGATTTCTCAAAGGTGAACAATCAAAGCACGGTCTTTGAGGGGCGGTTCCCGAAATATGACAACGAGATTGCCATCGCCGCAAAGTACGCAAGGGAAAACGGCTTTAAGGTGGGCGATGAAATTGAGTTCACCGCAAACGGCAGGGAGGAAACCTACCTGATCTGCGGCTTTACCCAGATTTCCAACAATCTGGGCCGGGACTGCCTGCTCACGCGGGCGGGTTATGAACGGCTGGGGACGCTGCCCAACACCAACTATTACCTCAACCTCACCGGCGAAACCGATATCGACGCCTTCAATCAGGAGGTCAAGGACAAATTCGGGGATCAAATCAATACAGTCATCAACATCTTTACCACCATAGAGGGGGCGGCAAGCGTTTATGTTTCGCTGATGACGGTGATTGTGGCGGCAATTCTTGTGCTTTCCGCCGTTATCATTGCCTTTGTCCTGTATCTGCTGGTGCGGGTCATGCTCAACAACAAGCAGCGCGACTACGGCATTCTGAAATCCCTTGGGTTTACGACAGGACAGCTCATCCTGCAAACCGCCCTTTCGTTTATGCCCACCACCATTTTATCCACCGCCATTGGTCTGACCGTATCCAGCCTGGTGATAAACCCGCTGACCGCGTTATTTTTAAGCGACATAGGGATTGTAAAGTGTACCTTCACAGTCCCTGTCGGATTCATCGCGGCCGCGGGTGTCGGGCTTGTGCTGTTTGCGTTTGTGACAGTGTGCCTGCTGTCCCTGAAAATCAGAAAAATCACTCCTAGGGCCCTGCTTTCGGGGGAATAAAACAGAAAAGTCATGCTCTGAAAGCCTCATTATGGTTTTCAGAGCATGATTTTTGTCTGTACCGGTTCAGACGCCCTAATTCCTGTAATCAATATCCTGCCGGTCCCCCAGTCCAAAATGCTGTATCTCCCGCCCATGGGTCAGGCGGACCGCGGAAATCCGCCGGTTCCAGGCAGGAGAAAAATAATAGACGCCACTCTCGGCGCACATCACGCTGATGCAGAGGGTCTGCTCGTACTCACAGCCCGCGGGCGTCTCCTTTGCCAGTCCTTCGGGAATTTCCACAGGGGCAAAGGCGCGGAACATCCGGGAAACGCCGTCCAGCTCGTTTTCCCCCGGAACGGCAAACTCCTTTATAAAGGCCGTGCGGACAAATCGGGAGGTGGAGGAATAATCACCCGGCAATCCGAAGCCGCCGCTCAGCCGCTCGCTGAAGGCCCGGAACTCCTGTCCGGAGATGCTCCAAGGAGGCATAGGCAGATTGGTAACACCCACATAATTGCGCAGATTGGTCCGGTGCCAAAGGTAATCGGGGCTGTTGGTCATCACCCCGATGGTGTTCCGGTGAACCGACAGTCCGTCCCGGTCCGGCTCAATGATAACCGCCTCGCCGGTCTTATCGCTGAGGATATAATGGGCAGCCAGCGGCTTGCCCTGAATCGGTTCGTCCACCAGGGTGATATGGGCCATGGCCTCCACGGCCTCCTCCATAGAGGCGCACCGGCTGAGCAACCACGCCAGAAGACGGCCGGGATGGACCGCCGTTGTCCCCGGCTTTTCGCCGCTTTGGTAGAACGCATACCCCGGATAGTGGAGGAGCGCCCCCATCAGTCCGGCGGAGTTTACTCCATCCACCACAATCGGCTCCCCGAAGCCGAGCACGGCCATACCCGTATAGCCAAACTGTCCCGGAGCGTCCCCGTCCTTTTTACTGAGCAAGGGTGAACAAAGAATCCCCTCCGGAACACCGATGACCCTGTTGGCGTCCAAATTTCCGAACTGATCATAGGTCCGCCCCAAAAGGTGAAGACCATTCTTTGTCTCCCACGTAAAACTGCTGCATCCAAAGTTCATAGACATCAACCTCCTTTTCCTATTTTGCGCTGAAGTCTATGAATTATCAGCTTTTCAATGCTGTGTCTGCCGGGACAGATGGCATTTTGTGATTCGTCCCCCTTTCCTGCTCAACGCTTGGGCTCCAGCCTTATGCTCCCGCTGGTAATTTTAAACTGGTATTCCTTCTCTCCACGGCCTGTCACCTGTTTCCCCTCACTGTCCACATAGGGAAACTCATTGTAAAAATGGCCGCTGGAAACCTTGCAGGCAATCGAAAAGCCTGCCTCCTCCGCCTCCTTTTCCGGAAGCTCCAGGTGGACGTCTCCACTGGATACCGTACAGCTCAGCGCCTCCGGCAGGGTGGAGGAAACCACGTCAATCTCACCGCTGGTGCATCCCAGCTCCCCCTGGGATAGCCCGCCCTCAAAGGAGAAGTCCCCGGAGGACACCGACGCCTTCAGCGCAACCGGCTCTCCAACGGTCTCGATATCCATCTCCCCAGAGGTCAGCTTTGCCTTCACCTTTCCGGCCACAGCGTCCTTGAGCACAAAATCCCCGCTGCTGACATACAGGCCCATCTCCTCCGCCGAAACGGAATCCAGCACCGCTTCCCCGCTGGCAAGGCGGAGGTTCAGGGCATCCAGTTCCATCCCGCCGCAGTAAAAGGAGCCAGAGCCAATCCCCACATCCAATTCCCTCACAGCGTCCTTGGGAAGATACAGGTCAATCTCCTGCCGGATGGAGCCAAAGGAAATCCATCCGCCTCCCTTGACGCTGATGCTGGTGGAATTCCCCGATTCCACCACATCCAGGCGGGGCTTTGGCCCGATGTGAATTCCCCGTATTTTGGTTTTCATCTGAACATAGGGGACGCCGTCCTCCTCCAGGTGGACGGTAAAGGCACCGCTGCCGGAGGAAATGTCCAGTTTTTCCAGCTTATCCGCTTTCAGCTCAACCCTTTGTTGAGCCGATGAATCCCCTTCTGTATAGGAAGCGCTTTCCTCAACCTTTACAGAAGCTGAAGTACACCCTGTCAGGGCGCCCAGCACGGCCAATCCCGCCGCGATAAGACCTTTTAAATTCATATTCACAGTATCTGCTCCTTTCGTACTGTCTTCCCTGGTCAACAGGAAAAAACTGCCTTTATCTATCATAACAAGATTCCAGGTAATTTCACGTCAGAATTTGAAAAAAGTTCAGACTTCGTGGGCGGATTTCTCCTTCAGCTCCTTCCAGATGGTCAGCAGCATGGTGATGTAGCAGGCCCCGCCGCCGATGAAGTTGGAAATCGGCTCGGCCAGGAAAACCCCCGTTACCCCCAAACCGAACATCCGGGGCAGGATAAGGGTCAGGGGCATGACGATAAACGCTTTCCGCAGCAGGGAGAAGAATACCGCCTGTTTGGAGCGCCCCAACGCCACGGCGGAGGACTGGCCCGCCATCTGCCCGGCCATCATGAAAAAGCCAAAGAAATAGACGTGCATCGAGGGGACGCAGGCGGCCACCAGCTCCGGCTCGTTGTTGAACAGGTGGATGAACCACTCCGGAAACAGCAGCAGGCAGAGCCAGACGGTGGAGAGCACCGTAATGGCGGCGACGGACATAAACCGAATGCCCGCCTGAACCCGGCGATACTTCCCCGCGCCGTAGTTGTACCCCATCACCGGCTGGGAGGCGCTGGTCAGCCCGCTGACCGGTACGGTGGCAATCTCCCTGATAGAGTTGATAATGGTCATGACCCCCACATAAAGGTCGCCGCCGAACCGCTGGAGGGTGGCGTTGCAGACCACCTGGACGCCGCTGTTGGTGATTGCCATAAAGAACCCGGAGGAGCCCAGGGCGGCAATCTCCCCCACCAGGGCGGGCTGAATCCTCATGGAGGCGGTGCGGAGCCTGATTTTCGCCCTTTTTCCACAGAGGAAGGAAACCGCCCACACCGAGGAAACGCACTGGGAGATTACCGTTGCCAAAGCCGCTCCCCTGACGCCCCAGTGGAAGACGAAGATAAAGAGGGGGTCCAGGGCAATGTTGACCACCGCCCCCAACAGGACGGTCAGCATCCCGGTGCGCCCAAAGCCCTGGGCGTTGATAAAGCTGTTCATCCCCAAGCTGGACATGGCGAAGACGCTGCCGCAGATGTAAATGGCAATATACTGGTCGGCGTAGGGGAAAGTGACATCGCTGGCCCCAAACAGATAGAGGAGGGGACGCTTGAAGATTAGAATCATCGCTGTCAGCAGCACCGCGGTAACGAGGAGGAGGGAAAAGGAATTGCCCATAATGGTTTCCGCCCTCTTCTCCTCCCCCTTCCCCCAGGAGATGGAAAAGAGTGGCGCGCCGCCACTGCCGAACAGGTTAGTAAAGGCGGTGACGATGCAGATGATGGGAAAGGTCAGTCCGACGCCGGTGAGGGCGTTGGCGGCCGCGCCGGGGATATGACCTATATACATGCGATCCACCACATTGTACATGGCGTGGATGAGCTGAGCGACAATCATGGGGAAGGCCAACCGGAGGATACTGCGGGAAACGGGGCCTTCCAGGAAGCTGCTTTTATCCGAAGAGGAGAGGGTCATTAAGATAGCACCTGCTTTCAAACACACTGCTGTATACTGTAAATGATTTAAAAAAACAGAGGGCGGCATAACGCTGCCCTAAATAAGTATAAAATACTCTCACAAATCTGTCAACTTCAAAAAAAGCCCGAAAGTCAGATTGACATTCAGGCCCCTCGCACCTATACTGATATTAAGTTAAAAAAACGGTGGCGCAGCAGCATGACACTGACAGAAGCGATGCAAGCAAGGCACACCGTCCGCAAATACACCAGCGCACCCCTCCCGGCGGAGCTGATTTCCAAGCTGAATGACCGCATCAAAGAGAACAACCAAAAGCACGGCGTATCCATCAAGCTGATCACCGGCGACGAAGCCGTCCTGGGCCCGTTGATCAAGCTGATTCTGGCCAAGGGGGTAAAAAACTATTTTCTCTTGGCGGGTTCGGATACCCCGGAGCTGGGGGAACGCCTTGGCTGCAGCAGCGCGGACCTGATGCTGTACGCCCAGACGCTGGGGCTGAACACCTGGTGGGTCGGCGGCACCTACAGCCGGAAGAGCGCAGCGGAAAAGGCGGAGGACAATAAAGTGATCGGCATTGTGGCCGTGGGATACGGGGTGGAGCAGGGAAGGCCCCATAAGAGCAAAGCCCCTGAGGAGGTCAGCTCCTACGAGGGGGAGGCCCCCGGATGGTTCCGGGAAGGGGCCAAAGCTGCCCTTCTTGCTCCTACCGCATTGAATAAGCAGGCTTTTTTCATCAAAGGACATGATGGAAAAGTATCCATTACCTGCGACAACGGCATTTTTACCGGGGCTGATCTGGGGCTGGTAAAGTACCATTTTGAGCTTGGCGCGGGAATTGATAATTTTGAGTGGGAGTAATGGATATATGATTGGAGACATTGTCACCGTCACGGTGGACCGCCCCCTGGGGAGCTATCACCCAGAACACAAAGATATGTACTACCCGATTAACTACGGCTATGTTGCGGGCATCATGGCGCCGGACGGAGAAGAACAGGACGCATACATATTAGGCATCGATAAAGCGGTGGAGAGCTTTACCGGCAAAATCATCGCCATCATCCACAGGCTGGACGATGTAGAGGACAAATGGGTCGTCTGCCCTGAAAGCATGACCTTCAGCAGAGAAGAAATCATGGAAAAGGTAAAATTTCAGGAGCAGTATTTCCAGTCTGAAATCATCATGTGACAAATGTTCCTCAATGACACTTCAAAAAGTGCAGGAATGACAAAATACTGATAGGACAAAAATACAAGCACCAAAATTCTAAAACCGCCACGCCTATCCATGGTGAACTGCCTGCTTTGAATAATCCAAGCATAGGAACAATCAAACAGGATATAAAAAACACCCCATGTATCATGAGAAGATATTTCAGCCACTTATCTGGTTTCGACTGTGGTTTTATCGTTAATCCGGCAAAGAAGGTAGCTAATGCCATAACGGCGTAACCTAATAAGTCGTAGTTAAACAGCAGTCCGCATTGCTGAAAATCAAGAAGCGCAGCGGCCTGCTGGGTTAAATCATTTAGCCGGACGGTCGTTAGCTGTGTAAAATAAACCAATAAAATGATAGCCGCATATACAGCGGCAAAAGCCATTGAAGCATAACCCGATACTTTAGCTTCCTTTTCGGCAAAGTAAGCGTATCCACACATCATGACTACAAAACTGAACGCAATCAACATGGATGAGAAATAACTCCCAAATGCAAAGCCAAACAGCATAGATATAGCGAAGCTGATTACAGCAACAGCATTGACAGCAGAACTCCACATTCCTATTTTTCGATTCATCATTTTTCATTCCCTGCCCACCTACATACCGAACAAATCGGCATGTGTGCCTGTTCGGTATAAGTACAGCTCGCCCTTATCCTGTTTGTATATCAACAGCCAATCGGGAGAAACATGGCACTCCCGATACCCGACATAATTTCCGTTGAGATTTTGATCTGTGTTTTTAGGTGGCAGTGTGGCCGGAATTCTTAAAATATCAATGACCTGCTGCAAAAGCACCATATCATAGCGGCGTTTTACGCATATCTTGAAATCCTTCTTGAATCTGCTGGAATATCGAACATCAAGCATCGTCAATCCTCCATCAGCTCCGCAAAAAGGTCCTTGGTAGAGCCGCTGAACCTGTGTCCGCCGCCATTGTCCAGTTCTTCCATCGCCTCCAGCGTGCCGGTGTTTGGCATCTCATCCGGAATCGCTGCCCCTTGTAGGTAGGAAATGACATAAAAAAGCCGGTTCTCCGGTATCTGATCTATCAGATTCTTTGCTAATTCTCGATTGCTCACATTCTATCCTTCCCTTCATTGGCCTATTATTATGTGTTAATCCCTTTGCCGGTACAGTCCTATTATACACCCGGAACCAACAATTCACAATCACATAAAACCCAAAATATTTTCCCATTTTCCTATTGTCTTTCCCCTCTTCTTATGGTATACTCTTTATAACAAATTCATAAATCGTTTGCCAGAGAATTGAGAGTCGGCACAAACAGAAAAGGGCCTGAGGATACCATATCCCGCCAGGCTGGTGTTTGTGTCGGCTTTTTTCTTTCACCGGTTTTACCGGAAAACGGCGGACAAGAAAAGGAGAGATTGAGCCATGTATGATGTGGTAATTGTCGGCGCGGGGGTTGTGGGATGCTCTGTGGCGGCGTACCTGTCCCGCTATCAGATGAAGCTGGCGGTTCTGGAAAAGGAAAATGATGTTTCCATGGGTTCTACCCGCGCCAACAGCGCCATTGTCCACGCGGGATACGACCCCCTCCCCGGTACTTTGATGGCTAAATACAACGTCCGCGGCTCCCAGCTTTACCCGAAGCTCTGTGAAAAGCTGTCAGTCCCCTTTCAGCGGATTGGTTCCTTTGTGCTGGCATTTTCCCCGGAGGAAGACAAAACCGTCCAAAAGCTCTATGACCGGGGCGTCGCCAACGGCGTGGAGGGGCTCCGCATCCTCTCCAAAGAGGAAACCCTTAAAATGGAACCCGCCCTCAGCGATAAAATTACCTCTGCCCTCTATGCCCCCACCGGGGCAATCGTAAGCCCCTGGAAGTTCACCATCGCCATGGCGGAAAACGCCTGTGAAAACGGTGCGGAATTCTTCTTCGACCACCCTGTCACAGCGATTGAGAAGACAGAAAACGGCTTCCGCGTCACGGCAGGCGGGGAAACCTTTGAAACCCGCGTTGTCATCAATGCCGCCGGAACCCATTCCGACCAAATCAACGACATGGCAGCTCCCCATTCCTTTACAATCCATCCCAACAAAGGGCAATACTATGTTTTGGACAAAAACCAGGGACAGGTTGTCCATTCGGTTATCTTCCAGTGCCCCTCCAAGGTGGGAAAGGGCGTCCTGGTCTCCCCTACCGTTGACGGAAACCTGATCGTTGGCCCCGATGCTGTGGATATCTCTTCCCCTGACGACTGCTCTACCGACCGGGAAGGCTTACAGTTTGTGGTCAACCAGGCTATGCGCTCCACCTCGGCCTTTAACCTGCGTGAAGCAATCCGCAATTTCGCTGGGGTACGTGCTGCTACTGAAATAGATGACTTCATCATTGGGCCGGTTGACGGTGTTCCCGGCTTCTTCAACCTGGCGGGCATCAAATCCCCCGGCCTGACCAGCGCCCCGGCCATCGGCGAGGATATGCCCCGCATCCTGGCGGAAAGCGGCTACACCTTCCCCAAAAAGGAAAACTGCATAGACCGCCGGGAAGCGGTTATCTTCCACACCCTCAGCCATGAGGAGCGGGCGGAGATGGTCAAAAAGAATCCCCTCTATGGCCGGGTCATCTGCCGCTGCGAAACCATCACCGAAGGGGAAATTGTGGACGCGCTCCATCGTCCCCTGCCCCCTCACACCATTGACGGGGTAAAACGCCGCTGCGGGTGCGGCCTGGGACGCTGCCAGGGCGGGTTCTGCGGCCCAAGGGTACAGGAAATCATCGCCCGTGAATTAAATCTGAATTATATGGACATTGAAAAGGACAAGACCGGAAGCTATATCCTTCTGGCAGAAACCAAGGGAGGCGAGCTGTAATGGATTGTATCTATGATTTAGCGGTAATCGGCGGAGGCCCGGCGGGCATGGCTGCGGCAGTAGAAGCCGCCAAGGACGGCGCGGGCAGAGTCTTGATTCTGGAGCGGGACAAGGAGCTGGGAGGCATTTTAAACCAGTGCATCCACAATGGCTTTGGGCTCCATTACTTCAAGGAAGAGCTGACCGGCCCGGAATACGCCCAGCGCTTTTCGGAACAGGTCAAAGAGGGCAATATTGAGGTTATGACCGATACCATGGTTCTTGATATCACCGAGGATAAGACCATCTATGCTGTCAACACCCAAAAGGGCTACCAGCAGATCAAGGCCAAGGCCATTGTCCTGGCAATGGGCTGCCGGGAACGCACCAGAGGGGCCATCGGGATACCCGGTGAACGCCCCGCAGGGGTATTCACCGCCGGAACAGCCCAGCGTTACCTGAATATGGAGGGCTATCTGGTGGGCAAGCGGGCGGTAATCCTCGGCTCCGGGGACATTGGCTTGATTATGGCCCGGCGGCTTTCCCTGGAAGGGGCCAAGGTGCTGGCCTGTGTGGAGCTTATGCCATATTCCAACGGCTTGAACCGGAATGTGGTGCAGTGCCTCCACGACTTTGACATTCCCCTTTACTTATCCCACACCATCACCAGAATCACCGGAAGCCCCAGGGTGGAAAGTGTCACCATCTCCAAGGTAGACGAAAAGCGCAATCCCATCCCCGGCACTGAAATCACCTTTGACTGTGATACTGTCCTCCTGTCGGTGGGGCTGATCCCTGAAAACGAGGTGGCAAAATCCGCCGGTATTGCCCTAGACCCCCGCACCAAAGGCCCTATTGTATATGAAAACATGGAAACATCTATTGAAGGTATCTTTGCATCTGGAAATACCGTCCACGTCCATGATCTGGTAGACTATGTGACAGCGGAAAGCCAGAGGGCAGGACGCTGCGCGGCGGAATACGTCAAGGGCGGCAGGCAGTCCCAAGGCGAGCTTGCCGTTACCGCCGGAAATGCCGTCAACTATACGGTTCCCCAGAAAATCCATCTGCCCACCCAGAAGCCGGTGGAAATTTTCTTCCGGGTGGCAGCCCCGATGGAAAACAAGGCCATTGTTGTCACCGCCTTGGAGACAGGCGATGAGCTGCTCCGGCTGAAACGGCTCCACCTGGCCCCCGGCGAAATGGAGAAGATTTCGGTTCCGGCGGAAGCCTTGCAGAAGTCCCCCGGCGGAATCAAGGTTTCGATTGAATGAGCGGAAGGGAGAGCGAAACAGCTATGAAAGAACTGATTTGCATTATCTGTCCCCGCGGCTGTCACCTGACGGTTGACAAAACCGCGGCGGATATTACGGTAACAGGCAACGCCTGCCCCCGCGGGGCGGCTTACGGGAAAAAGGAAGTGACCTCCCCTGCCCGTGTGATTACCTCCACGGTGAAGGTTGAGGGCGCGTCCCATCGGAGGCTTCCGGTCAAGACCAACGGGGAGGTCCCCAAGGGTAAGATGTTCGAGGTTGTACGGACGCTGGATGGTCTGACCGTACAGGCCCCTGTAACGGTTGGACAGGTCATTGTAAAGAATGTGCTGGGAACCGGCGTTGATATCGTCGCGTCCAGGAGCATGGCGAAAAGCTGAAATAAATGAAGTAGGCGGGAAAGCCATTTCAGGGCTTTCCCGCCTTTGGTTCCATAACGTTTTTTTGCAGGCATAAAACGGCTTGCTCACATCTTTTGATTATAGTAAAAAACCGAAACCAGATACACAAAAATGCTCACCACAATCAAAAACATTAAAGCAATCATAACAGGCACAGTTGCAAAGCCCATGAAGCAGAGCAAAAAAAGCGCACTGCTCACGAGAACCGTCTGAACCACAAACGCTAAACTCCCCGCTTTTCCCGAAATCATCCTTCCCCTTTCATCGTTCTCTTGGATTACAGCGTTTTTATCTTTTGCCATATAATAAACAGAGACTGCGACAATCAAAAATACAGCTCCGAGAAGCAAAAAGCCAATATATGCAATATCCGCCCTTGGCACCTGGGGCATATTGTCCCGCATCACAAACATGGCCAGCGCGCCGATTAAAAAGAGAATTCCCAATAATGCCCATAAGGCGGAAACTGCTTTATATTGATTCTCCATAGATGTTTTCATTGGTTTTCCTCCTGGTAGATAAATATTTCTTCGATTGACAGACCAAAATACTGCGCCAGCTTAAACGCCAGGATAAGCGACGGGTTATACCGACCGTTTTCCAATGAGCCTATGGTCTGTCTGGAAACCTCCATAGCTGCCGCCAATTCCTCCTGCTTGATGCCTTTTTCCCTGCGCAGTTCTTCTAAACGATTTTTCACAGTATCCCCCTTCTATGGAAAGTGTCCTTTCCATAAGAATATTATAGCAAAGTCCTGCTGCAATGTCAAGGAAACTTTCCATAATAAAAATACTCCAAGGGAGGTTCAACATGGATATAAGCCAAATCATCGACAGCAATTTCAGAGGAAACATATATATCGTACAAAACAGTCAAGTCATATATGAACGTGAAAACGGCTTTGCCGACCTGCCCAACGAAATCCCCAATACATTGGAAACGAAATTCGCCACCGCGTCAGCGGGAAAGGCATTTGTCGCCGTTGGAATTTTACAATTAATCGAGCGGGAGAAAATCAGTCTTGACGATACACTAGGAAATCTTCTCGACATAGAGCTTCATAAAATTGACAAGGGCGTCACCGTAAAGCAGCTTTTAACCCACACATCCGGTGTCCCCGATTACTTTGACGAAACGGTTATGGACGAGTATGAGGATTTGTGGACAGACTTTCCCAACTATAAAATCCGGCATAACCGCGACCTGCTTCCCCTGTTTATCGACAAGCCCATGATGTACCCCAAGGGAGAAAAATTTCAATATAATAATTCCGGTTATGTGCTGCTTGCGCTTATCATAGAAGCAGTCACTGGTATCGAGTTTGACCAATATCTGAAGGCAAATATTTTTGACATATGCGGGATGAAATCCACCGGCTACTATGAACTGGACAGGCTCCCCGCCGGATGCGCCAATCATTACATCCGCTGCGCCGATAAAAAGAATTATCGAACCAATATCTATTCCACCGATGTGAAAGGGACGGGCGCGGGCGGGGCGTTTGTCACGGTTAAGGATATTATCCGATTCTGGAACAGTCTTTTGGATGGAAAACTGCTGTTAAAGGAGCTTGTTTCCGAAATGCTCCGCAAACAAAGCGGGGACGGCGGCGATCCCGAAGAAGGTTACTATGGCTATGGGATGTGGATTATTGACAACCCCAAGGGAAAGGATTTCGCCTATTTTCAGGGCATGGATCCAGGAGTCAGCTTTCTGTCGGAATACAACCCCAACAACGGGATGATTTCCGTTTTGGTCAGTAACTATGGGGATAACGTTTGGCGGGAGATGCGGAAAATAAGGGAAGTTCTCTACTGATGATTTTCTGGCAGGCAGTCATTGCAGTGAATGGCTGCCCGCTTTCATTTTATCAAAAAATCCCTCCATATCGTCTTGCTTCAAGCTGTAAATTGTGGTACAATGAAAAACCAATTCTATAAAGAGAGGAAGTGCCGCCAATGCCGCAGATGAACAAGGGAGGAAAATTCATCTTTGGGAAATCCGTTGTCCACGGGGACGGAACCGTCCAAATCCCGCCCCAGGCCGTCGAGGAATACAACATTACCTCTGACAAAAGGGTATACCTGTTTACAGGCAGCAAAATCACCGGTGGATTCTGCGTCACAAGGAAGGGATTATTGGAGCCGTCAAAGCTGGGGCATATTTTAGCGGAAAACCCGGAGCTTCAAAACTATGCCCTCCCCTATGGCGAATTCATCAAATATAAGGGCAGGTCTTACTGCTGGGCCGGCATCTCCGAAACAGGACGGATTACCCTGACCCCTTCCATGATGGAATTCCTAAACATAAAGCCGGGCATGGAGCTTCTTTCCATCCGCAGCAGCGATATTGCCTTTACCATGGGGGCAAAGGGGCCGCTGCTGGAACGGGCGGAGAATTTTGAAGGCGATATCCCCGTATTTTGAGCAGAAGCGGCATATCCGGGCTGTTCCTTTCCTGAGCGCAGAGCAGGTAGAAAAATTTACATTTCTATGCTATGATTCTTTTGGCTGAGAAATATTTTTTAGTTTGGAGAGGAATCAAAATGGAAACGACTGCAAAACCCGCTCTGCGCCTCAACGCCTTTCATCTGAAGGTAATCGCGCTAGTCACTATGACGCTGGATCACATCGGCAGTTACCAGACCTTTACCATCAACAGGACATTTAATGACGCGCTTCGGATCATAGGAAGGATTGCCGCGCCATTATTTCTTTTTATGGTGGTGGAAGGGCTGCGCCATACGCGGAGCAAGCCCAAATATATCCTGCGGCTGTATACAGCGGGCGTCATCATAGAATCGGTAAACCGGGTAATCTCCAGGCTGACGGGAACCTTTGAGTTTGGCAATACCCTGCCCATGTTTTTCTATACCGCTCTATTTGTATTTTGTATAGAAACAATTATAAATACAAAAAAGGTATTTCTGCCCACCTGTGGGATTTTGATTCCCTTTCTGTCTTATTTTCTCAATATTATTTTGATGGAACAAGGGTTCAGGACAGCTTGGTCTGTGATTTCCCTGTTCCTCCCATCCCCCATGAATGTTGACTATTCCATCCTGTTTGTGCTGATGGGCGTGGCATGGTATTTTATCAACAGCAAAGCGATAAATTGTATGATTCTTGCGGGGCTGTCGGCGGTCTGCTTTGCCGTACCCGCTTCTTGGTTTTTCACCTTTTCCAGCGTTTGGCTGAAGCCTGTATTTTTTAATGTCTTTGGGTTATTTGTCGATACTCAGTGGTGTATGTTTTTGGCGATTCCCTTTATCCTGCTCTATAACGGCGAAAAGGGCAGGAGCATGAAGTATTTCTTTTATATCTATTATCCGGTTCATGTATACGTCCTGTTTTTCATCCGGTACATACGGAACTTTTTCTGATTCATGGAGGTAACGGATTGTGGAGCTGATACAATTAACACATGACAACATCGAACAGGAACATATCTGCTGTGCCATATCGAATAACAAAGATATTCAGGTGATGTCAAAAAAGAACTGGCTGAAGGAAATGCTGGACGAGGGGCTTGTATTCTTAAAGGGCGATGTCCGGGGGAAGTGCTTTATTGAGTATATCCCCGCCGAATACGCATGGGCGCCCATTGAGGCAAATGGTTATATGTATATTGACTGTTTGTGGGTATCCGGGCAGTTTAAAGGACATGGGTACTCCACCCTGCTGCTGGACAGGTGCATTGAGGACAGCAAGGAGAAAGGAAAAAAAGGGCTTGTTATCCTGTCCTCCAAAAAGAAACTGAGTTTTCTCTCCGACCCTGGATATATGAAACATAAAGGCTTTCAAACATCCGATACAGCGGCCCCCTATTTTGAGCTGATGTACCTGCCCTTTGGCAAAGGTACAGACAAGCCTTGTTTCAGAAGCACCGTACATAAACACGAAGATATGCCAAAAGGATTTGTGCTATACTACACAAACCAATGCCCTTTTACCGCCAAATATGTGCCGGTGTTGGAGGCTATGGCACAGTCGCGGGGAGCCAATTTACAAGTGATACAGATTCAGTCAAGAGAACAGGCGCAAAACGCCGCTTCCCCATTCACAACCTTTTCCCTTTTTTACGATGGAGGGCTTGCAGCACATGAAATATTATCGGAGAAGAAGTTTGATAAAATCCTTGCCAGCAAGGGATTTTAATCTATACCGATTTTGATAGAAAAGAGGAAGAAAGATGTCCGCTCTAACGTCCCTGGGCCTTGGCAAAACGATGGAAAGGAAACTGCATACCATCGGAATCCACTCGGCGGAGGAACTGATGGAAACCGGCAGCAAACAGGCGGTTTTCCGGCTGAAAGAACAGTATCCGGGAACCTGTGTTGTCATCCTCTATCACCTGGAGGCGATCATTCAGGGCGTTTCCATCAAGGAATTGGATGAAGACTGCAAAGCAGAGTTGAAGACTTACTTTAAGCAGTTATAAATTACTATTTTAACAGGAGTGTTGCTTATCTGACAGAATCTACGGTAAAAATTTCAATGAGAGATGAAACCACTTTAAATTGCAGTTATGCAATCGTCACAAAAGGCACTATAAACATTATTATCATTTTAAGAGACTGCGAATGTGCAATTTATGATTATAATGATTTAAAAGCAAAGGAAAATTATCATTATTTATTGCTCAAACATTATAAAAGCCCTTCCTGCGCATATAAAGATTTCTTAAAGCTGATTGGCAAGATGTGTAAAAAAAGCAGCGACAGCAAATATTTTTCAAATCGGAAACAAGAAGACAACAGAATGATTTTTGATGATTTTGAACACGAACATATGATAAAGGAGGAAGAAAAAGACACGTACAGGGAAAGATTTTCTGACTTTGAAAATTTTCTTTTTCAGGTAAAAAGCGAATTTTGACAAATATTATAATGGAGGTTACATATATGTCTGTTTCAATCTGCGG
This sequence comes from Oscillospiraceae bacterium, assembly GCA_022800935.1. Taxonomy (GTDB): domain Bacteria; phylum Bacillota; class Clostridia; order Oscillospirales; family Ruminococcaceae; genus UBA1405. The sequence continues at coordinate 23,651 of JAAWRH010000021.1, forward strand.
AACCGACTGTACACAATGTGACGATTACGGAAAATGTAAGGGCTGTGCCGAAACAAACGGCAAACCCTTCGGCGGAGATTGTATCGTTGCCTCATACTATTGCGGGAAGGGAAAAACGGCCTTCTGCGAATTCAAGGCAAAGCTGATAGCCGCGTTTAACGCCCTTGGCATTGAAGATATGGAGCAGGTGACTGATCTCAACGCCCTGCACAGCGCGTTTGTCAATCTGGAGTATACCCTGCCCGGCGGACAGGCGGTAAAATTCTGGGATGACGACAAGATTATTCTGGGAAACCAGCTCCACAAAAGGGACAGCGACAGGTGCTACGGCATCGCGGCGGATGAGAAATATCTCCTGGTCTGTGAATATGGCTGTGAAGGTACTGACGCAGAAATTGTGGTTTATAAGCGGTGGAATATATAGTCCAAAAGCACCAGATGTTTGATAGCATCTGGTGCTTTTGATAATAAACGACTGTAAAACCTATAAAGGGAATGATTTCAAAAAATCAGAAACAGTTATAGCAATCCCATCAACAGGAAAATGTTTTATATTACCTGTAATCAATTTAGCATCACAAAATTTAGCAACTTCATAAAATTTCTTGTCCGTCTCATCAATAAAAGGACTATCTATCGGAGCAGCCACTATTGAACATCCGTTAGCAACAACCCAGTCTAAAAGCCACTGAACCTCAACAGGAGAAAATTTAAATTTAGGACGATTCAGCACATCCTTATACTCACATAAAATTCTATCATCAAAACAAGGCACCAACACACCAGAAACGACCATACTTAAAATTTTTGCAGGCAGCCCATTCTTTGACCACAGTGCAGAAACTAAAATATTTGTATCAATTACCACCAACATTATGAAATCCCCTGACGTGCAGCGGATATCTCGGCTTCTATCTCCTCGTCGGTCATATAGCCGTGTTCTGCTGCTGTTTGTCTCATGGAATTAAATGCAAGCATAGCCTTAGCCTGCTTAATTGCCATTATCGTTTCTTCCAAACTGCCATCGGCAACTTTAAGCATAATTGCTGATGGTTTTCCGTTATTTGTAATGACCACTTGACCATCAGAAGAAAGATCGTCCCAAATTGTGTTAGAAGTGTTTCTTAAATCTGTTACAGAATAGAAATTCACTACAATCACCTCCTAATTATGATACAATAATATGCAGCAGTTGTCAACTTTTTATGCAGTCTTTCTCCATAAACAAAGCATATCCGTCCTCCCGAAATCCGCAGCCCACATACAGCCTTTTCGCGGCGGAAATTTCCGTATTGACATACAGCCGGATTCCGGCAGCATCCAGTTGATATGTCATTGCTGTCCTCTCTCGGTACTGAGATACTTTTGAAACCACCCCAATATCTCATTCAGCCGTCCCTCCCGGTTCCATGGCTTGCCGCTGCGGGACAGCTCATGGCTCTCCCCGCGGAATAGACAGAGCTTTGCCGGAACGCCCAAAGTTTTCAGAGCATTGAACATAGAAAGCCCCTCCCCCATCCAGCAGCGGAAATCGTTGTCCGAATGTATGAACAGGGTTGGCGTCTTGGCATTTGGCGCATACTTCAAGGGGGATTGATCCCAAGTCTTGGTATAATCCTCAAAGGCAGTATGTAAAATATGCCGGTGCATAAAGGTATACCCAATATCCGAAGTAAATTCATACAGCAGCCAGTTGGAGATGGAGCGCTGGGAAACTGCCGCCTTGAACCGGTTGGTGTGCCCGATGATCCAGTTGGTCATATATCCGCCGTAGCTCCCTCCGGTCACGCCGAAGCGTTCCGGGTCTGCGTCGGGATAAACCCGGAGCATTTCGTCGGCAAAATCCATCAGATTGTCGTAGTCGATTGTACCATATTTTCCGTACACATCCGCGAAAGCATCCCCTCTGCCCTCCGAGCCCCTGGGGTTGCAGAAAAACACAAAATAACCTGCGTTTGCCCATTGCTGCATCTCATGGCAGAAAATATTTCCATAGGTTCCCCGCGGCCCGCCATGGATGTTCAGGATTGCCGGGTATTTCTTGCCGGGGGTATAGTCCAAGGGCTTGATGGCCCATCCGTGAATCAGATATCCATCCGACGCGGTAAAGGTATGGTGTTCCACCGGGAGAACGGAGTAATCCTTCAGGAATTGGTCGTTGAAATGGGTAATCTGTTCGCCGTTCTCATACAGCTCGTTCAGATGGCCGTTAAAGAAGCCGCCGTATACGATTCTGTCTCCGGACACATCGAAGAAATCGGCGGATCCATCCGGGGTAAGGTGGGTAGAAATCCTTCCGTCTGCGGAGAGCTTGCACAGACAGGCGGTGTTTTCCAGAATAGACAGAAAATAAAACTCCTGTCCCGCCAGCTTCCAACCCTGTCCGCCTCCGCCCCTGGCATCAGAAACCAACCCGCCGTGGCCGATACAGCTATCCCAGTCAGCGAACAGCTTTAAATCTGAACCGTCCTGGTTCATCACATAAAAGTCCGGGGTATCGTTAATGGTTCCGCCGACAGCCCCAATTACCAGAATCTTTTCGCCCCATGGCAGAACCATATGGATTTGGCTTGTCCCTTGGGGAACCAGGGTAGTTGTTGTTTTAGAGGAAATATCGTAGCGGAAAGCGCCTTTCATGGGCGGGTTGACATCGTTAAAATCCGCTCCAGTAAAATAAATACTGTCCCCTTCAACCTTGGTAAAGCCGGTATCAAAGTGAATCCCGGTAATTCTCTCTATGCTTCCGTCCGCGGAGTCATAAAGGTAAAGGGAGTTGCGGTTGCCGTTCCAAACGCCCCTGCCCTGGGACCAGAAGGGCAGCTCGTCAAAAGTATAATAGCCGATTTTCTCCTTAGCCTTTACAGCCTGTTCCCTTTCCTGCTCAGTGAGAGAGGGCCAGTCCGGGTCTTCCTTATGTACAACGGCCGTCAAAAGATATTTTGTGCCGGAAACCTGCTGAATGGCAATGACCTTTAAAGGGATTTCAAAGGCCGGAAGGGCCTCTCCGCCCTTTGGGTCTAAAAGATAATAGGCGGTACAGGGGATTTTAGACGACTGTTTTTTCTTGACCTTTTCATCCCTTGCCGCCGGGAACAGTATTTTGTTGTCCTCTGTCCAGATAAAGGAATTCACATCATGGCTTGCCGTGAGCTGGCGGACGTACTTCCCTTCCAGGAGGTATAAATCGCTGTTGTAGCCGTTTTTCTCCTTATCCGCCTGATGGAGCAGAAAGGCCCCCATGGTTTCGTCGGGGGAAAAGGTGATGCTGTTGGGATTGCGGAATTCATAAAGGGCCTTGGAGGTAATGGGGTTCATCGTAAATATCTCCTTTCAAAACGTAACCGGTTTTACAGCCAAACTCCCCAGTCTCCATATCGGAAGGTACCGCTGCCATGGCAAAGCTTGCAGTCAGACTTGAGCTGCCTGAACGCATCCCGCATACGGCCCAAAATCTCCGGCTGTATGTCCAATGAATGGTGACCTGGAAAAACCCTTTTTACAGGCAGCGCAGAAACCTTTTCCAGCGACGCAAGATACGCTTCCGGGTCGGTAGAGGGATAGTAGGCGAACAGGATATCCTTATAAACCAGATCTCCGGTAAACAGATACCCTCTCTCCGGCTCCCAAAAGCACAGATGCCCTGGTGAGTGTCCGGGGGTATGCAGTGCCTCAAGCTTCCTACCGCCGATGTCGATCACATCATGATCGGCCAACACCCTGGATGGCATCCCCTGGAAAAGCTCATAGCTGTTTACATCATAGCCGTCGGGCAGGTCACAGCGGTCAACGACCATTTCCCGGACGGTTTCAATGGACAATGGGAACCTTCCGCTGAGCCAGTCCAGCTCCGCAGAATGGGCATAAAAGTCCGGAAAATATTTATGCCCCCCGATATGGTCCCAGTGAATGTGGGTGGCGACCACGATAACAGGCTTATCCGTCAGAGTCTGCACCACATCATATATATTTTCAATTCCCAGGCCCGTATCAATCAGCAGGCTTCGCTTGCTCCCATTCAGCAGATAACAGTGGGTTTCCTCCCAGTGGCGGTACTCGCTGATAATATAGCTGTCCTGGTCAATTTGGTCGATTGTAAACCAGTTGTTTTTCATATTTAAATTCACTTTTGTTCTTCTCCCTTTTGCGCAGCAATGGAAATCCAGGCCGGCAGCGCCGCCATAGGATTGAATTCCCAGTTATTGATGTTTTTCATTTTATCAGGATTCTGCTGGATCAATTCATCATAGGAAAACCAAAAGGACGCACCCACAGCCGGTAACTCTGCCATTTCTTTGATAGAGAGCCGCGCTTTGGTCATCGCGTTTACCAGGTCCTGAACGCGCCAATGGCAGCTTGGCATCGTCTCCCAATATGGCTTTATCACCTGAGGCGCTTTCCAGGGCTCGCCTGTAAAGGGGCGGTTAAAGGGGTGAATATCATACATAATCGAAAAGCCTGACGGCTTTAATACCCTTTCAATATTCTGATACATTACCGCCAAATCGGCAATCCAAGTATGGGTGCCGTTTGAGGTGTAGACCAAGTCAAACTCGTTATCTTTCAGTTTGGAAAGCCGCATGGTATCGTCGCAGACAAAGGAAATGCGCAGATGCAGCTTATCTGCGATTTCCTGGGCGTGTTCTAACTGCTTTTCGCTGATGTCCGAATGGCGCATATCCTCAAACGCTCTATACATGATTACTCTTCTCCGATATCCATATTCCGGAGCATTTTCACCTCATCAAGGGAGAATCCGGAAACGTTAGATACTTCCTCGAAGGAATATCGTCCGGATTTCAGCATATGAAGAGCCGCTGTCCTGATTCCCTCTATTCTCCCTTCCTCCCGTTCCTCACGGCGTATCTCCTCAATCGCTTTACACATATCATCCCCCACCTTTCTGTTTATCCAAATTCATTTTAACATGCTCCACCACTTTTTACAAGCAGGAGTTCAGAAAGCCCGCAGAAATCTATTTTCACCAGAAAAACGGGGCCCGCACTCGCAGGCCCCGTCTTGCCGTATATAAACCCTCAAACCAAATTACACAATCAGGAAGAATTTTATCAGGAACAGCGCGGAAATCACATAGGTAAGGACAGAAACCTCCTTGGCCTTGCCGCTAAATACCTTGATCACGGTGTAGGAAATCAGTCCCAGGCCGATGGCGTGGCCGATAGAGCCGGAAATCGGCATTCCAATGAGCATCAGGGTTACGGGGACCATCTGGTCCATGTCGTCAAACTTCACGTTTTTCAGGCCCATCAGCATCAGGACGCCCACATAAATCAGCGCGGAGGAGGTGGCCGCCGCGGGGATAATGGCCGCAATGGGCGCGATGAAGATGCAGGCCAGGAACAGCACCCCGGTGGTCAGCGCCGTCAGGCCGGTGCGCCCTCCGGCTTCCACGCCGGAAGCGGATTCCACAAAGGTGGTGACGGTTGAGGTCCCAGTGCAGGCCCCGGCTACGGTGCCCAGGGCATCGGAGAGAAGGGCTTCCTTCATCTGGGGCATCTGACCCTTTTCGTCAACCATCCCGGCACGGGAGGCAGTGCCCACCAAGGTGCCGATGGTGTCGAACATGTCGATGATGCAGAAGGTGATCACCAGCGTGATGGCGGTGAACAGACCCATATCCATAAAGCCCTTGAAGTTGAACTTAAAGAAGGTGGTGGACACCATATCGCCAAAGGGAGGAATAAAGGAAGCGGTGGCCAGGGAGGCAAAGGGATTCTGCTTGAGGAAAACGGCGGAGCCAATCCAGTAGACCACCGAGGCCGCCAGCATACCCAGCAACACAGCCGCCTTTATCCCCTTCTTCGCCAGGATGATGATGACAAACAGCCCGATAAACATGGTGACAACCTGGAGCACCATGGCGGAATATCCTGTGCCCATAGCGGTCTTAGCCACACTGGGGGTCAGCGCCCCGAAGAAATCCCGCATCACATAGAAGGGGCCGCCGGTGTCGGAGTAAATCCCCGCGTTGGAGCCAAAGCCAATATTCATCAGCATCAGACCGATGGCAGGTGCGATGCCCAGACGAACCCCCAGGGGAATCGCCTCCACAATCTTATCCCGGACATTGAGGACCGAAAGGACGATAAAGACAACGCCCTCAATCAGGATAATGACCAACGCGGACTGAAAGCTTGCCACATAGGACATACCGGTCAGCCCTGCGATGTTAGCCACAACCACCGCAAAGAAGCTGTTGAGTCCCATGCCGGGGGCCAGGGCAAAGGGCTTGTTGGCCAGAAACGCCATGCAGAACATGGCAAAGGCCGAAGCCAGGCAGGTTGCCATGAAAACGCCGTTCCACAGCGCGGAGCCCACGTCAAAGTTGGTGAGCAGGTTGGGGTTCAGGGCGATGATATACGCCATCGTCATGAAGGTGGTCAACCCTGCCACAAGCTCGGTACGCACTGTGGAGCCGTTTTCTTTGACCTTAAAGAACTTCTCCATAAAAAATAACCCTCCTGTTTTATTTACTCTCAGTCAGGACAGTTTCTTCTACTGAGAAAAACAAAAACAGGCGGGTTTTTGTCAAAAATCCACACGTCTTTTTCTCCGGTAGTCGGCGGATAGGCCGCCGGTAGAAACTCAGGAACCGTTTCATCCTGACTATACCGAATAAAATATTTTACAAAATAATAGCACACTCGACAGAAAAAATCCACTATTATTTTGAAAATTTTTAATAATTCCTTTATATTTTATCATTTTCGTTAAAAAATACAGCTTTTCTCCGGCGAACGGCCCAAAAAAGGCAGCCGTTCCCGACTGCCTTTTCCAAAAGCTATTTCACATCATCATCCTGGTTGTTGTCTTCTTCGTCGTCTTCGTACTCTTCCTCCTCTTCTTCCTCCTCTTCCGGTACACCGGCAGCGTCGGTCTTTTGTTTCTTTTTCTTGCCCACTAAAACCAGCAGGACGCCCAGGGCGACAATCAAAACAATCCAGACGGGAGAAAACCCTCCTCCCTGTTCCTTCTTCTCGTCCGCGCTGGCGGAGGTGGAAAGCAGGCTGGTCCACAGCTGGTCGATGAGGGCGTTGGTCTCATCCGGCAGCACCAGGAAGGTCTCCGCCTTGTCCATAATCTCCTGGCTGGGGTAGGAGATGGGGCTGTTCTGGGTCTCCTCGTCCAGCAGCGCAAAGGCGGCGGTGTTGGGGGTGGAGTAGCCAATCGCCTCAATGTTGGCGGCAGCGACCTCCGGCTCGCAGAGGAAGTTGATGTACATGTGGGCCGCCTGGACGTTCGCCGCGTCGGCGGGGATGCAAATGGAATCGATAAAGGTGTTGGTCCCCTCCTTGGGGGAAACAAAGGCCAGGTCGGGGTTGTCGTCTATCATGGTGATGGCGTCCCCGGCATAGTAGGGGGCCACCGCCGCTTCGCCGCTGCCCATCTTGTCGAATATCTCGTCCATGACATAGCTTTGGACCAAAGGCTTCTGGGCCTTCAGCTCCTCAAAGGCGGCGCGAATCTCGTTTTCGTCGCTGGTGTTCATGGAGTACCCCAGCTTCTTCTCCGCAATCATCAGGGCGTCGCGGGGGTTGGAGAACATGAGGATGTCCCCTTTATACTTTTCGTCCCAGAGGATTTCCCAGCTGTCCACCGGTTCGGTGATTTTCGTCGTGTTGTAGATAATGCCGACGGTTCCCCAGGTATAGGGGACCGAATACTCCCCTGTGGGGTCAAAGGCGGCGTTCATGTAATCGGGGTCGATGTTGGAGAGGGCGGGAATCTGGCTGAGGTCCAGCTTCTGGACAAGCCCTTCCCGTATCATCCGCGCTATCATGTAGTCGGAGGGAATGATTATGTCATAGTTGACTGCTCCACTCTGGAGCTTGGCGTACAGTTCCTCATTGGTGGCAAAGGTGGTGTAGTTGACCTTGATTCCGGTCAGCTTCTCAAACTCCGCGTTTACATCCACAGAGCCCTCGGAGCCGTCGGAGATGTACTCTCCCCAGTTGTAAACGTTGAGGGAGATGTTCTGTCCCTTCATCGCGTCGTAGTATCCAGGATCGGAAACCTCCAGCGCGGAAACGGACGGTAAAGGGGCCGCCGCAATCCCGGCGGCAATGGCGGCCGTCATAACGGCCCTGAGTTTTCTGTTCAACACAATCACTCCTAATAAAATTTAATATATCGCAAACCAGAAATCGCTTTCCGGTTCCGAACCGTGCATATATCCTCTGCTAAAAGGACTGGCTTATCCTGGCCTGCTTCTTTTTAGTCTGCCTTGCGTCATAGAGATTGATCATCACCAGCACCGCCAGCACCACAATAAAGATGATGGTGGAAAGGGCGTTGATCTCCGGGCTGACCTTTTTGCGGGTCATGGAATAGATGGTGACCGGCAGTGTCTGGGAGGTGGGCCCGCTGACAAAATAGCTGATGATAAAGTCGTCCAGGGAGTAGGTAAAGGCCATCAGGAAGCCGGAGATAATCCCCGGCATAATCTCCGGTATCACCACCTTGGCAAAGGCCTGGGTGGGGTTGCACCCCAAATCCAGCGCCGCCTCGTACACCGACTGGTCCAGCTGGCGCAGCTTGGGGATGACGTTCAAAATCACATAGGGGACATTGAAGGTGATGTGGGCCAGCGACAGGGTGATAAGCCCCATCTCCAAAGGAATATGCAGATGGGTGCGCAGGTAGACAAACAGCAGCATCAGCGAAACACCGGTGACAATCTCCGGGTCGATGATGGGCAGATAGGTGATGTTCATAATCACGCTGCGGGCCTTTTTGTTCATGGCCTGGATGCCGATAGCCGCCGCTGTCCCCAGTATGGTGGAAAGGACGGAGGAGATAAGGGCAATCAGCAGGGTGTTTCCCAGCGACGAGAGAATCAGCCGGTTGGAAAACAGCTCCTTGTACCATTTGAAGGTAAAGCCGGTGAAAACAGAGCGGCTTTTGGACTCGTTGAAGGAGTAGACAATCAGCACGAAAATGGGGATGTACAGAAAGCCCATAATCAGCCAGGTGTAAATTTTCCCCAGTCGCTTCACAGCAGCATCCCCTCCATTTCTTCCTCGGTGTCAATGCTCTTCATGACGAACATGCAGATGAGGATAAGTATCATCAGCAGCAGGGAGATGGCGGAGCCCAGGTTGGGGTTGTAGGCGTTGCCCAAAAACTGCATTTCAATCAGGTCGCCCACCATCAGGTTGGTGCCGCCCCCCAGCATTTTGGAGATAATAAAGGTGCTTGCCGCCGGGACAAAGACCATGGTGATTCCGGTGACAATGCCGGACTTGCTCAGGGGAATCAGCACCTTCCACAGCACGCTGATATTGTCCGCCCCCAGGTCCTGGGCGGCCTCAATGATATGCGGCTCTATCTTGACCATCACCGAGTAGAGGGGAAGTATCATGTAAGGTATGTAGTTATATACCATGCCCAGCACTACAGCGCCCTGGGTGTTTATCATCTGAAAGGGGCCCAGACCAATCAGCCCCAGAAGGCGGTTGATCAGGCCGGTTTTCTCCAAAAGGGTCATCCAGGCATAGGTGCGGAGCAAAAAATTCATCCACATGGGCAGCATAACCAGCATCAAAAAGGTCCGCTGCTGGTTTTCCTGTTTGCGGGAGATGATAAAGGCCAGCGGATAGGCCAGCACCAGACAGATCACCGTAGAAATGGCCGACAGAAGGATAGACCTCCATATCACGCCCGCATACTGTCCCACCTGCGCGATATTGTCTAGAGTAAACGCCCCGGAGGAATCGGTAAAGGCGAACAGAACAATCAGCCCCAGGGGGACGACGATAAAGATTGCCATCCACACCAAATAAGGGGCAGCCACCGCTTTTCTCATCTCTGACCTTCCACCTCCTTGGAAACCGCCTCGCCGGACACTGCCTTTTCCTTAGACTTTTTCCGGCGCTTTTTCATCTTTTTCATAATATGGATATCAAAGGGGGCTACCCTCATGCCAATCTCCTGTCCCGCATCCTCGCAGATGGTGGAATGGATGGTCCAAAGGAAACCGGTATCGTCCAGAACCTTCATTTCGTAATGGACCCCTTTGAAGATAACCCTCTGCACCTTGCCGGTAAACTGGCCCTCCTCCAGGGGGACGACCTTCAGGTCCTCCGGGCGGATCACCATGTCCACCGCCTCCCCCGGCTCAAAGCCCACGTCCACACAGGGCAGTGTCTTCCCGCCGAAGGTGACAGTCTTGTCCTCCGGCATCACCGCGTCCACGATGTTGCTCTCCCCGATAAAGTCAGCCACAAAGGCGTTTTTCGGCTCGTTGTAAATATCCTGGGGGGTGCCAATCTGCTGGATTTCGCCGTCCCGCATAACCACGATGGTGTCCGACATGGTCAGTGCCTCCTCCTGGTCGTGGGTGACATAGATAAAGGTGATGCCCATCCGCTGCTGAATGGACTTCAGCTCCGCCTGCATCTCCTTGCGCAGCTTTAAATCCAGGGCGCCCAGGGGCTCATCCAGTAAAAGCACCTTGGGATGGTTTACCAGCGCCCTGGCAATGGCTACCCGCTGCTGCTGCCCGCCGGAAAGCTGCTCCACCCGCCGGGTCTGGAAGCCCTTCAGGTTCACCAGGCCCAGCATCTCGGCCACCCGCTTCTGTATCTGTTCCTCCGGCGTTTTGGTCAGCCGCAGTCCAAAGGCGACGTTCTCGAACACGTCCAGATGGGGAAACAGGGCGTACCGCTGAAAAACGGTGTTGACCTGGCGCTTATAGGGGGGCAGATGGTTTATCCGCTTTCCCTCAAAGAACACGTCCCCCGCGTCCGGCTCGGTAAAGCCGCCGATAATGCGCAGGGTCGTCGTCTTCCCGCAGCCGGAGGGGCCCAGGAAGGTGACAAACTCCTTGTCCCGGATATCCAAGTCAATTCCCTTGAGGACCTTGGTATCCTCAAAGGATTTGGTCAGGTTTTTCAGGCGGATGATGTATTGTTCAGCCATGGTGAACATCTCCTTTCACAAGCTCCGGCTTTCACGGAGACGTTATGCGGCGTTTGGCTGATACAGCCAAAAACGGAAAGCCGCAAAAATCCCCCATCCAGGGGCAGCGGCCGGATTTTGCGGGCCTTCTGCCGACAGACAGAGGAAATGATGAAACCAGACAATAAATCTAAACATCTACAATATAGCATATATCCGCGAAATGTCAAGGAATTTCCGCAAAAAAACGGAAAAAAATTGAATTAATCGAAAACACAGCATAAAATTCTCTGAATTTCTCGATTTTCCTCTGCCATGCTTTGGTTTCTATCGAAAGGGAATTGGTTCGACAAAATGATAAAAAAGAGCGCGGTCCCGATTGCTCAGGACCGCGTCTGACGCAGCGCTACCGTTTTCCCAAGTTACTTTTGGACGCTTCCCAGCTTTTTCAGCTCCAGCAGGGTACCCTCCAGGTTTTCCTTGTGCCAGTTTTTTCCCCCGCAGTAGAGCCCCGACGTCCGCAGGTCGCTCAGCTCCTTCTGCTGGGCGGTCAGGCGGATTAAGTCCTCGCCGGTGCGGATGGCAATCACCGAATTCAGCAGGTCGTCGGACACCTCCACCGACTGTATCTCCCCGTAGGGCAGCACCAGCGACACATCCTTCCGCAGGCCCGTCCACATGGGGTCAAAGGGCAGCAGAATCATTTCGCTTTTGCACAGCTGCAAAACATAAAATTCCCCATTAAAAAACGAAGCGATTTGATCGCTGAGATTTGCGGGGGCGTACTTCACAATGATGCACCGGTTTTCCAGGGGCTCATAACCGGCCTCCTCCGCAAATTTCCAAACCTTTTCCTCTCTGGCCATGATTACTCATCTCCTTCCATGGGTGTGACAACCGGCTTTCCGTCCCGGTCCACCAGGACGCACATTCCGCAGCCCGCGGTCAGGGTAGAGGACCCCAGCAGATAATTGACCCCTGTCTGGGTATCCACTATAATTTTCTCAACGTTGGTTGCCCCCTGGGAATAAACCTCTACAAAACGCTTTTTCGCCATAATACGACTCTCCTTTTTTGAAATCCGCGCCATCAGCTGGTACAAAATACCAGGCAGCTTTCCAATGTGATTCCCAGCGGCGCATCCTTTGATGTTCTGCCTGTTAACTGACATTATTATATCACATCCGGCAGGCGGGACGGCAGAAATTTCCCAAACGGCAGAAATATTTCCTGAACGGAACGCCGAAAGGGGAGGAAGCCTCACAGGACGCCTCCCCTCTTTTGTCGGATCAGCGCTTTCCCGGCGCGGGAAACTGGGCACTCCCTCCCCCTTATCCGCAGAACTCCCCGCTTTAAATCCACTTCATCAATTTTGTCCGCCGCCGCCAGATAGGACCGATGAACACGGATAAACCGTTCCCCCAGCTGCTTTTCCAACTCATTCAGGCTGCCTAAAAAGTCCACCCAGCTGTTCGCGGTGTGGAGCAGCACATGATGGGAAACAGAGGCAGACTCGAAAAACAGGATATCCTTTACCGGAATGTGCCGCAGCACATCCCCCGCCCGTAGGGTGAAAATCTCCTCCCGCACCCGCTTCTCCTCCGCCAGCCTCATCCAAACGTCCTCCAAACAGCGGCAGACCGCTCCCTCCAGCAGATCCTGGTCCTTTACAATGTAGTCGAAAGCCTCCAGATGATATTGAAAGGTTTTATAGGCCAGATCACCGTAACCGGTGATGTATACCAGAACCGCATGGGGGTCCAGCCTGCGTATCTCTTTCCCCAACAGAAAACCGTCCCAGTTTTCATCCTTTAAATCCACGTCCAGGAAATAGATTCCGTGCTCCGGCTCCTTCCCCTCTATGGCCTTCAGCAGGGACCGGGGACCGTCTGCGCTGCATGCCACCGCCATATCCCAGCCCTCTATAAATATCTTTCGCTCCAAAGCCGCCTGTATCCGCAGCCGGACCCCGTTGTCGTCGTCGCAGAGAAAGATGGGGATCATGGCCGCCCTCCTATCGTCAGCTCCTGCATAAACACGCCGCCGCCCCAGCTTGCGGAGGAAACCGTCTGGGGATATTTTTTCAGAATATTCCGGTAACTGTCCAGTCCTGTGCCCCGGCCCGGCCCCTTGGAGGAATACCCCTCCTCCCAGAACTTATCCGGCTCCCCCTTCCCATTCCAGGAATTGGCTATCCGGAAATATGCGCCGCCTCCCTGGGCCAGCACGATTATCTCCACCCAAGGTCTTTCGGTTTCCAGGGCGGCCTCCTCGGCGTTATCCGCCAGTATTCCCAGGCAGCGGACAAGGTCCCACACATCCATCTCCACCGACTCCATAGGGTACAGCGCCTCCAGCCGGTATTCCACTCCCTTTTCCCCCATATGTGCAAGCTTACTCAAAAGAAGACTGCGCACCTGGGGAATCCGCAGATTGCCGATCTGGGTGGAGGCTTGTATCTCCTCACCCAAACGCCGGTCAAAATCCGCATCCAGCCTGGACAGAGCGGCGCAGAGGGCGTCCAACTCCCCCTCCCCCGCCTGCTGGGCCAGCCCTGCCAGAAGGTTTTTATAGTCGTGGCGGAAAGCGCGCACCTCCCGGCGTATCTCCTCCAGCTTCTGCTCATAGAGCTGCTGCTGGGCGATGGTGTCCCGCTGGACCTGGAGCTTTCGCTGGTCGTCAAACCTCCTTGCCAGATAGACCACCATCCACACCATCAGCGCCTCCAGCACAACCACCAAAACGGAATACAGCGTCATATAGTCTTCCTCAACGCCGCCGGCCAGCATCAGGAACATATCCATGGACATTTCCAGCCAAAACAGCAGCGCGGTCGTCTGCCTCAGGTTTGCCTTATCCTCCAGCAGCAGATTAAAATACACTCCAAAGCGCAGCTTGTTCAGCAGGTTGAAGACAAAACGGCACGCCAAAGCAAGCCCTAGGTACGCCGTAATATAGGACAGGAACGAATAACCCGGAATCAGGGAAAATATCACCTGTACCACAGCGGAGGTGGAAGTTTGAAGGATGCCCGCCATACACACCGCGGAAAACGCCCTCCAAAAGCAAATTCGCCACGCCCACGTCAGCCAGAGGGTACATAAAAGCAGAATGACACAGGAGATAATGGTGTACTTTGCCCGGTCCTCCATACCCACCAGCGACATCGCAAAGGCAAGCGCCGTCGCTGCCAGCGGGGACAGCAGCAGAGCCGGGGCCTTTTTCAGCCGCCTCAGCGTCACCCTCTCATTCATCACGACAAACAGGTAGAATACCACTATCATGTGGCCCGCCAGGGTATCCCAAAAGGAGAGGAGCCAATACGTAAGCGACATCATAACAGCTCCGCTACCCTTCCATAATCTTCACGCAGTAGGTCCGCTTTCTAGGCCCGTCGAACTCGCAGAAGTAAATCCCCTGCCAGGTCCCCAGCACAAGCCGCCCCTTATGTACAATCAGCGGCATGCTGGCGGAGAAAAGGGAGCTTTTAAAGTGGGCTGCGGAGTTGCCCTCCATGTGGCGGTACTCCTTCAGCGTTGGGAAAAAATGACCGCACGCCTTGGTCAGGTCAAAGATTACATCCGGGTCACAGTTTTCGTTGATGGTAATCGCCGCGGTGGTGTGGGGGCAGAAGACCAGGGCCGTTCCCTCCTGCACGCCGCTTTCCGACAGAAAGGCCGAAATTTCCTTGGTGATGTTGTAAAAACCTTCCCGTCCTGTGGACAAAGTAAATTCTTTATAGGTTGACATTATATCACTTCCTTGGTAAAATTTTATCATAACGATATTTGGTATGTCAATATACAAACCAGGGAGGGGAATCATTTATGGGCCTTCGTCCATTTTCCACAAATCAGCTTCTGGGAATCACGGCAGGGTGTTCTATCCTGGCGGCGGTCATCTGCAACGCCGTGCTGATTCCCCAGTCCCGGCCCGTCTCCGTGTCCTATCCGCCCTCCGTCTCCTCCCAGGCGGAGACCCGCTCCACTCCCTCCCCCGCATCCTCTCCCGGCGAAGGCAGCCTGAACGGGCCGGAGTCCTCCGGAGCCCTGGTGGACATCAACCGCGCCGCCCAGGCGGAGCTGGAAACCTTGCCGGGCATCGGACCGGCCATGGCCCGGCGCATCATCGACTACCGGGAGCAGAACGGTGCCTTCCTCTCCCCGGAGGACCTGACCAAGGTCAAGGGGATCGGGGAAAAGACCCTGGAGAAGCTTCTCCCCTATATCGTCTGCAACTAATCAATTTGAAAAAAGGAAGTAATGTCAAATGTATCAGCTCGGCTTTATCGGTGCCGGGAACATGGCCTCCGCCATTTTAGGTGGCGTTCTCCGCTCCGGTTTCCTCGCGCCCCAGCAGATGTGCGCCTTTGATGTCAGCCCGGAGCGCAGGGCGCTGTTTGCCGGAAAGGGGCTTGCAGCCCTCTCCTCCTCCGCCCAGGTCACGGCGGAAAGCCGCTTCATCCTTCTGGCGGTCAAGCCCCAGAACATCGAGGCGGTGCTGACTGAGGCCGCCCCAGCCTTTACCCCGGATAAGACAATCATCTCCATTGCGGCGGGCATCTCCGCCGCCTGCATCCGCCGCCTGCTGGGGTATAAGGGGGCGAAGATCATCCTCGTTATGCCCAACACGCCGCTGCTGATCGGCGAGGGAGCTGTGGCCATGAGCCGGGGCGAAGGGGTTGAAGATGAAGAATTTTCCTTTGCGAAAAACCTGTTCTCCGCCGCGGGCAGGGTGGAGGAAATCCCCCCCTCCCTGATGAATGAGATCATTCCCGTCAACGGCAGCAGCCCTGCGCTCATCTACCTGCTGGCCAAAACGGTTTCCGAATACGCAGAGAAGAAAGGAATCCCCTATGAAACCGCCAACCGCCTATTCTGCCAGACGCTCATCGGCTCCGCCCGGATGATGCTCCAAAGCGGAAAGAGCCACCAGGAGCTGATAGACATGGTGACCTCCCCCGGCGGAACCACCTACAAGATGCTGGACGGGCTGAAGGAGGGAGGCTTCCCCCAGGCAGTGGAGGATTCCTTTGACCGCTGCATCCAGCGGGCCTATGAGCTTGGAAAATAACTCTCCCCGCAGAAAACCGGCATTTTGTAGAATCGCTCAAGAATAAGGAGGTTTTCTAATGGCATACACTTTATCCAACAAAAGGCTGACCATATCCGTCAACAGCCTGGGGGCGGAGCTGTGCTCCCTGCGTGGGGCCAGCGGAACCGAATACCTCTGGAACGCAGACCCCTCCTGGTGGAAGCGTTCCTCCCCGGTGCTATTTCCCTTTGTAGGCAGCCTGCGGGACGGACAGTACCGCTATGAGGGGCGTACCTATCCCATGTCCCAGCACGGCTTTGCCCGCGACATGGAATTCACCCTGACAGAACAGACAGCAGACACCGTCTCCCTGCGCCTCTGCTCGAATAGCGAAACCCTGGAGCGGTATCCCTTCCCCTTTCAGCTTGACATCTCCTACCGGCTGGCGGGGAACTCCGTTACGGTTGCCTGGGATGTGACCAATCTGGGGGAAAAGACCATGTACTTTTCCATCGGGGCCCACCCGGCCTTTGTCTGCCCGCCGGAGGCCCCCTTCCTGGAGG
This sequence comes from Oscillospiraceae bacterium, assembly GCA_022800935.1. Taxonomy (GTDB): domain Bacteria; phylum Bacillota; class Clostridia; order Oscillospirales; family Ruminococcaceae; genus UBA1405. Next base: position 40,165 of record JAAWRH010000021.1, read on the forward strand.
GGAAATCCAAACGGCGCACCGACTACTCCATCCGCTTGGACGCGGAGACGGAAATCGCCTACCGCCTGCTGGAGGACGGTCTGCTCTGCCCCAAAAACCACTACATGCCCCTGGACGGCGGCAGCTTCGCCATCACCCCGGATACCTTCCAGCACGATGCCCTCATCGTAGAGGGCGGCCAGGCCCATGCGGCATCCCTCACCCAGCGGGACGGAACTCCCTGTGTCACGGTTCTGTTTGACTCCCCTCTGTTTGGGCTGTGGTCCCCGCCGGGGGATGCGCCCTTTGTCTGCATTGAGCCCTGGTACGGCAGATGCGACAGCCAGGACTTTGACGGCAGCCTGGAGCAGCGGGATTACACCAATTCCCTGGAGGCGGGCAGCCGCTTCCACGCGGAATATGTGATCCGTCTGGACCAGGAATGATAATTCTTATTTTTCAGCTGGCCGGGGCGGCGCTCCGCCCTGACCGGCCAATATTGTTCGCGAAAGGAGAGCACCATGGAAAGTCTGGAAATTTATGACACATATGATGATGCGGCGCAATTTTATGAGGAAAGGCCGGATTACAGCGGCGGAACCTATGAGCTGGTATCCAAAATCGCTTATCTGATTGGCGTATCCAAAAATATATTTGACAACGAATATGAACCGCCTAAAATTGAAATCTATGAAAAACTGGATCGGGATAAAAATGCCCGCATCATCCGCCATCTGTGTATTATCCGAACGGCCATAGAACGGAAATTCAAATATATCAATGAAAAAATGCGGATGGATTATCAAAGCATCCTCTCTATGCCGGAATATATCCCTCCGGAGAGCCTCCGCCAGCTGGCGGAGGACGGAGTCAATTTTATGAAAAAATCCAGCACAAAGCTCAATCAGCATATTATTGAAATCAACCGGATCATTTCCGACCGGATCAACAACTGCAAGCCGCTCTTCCCCATGTGGATCAACTGGCAGTACATACACGACCTGTTTATCATGCCCAACGGCCTCACCGAGGCGGGGACCAAGGAGGCGGCAAACCTGTACTATTCCTCCCGGTCCTATTACCCCTACCAGATGTACATCAACTGGATGCCCAGGGACGAGGGGAACATCCTCTACAATGATAAGAAATTTGCCATTCTTCTTTACCAGTGGCACAACAACTACTTTACCGATTTAAGCCGCGTCTCCGACGTGAGCAACGAGGTAAAGGGGAACATCTACGACTTTATTGATGCCAGCAAAAGGGTGGTCATTGTGGTGGACTGCGAAAACTCCGACCCCTACAAGCTGTACGCCACCTTTAAAAACTTAAATTACAAATACATGTCAAAGATTTCCCTGGTCATTCTGTTTGACGATGTCCACACCGCCAGCGCCTGGAGCATCCTCAGCGAATTCACCTCCCTGAACGTGGAGCACAATGTGATTGAACGGGTAAAGGAGGATAAGTCCCTGGTGGACATCAAGCTGACGGCCCGTGCCTGCCAGGAATACTACCAAAACAATGTGGATTCCTTCATCATCGTCTCCAGTGATTCGGACTATTTTGGGCTGATCTCCTCCCTGCCCTCCGCCAGGTTCCTGGTGATGGCGGAGCGGGAAAAATGCAGCCCTGACATGAAAAGGGCCCTGGTGGAGAAGGGAATCTTCTACTGCTACATCGACGATTTCTACTCCGGCAACTCTGAGGACATGAAGATGAACGCCCTCTTTAAGGAGATGAATTCCTACCTGCGGAAATCCATCAATCTGAACGTCAACGAAATGTTCTCGGAGGCGCTGCGGGTCACACGGCTGCCCATGTCCACCGCAGAGCGGCGGCAGTTTTATGAAAAGCATATACGAAATATGAATCTGACAATCGACAAGGAGGGCAATGTCAGCATTGAGCTGAAGAGAGCATGATCACCGCTTTTTCAAAATATGGAGGGCACCGCGTCGAGCGATGCCCTCCTTTGGTTTGGCAGGATGATCAATCCTTGAGACAGCCAAGGGGTACAACATACACCCCATCCTGTCTCCGATAGGCGTAATCCCCCGCGCCGATTAGCACCATTAAAAAAGACGGCGCTTTCATTTTTGTGGTATCAATTTTGTCCCTTAATTTTTTCAGATTTTCGGCTCCTTCCTCAATCAGCTTATCTCCTCCAAGCTTTACCTCAATCAACCCGTAGGAGCCGTTGCGCAGGTGGACCACCGCGTCGCATTCCAGCTCCGTTTTGTCCCGGAAATGGTAGACCTTTCCATTTAAGGCGTCGGCAAACACCCGCAAGTCCCGGATACACATTGCTTCAAATAAGAAGCCAAATGTATTCAAATCCGCTATTAAATCCTGCGGGCCCAAGCCCAAAGCGGCAGCCGCAATGGAAGGATCGACAAAATACCGGGTATTTGAGGTGCGAACGGCTGTTTTAGAGCGCAGGTTCGGATTCCATGCCTCCATCTCCTCAATGACAAATATCTTCTCCAGGGCAGTGATATAGGAATATACCGTATCGGTATCAAGGGAATCCGAGTCATTTACCGCCATATCCTCTTTAATAAAAGTGTTTGTCACCTGTGAGCCCTGGTTTCTGGCATAAGAGCGCATGAGGCGCTTTACCCGCTCCGGGTCTCTGGTAACGCCGTCCGCGCGGGAAATATCCGATTTCACCACCGCGTCATAATAGTCAAACGCCTGTTCAAGGGCAATTTCCCCTTCTAAATCCGTGGCCCTTGGCCAGCCTCCGCGGCACACGAGAAAGGCTATCCGATTTAAATCAAGGGGATTTTCCCCGTCAATCTGCTCCGGTGCTTCAAAAAGCTCCTTCAGGCTTACCTCACCGGTTGAATCCAACGATTCGTATAAGCTCATCGGTCTCATCAATATCCATGAGAATCGTCCGGTCCCGGTGTGATGAATATGTTCATAAGAGGCCGGCACCGCGGAGCCTGTGAGGATAAACTGCCCCAACTCGTCACGATGGTCCACCTCAAACCGCACGGCATCCCATAACTTCGGCGCGATCTGCCATTCGTCGATCAATCGCGGAACTTTCCCCTTCAAAAGCCTTCCAGGGTTTATCTCCGCCATAGTCAGATTTTGCTTTTCTTTTTCAGGGTCAGCCATATAGAGAATGCTGCCCGCCATCTGTTCGGCTGTTGTTGTTTTGCCACACCACTTTGGACCCTCAATCAAAACAGCTCCTTTTCCAAGAAGGCGTTTCTTTAGTAGTTCATCGGCAATCCTCGGCTTATATTTTTTCACTTTGACGATGCCTCCTGCCTGTTATATTCATATTTTTCCTTGTCTTACTAAAATTATACTATGTTTTCGGCAGTTTGGCAAATTATTTTTCGGCTCTTTGGCTTGTTTTTGTTCGGCAATTTGGCATTATTTTATTCGGCAGTTTGGACTATTTTTATTCGGCAGTTTGGCATTTCTGTAATCTGTTGCCAATCCGCTCTAAATTATTTATAGGTATTTCATGGTTTTCTCTTGTATTTTTGAAAAAAATTGGATATAATGAATGCAAAAGAAACCCTTGCGAGTGCCTTTTCCCCAAAAGCTGGTGCTGCGGGAAACGGGCACTCATCAATCTATCATTCAGAAAGAAGGCTGCTGTATGGGTATGGATGGTTTTTCTTTTGGCACCTTTCAAAGCGAGCGGCAGTTCCACATCAAGGCCCTGCCTGAGGAGGTGGGCGGTTACGTCTTCCTGGTGGGCGACCCCGGACGCTGCCCTACAATCGCCCAGTTGTTTGACAATCCCGTCCACATTGGCTTTAACCGGGAATACAATCTCTACACCGGGACCATGGACGGACAAAAGGTCAGCGTCTGCTCCACCGGCATCGGCGGGCCGTCGGCGGCCATTGCCGTGGAGGAGCTGGTCCGGTGCGGCGCTCACACCTTTATCCGGGTGGGAACCTGCGGCGGCATGGACCTGCCGGTAAAGGGCGGGGACCTGGTGATTGCCCAGTCCGCCATCCGCGCCGAGGGGACCAGCTATGAGTACATCCCCCAGGGCTACCCCGCCTCCGCCAATTTCAGCGTCATCTGCGCCCTCCGGGACGCGGCGGAAGCGCTGGGCAAGGCGGAGTACCACGTCGGGGTGGTGCAGAGCAAGGACAGCTTTTACGGAGAAACCGAGCCGGACACCATGCCGGTGGCATACGACCTGAACCAACGGGTCCCGGCCTATGTAAAATGCGGCTGCCTGGCAACCGAGATGGAGTGCGCGGCAATCTTCTCTGTCGGGCTGGTGAGAAGGGTCCGCTGCGGGGCGATTCTCACCGCCCTCTGGAACGACGGCAGGACCAAGACGGGGCTTTCGGACACCCCCACGCAGGATTCCGGCAACGCCATCGCCTGCGCGGCAGAGGCCATGCGCCTGCTGATTGCCCGCGATCAACAATAGTAAAAAACCGGCAGGGCCGTGCGTCATAAAGCGCACCGTCCTTCCGGTTTTCCTTTCCGCGGTTTGGCAGAGGGTCAATCCACCCTGCGGCTTATTTTATCCACAAACACGATTCCATCCAGATGGTCTATCTCATGGCAGAGGCAGCGGGCCAGCATGTCCTTCCCTTCGATTTCAATCTCCCTGCCGTCCCGGTCCAGGGCGCGGACCTTGACCCGCTTGGGGCGCTTGACCATCCCAAAGATGCCGGGAAAGCTCATGCAGCCCTCCGGGCCGTCCTGTTCCCCCTCGGCGGAGAGAATTTCCGGATTTACAAGCTGATACTGCACACCGTCCACATCAATGACCACCAGGCGGCGCAGGATGCCCACCTGGTTTCCTGCCAATCCCCCGCAGTTTGGGGTATGGCGCATGGTATCGGTCATGTCGTCCAAAATGGTGCGGATGCGGTCATCAACGGCGCCCACAGGGCGGCAGTGCTTGCGGAGCGTTTCATCCTCGGAAATTCTAATCTCTAACAGTGCCATCCGGCTCATCCTCCTTTTTGTTGCTTTTACAGGATATCGCAAAACCGGCGGGTTGTCAAGATGGGGAAAAGGAGGATTCATGCTTTAGACTTTAGGTTTTCGTTTTGGCATTGGCTTCAGCAACCGCTAAACAAGGTATTCCGTTACAACGCAGAAGCCGGAGCTGGCCTGTTCCTCTTTCTGCGTGTTCCGGTCAAATTCCTCCCGGCTGCATTTCTCAATGCCGGTCAGCGTTCCGTTCCCGGCGGCATCCAAATGGGCATAGTCACGGACAGTATAAATATCCACAGTTCCGTCGCCGCATCCCATGGTGCGCATTGCCCCTTTGAACTTCCCTCCGGTCAGGCTTTCGCCGTTGGAGGTCAGCACATCCCGGAAAAAGCGCACCTTTTCACCGTTGAAATACCACTGGTCATTTTTAATGTCATAGGTGACCCCAAACGCCTCATATTCCCGTGCCATCTCCTCCAGCTCCTTCTGGGAGAGGGGATCACCGGCTATGGCAACAGCGGGAGGCGGATTTTTGATTGCCTCTATATTGCGGGCGGCAAACTCCTTTTCCGAAAATTCCTTTACGTCCACCAGCTTCCCGCTGGGGTCAAACGAACCGTCTGCAAAGCGGACAAAGCTGCTCCTGTCGCGGACGGCATACACATCGACCACCCCTTTTTCGTCGAAAAAGTCATTGCCGACCTGTATTCCGTCCCCTATGGTATAGTAGTCCTCAAACCACCGTACCGTCTTGCCCTTATATTGCAGTTCCCTTTTGCCGCTGTCATAGGTCAGTCCAAAGGGCTCATAGGGCTTGAATCGTTCCTCATAGGAGACATCGCCGGACTCCCCGCCGCTTTCCGCAAAGACGGCGACGGACGGAGCGGCTGTATCCTCCGTCTGAGGGGATTCCCCTTTGGATGCCGCCCCGGCGCTGAACCCGGCCAGGCATCCCGCGGCCAGTATCCCTCCAAAGGCTGATGCTAACAGTTTTCTTGTGTTCATGGAAGAAACACATCCTTTCTTTGAGTGTATCTAAAGATTACCACCCTTTTTTGGGATACATTTGGGTTTTATTTGGGATTTCTGTGTAACTGCGTTTTTTTCAGATGCGAAAGGAAAACTTCACCCCGGAGGGTGTGTTGCAGACGGCACACTCGCTTTTATGCTGGCGCAGTATCTCCTGCACAATATACAGCCCAAGCCCGCTTCCGCCGGTTTTGCGGCTTCTGGATTGGTCTACACGATAAAATGCGTCAAACAGCCTGGGGATGCTGTCCTCCGGGATATGTGTACCTGTATTTTCAACGGAAAAAGCTGTCTGCCCCTGCTCCGTAAAAGCCGCGATGTGGATATTCGCCCCCTGGGGCGAATACTTGACGGCGTTCCCGATGAGGTTGGAAAACACCTTGTCCATCAACATTTTATTTCCGCTTATCACAACCGCCGGCGGCAGATGGAGATGAATTTGCAGCTCCTTCTCCACAATGAAGTCCTCGGTTTCCCGCAAATAGGCCTTGATAATCTGAACGCAGTCCAGCCGGTCCAGCCTGAGATGATCTCCCGCGGTCTCCAGCCGCGAAATGGTCAGCAGCTCCTGTACCATTGTCTCAAGGCTATTGGCAATCTCCAGCGACCTTGTCAAATATTTTTTATGATTCTTATAGTCGCCGATGCCGAGGAGCATCCCCTCCAACTGCCCCTTTATGACAGTGACAGGCGTTTTCAGTTCATGGGATACCGCTGAAAAAAAGCTTGTGCGGATCTGTTCCATCTTCTTTTCATGGGCAATATCTGCCTCAAGCTTTTTGTTTGCGCTTTGCAGCTCGAACAGCGCGGAGGAAAGATTGCGGGACAGGGTATTAAGGCTTTTCCCAAGTATCCCCAGCTCATCCGTCCGCCCCTCGTCCACCTGCCAATCCAACTGTAAACAGGACATTTTCTCCGATATCCGGCTGATGGCCAGCACCGGGCCTGTAATGATGCGGGAGTAAAGCCAGGATACGGCAAACGCAGCCGCCAAAGCCGTCAGCAGGATAACGGGAAACACGCGGATAAAGGACTGCCTCAGCTCCGCTGTCTCCTCCGCCGTCCCGTAGACGATGAGCATATACCGGTCGCCGCTGTCTGAAAAAGAAAAAAAGTAATTGTTCGATAAGACAGGAGCGGCGTTTCCCGCCTCAACAAGCGATACCTGCGCAACAGCGCCTGTCCATTCATCATCCCATTCATCCGTAGGCAGCGGCACCAAATCGCCGCCGCTGTTGTACAGTTCAACCGAATCAATCTCCATATCCGCGATGAAACAGTCAAACAGTCCGCCGCTGTCCGAAAAGGTTGTTTTTTCCAGTTCGGAAATGAAATCCCCCGCCCGCTCATCTAAAATAGCGTTCAGCCTGTTGGAGTAGGTCTGCGGCATCAGCCAGGCCAGCATTCCAAACCCCAGCAGCGATATGCCCAGCAGCATGGCCGCCGTGAGGAGAAATACTTTAGCAAACAGGCTGCTTTTAAATTTCTTTATCAATTTTATATCCCACTCCTCTGATTGTCTGGATAAAGCCGATTCCCAGCTTTTTGCGCAGATTCTTGATATGCGTATCCACCACCCGCTCATCCCCGTAAAAATCATACCGCCACAGCTTGTCCAAAAGGTTCTGCCTGGTCAGAATGCGGCCCTGGTGGGTCAGCAGCTCGCCCAGCACCTCAAATTCCCGCTGTGTCAGCTCGCAGACGGCTCCGTCCACAGTGGCTGTGTAGCTGTCGTAATCCAAAATAAGGTTCTGGTAGGCAATCGTTTTATGCCCGTCGTCCTTTGTCCCGCCGCTCCGCCGCAGAACGGCGGCAATCCTGCGGACCAGAATCGGTATGGAAAAGGGTTTGGTGACATAGTCGTCCACCTGCAAATCCAGTCCCCGTATCTGCTCTTCCTCCCCGTTTAACGCGGTAAGCATGATGATGGGAACCTGGGACTGCTTCCTGATACATTCGCAGACGGCAAACCCGTCAATTTTAGGAAGCATCACATCGAGCAGCACCAGATCAAACCGCTGGGCGGAAAAGGAGGAAAGAGCCTCTACCCCGTCCCCCGCTATGATAACCTGATAGCCAATCTCCCGCAGCAAATTTTTTAATAACTCCTGAATGTCCGGATCATCCTCAACCACTAAAATTTTTTGCATTGCAGACACCTCCAGGGAATAAGTATACCATAGGACTTTGTGATTCGTGTGAAGTTTTCCACTTTTTCTCCCCCTCTTTTTTCTGCGGAAACGCAAGGGGGGTGGGAGAAAGGATTGTTTTCAGCGGGAAGGTGTGCTATACTTAGGTCAGCAAGTGAATCGAAAAACCGGGACTTATGATTAGGGAGAATCTTAAATGATAGTAATTGAACCTCATGGCACTAATCGCTGCCAAGTCTTTCATTCAGATATCAATATCGGTTTTATTTCTATCCGCTGCAATCCATATCACGCGCAGAATTATTATTTGGATTTAGAGCTTAAGCAATATGATTTGGCAAACGCAAAGGAACTGTTCAGGCTGCTCCGATTAAAACTATCCCGGCCGCTGCAGGTTATGCTGTATTCACGGGAAATTGAAAAATCTGCCTTTTTGCTTGCCGGAGGTTTTCAAAAAAGACGGCAATGCTTTGAAATGGACGTAAGCACTGCTGATTTGAAAGCTCCTATAAACGATTCCATTCCAATCATTGAGGTTGGGCGGGGCGACCCTGCCTATCGAGCTTGCTGCGGCCTGCTTTATAGTAGCTATCGTAAAAATCATGAAGCAATTAATCCTTTAACAGCGACTAAGGAATTATTTTATCGCAAGCTGCCTGACACGGTGATATTTCAGCAGGAAAACGGAGATATTCTAAACTTTGCATTTATTGAAGAAAATGAAATCGCCTACATTGGGACTTCCAGGCAATCTTATTTTCATGACTTCGCACAGACCTTACTTTCTCGGATGCTGACTAAATATAACAGCGTTTCATTTGAATGCGACAGCTGTGATCCAGTTGCAATGGAATTGAGAGCTTTTTTTGATCTCTCAAACATGGATTCTTATGATACCTATATTCTCAACTAAAAAAGGGGTCAAAACGAGAGATTTGGAAATCATTTCCATTTTCAATCGTCTGCTCATATTCTACAGAAAGGGTGTTTTACATGAAATACAAAACTACATTGACGCAAACAAATTTAAGGAGGGCATCTGTATTCTGACCCTCCGAAAGCAGGAGGATTTTATGTCTTTAAATTGGATTAACCCGAAGGATTATTCCTTCAACAGCTTTCTCTTATTGGAACGGTTTCAAATTCGCCTGATGCTGGAGGCGAACGGATGGCTAAGCAATAAAGCCAAATGGAGGGAAAGCATGGGGATGGCGCTGAACGCCAATCCCGCCGTAAAATGGTATTTCATCCACCGCTGCCCGGAGTGCGCCCCGCTGGTCGAGGAGCTGGCCGCAAAGTCCCCTTCCCCGTTGAACGGAGACCAGATTAGAGAAGCCGAGGAATACACTTTACAAAGTGTAGAGGACTTTACCATTTATACAACACCGGAGGCCATGGCCAGGCAGTGCGACTTTATCCGGGGCTGGAACAAGGAACGCCTGTTTGAACTTGCGGACCTGTCGGGGAAGGTTGTTCTGGATGTGGGGGCCGGTTCCGGCCGCCTGACCTTTGCCGCCGCCGAAAGGGCCGAATGGGTTTACGCGGTGGAACCGGTGGGTACGCTCCGTGAGTTTATGCGGGATAAAATCAAACGGGAGGGAATCCGGAATGTCCGGGTTCTGGACGGCCTGGTGGAAGAAATCCCCTTTCCCGACAATACCTTTGATGTGGTGATGTCCGGCCATGTTGTGGGGGATCATTATGAGGAGGAAATCGCCGAGCTGACCAGGGTTTGCAGGCCGGGAGGCTGGCTGCTGGACTGTCCGGGCGATTCCGAACACGATATCACGCCAAGTGACGAACTTACAAAACGCGGCTGGGAGGAAATCCACTACACCGGCAGCTTTGGGAAGGACGTTTTTCTCTATCGAAAGCAGATAGAGAAGTAAGCAAAAAGCGCGGCACATAACCGCACCCGGCGGGCTTTAGGGCCTGCCGGGTTTTTTTCCGTGTTTATGCAGATTCCCCCATCAATTTTTATTGCCTTATTGACACTCCCCTCCTTCCCGTTTATAATAAGTTTATGTAAACAATTTAGCAATTTTATTTTAAGTTTAGTTTACGGAGAAGGCCCCGCAGCGGCAGCCGTCTCCCGATATGGAAGGAAGGCGGTAATCCCATGGGGATTAAAGTAAAAGATCTGGCGAAAATGCTGGGGGTATCTCCCGCGACGGTCTCTCTGGCGCTGAACAACAAGGCGGGCATCAGTCAGGCAACCCGGCAGCGCATTTTTGACAAGCTCAGCGAGCTGGGCTACAGCGACCGGATTCCCATTCCCGCAGCCGAAAATCCGCTGAATATCCGCCTGGTCATCTATAAGAAACATGGGCTGGTTGTCTCGGACACCCATTTCTTTTCTCAGGTTATCGAGGGCATCAACCTGGCGGCCCGCCGTTACGGATATAACCTCCTTGTCACCTATCTCACCGGACAGGACTCCAGGGAGGAGCAACGCCGCCTGGCCAGCCTGGCCCCGTGCAGCGGCGTCATCCTGCTGGCTACCGAACTGGAGGCGGGGGACCTCTCCCCCTTCCTGGAACTGGATATCCCCATTGTCCTGCTGGACAGCTACTTTGAAACAGTGGATGCGGACTGCATTGTCATCAACAACGCCCAGGGTGCGGCGGAGGCGGTGCGCCATCTGCTGGAAAAGGGCCACCGGGAGATAGGCTATCTCCACAGCAGCGCCCATATCAACAACTTCCGGGAACGCCGGGAGGGCATGGAAAGCGCCCTCCACGCCGCAGGGCTGGAGCTGACAGAGAAGATGATCTTCCCGGTGGAACCCTCTGTAGAGGGGGCGCGCCGCAGCCTGGCAAAGCTGCTGGAAGCGCCCGACAGACTGCCCACCGCCTTTTTTGCCGACAACGACCTTATCGCCATCGGCGCGGCCCAGGCCTTCCGGGATGTGGGGCTGCGGATTCCGGAGGACATCTCCCTGATTGGCTTTGACGATATGCCCATTGCGGAAATCATGGAGCCGCCCCTTTCCACCATACATGTGCCCAAGCAGCGCCTGGGGATGCTGGCGGTCTACCGGCTGGTGAGCTGCATCAACGGGGAAACAGACGAGTCGGTTAAAATAGAGGTCCGCACCCGGCTGACGGCGCGGGGCAGCGTCTCCAGCCGGCGGGGTATCGGTGGGGAATAAAACGACACGTACATCATGAAGGAGGAGCAGAATATGCAGTTTTATTGTTTTACCGGCCCAAAGGGAGAAAAAACTTCCATATCTAAAATCGCCATGGGATGCTACGGCATGGGGGACGAAAAAAGCCCTGAGCTCTCCTTCTCCCTGCTGGACTACTACCTCTCCCAAGGCGGCAGCTGCATCGACACCGCCCGGCGGTACGGCTTCGGCATCAGCGAGCAGACCATCGGCAGGTGGATGCGGGAACGCCAAAACCGAAACAGGATTTTTCTCTGTACCAAGGGAGGCCATCCCCCCAAGGAGGATATCCACATCTCCCGCCTGAGCCGGGAGGAGATTGACAGCGACCTGGAGCAGAGCCTCCGGGACCTGGACACTGACCACGTTGACCTCTATTTTCTCCACAGGGACGACGAAAAACGCCTTGTCTCCGATATCATGGAAACCCTGGACCGTCATGTCCGCAGCGGGAAGGTGTTGGCCCTGGGCGCGTCCAACTGGAGCACCAGGCGCATTGAGGAGGCCAACCGCTTTGCCCTGGAAAACGGCCTCACCCCCTTTTCCGCCAGCCAGATTCAGTGGAGCCTGGCCTCCGCCACCCCGGAGATGCTCCGCGACGATACCCTGCAAACCATGAACCCCACCGCCTATGGCTGGTACCTGAAGGAGCAGATGCCGGTCTTCTCCTTCTCTTCCCAGGCGGGCGGTTTTTTCCAGCGCTTTATCGCCCATGGCGACGCGCCTGTTGACCGCAAAATACATAAATGGGCAAAATACCTCACCGAGGGCAACCGCCTGCGGGCCCAGCGCCTGGAGCTCCTCCACAGGGAGACGGGGTATTCCGTCTCCGGCCTTGCGCTGGCCTACCTGACCAGCAATCCGGTCCCCACGCTTCCCATCATCGGCTGCGGAAGGATGGAGACACTGCGGGACAGCCTGGCGGAAACGGATATCCTCCTTTCTCCGGAACAGATTGCCTTCCTGGAGGGCTCGTCTGACATGGGCTGAACCGAACCGCGCAAATTTTTATAAGGGAGATCGATAACATTGTCCTCCAAGCAGCAGCCCGCTTCCCTGTATCAGGGCAAAAACCTGACCGCCGTGGTTCTGGCCCTGGCCTGGCCGACCATTGTGGAGCAGATATTCCAAACCGTGGTCCAGTATGTGGACTCCGCCATGGTGGGGCGCATCGGTGCCAACGCCTCCGCCGCCGTGGGCGTAACCAGCACCGCCATGTGGCTGATGAACAGCTTTTCCTTTGCCGTGGGGGTGGGCTTTCTGGCCTGTATCTCCCGCGCCGCCGGGGCCGGGGAGATACGGCAGGCCCGCACCATCTCCGCCCAGGCGGTTCTGGTCTCCCTGGCCGTAGGAATCATTACCGGGAGCGCCGGGGTATTGGTCAGCGGGTCTCTCCCCCGGTGGCTGGGGGCGGAGGCGGAAATCTGCGGCCCGGCTAGCGCCTACTTTGCCATTCTGTGCGGGGCGCTGATCTTCCGCTGCCCTGTCATTGTGTTCGGCTCGGTGCTGCGGGCCGCCGGGGATATGCGCACTCCCATGTATGTCAACGCCGTCACCAACCTGGTGAACATGGTGTTTAACTTTCTGCTGATCTATCCCTCCCGCACCGTCGAGCTGCTGGGCCGCTCCTTTGAGATATGGGGCGCGGGTCTGGGGGTGGCGGGGGCTGCCTGGGGCACTGCCATTGCCTTTGTGGTGGGGTTTGTGCTGATGGTCTTTGCCGTATGCAGGAACCACCTGATCTCCCCCATCGGCTTCCCGCTGAAGCCAAACCTGGAGATTCTGCTCCGGGTCTGGAAAATCACCCTGCCCAACATCATGCAGCGGCTGGTACTCTGTCTGGGGCAGATTTCCTTTACCGCCCTTATCACCGGTTTGGGGACCATTCCCCTGGCCGCCCATTCCATTGCCATCACGGCGGAGCAGGCCTTCTACATGCCCGGCTCCGGCTTCCAGGCCGCCGCCACAACCCTTTCCGGCCAGGCGCTGGGGGCGGGGGACAAGGACAAGCTGAAAAAGATTATCTCCACCGCCGGACGGATATCGGTTATCGTCCTGGCCTGCACGGGATTTCTGCTGTTTCTGTTCCCCTCCGTCATCATGTCGGTATTCACCCCTGACCTGGAGGTCATTGCCCGTGGAGCGGAGGTTCTGCGGCTGGTTTCCATCTCCGAGCCCTTCTTTGGGCTGACCATGGTGTTGGAGGGGGCGTTCAACGGCATGGGGGATACCAAGCCGTCCTTTTATATTTCGCTGTTTACTATGTGGTGTCTGCGGATTCTGCCGGCGTACATTTGTGTAAAGGTATTTGGGCTGGGGCTGGTAGCGATATGGTGGTGCATGGTAGCGGATGTTATTTCCCGGTCGATGCTGCTGTTGGCGCGGTATCTCAGGGGAAGATGGCTGAAGGCGCTGAAATAGCGGACCAAGCGCACGCCTAAAACTCTATCGTCCATACATAAACCCGCCGTTTCCGGGAATCCTCACTCTAAAAGAGGCGTTTGAAAGTGAGGGAAAAATATGCTCCAAACCACCCTGACCGGCAGCTATCAGGAGGACACGAAATCGCTCTCCCAGCAGCTCCGGGTTGCGGAAAGCTTTGACGTGGTAAACCGGGAATTGGAGTCCGGCGGCGGAAAGCTTTCCTTTTATTTTATAGACGGCTTTGTCAAGGACGAAGTGATGGAAAAAATCATGGAATTCCTGCTGAAGGCCAAGCCGGAGGACTTCAGCAGGGGACCGGAGGCCTTTATGGCCCGCATGGTCCCCTATGTGGAGGCCGCCGTGGAAAGGGATATTCCCAAGGTGATCACAGCGGTGCTTTCGGGGCAGGTGGCCCTGGTGGCGGAGGGAATCACGGGGGCAGTCCTCATCGACGCGAGAACCTACCCCGCCCGCGGCCCGGAGGAGCCGGAGGATGACCGGGTCCTCCGGGGGGCGAGGGACGGTTTTACCGAAACGCTTATCTTCAACACTGCCCTGATACGCCGCCGCATCCGCGACCCCTATCTGACGGTTCAGCACTTTTCCGTAGGGAAGCGCTCCAAAACCGACGTGGCCCTCTGCTATATCGACGGCAGCGCCGACCCCAAGCTGGTCCGCTCCCTGGCGGACCGGCTGAAAAGCCTCAGGGTGGACGCGCTGACCATGGGGCAGGAGAGCCTGGCGGAGGCTCTGCTCCACGGAAAGTGGTACAACCCCTTCCCCAAGGTCCGCTATACCGAAAGGCCGGACGCTGCTGCGGCCTGCCTGCTGGAGGGCCGACTGCTGCTGCTGGTGGACAACTCCCCCGCGGCCGCGATTTTGCCCACCTGTCTGCTGGACTTTGCCCAGGAGACAGACGACTACTGCTTCCCGCCCCTCACCGGGACTTATCTGCGCATCACCCGAATCGGCATCTTTTTTCTCACCCTGTTTTTCACGCCCCTTTGGTACCTGCTGGTCAGCCATCCCCAGTATATTCCCCCGTGGCTCTCCTTCATCCAGGTGCAGGAGCCTAACTCGGTGCCCATCCTGCTCCAGCTTTTCATCATCGAGTTTGCGGTGGACGGGCTGAAGCTGGCCTCGCTGAACACCCCCAATATGCTCAGTGGCTCCTTTTCGGTGGTGGCGGCGCTGATTTTAGGGGATTTCGCGGTAAAAACCGGCTGGTTCGTGCCGGAGGTCATCCTGTATATGGCCTTTGTGGCGATTGCCAACTTCACCCAGCCCAGCTTTGAGCTGGGGTACGCCTTTAAGTTTTTGCGGATGGGGCTGCTGTTGCTGACGGGCCTGTTCGGGGTGTGGGGCTTCGGCGGCGGATGTGTACTGATAGTCCTGCTGGCTGCCACCAACAAGACCATCTCCGGCCAGAGCTATCTCTACCCGCTGATTCCCTTCCATGGGCCTTCCCTGCGGGCGCTTTTGATGAGGAAGCCTATTGACAGGCATTAAAGCGCCTGCCCCAAAGCCAGACGGAAGCCACGTATATTGCCCCATAGATTCCGGCACATCCCCCAAAGGCAAGAAAATTCTCCAGCGGGAAAAAGAAACGCGACACCATTCCAAATATGCAGGGCAGAATCAATACCGGCAGCGCTTTGAGAATCCCTTTCCAGAAACCGGGGATATCCAGCCCTATCTTCTTCCAGTAATACCAGTTCATAAAGAGGATATTCCCGGCAAGGAGGGAAACCGCGGTGCCCGCCGCGGCCCCGGAGGGTCCAAAGGCCCGTATCAGCGGAATGCTGATGAGCACATTGACGGCGGCAATCATCAGGTAAACCACCGACCGAATTTTGTGGCGGTTTTGGGCCCGGAGGATTTCCGGGCCGGTGTTCTGAATCAGGGGAACCGTCATGGGGAACAGGAGCCACAGGGCGGTATCGTAGGATTCCCCGTAGCCCTCCCCGGCCCAAAACGCCATAAACGCCTTTCCAAAGAAGAAAAACCCCGTCAGGATGAGGCCGAGGACCAGGAACTGAATCCGCCCCACCCGGATAAACATCCGGGAAAAGCCGCTCTCCTCCTTCCCCTGAACGGCGATCCGGTGGATTTCGGGAACAAACACATGGGCCACCGGCACCGAAAATCCCACATACATATTGTGTATCTGAAGGGCAAGCCCATAGACCGCCACCGGACCCGTGCCCAGCATCCGGCCAAGCAGGAGCTTGTCCACATTGGCGTTGACGAGATCAATCACCTGGTTGAGAAAGATAAAAAAGGTAAAGGTCCCCATTTCCTTCAGCAGGGAAAGGCGGAACCCCCGGAACCGAAACCGGATGCGGAGCCTTTTCCGGCAAAACCAGATGTTGGAGACCAGCACGGCGATTTTCAGCAGCAGGCCCACCGCCGCCATTCCCACCGAGCCGTATCCCAGGAGAAGGAGCGGCAGGGTCAAAAAAGGGTCCAGCAGCTTCTGGGCAATGGTCAGCAGCCGTTGGAAGACAAACCTCTCATGGGCGGCGGCGTTACAGCGGAATACCATGTTGGGAAAGGTAAGGGTCATGCCCGCGGTCATCAGGACCATGAGGACCCCGGCGGTGCGGTACTCCCCCTCTGTCAGGCCCCCGCCGAGAATTCCCCGGAGATTGCGGGTCATAACGCCGCCGCAGAGGGCGCAGAGCAGGGATACCCCCAGAAAAACGGTCAGAAACATTCCGTTGAGCCGGGCTGTCTCCTCAGGGTCCTTCTCCTCCCTTGCCCTGGAATAAAAGCGGATATAAGCGCCCTCAAAGCCAAAGCTCAAAAGCCCCAGGTATGCCGTAAACGATCCGGCCAGCTGATAGAGGCCGTATTCGCTTTTCCCCAGAATGCGCAGCATGACAGGGGTGTAAAGAAGGGTGGAGACAATCTGAATCCCTTCGGAAAGATAGGACAGTATAACGCCGCTTTTCCGTTGGTCCGCCGGGCGCATCCCGGCTGTCCGGCCTTTCTTTTCCATTTACTTCTGCTGTTCCTCCCGCATCCGATTCAATACCTCCTCCCGCGGCAGGCCGGGGGATTCCCGGCGCTTGAGGGAGTCGTCCTCATGGCCGCACACCGCCTGATATTCGCAGTATTCACAGGCCAGCCGCCCCTCCCTGGAGAGGAGGGGGACGTCGTCGATCTCCCCCCGGTGCAGCCTGTCGGCCATTTCTGTGGACTTTTTGGCCACATATCCCCGCAGGACCTCCCACTCCTCCGGCGTCGCCACGTTCTTTTTGTACTGCGCGCCGATGCCGGAGGCGGTCTTTTTCACCGGGATAAATCTGCCCTTTAAATCCTCCTCCATGGCCTCCAGAACCTGGTAGTCCATCAGGAGCAGGCCGTTCATCCGCATTCTTCCCTCAAAGGCCTCCTTCACCTTTTCCGGCGTGTCCTCACGGCCCGCCTCTACCGCCTCCGCCCTGGCGGGCATATACAGCACCCCCGCCGGAATAGGCCGGTCCCCTTCCCCCCGGCAAAGGGTGAACAGGTAAATGGGCATCTGCATCTCAAGGCCGCTGAGCAGCTCATTCAGGTCAAACTGCTTTCTCCCCGATTTGTAATCCACCACCCGGATATATTCCCGTTCGTCCTCCGGGCAGCTGTAAACATCCACCCGGTCCACCGTCCCCTCCAGCAGCACCCGAACGCCGTCCTCGGAGGTCAGCTCCAGGGGAGGAACGCCCTTGTCCCTGGAAACCGGCAGCTCAAAGGCGGCGGGGACAAACCGGCTCTGGGCCATCTCCGCCCCCAGCCGCCGCAGCAGGAACAGAAGGGTGGTCCGCAGGCGGCGGTACAGGTAGGCAAACCGGGCGGGACTTTCGTCCCGGCGGTCCATGTTTTCCTTGAGATACTGCTCCAGAAGGGCGTCCACCTCCGCCTCCATCTGCTGCTGGGACAGCTGTTCCAGCTCCCCGGAGGGGTATTTTTTCACCATAGCGGAGAGGACAAAGTGCAGCGCCGAACCGGATTCCAACGGCGTCAGCTCCGCCCGCCGCCGGGGCCGCAGGCGGAGGGCATGGCGGAGGAAATACCGGAAGGGACAGTTGGCAAAATCCTCCGAACGGGTGGGGGAGATGTGCATGGTCCGTCCGAACAGCGCCGCCGCCTGGTCCGACGAAAGGGAGTAGAAGGGCTCCTCCCGCAGGGATTCCACCTGGACCAGACGGTCCTGATAGGCTGTCTCCGACAAAAACTGCTCCAAAGCAGCCCCCTCGGCGGAATTCCGCCAATCGGGGGAAGCGGCCCGCTGGCAGAAGGCCGTGAAGGCTGTGGCTTCATTGACCACCCGGTCCAGGGAACGCCTCTCCCCTTCCCGCTCCAGACCGGGGAACATCCTCCTGAGCTGTTCCACCAGGGTGGAGGGAAAGCGGGCCTTGCCGTCCAGCCCCGCGGCGCTGTAGCTGACCCACAGGTATTGGGAGGGAGCGGTCATGGCGGCGTAGGCCCAGTACTTTTCGCTGACCGCCCGCTCCTCCAGGGTCTCGGCGATGTCCACCCCCCTTTCGGAAAGCTGCTTCCGGTCCTCCTCGGTGAGTACCCCGCCCGCCTCCACCCGAGCGGGGAACATTCCCAGGTTCGCCCCGATGACAAACACCGCCCTGGGGTTCTGGGGGCGGACCCGGTCCGCCGCGCCCACCAGCACCTGGTCGTTGGTCTGGGGTATCAGGGAAATCTCCATGGTTTGCAGGGAAAGCCGCAGCAGTTCGGTAAACCGCGCCTGGGGCAGGCGGACCCCCTGCATCACCAGGAAAAACCGGTCCAGTATTGCCGTCAGGTTCTCCCACACCTGGGAGGAAAGGCTGTCGGAGAGCTCCTCCAGGCCGGACAGCCGCTCCACCGCCCCGCTCTCCTCCAGGTAGGCGAACACCGCCTTGGCAAAGCCGCCGCCGTCGCAGTCCGCCAGCCTCTTCTGAAGCTCCAAAAGAGGGGCTATCAGCCTTTGCCGGGTCTCCTCCGTTCGGGCAAGGCGCTGCTCCGCCTCCTGGTCCATCTGCCCCTGGAACCCTTCGGGGTGGTTTTGGAAGGGGGCTTTCCACTGCTCCCCCTCCACCCGCCAGACATAGCAGTAGTTTTCCAAAAGGGCAGCGTCGTACATCTCGATGCCCAGCAGCGGGGACTTGGCCAGCCGCAGAATCCGCCCGGTGTCCGGCAGGCCCTTCACCGCCTCCAGGGCGGTGAGGATCAGGGTGGTCAGGGGATGGGTCTCCACATCCACCTGTTTGTCCATAAAATAAGGTATCCCGTACCGGCCGAATATGGACTCCACCGCCGTCTGATAGGCCTCCAGGCCGCGGGCGATAACGGCTATCTCGCGGTACCTCACCCCTCTCTCCCGCACCAGGGCGCAGATGCGCCCCGCCACCTCTTCCATCTCCTCATAGGGGTTTGGAGCCTGGACAAGGAGCAGGTTATCCTCGCTCCGCCGCCCGGTGTACTCTTCCGGACGGTGGAACAGGTAAGCGGCCATGTGGGAAAGCTCCGGCGATTGTTGGAACCGGTAAAAATCCTTCAAAAGAACGGGAGAGCGAACCGCCTGCTCGGCCTCCTGGGCCATCCGGGTCAGGCGGCGGACCGTCTGCTTGACGGGGGAGAACACGCCGGTCCCCTCCTCCCCGTCGTGGAGGCCGTCGGCGGTAAAGGAGAAGGTCAGGTTAGTCCCCTGCCGCAGCAGGCGGTCCAGCAGGCGGAACTCCCCGGCCATAAAGCCCTTAAAGCTGTCGCAGAAGATGTCGTACTCCTGAAAGACAGGGGTCTCCTTATCCTCCAGGCGGGCGCAGGCGCGCATCAGGTCGTCCTTCTGGTCCACATAGCTGCGGTCGATGAAGGACTGATAGACGCTGTAGATGGAAGAAAGCTCCTTCAGCTTTTCCCGGAGGGTCCCATGGGGGAGCCTGCCGCAAAGCTCCTCCATTTCCTCCGGGGGTACGCCTGCGTTTTTGAATTCGCCAATCATTTCCACCATGGAGGAGACAAAGGAGGGATTTCCGGCGTGGCGGGTATAGACGGTGAGGGAGTCCTGGAGCTCACCCAGGGTCAGGCTCATGAGCAGGACCCTGGCGCAGTCGTCCAGGGGGCGGCCCGCCAGTCCCCCGCACTGGCGGAAGACCAGGTTGGCCAGGCGGGTAAAGCTGAGGACCTCCACCTGGAGGGCCAGGACGGCCCCCAGACGCTGGTAGACGGCTTTTTCCGCCTCAAAGGAGAACTGCTCCGGTACAAGGAGGATAGCGCGTCTGCCGGACTTGACAGACTGGCGGAGGAGAGAATAGATGTATTCGGTTTTACCCGTCCCTGCCTCTCCCAAGATGAATTGAACCATAAAGCTGCCGCCTTTCAAAAAAAGATAATAAACAAAAGCATCTGTATTTCATTATAGCATATAACCCCTTTTGCTCAACCCCTTTATTCCCCAACCCTTTTGATTTCATCCTTTTTGCGTTTCATTTCACATGGATTTCTCGTTTTCTGCTTTTCTTTCATCCCATTTTATGGTATACTGATAGAAATGTACGGTATGGCAGCCCCTTTTTTCGTGTTCCCCATGCCGTCTGCCCAAATTTAAACGGAGAGGTGTAATGCTACTGTGACAAAATTTTCAGAAATGCCCTACCAGCGCCCCGACCTGGCCGCCTATCAGACGGAACTGACCGCCCATATCCAAAGGGTTAAGGACGCCAAAACCTGGGACGCCCTTCGCGCCGAATGGCTCGGCCAGGACCAAAAGCGCCGGGAATTGATGACCGTCCGCAACATCGCCCATATCCGCAATACCGTCGATACCACCGACAGCTTCTATGAGGCGGAAATCAAGTACTTCAACACCAATATGCCCGCCATCTCCCTTCTGGAAAAGCGGGCCCAGGCCGCGCTGCTGGAGTCCCCCTTTCTGACGGACTTTGAAAAGGAGTTCGGCTCCATCCTGGTGGAGACCATGCGCAGCAGCCAACGCCTGGCCGACGAGCGGCTGATCCCCCTCCAGGTCAAGGAATCCGAGCTGGCCCAGCAGTATTCCAAGGCTTCCGCAACCGCCGTCACTGAGTTCCGCGGCCAGAAGTGCAACTTCTATGGCCTGCTCAAGGCCATGCAGTCCACCGACCGGGATACCCGCCGGGAGGCCTTCCTGGCCTGGGCTGGTTTGTACGAGAAAATCGCCCCGGAGCTGGATGCTGTCTATGGGGAAATGGTCAAAATCCGTACCGAGATGGCCCACATTCTGGGCTTCTCCACCTATACCGAGATGGCCTATCTCCAGCGCCGCCGCTTCGACTATACCGCCGGGGACACCGCCCGCTTCCGCCAGAAGGTCAAGGAGGTCATCACCCCTGCCTGCGCCAAGTACTTTGAGAAGCAGCGGGTCCGCATCGGCATCGACAGGCTATACTGGTACGACGAGTCCCTGGAGTTCCCGGAGGGCAACGCCGACCCGGAGGGCACCAAGGACGAGCTGCTGGCCAAGGCCCTGGAGATGTACAAGGAGCTTTCCCCCGAAACCGGCGAGTACTTCCAGTTTATGATGGACGGCGAGATGTTCGACCTGGAGAGCAAGCCCGGCAAGCGCCCCGGCGGCTACTGCACCTCCCTGCCCTCTTTGCGCTCTCCCTTTATCTTCGCCAACTTTAACGGCACTGCCGCCGATATCGGCGTCCTGACCCACGAGGCAGGCCACGGCTTTGAGGGCTACACTGCCGCCCGCTGCCTGACCCTGATCGACCAGTGCCACTCCACCAGCGAAATCAACGAAATCCACTCCATGGCCATGGAGCACTTCACCTACCCCTGGATGGAAAAATTCTTCGGGGACAAGACCCCCAAATACCTTTACAGCCACCTGTGGGGCGCGCTGAACGTTTTGCCCTATATGTGCTGTGTGGACGAGTTCCAGCACCGGGTATACGACGATCCCTCCATGACCCCCGCCCAGTGGCGCGCCGTCTGGCACGAGCTGGAGCAGGAATATATGCCCTGGCGCAGCTACGACGGGAATGAATTCCTCTCTCAGGGCGGATTCTGGATGCAGAAGCAGCACATCTTCCTGTTCCCCTTCTATTACATCGAGTACGCGCTGGCGCAGATCTGCGCCTTCCAGTTCTACCTGCGGATGACCGAGAACCGTCAGGCCGCCTGGGCGGATTACTACCGCCTCTGCCAGGCCGGAGGCAGCCTGGGATACTTTGATCTGCTCAAGCTGGCCCATCTGGACAACCCCTTCCAGGGCAATACCGTGGAGGAGGCAATCTCCGCCGTCACCAAGGCGCTGGACAGCCTAGAGCAGAAACTGAAATAATCCCCATCGCTTTAAACCGCCTGGAACCCGCATGTTCCGGGCGGTTTTCTGCAATATCCTCAAAAAAATCCCATTTCCCCCTTGTAAAACCCGGCGGCAGCGTGTATAATAATAAAAACTCAGCGGAGAAAAAAGCTATACCCCATTTTCCCAGTCCTCCAGAGAGCCGGAAGGGTGGAACCCGGCGGACCGGTTGGGGTTATCCACTTTTGGAGCTGCCGGTGACGAGCCGGAGGGTTGCGGCCTTTATCCCGCTTTCAAGAGGCGTTCTTTCAGCGGAAGGAACGCAATTTGGGTGGCAACGCGGAGCTTCTCCGTCCCATAGCGGGATGGAGAAGCCTTTTTTTCGCGTGGAGCCCTTCTTTAAAAATTTCAGAGGAGGAATGTTCAAATGCTGGACATCAAATTCGTCCGCGCCAATCCTGACGCGGTAAAGGAAAACATCCGGAAAAAATTCCAGGACGCCAAGCTGCCCCTGGTGGACGAGGTGCTGGAGCTGGACCAGAAATACCGGGAGGCCAAAACCCGCTGCGACTATCTGCGGGGCCAGCGCAACAGCCTGAGCAAGCAGATCGGCGGTCTGATGGCCAAGGGCCAGAAGGAGGAGGCCGAAAAGGTCAAGGCCCAGGTGGCCGAGGCGGCCAGAGAGCTGGCTTCCCTGGAGGAAAGGGAAACCGAGTGGGAGGCGGAAATCAAAAAGCGCATGATGGTCATCCCCAATATCATCGATCCCTCGGTGCCCGTGGGTAAGGACGACAGCGAAAACGTGGAGGTGGAGCGGTTCGGCGAGCCCAAGGTTCCCGACTATGAAATCCCCTACCATGTGGACATCATGGAGCGGCTCCACGGCATTGACCTGGACAGCGCCAGAAAGACCAGCGGCAACGGGTTTTACTATCTCTGCGGGGATATCGCCCGGCTGCACTCCGCAATCCTCTCCTATGCCCGCGACTTTATGATTGACCGGGGCTTCACCTACTATATCCCGCCCTTTATGATACGCAGCAACGTGGTCAACGGCGTGATGAGCTTTTCCGAAATGGAAAACATGATGTATAAGATTGAGGGGGAGGACCTGTACCTCATCGGCACCAGCGAGCACTCCATGATCGGCAAGTTCATCGACACCATGCTGGAGGAATCCCAGCTTCCCCAAACCCTCACCAGCTACTCCCCCTGCTTCCGCAAGGAGGTGGGTGCCCACGGCATTGAGGAGCGGGGGGTTTACCGCATCCACCAGTTTGAAAAACAGGAGATGATTGTGGTCTGCAAGCCAGAGGAAAGCCCCATGTGGTATGACAGGCTGTGGCAGAATACCGTGGACTTCTTCCGCTCCCTGGACATTCCGGTGCGGACGCTGGAATGCTGCTCCGGAGACCTGGCGGACCTGAAGGTCAAGAGCGTGGATGTGGAGGCCTGGTCCCCCCGCCAGAAGAAATACTTTGAGGTGGGAAGCTGCTCCAACCTGGGCGACGCCCAGGCCAGAAGACTGGGCATCCGTGTCAAGAACAAGGAGAAGGGCAACTACTTCCCCCACACCCTAAACAACACGGTGGTGGCCCCGCCGAGAATGCTCATCGCGTTTTTGGAGAACAACCTCAATGAGGACGGCTCGGTCAGGATTCCGGAACCCCTCAGAATGTATATGGGCGGCAAGGACTGCATCAGATAATCGAGTAGGAGGGGCGGTAAGCCCCGACCTCTCACACCACCGTGCGTACCGTTCGGTACACGGCGGTTCAATCGTTTGAGTGCAAGGACTCGTACCGGTCCAGGATGCTGTAGTATCCAGCCCGTGCGAGTCTTTCATTCGTAATCGTGTGCGTCAATATCCCGCTGCCTGCTACCACCCAATATCCTTTTCGGGTGTTCCCGTTTCGGTAGGCTTGCCATTGGGGCATCCCCAGTTTCATCAGGTTCTTTACCCTTGTCCTGGGCCGCTTCCACTGTTTCCAGATATACATCCGGATTCTCCGCCTCAGCCATTCATCCCATCGCTGCATCGTTGTCTTCATGTGTGCAATTCCGAAGTAGCCCAGCCAGCCCCGGATGTAGACTTTCACGTTCTCCATCACCTGTCGGACATTTCTGCCCTGGCTGCGGGAAGTCAGCTCTTTCAGTTTGGCTTTGGCCTTCTTCAGGGTCTTTGCGTGTGCTCTGACGTATATACCGTCTTTGCCCTTTCCCAACGCAAAGCCCAGGAACTTAAAATTTCGGGCACTGTACACGCTGACTGCTTTGCTCTTTTCCACATTCATCCTGAGTTTCAGTTTCCCTTCAAGATACCGCCGGGCCGATTCCAGAAGTCTTTCTGCCGCCCGCTTGCTCTTGGCTAGTACCACTATGTCGTCTGCATAGCGGACGACCGGTACTCCTCGCCGTGCCATCTCCTGGTCATATTCGTTCAGGTAGATATTGGCAAGCAAGGGTGACAGCGGTCCTCCTTGGGGCGAGCCTTCTCTGGTTTCGATTACAAGTCCGTTTTCCATGACTCCCGCTTTCAGGTACTTCTTGATCAGATCTGTCACTCGTTTGTCCTGGATGTCCTTTCGGAGCAGGTTCATCAGCAGCTCATGGTTCAGCGTGTCGAAGTACTTGGACAGGTCTACCAAGACCGCCTGGGTATACCCTTCTTCCGCGTACTCCCTGACCCGCTCTATCGCTTGCTGTGCACTTCTCCCCGATCGATAACCGTAGCTGGTCTCTGAGAATTTCGGTTCGTAGATGGGGGTTAGCTGCTGCGCGATTGCTTGTTGGATGATTCGGTCTACGACTGTTGGGATTCCCAACTTTCGTACCCCGCCATCCGGCTTCGGGATTTCTTTCCGGCGCACCGGCTGAGGTTTATGCTTCCCCTGCCGGATGCTCTCCAGAAGCTCGTCACGATTCTTCCTCAACCAGGGCAACGCCTCCTCTATGGTCATCCCATCGATTCCTGGTGCTCCCTTGTTGGCTTTGACCCGCTTATAGGCCCTGTTCAGGTTCTCCCTGCTCAGTATCCTTTCCAGCAGGTCTGCACCGCCCTGTTCAGCTCCTTTCCGAGTTCCGGTGCTCCGCGCTCTCGCATACTCTTCGTGTTCCGCACTATTCCTTTGCGGGTAGCCCAGATTCTTCTGGTTTTCTGCTCTCATTGCGCCGGCCTCCTTCCATCGCTTACTTAGGACTTACGATTGTTCGGCCCTTCCCGTTTTTTTTTTCCCGGTACTATGGCCTCTGCTGACTTCTCACAGTTCGTTGTTACTACGGTTCCTTTCGAATATGTCTACTCGTCCCCGCCTGTGAGACCTCCCCAGGTACTCACACGTTCTTTCCCTCTTTACCCGCCTCATTTACCCCAAACGATTCCGTGCAGCTATTGGGCTTTGTTTTGTGATGGAAACTTACCCTCGCTTGAAGCCTTTTTATGAGATTTCTGTTCGTCAGGCCAGAGGTTTGCCCTTTAGGGGACCTTTCAACCCCTAAAATCCAGCTTTCTTCAGATTCCGCCTCGCGACGGACACCCTTGCTTTTGGCTATGCCTTCCCGCTGCCGGGCGGCTTCGGGTCTTTCACCCTATAGAACGTGCGCTCACTGGGCGCACATCATAAACGGCTGGCATGTGAAGACATGCCAGCCGTTCAGCTTTTATCATACTTTTTCTTGAAAGAAAAAGTATCAAAAAGAACTTTAATACGCACCAAACCATCAATCATTTAGACTTTTCGCCCGGTAACGAAAGTAAGGTTTTT
>JAAWRH010000061.1 GCA_022800935.1 Oscillospiraceae bacterium
CCTGCCGGTACCGGCAGGTCCTTTCCAATCATCCTTTTATGTAAGGGGGATTAACCCTGCTTGGGAGCATCAACCGGGCATACACCGGCGCAGGCGCCGCATTCGATGCAGGTATCCGCGTCAATGACATACTTGCCGTCCCCAGCGGAGATAGCGGAAACAGGACATTCGCTTTCGCAGGTACCGCAGGCGATGCACTCGTCAGAAATTACATAGGCCATGAAAAAACACCTCCTTCTTATGTTACACTCATTGTACCACATTCCTCAAAAAAATCAACGAAAAAATCATGGTTATTCTGTAAACAGAAGCCTTTTTCTGATGTTTTCAAAAATTTTATATAAATCGCACAAAACAAATGGAATTCCTTGTATTTTTTAGGGTTTTCTACCCGAACAGAAAAGAATGGTCATAAGTCCATACCCTCCAAGGCGTCCAGCAGCCGGACCAGCTCATCCTCCACCCGTCCTTGGCATATCTTTGCCGCCAGGGCCTTCACCCGTTCCGGACTGTGGGACATGGCCACCGCATATCCGGCGGCCTCCAGAATGGCGGTATCGTTGTAATTGTCTCCAAAGGCCATAACCTCACGCGGGGAGATAGAAAGGACTCCGCACACCTTCCGCAGGCCGTCGGCCTTGCTGGCCCTGGTGATGTCCACCCACTTGTCCCCGCTCAGGGCCACGTTGTATTCCCCGCCCCACCGGCTTTCCAAGGCAGACAGATGCCGGTCCCCGCCGTCCCGGCAGAAGGCCGTCACCTTGACAATCTCCTCCGGGATATCCTCCCAGCGGCTCACCTGGGCGGTGTCGTTGCCCACCTGGTCCCGGATCAAGGAGAAAAAGTCCCCGCGGTTTTCCAGCAGATAGCAGAACCTGGGACCGGAGACCAGGGCTTCGCATTGGTCCATGGAATCCATGTATTCCGCTATGCGGACGGCCTCCCTCCGGTCCAGGGAAACGGAGGATATCTCCTCTGTCCCCCGGAACACCGCCGCGCCGTTTTCACAGATGTAGAACATATCCTCCGGCCCCTTGGCAAAAAGCCGCCGCTGACAGGCGTACTGCCGCCCGCTGGCTGTGGTGAACCGGATTCCCCGGTCCGCCAGACGGCGTATCAGCTCAAACAGGCGGGGGGACAGGGCCCGTTCTCCCTCCGGGAGGAGGGTTCCGTCAATGTCGCAGGCCACCAGGCGGATGCGGGAAAGCTCTGCCGGCTTTACCATTTGTCCGCCCCCTCCTGAGAAGGGATGACCGGCTTGATGGAGGCGATTGCCACCTCGATCATGCTGTCGTCCGGTTCGTTGGTGGTCAGCCGCTGGAGCCACAGCCCCGGCGCGGAGATGATGCGGGTAACGGCGTTGTCGTACCGCCCCGCCAGCTTGATAATCTCATAGGCAATGCCCACCACCACCGGCAGCAGGGCGAGCTTCAGCACCACCCGCAGCAGCCCGTTCTGCCAGGTAACAACCGAGAACACCAGAATGGAGATGATCAGCACAATCAGCAGAAAGCTGGTGCCGCATCTGGGGTGGAACCGGGTGAATCCCCGGACATTTTCCACGGTCAGCTCCTCCTTTGCCTCATAACAGGCGATGGTCTTGTGTTCCGCGCCGTGGTAGGAGAACATCCGCTTCATCTCCTCCATCCGGCGTACCAGGGCCAGGTAGGCGACGAATATCACAATCTTCAGCCCGCCCTCTATAAAGGAAAGCCCCATGTTGGGCACCGCGCCCCCCGCCAGCAGGTTGACCCCCTTGCTCAGGGCGGTGGGCAGGGCCATAAACAGGACCACCGCAATGCCGACCCCCAAAACCATGGCTATCATGGTGATGACATTCATCAGCTTATCCCCGAAGAGGTCCATCAGCTTTTTTTCAAATTTAGAGGGCTCCTCCTCCAGCATATCGCTGCCGGAGAGCTCGGCGGACTTCATCAGGCACTGGTAGCCCAGCTTCATCATATCGATAAAGTTGAAGATGCCCCGGACAAATGGAGTCTTCTTGTACCAGGCGGAGGCGTTGGCGGTCTCCCAAAGCTCCAAGGCAATCTCCCCGTCCGGCTTGCGGACAGCCATGGCGGTCTTCTCCGGGCCGCGCATCATCACCCCCTCTATAACGGCCTGGCCGCCAATAGATGTTTTCATCTTTTCCTTTGACATACATTTTCCTCCCTGTATCTATGGCAATATCTGCCCCGCAGAAGTAACTTATGGCTGTACCGAGGCAGAGACAACCCGCTCGATGCCGTTGTAATCCATTGCTTTTTCGATATTCCGCCATCCCTTTTCCCGCAGGATGCCCTCCACCGGTCCGCTCTGCCGGTAGCCCACCTCAAAGGCAATGTGCCCTTGGGGGAGCAGCTTCTCCCGATAAGCCCCAGCGATGCGGCGGTAAAAGGCCAGTCCGTTTTCCCCAGCCCGCAGGGCCAGCTTGGGCTCATAGGTCACCTCCGTCTGGAGGCGGTCCATCTCATTGTCGGAAAGATAGGGCGGGTTGGACAGAATCAGATGACAGGACGGAAGCTGGGGAACAACCTCAAAGATGTCGGCCTGCACCGGTTTTACGCCGGGAAAGGGGCGGATGTTTTTCAGCAGATAGGGGAAAGCGTCAGCGGAAATCTCCACCGCGTAGACGATAGCATCCGGCCGTTGGCTGGCCACAGCGGCGGCGATACAGCCGGAGCCGCTGCACAGGTCGTATATCACAGGATGGTCGATACCGGCGAGAAGCTGAAGCCCGGTTTCCACCAAAATCTCGGTATCCGGTCTGGGAATCAGCACACCCTCCCCCACCGCAAAGGTCAAACCATAAAAATCCCACTGCCCCAGAAGGTACTGGAGGGGGTATTTCTGCGCCCGGCGGTCGGTAAGGGCCCGCAGCTTTTTCCATTGGGTGGGGGTGATGTCCTCCTGCCCCTCCAAAGGGAGACGCCCGCGGGAAACACCGGTGACAGCCTCCACCAGCTGGGCGGCATCAAATTCCGGGCTATCCGAGCTGTAGGCGCGCAGATATCCCACCGCCCTGAGATACGCCTGTCGTATTGTCATGCAAAAGCTCCTTTGTTTTTAATTTTGGAAAGGTGCGTCGCCCTTCGTTTGACGGCCGAAAAAAGCCGTGTTATACTTTTATTGCGGGACTTTACCGGGAAGCTTCCGGTTCTGTCTCCTTCACCGCAATCAGGAACTTGATGGGGATGCCCTGCTCCGAAAACATCCTCTCATGCTCGGTCATATAGCTGCCCTCTATGCCGCTGGCGTGGAGGTCGCGGGTCATCTCCTTCAGGGAAAAGCCGCATTCCTTAAAGTATTCCAGCGAATCGTCAAAGAGGGGATCGTCGTCGGTTTTAAACCAGATTTCCCCGCCGTCGGCCAGGAACTCCCGGTATTTCATCAGCTGCCGGGGATAGGTCAGCCGCCGCTTCTGGTGCTTTTTCTTGGGCCAGGGGTTGCAGAAGTTGATATAGATTCTTTCAATCCTGTCCTCCGGCGCTATCACCTGGTCTATCTGTTCGATGTTCTGGGTAATCAGACGGACGTTGGTCACCTCCTGCCCCTCAAAGGCTGCTTCTACCGCCCGCTTGGCCAGCACCAGAACCTCACTTTTGATGTCCACCGCCAGATAGTTGTATTCCGACTCTTGGCGGCAAATCTGCGCCATAAAGCTGCCCTTGCCGCATCCCAGCTCCAAGCGGAGGGGGCGGCGGATGGGAAATGTTCCGCTCCACTGCCCGCGGAGGGCAACTGGGTTGTTTATATTGAAGGGACATCCTTCCAGCTCAGGCCGGGCCCAGGGCTTATGTCTCAGTCTCATTGTGTTGTCGCTACCTCCTTCGGCGTTCTTCTATATAGGTTATCACATTTTTCTATTCTGCACAATACAAAAACGAAAACTTTGTCATTCCGGAGAGGAGGGCAATCCTGCCATGCCAATGCAGTATATCCGATGCGTTTTTAAAAGCCGGGGCGTTTCCCAATGCGGATGCTGTTCCTTTTCCCATGTCCTCCCGTTGCTGGAGGTCCGCTCCCGCGCCCGCATCCCGGAGGGGGCGCGGACGGTGATCTTTGCCCTTTTCCCCTACTATACCGGCCTCCTGCCCCACCGCAATCTCTCCCGCTATGCGGTCCCCGACGATTACCATCTGATTGCGGGGCGGGTACTGGAAGGCTGCCAAGATGCCTTGGAGGAGGCGTTTCCCCAGGAGAGATTTGTCTCCTTTGTGGACAGCTCTCCCATTCGGGAGGTTCAGGGGGCGTATCTGGCCGGGCTGGGGTGGATGGGCCGGAATGGCCAGTTGATCAATCCCCGGTTTGGGAGCTATGTCTTTATCGGGGAAATTGTGACCACCCTGGAGATTCCCTGCCAGCCCCGCCCTATGGGGAAATGTTTGGACTGCGGGGCCTGCCGGAGGGCCTGCCCCACAGGGGCGCTGACCGAAGGGAGCGTGGAGGAGGCGCTGTGCCGGTCGGCTGTCACCCAGAAAAAAGGGGAGCTGACCTTGTGGGAAACGGAACAAATCAGAGCCGGGGGTATGGTCTGGGGGTGCGACATCTGCAACGACGTCTGCCCAATGAACCGGCGGGCCCTGCCCAGTGATATGCGGCAGTTTTATCAGTCCATGGACAGTGTGGTCACGGAGGAAAATCTTTCCCGGCTGAGGAAGCGTAAAGCCTTTGGATACCGGGGACGGGCGGTGATGGAGCGGAATCTGGGGATACTTGCAGCTTCAAAAACAGAAAGGGAAGTATACGATGGATAAAATTTATAATATAGCGGTAGCGGGCGCAGGCTATGTCGGCATGTCCCTAGCCGTTCTTCTGGCACAGCGGCACAGAGTGACCGCCGTTGACATTGTCCCGGAAAAGGCGGAAAAGATAAACAGCCGAATTTCCCCCGTCCAGGACGAGTATATTGAAAAATATCTGAGGGACAAGCCCCTGAACCTCACCGCCACACTGGACGCCCAGACGGCATACCGCACAGCCGATTTTGTCATCATTGCGGCGCCGACCAATTATGACAGCGAAACCAATTGCCTTGATACCGCCGCGGTGGAGGATGTTATCCGGCTGACCGCCAGCTGCAATCCCGGCAGTGTTATGGTCATCAAATCTACCGTTCCGGTAGGATTTACGGCGGCAATGCGGAAAAAGTATCTCTCGGAGCGCATCCTGTTCAGCCCGGAATTTTTGAGGGAGTCCAAAGCCCTTTACGACAACCTGTATCCGTCGCGGATCATCGTTGGGGCAGATACGCAGAACGCGGAACAAATGGAGGCGGCAAGAATTTTTGCCGAACTGCTGCGGGAAGGGTCCTTGAAGGAAAATACGGATACCCTTATTATGGGGACAGCAGAGGCCGAGGCGGTAAAGCTGTTCTCCAACACCTATTTGGCGCTGAGAATTTCCTACTTTAACGAGCTGGACACCTATGCGGAATCCAAGGGGCTGAACACGGAGGACATCATCAGCGGCGTGTGCCTCGACCCAAGAATCGGCAGGCATTATAACAATCCGTCCTTCGGCTATGGCGGATGCTGCCTGCCCAAAGACACCCGGCAGCTTCTGGCAAATTACGGGGACGTGCCGGAGAACCTGATGGCCGCAATTGTGGAGAGCAACCGGACGAGAAAGCATTTTATCGCGGACCGCGTAATGCAGATTGCGGGTACCGGCGGGGAAAGGGGAAAGGTGGTAATCGGGGTATACCGGCTTACCATGAAAAGCAATTCCGACAATTTCCGCCAGAGCAGCATTCAGGGAATTATGGAGCGCATCAAAGCCAGGGGTGCAGATATAGTCGTCTATGAGCCGGCACTGAAGGACGGGGAAACCTTTCTCGGCGGCAGGGTGATTAACGACCTGGAACGGTTCAAGCATATCAGTCAGACGATTATAGCGAACCGGTATGACGAGTGCCTGGACGATGTAAAGGACAAGGTGTACACAAGAGATATTTTTCAAAGGGATTGACAAGCGGCGGTAAAAAGCATCGCCCGCCTTCAGCAAGGCGGGCGATATCTTTCTTTGCGCACAGGCGCGGCCTTCTTCAAAAACATTATCCCTCTTGGTGGACAAAATCCACAAACGCCAGCATGTCTTCTTTTTGGTCAAAGCAGGCGATATAGAGAAAGTTGCCCATGACATCCGCCAGGGCATCGGGCATTCTCCCGGAAATCTTGATGGTATTTCCATACAGTTCCCAGATTTCCTCATCGGAGTGCCGATAGGAAACCGGATCGCGGCGGCTGACATAGCAGCAGAAGTGATGGGGCTGATTCAGATCAACAGCGGAGTGGTCAAAGGCCACCATATCCGCCCAAATCTTGTACATATCCGCGCTGCCCGCAAAGTTAATCATATCCGGGGTATAGCCGCCTGCCGGACGCATGTTTACCTCCAGTGCCACCAAATCGCCGGGCTGCCCCAGCCCCTCCCTTGCGGTCTTCAGCCGGAAGAACTCAATATGGAAGCAGCGGGAACGGACATTAAAGGCCTTGACGCAGCGGGTACCCACCTCCCGGACGTCATCCGGCATATCCTTGTCCACATAGTAGTAAAGGGGTCGCTGCTCGTTGAGGATATCCATAATGGAATCCACGGTGATGTGGCTGGCGGCGAAGAGGATTTCCCCCTTGCTGTTGCAGACCCCGTCAAAGGTGGTGACAACGCCGTCCACAAACTCCTCCATCAGATAGGGGACCTCCGGCAGATGGTCGTAGAAGAAGCGAAGCTCGTCATCGTTGTGCAGCTTCCAGGTGTTGCTGGCACCGACGCCTGTGTCCGGCTTGACTACAACCGGATACCCCACCTGACCGATAAACTCCCGCGCGGCATCCAAAGTCGTAACCTGATGGAATTTCGCGCAGGGGATTCCCGCCTTCTGGAAAAATTCCTTCATGCGGGATTTTTTCTTGTAGGGGTCCATATCCCAGCTGCGCAGTCCGGTGAAGACGTTGAAATCCGTCCGCAGGGCAGCATCCTGCTCCAGCCAGTACTCATTGTTGCTCTCCAGCCAGTCGATCTTCCCGTAGCGGTGGGTGAAATAGCCCATAGCCCGGACCATTTCCCCGTAGTTTTCCAAGGTGCTGACTTTGTAATACTCGGTCAGGGACCTTTTCAGCTCTGGGGCCAAGTCATCAAAGGGGCAGTCGCCGATTCCCAGAACATTGACGCCGTTCTCCTTTAGCCGCGCGCAGAACATCCAGTAGGAAGACGGAAAATTCGGGGATATAAATACAAAATTCATACTCTCTTCTCCTCAATTTGACAATTTACCAATTTAAAGCAGTGTATTTCATGGGCATGATACTATTATACATCATCCCGCCTGAAAGAAAAATAGCCAAAACTGACAGAATAAAGCAAAAAAGGAGAAAAGGTTATAGAAAAGATTACGATATTTTTTTCTTTTTCCCGCGGAAGGTGTCAAAGGGAGCACAAGCCCTGCTGCAATATTTTCCCAATCTGCTCCATCGCCTGTTCCACCAGCCGTCCCAGGGTAATATTGGCTGCTCCAACAACGATATTGTCGCAGTGGTTCACCGGAATCAGCAGCCGCTTTGCCCCGCTCTGCCCCACAGCAACGGCCATCCGGGGGGTGATTTCCCCGTACATCGCGTCGGCTATCACAATGCCGATGGGCCCCACAATCACATCCGCCCTGCGGCATCCCACAACGACGGCGTTTTCCCCGGTGGCGGCGTGGTCGGCCCCGGCCTTCATCATGGCGGCGGTGGCCGCGCTGTTGGTCCCCACAGCCGTCACCTCCACCGCCGGGAATCTCTCCTTCGCCGCGGCCACTACCTGTCTGCCAATGCCCCCGCCCTGGGAATCGATTACCAAAAGGTTCATCTGTTTTGCCTCCTGTCTTCTGATTATTGTCAGTATTCCCGCCAGTGCTGCTCCAGCCAGCGGGCAACCCCGTCCTCCTGATTGCTTCCGATGATGCCGTCTGCCGCGGCCTTCAGCTCCGGGGCGGCGTTCTCTACCGCAAAGCAGAAATCCGCCTCCCGGAACATGGGCAGGTCGTTGAGGGCATCCCCAAAGCAAACCACCCTGTCACAGCCCAGCAGCTCCTTCAGCCGGAGAATCCCCTCCGCCTTGGAGGTTCCGTTGGGCATCACCTCCAGCCAGTACTCCTCCCGGTAAATCTCCTGCTGGAATACAACGGAGGTATACCCCCTTGCCAAAAATGCACGGTGCAGGCCCTCCAGATTTTCACGGCTTTCAATATAGGTCATGGTAAAAACATCCCCGTCCAGCAGACCCTGCTTTCCCTTCAGCGGCCTCAGCCTTTTATCTCCCTTTCGGTGCTGGAGATAGTTTTGAATCCCCTCATTTTCCTGGCCGGCGTCCCATGAGACCCGTTCCTCTCCATTGATAAAGGAAAACACCAGAGGCATAGGCGGATATCTCTTCAGAAGCTCCTCCATCTCCCGCCGCTGCCCCTCCGAAAACACGGCGGAGAAGATTGTCCTCCCGGTGGAGGGCTCCGCCAGGATAACTCCATTGTGATAAACGGCGGGAAGTTTAGGCGTAAATCCGCCCGCCACAATGGAGGCGGAATGAATGGACCGGGCAGTGGCATAGGTAAACAGCATTCCTTCACTGGTAAGCCGCTCCAGGGTGTGGACCGTGGCCGGAGACAGGGTGGAATCCCGATTCAGCAGCGTACCGTCCAGGTCAGAAACAAACAGCGTTTTTATGGCTTTCACGAAATTTCCTCCTTAATATTGCTGGTATATAAAAAACCGCATTGTTGCTGCAATGCGGTTTTTTCGTTCATTCTTCCTTATCACCAGAGTTGTTCCGGGCATTTTCTCCCCGGTTCCCCCGGATAGAGCGCACCTGCTCCCGCTGGAACGCCTTGGGGACATCCGGATTTTTATCCAACGCCACCTTGACCACCCCGGTCAGGGGGTTGGCGTCCTGCACCACTCCGCGGCCCTCCGGCGTGGTGACAAAGGAACCCACCCTTGGGGTCATCCGCAGCAGCTTTTCATAGGAATCCTGCTCATACTTCAGGCAGCACATCAGCCGCCCGCAGATACCGGATATCTTGGTGGGGTTCAGGGAAAGGTTCTGCTCCTTGGCCATCTTGATGGAAACCGGCTGAAACTCCCCCAGGAAGGAGGAACAGCAGAAGGTCCTGCCGCAGACCCCCAGTCCCCCCAGCATCTTGGCCTCGTCCCGAACCCCAATCTGCCGCAGCTCAATGCGGGTGCGGAACACCGAGGCCAGGTCCTTGACCAGCTCCCGGAAATCCACCCGTCCGTCGGCGGTGAAATAGAAGAGTATTTTATTGTTGTCAAAGGTGTACTCCACATCCACCAGCTTCATATCCAGCCGGTGCTCGGCAATCTTTTTCTGGCAGACGGAAAAGGCATGCTTCTCCTTCTGGCGGTTGGAGGCAAGCTGCTGAAGGTCGTTTTCGTTGGCGGGGCGGATCACCTTTTTCAGCGGCTTGACAATCTGGCTGCTGCTGACCTTTCGGTTGGCCATGGAAACCTCTCCGCATTCCACCCCGCGGGAGGTCTCCACAATGACCTTCTGGCCGGGGGAAAAGGTGATTTTGTTGGGATCAAAATAGTAAATTTTTCCGACTTCCTTAAAACGAACCCCGATCACCTCCGCGTCATCGGGGCGGGCTTTGGGTCCCGCCGGGGACTGGCCCGGCGATTTTATCATTTCTTCCACGTTATCCTTCATACCTCTCTCTGTGCGGTCCCGTACAGCGCTCTGGCGCTTTTGGCGGGACGCGGCGTCGATTTTACTCATCGGACAGAACCGGAGGCTTCCGCGCAGAAGGAGGCAAGAACCAGGTTGAAGTTTACGTTCTGCCGTATCCGCTGGGAAACCGTATCTATTATAGCAAGAATCTTCATGATTTGCAACGTGGAAAGCCTGGAAGCCGCTTCCCGGACCGCGGGAAGACTCCCCATGCCGGGGGAACCGCCCGAATACTTCTTCAGGGCGGCCTCCTTTGCCATCTGCTTTAAACAGGGCAAAAGACGGACAAAGGCCTCCTTCTGCTTTTCATATCTGCCCAAACTGGCCAGCAGAACAAATTCATCGCCGCCGCAAATGTCTCGGAGCAGGTTCTGGGCTCCCTCCCACGCCTGAGCGGATAGCTCTCCCTCGCTGCTTTCCGGGTCCAGCAGCAGAAGAGCGCGGCCCACGTTGCCCTCCGCTTCAATGGCCGCCGCCTGGTACCGCTCCTGGGGCAGACCGGGCTTTCTTTCCATTAGGACCCGGCAGCAGGTCTGTTCGTCAGGGGGCTCCAGGGTAAAAGAGACACACCGGGACAACACCGTCTCCAACAGGGCGGAACGGTTCTCACACAGCAGGATAAAGATTACTGTCTCCGGCGGCTCCTCCAGTATTTTCAACAGGGCATTCTGGGCCTGGGCCGTCATATTTTGGACATTGTGCAGGATGTAGAGTTTGCTGGAACTTTCGTTGGGGGCGATAAACGCCTCCTGGCGCAGCTGCCGGACAGTGTCAATATGGAAGGACTGGGGCCGGAGGGCCTCCGCTCCCATCTCAATGATATCAGGGTGGATTCCCTTCTCCGCCTTGCGGCAGGAGGAGCAGACGCCGCAGGGGCGCTCCCCGCCCGGATTTCCCCGGCACAGGACAGCCTGGGCAGTCAGCCTGGCCAGGGTTCTCTTCCCGGTTCCTGCCTCCCCCTGCAAAAGGATGGCATGAGACAAACGCTGGCCGTTTATCATAACAGCCAGCGTATCCTTCAGGGTACGGTTTGCGGCAAGGCATTCAAACAAGAAACCAGCTCCAAATCTTACAATTTTTCAAACCGCTCCACGTCTACCACAAAGATGGTAGCGCCGCCAATTGTCACCTCAATGGGATAGGAGGAGTACATCCCGACCCCATAGGAGGCGGAGGAGGGAACCATTTGTGTGCGTTTTTTGCTGTGCTCCCCAATAATTCTGATGACCTCGTCCACCTTTTCGTCCGCCACACCGATGAGGAAGGTGGTGTTGCCGGACATCAAAAATCCTCCGGTGGTGGCCAGCTTGGTTACAGAAAACCGGGCCTTGGTTAAGCTGGAGGACACCTTAGAGCTGTCCTCGTTGGAGACAATGGCAAGTATCAGTTTCATACATTTTCCCTCCTGTTTCAAATAGAAGTAGAAGCCGGGGCCCTTCCGGAGGGCCGGAGCGGCCCCTCTCCTGTGATATATTGATTATAGCATACTTTGGTTATAAATTCTATATTTTTTGGCAGAAAAACTTTATTGGACCGCTCGTATAATAAATATTTACGCAATTATCCCGTTTTGTCTGAAAAAGGGACAAAAAACAGGCCCACTGTCAAAAGGTGTACTTTTTGACAGTGAAAAAATGTTAATACCACACATGAAAAGTGGTGATAATTTCAGGAATTAGGTATTGCTTTCCTCATTTTTTTGTTGTATGATATGGATATAGGCTTTCTGTCAAAAAGTACACCTTTTGGCGGTAATCTTATCTTTCCCCATAGCATCGCTTTCAGAAGGGAGGGAAAAAGCCTTTGTGCTATTCCAGGAGAAAGCTGGATATCACTGGACAGCGGTATGGAAGGCTCACTGTCCTGGGCCCGGCGGCGAATGTAAATGGCAGGACTGCCTGGAAATGCCGGTGCGACTGCGGAAATGAAACTGTTATCCGCACCAACCGGCTGCGCAGCGGCCACACGGCAAGCTGCGGATGTATGAAGCCGAAGGAAATCCTCGCTGTGGGTCTTCCCGGTCTTACGTATGTAGAGGGCACCTGTATAGAGATGCTGCGGTCCAAAACAGTGAGGAAAAACAACACCAGCGGCGTCACCGGCGTGGACTGGCTGGCATCAAAGGGACGGTGGAGGGCCTCCATCTGCTTCCAGGGGAAGCGCCGCTATCTGGGCAGCTACAGCTGCTTTGAAGACGCGGTCAATGCACGGAAACAGGCGGAAGAGCAGCTTCACGACAAATTTGTTGATCAATTCTCCCATGCGGGGAACTGACCATAATTTCCAAAAGCGGGATCGGCCTACGGCATATGTCCAGGTCTGTTCCCCAACCTAAGAAGTCCTATCCGTTTTTAAGGAGGTGGAAAACACCGATAGGGCACAGGCAAACCGTCGGAAACGGCGGGACGCAAAGCCATAGGTTACTGCGCCCTTGCGGCGCAACGCTCGTTCGGTTGCAAGTTGGCAAACCGCCGGAAACGGCGGGACGCAAAGCCAGAGGCTGCCGCGCCCCTGCGGCGCAATGCTCGTTCGGCTGCAACTTGGCAAACCACCGGAAACGGTGGGACGCAAAGCCAGAGGCTAATGTGCTCTTGCGGCGCAACGCTCGTTCGGCTACTGGATACTTTGCGTCCGTTATATATTGGTCTCCGATGAACAACCCATTTTCGGTACCACATCCGGGATGTCTTACCACAGCCGGATTTGTTATCAGGACAGCTTATCGGATCAGTATTGACAGCAAAGAAA
>JAAWRH010000062.1 GCA_022800935.1 Oscillospiraceae bacterium
ATAAGAATCATTTCCTCCTAATTCTTTTTCCAGAGGGGGCTTGTGGTTTCCCCGGTCCGGCTCTGCGCCTTTCCGGTACATCCCTTATATGGACGTTCCCTATCCTCTTTTTGACATCTTGTAAATGCCGTTCGATTAGGCTTTTGGAGAAAGTCTTCGGCTGGAAATGAGAGCGAGTGTTTTGGATATTTATACATTTCCGCTCCCCCTTTGTCGTAGCAGCATTATTCGTTACATTTGTCCGGCTACCTAAAAGATTCTGTTCCATGGGCTGCAATCCGGCCCATTTGGGTCTCCTCCCCCGACTTTAAAAAGAAAACTGAAAAAATTGTTTATTTTGGAACAAAAACGCAATATAATAGAGACAGACGGAGGTTTCGCTGCCTGTCCATAAACGGGCCCTGGGAAATGCTCCGTACAACAGAAGTCTGCGCACAGCTTGAGCCTTGGAAACGATCATACAGAATTTCTCAAGGTGGTGCGGCAGATGGGAAAGGCATGATTGAATAATGAGCCATCTCACTACGCCAGTAGAAAACGGCATCTTAAAGGACAAGAAAAATCTGCATCTCGTCGGGATAGGAGGTTCCGGGATGTTCCCTATCGTACAGATTCTCCACGGTAAGGGGTATCATATCACCGGTTCCGATAATAACGAAAGCGATATCCTGAAATTGGAACGCGCCATGGGGATTCCGGTCTTCCTTGGCCATAAACCGGAAAACGCCGCCGGAGCGGACCTGGTGGTCTACAGCGCCGCTATTTTTAAGGACAACTGCGAGTTGGTCTATGCGGCGGAGCACCATATTCCCACCGCGGAGCGTTCCGTGATGCTCGGCGCTATCTCCGATGCCTATGACAACGCCATCTGCATCAGCGGCACCCACGGCAAAACAACCACAACCTCCCTGCTCACCTCCATTCTTCTGGACTGCGGGCGGGACCCTAGCGCTGTAATCGGCGGAAAGCTCCCCAAAATCGGCGGGTATGGCCGGGTCGGACAGGAGGACCTCTTTGTCTGTGAGGCCTGCGAATTTGTGGATACCTTCCTCCATCTGTCCCCGGATATCGCCGTGGTGCTCAACATCGACGACGACCACCTGGACTACTTCAAAACCATGGATAACCTGAAGCGTTCCTTCCATAAGTTCGCCGCCTCCGCCTCCAGATATGTCATCTGCAACGGGGACGACCCCAATACCCAGGAGGCAATGGAGGGGATTGGCAAGCCGATTATCACCTTTGGCCTGGGGGAAAACAACGATTACCGGGCAGTGGATATCTCCCTCCATGACGGTGTAAACTGTCAGTATACTTTGATTTATCAGGGTGCGGAGCAGGGCAGGATCACCTTGTCTGTCCCAGGAGAGCACAATGTCCTCAACTCCCTGGCGGCCATTGCGGCGGCCCATGCCGTCGGGGTGGATTTTGATAAAATTGCGGCGTGTATCGGGGAATTCCATGGAGCGGGGCGGCGCTTTGAGATTCTCGACAAGGTGGACGGCGTGACCTTTGCCGACGACTATGCCCATCATCCCACTGAACTGCGCGCCACCCTGGAAACCGCCCAAAAAATGAGCTTTAAGCGCGTCTGGGCCGTATTCCAGCCCTTTACCTATTCCCGGACCGCCATGCTGCTGGAGGACTTTGCCCAGGTTCTGGCCATTGCGGACCGGACGGTTCTGTCTGAAATCATGGGGTCCAGAGAGGTCAACACCTATCATA
Source organism: Oscillospiraceae bacterium (assembly GCA_022800935.1). Classification (GTDB taxonomy): domain Bacteria; phylum Bacillota; class Clostridia; order Oscillospirales; family Ruminococcaceae; genus UBA1405. The sequence goes on from JAAWRH010000062.1 coordinate 1,726, forward strand.
TCTATTCCAAAGACTTGGCGGAAAAAATCCCCGGCTGCGTTTGGTTTTCTACCTTTGAGGAGATTGCGGATTATATGGTAGGGGAAATCCGGCCCGGCGATCTGGTGATTACCCTTGGTTGCGGGGATGTGTACAAATGCGCCCGGATGATGATTGCCAAAGCCAAAGAAAAAGCAGCGGGACACAACCATTTGTAAATGCGGTTTGCGGCGGAGGCGACGGTTTCCCCTGTCCCTTTCGCCGCCTGCAATAAATATTGACAGAAAGGCGGAACTACTATGAATACCATTTACCATTGCTTCCCCGGAGGCGCCTTCAAGGTGCTGACCATGAGCTATGACGACGGCAAGGTTGCCGACCGGCGGCTCATCTCTATCTTTAACAAATACGGCATTAAGGGGACCTTCCACATCAATGGCGGCCTGATCGGTTCTGATAAGACCGGCCAGCGCATTCCGGCAGAGGAAATCCCCTCCCTTTACCAGGGACATGAGATTTCCTGCCATACCGTCACCCATCCCACCATCGCCCGGTGCCCCCTGCCCATGGTGGCCCAGCAGGTGCTGGAGGACCGGAAAATCCTTGAAAAGCTGGCTGGTTATCCGGTGCGGGGGCTGAGCTATCCCAACGGCTCCTACAATCAGGAAATTGTGGACATGCTCCCCGGATTAGGAATCGAATATTCCCGCGTGGTGGGCAACACCGACGGCTTTGCCATCCCGGAGGATTTCCTGCGGTGGAAGTCCACCTGCCACCACAACCATAACCTGTTGGAGCTGGGCAAACAGTTCCTGGAGCTGAATAAAAAGCAGTACCTCTACATGATGTATGTCTGGGGACACAGCTATGAGTTCGACAACAACGACAACTGGGAGCTGATGGAAGAGTTCTGCTCCATGATGGGCGGCCAGGACAACATCTGGTACGCCACCAATATTCAGATTGTCGATTATCTAAACGCCCTCCGCCAGCTGAAGTTCACCTGCGAGGGCGATACCGTTTATAACCCCTCCGCCTCCCCGGTCTGGCTGAGCATCAACAACGACCAGATTGTCAAGGTAGAAGGCGGGGAAACAAAAAAACTTTTTTGACCAAAGGCGAATTGGTAGGGTTTCATAAAGCTAATTAGTTTTGTATACAAAATATTTTTGCGTTTTTGGTATGTTTTAACAAAACTTGGTTTGCCCAGAATCATTTTTCCGGGAAAAGTATTGATTTTTAATTCAAATTCATGTATGCTTAATATAGCGTCTATATTTTTCCGCTAGAATGTCTTTTCGATGAAAGATTTCAGCCGCCGGATCAGTACAGCGGTCTCTCATCACAGGTTTTTATTTTGCCGGACTGTTCGGCGGAATTTCTATTTTTTAGGAGGATATACATATGAAAATGCAGGCCCTTTACCAGTCCACCAAAACTGACAACACCTACCGTCTTCTGGAAGTTGTTTCCAAGGAGCACAAGTGCAAATGCGACCAGATTCCCCCTGCTTACCCCTGCGAGAACGAGAAGCTTGTCTTCATCGCGGTAGAAGGCAAAAAGCCCGACAAGAAGGTCGTTGCTTTCTGTAAAGATCTTACTCCCGCCAGGGCGAAAAACGTCGCATTCTTGGTGGTATCCTCTTCCGGTCCTGAGGTTGCGGACACTTTAAAGGATATTGTTAAATCCCAGGGTGTAAACCCCGTTGGTGACGTTTTTGACTGCCGCGTTAAGGGCGGCCTGTTCGGCGTAGGCAAAGTCACCGATTCCGATCTCAACAACGTCAAGGCTTGGGCGAAGAAGATTGTCGATTCCCTGACCGACTAATTTCTTTTTATACGCAGATTGATCAGAGGGGCTGTCTCAAAACGGTAAAAACCATTTTGAGACAGCCTCCTTTTGTTTTGTCCAATGTTTTGAGAAGCCTGTTCAGAAGACATTGGAAGGTTGATAAAAGCGGCAGAAGGGTTTTTCAAAAAAATTATAAAATAGGTGTTGCGTTTGGGAGGGGTAATGTGTTATATAGAGTGAAAGGGAAAATAAAAGGTTCTTTCTCCCAACTTCAATCGTTTAATTGCACAAAAACCACTTTGTATATTTATTCAATTTTTTTGTAGTAATTTTTGTCTTTTTTTCGATTATATAAGTGAAGGGATAAATACGGTACCAAATTTCCTTTTTTCTCGAAAAAGTTGCAACGTTTAGGGGGACAAGATTGTCTTAATAAGTGTAGGGGAATTTTTTACAACTCCCGACATCCCAAGTGCGCACAGGGAAATTTAAGTTAAAGGAGTGATGCAGAGGTTCAATAAGAAATTTTTAACCATCAATTTAGTTGGTTATTATAATTCATCCATATTTTTAGAAAGAGGTAATAACTTATGAAAGTAAAAAGACTTCTGGCTGTAGCCGCAGTAGCAGCATCGATGGTTTTCGGAAGCATGAATGTTTTTGCTACCGAATTAAAAGGGGTTGGTTCAACCAAGGAGGGTGAACGGATAAGCCCCAATACTGTCATAACAGGTGAAACCGTGCCGACGCCTGAAGAGTACGAAGCATATTTGCAGGGACTTTCTGCATATGACCGGCAACAAATTGCAGCCAAAGAGGCCGCTGCAACGCGTTATGCTAAGCGTGCCATTTCAAGGAGTGGGACGAAAATTTCTATTCCAGGCACATTCACAATGTATCAGCAAGAAGAAAAGAGTTATTGTATTCCTGCAACACTCCAGAGTATGTTAATGTATATTAATGGTGACTCTCCTGATCAGTCGAAAATTGCGGAAGAAGTAGGTACAAGCTCGTTTAAAATTCCTGCTTATTTAAACGCTAGGCAGAGCTTTTATTATGTTTATGTATCAGCACCGGATCAAGAGGATATGTGCGAAAAACTTTACTCTACGATTGCAGGTTCTGGCATGCCAGCTTCTATGGGCATTTCGGGTACTACTACAAAAGACTGGTATTATACTACAAGGGGACATAGTTTGGTAGTCAATGCTATATATGACGACTATTCTAAAATCCAGTTTGGCGATCCGTTGGGTGATTACGCTGATGGTTGTCCATATTTTTATGAAAAGGACGCTAGCACAGTAAGTAAGTACTGCACTCGAATCGTTTACTGATTACCGGTATATTTGACGCATTATGAAGGGCGGGTAATTTATTATCCGCCCTTCTAGGTATTGAGTGTCGAGAATAGGAGAAAAGTCTTTATGAGTAGAATAATAAGAAAACTACATCTCAGTTTGGTATTGTTTTTGTTTTTAACTTTGGCGGCCTGTTCAAATTCCGAACCAACGACATATTCGTCCGAACCACAGAATATGCAGCAAAATCTGATGAATGAAATCATTCCCGTTTATGATGCAGAGGAGCAGTTAATTGTCGAGCTTGAGCATTACGGAGCTATTTCGCAGACAGATAACGGTTTTATCTACTCTAAGCTTTCTGCAAATTCTGATGAATCGAATTTTGAAATGGAATATTATCACTTTGATTTCTCCCAAAATCAGAGCACAAAATTGGGCACGATCAAAAACTGGGTATATGAAGCGCATTATGATACCATCTATAGTGATAATCATATTTATATGCTTATCACTACAGGCAATGCTTATAATTTTGATGAAACGAAAAATTACCTATACGACATAGATTTAGAAGAAGCTTCAATGTCCGCCACAGTATTGGAAAATACTAGCGTTCCTTATAATTCTATGACCTTGACAGGCGATAAAATTATAATTGCCGCTCCGAAAAAAGGGAGGTGTTGTATATATGAATATGATATAAAAATTAAATCCATAGCAATGATTAAAGAATACTTATTTGACCGTACAATAAACACAGGCGATGCTATCAGACATATATCATCTGATAACCAATATCTTTATCTTTTGAGACTAAATATGGCAACGGAAGCAAATGTGAAATTGTACATTGACGTTTACGATTTTGATTTTGGGTTAATAAATTCCATTGATATTACAGCCGCTGTTTCAGAAGGCGTTACAAATACAGACGGCGCAAATATTGAATTGCGTCAGCTGGTTTCTCATTTTTTTGTAAACAATGGATATGTCTACTATGAAAACTTTAGTTCAACAAGGGCATTATTTGAACTGCAGCCTTTCAACATTGAGGATAAGGACAGCCAGATAAAAATGAAACAAGTGGCGGATTTTGATGCGGGATTTTTTAAAGCAATAGATTCCTCCAATGAAAACAGGCTGAGTGTATACTTTGAATTTTTTGAAAACATCATATACATTTTAGATACAGATGCCAGGCAAATGATGCAACATCCTTTTTTTGTAAATGAAAAAAGATATTCCATCACCTATATGACACAAAACTCCAAAGAAGATGTTTTGATCTGTATGGGTTATAAACACCCCAGCACAGGTGAAACACTTCCGGACAGGATATATGCTGTAAATCTATCCGAGTTACACTAAAAGGGAAAATAAAAAGTCTTCTCTCCCAACCCTCTGAGCATTTACTAGAAAAACCGACAGGGATGCTTTACAACATTCCTGTCGGTTTTTTATCAAAATTCAGTATATTTTAGCAATCCTATACGTATAGTAAACATCAACAATTGAAACAAGGATCAAAATCCCCAGCGATATCCCAATGCAGGCAATCTCCTTAGTCAAGCAGCAGGCAGCCATCATCAAAATTCCCGCGGCGATAAAGGAAATCCCGCCGAACCGCTGGCTCTTTTTCCAAGTTGTCTCGTTCTTCATGCTCCAGCCAGTTCGCAGGCCCATCAGGGAGTTCATCCGCAGTTTGGGCATTATATTTCCAACGACCACCATTGACAGCCCTAAAAGGCCGCAGACCAGTTGGTTGATATCGATTCGGACGGAGGAAAGGGACTCCACCCCGCCAAAGGCGGTATACAGAAAAAAGCCTGTCATCCCATCAAAGAGGAGCATGGAAACGATTCCCATCACCAGGCACACCTTTTCGTTGTTGTGCCCGTTCTCCTCCCGCCTGGCGCAGAACCTCGCCATACCCAGCATAAAAAGGCCGAACAAAAGGGTGACAGCCGGGAGAATCAGGGCCTCGTATTTGCTTCCCCACCGGTTGACCTGACCGTTGATATCATAATGGGCGGGGATCTGCTCCGGCAAAACGGGCAGGGCCGCCGCTGTCGCCGCCAGCGGCAGGAGCATGAGGATACAAAGAATGATTTTCTTCGCTTTCACGGGTGACATCTCCTCTCAGTTCGCTCATCCAGACGATTGCCTCGTCCAGGATAGAGAGATTCAGCTCATAGTAAATGAAATTCTTAAACCTGGTTTCATAAATCAAATCCGCCTTTTTCAGCTTGGACAGATGGTAGGAAAGGGCCTGGGGCGTCATACCCACCGCCTCCGCCAGTTCGCCGGAGCTGATTTTCCCCTCCTTCAGCTTTAACAGTATTTTTCTGCGGTTCTCATCCGCCAGCGCCGCCAAAACCTCCTGTATTCCCATCCTGTCAACCTCGCAATCTATTTCAAATTTTATTTAAATAGATTTTATCACCTTCCCCAGGAAAAGTCAATGACTATTTCAAATTATTTTTAAATACTTGATGAACAAAAACCAAAATCCCCGTTATTCATAAATTAGGGCTTGTAAAAGCGCCGGTTTTGTATTATAATATTTCAGTCAGCAAGACAGAACAGGTAAGTTCGGAGGTCGGACCATGCAGGCGGGTGGGTCCTGTACGACGAAGCACCGTGAACCATGTCAGGCGGGGAACCGAGCAGCATTAAACGGTTGTCTTTGGGTGATATAGGTAGTCTGTCCGTCTGTATGGTCGGGCGTCCGGCACAAGTCCCTTTTCAAGGGGGACGTACCTGTTCTTTTTTGCATCAAAACCGGGAATGTAAGGGGGCGGAGCGATGTATCAGGCGTTGTACCGGAAATGGCGGCCGCGGGTATTTGCGGATGTCGTGGGCCAGGAGCATATCACCCGCACCCTCCGCAACCAGGTTTCGGCGGGAAAGACAGGCCATGCCTACCTCTTCACCGGCTCCCGCGGCACTGGCAAAACCACCTGCTCCAAAATCCTGGCCAAAGCCGTCAACTGCCTCTCCCCTACCCCCGACGGCGACCCCTGCGGGGAATGCGCCGTCTGCAAGGGCATCGACGATGGCTCGGTCCTGGATGTGGTGGAAATCGACGCCGCCAGCAACAACGGCGTGGAAAACATCCGCGACCTGCGGGAGGAGGCCAACTTTACCCCCGCCGCCGCCCGTTTCCGGGTTTATATTATCGACGAAACCCATATGCTCAGCATCGGGGCTTTTAACGCCCTGCTGAAAATCATGGAGGAACCACCGCCCCATGTGCTCTTTATCCTGGCCACTACCGAGGTCCACAAGGTTCCCGCCACTATCCTCTCCCGCTGCCAGCGGTTTGATTTCCGGCGCATCCCGCCGGATGTAATCGCCAGGCGGCTGGCCTATATCGCCAAACAGGAGGGGGTCGCCCTGGAGGAGGACGCGGGGGTCCTGATTGCCCGCCTCTCCGACGGCGGAATGCGGGACGCGCTGTCCCTGCTGGATGTGTGCATCTCCCGCAGCTCCCATGTGGAGCTGGAGACCGTCTCACAGGCGGCCGGGCTGGCCCGGAACGAGTATCTGTTCTCCATAGCCCAGTCGGTTCAGGCAGGGGATACGGGGGCCGCTCTGGCCAGCCTGGAGGCCCTCTCAGAGCGTTCCGTGGAATTTGATCGCCTGACCGAACAGCTTGTGGGACATTACCGCAACCTGATGGTCGCCCGGACTGTCACCAAGCCGGAGGAGATGATTGTCTGCCTCCCCGATGAGCTGGAAAAGCTTCAGGTTCAGTCCAGAGAATACCGCCTGTCCGCCATCCTCTTTGCCATCGACTGTCTCTCCCAGGCCCTTACCAGGATGAGTCAAGGCTCCTCCAAGCGGGTGGAGCTGGAAATGGCGCTGGTACGGCTGTGCAATCCGTCGCTGGACGGAAGCCAGGCGGCGGTCCTCAGCCGTCTGGAGGCCCTGGAGGACATGATAAAGTCCGGCGTAATCTCCCACCCCCAACAGACCCCCGCCCCCCCGGCCGCCCAGGAGACCCCGGCCAAGCCGGAAGCCCCTTCCCCTTCGGAGGATGTCCCCGTTGTCCAGGAGGTGCGGGTGGAGGACCTGGAAAAGGTGACGGCCCTGGCCTGCTGGCCGGAGGTTCTGGAAAAGCTGGAGAAGATGAGCAAGCCCTTGTGGGGCGCCCTCAACGGTTCCACCGCCTATGTGACAAAGGACCTCTGCCTGATTGACGCCCCCAACCAGCTGTTCCTGGAGCTGATACGCAGCAGCAGCACCTACAAGAATTGTCTGCGGGAGGCCCTGCGGCTGCTTACCAACCAGAAATACCGCCTCGGCCCCTATAACAAGGAAAAATATCAGATTGTTGACAAGCTCGATCCCCTGGAGGAGCTGCTGGATCACGCGGCCTCTCTGGGAATCGAGGTGGAAATAAAAGAATAAAAAACGGAAGCTTTGCTTAAAGCGCAAAGGCTTCGCCGAAACTGAATGTACAGGAGGAACAAACCATTATGAAAGCAAGACTGCCAGAAGGATATTCCGGGAAAGGGAACAATATGAACAGTATGATCCGCCAGGCACAGAAGATGCAGGAGGAAATGACCCGCGTCCAGGGGGAACTGGAGGAGCGGGAGTTTTCCGCCACAGCCGGAGGCGGAGCTGTCGAGGTTGTGATGACCGGGAAAAAGCAGATGAAATCCATTGTCCTGAAGCCGGAGGTTGTGGACCCTGAGGATATCGAGATGCTTCAGGACCTGATCCAGGCCGCTGTCAACGAGGCCCTCACCAAGGTGGAGGAAACCTCCGCCGCCGAAATGGAGAAGGTAACAGGGGGACTTAACATCCCTGGGCTGTTTTAATCATGGCGGGCTACAGCGTCGCACCCCTGAACCGCCTGGTGGAGCAGTTTGAAAGCCTGCCGGGAATCGGAAAGAAGACCGCCCAGCGGCTGGCCTTCTTTGTGCTGAATCTCCCTCATGACCGCGCCGCAGCCTTTGCCCAAAGCATTCTGGACGCCCATGAGAAGATTCACAAATGCTCCGTCTGCCAGAACCTCACCGACAAGGAGCTGTGCTCTGTATGCAGTAATCCCAAGCGGGACCCTTCCATCATCTGTGTGGTGGAGGGGCCCAAGGATGTGCTGGCCTTTGAGAAAACCAAGGAATATAACGGGCTTTACCATGTGCTCCACGGGCTTCTCTCCCCCATGGAGGGAATCGGGCCGGAGCAGATTTATATCAAGGAACTGGTCAAAAGGCTGGGGGACGGAACGGTGAAGGAGGTCATCATGGCCACCAACCCCACTGTGGAGGGGGAGGCCACTGCCATGTATGTGGCAAGGCTGCTCAAGCCCATGGGGGTAAAGGTCACACGCCTGGCCTATGGAATTCCGGTGGGCGGGAACCTGGAGTACGCCGATGAGGTCACTCTTTACCGCGCGCTGGAGGGCAGGATGGAGCTTTAGGGCCTATCTCAAAGCTTGGCGGCGTGATGATAACAATTCCCTTCCAAGGGAGGATTGTTCTTTGAAGGAACATTGGAATGAGATAAAAAAAATCCTGAAATTCGGCGTCACCGGTGTGATGAACACGGCGGTGGATTTTGTGGTATACACGGTACTCGTCTCGGTATGCGGTATGGGCCTGTATGTATCACAGATGATTTCCTACTGCTGTGGGATGTTAAACAGCTATGTCATCAACCGAAAGTGGACCTTTGATACCAGAAACGGCTTTTTCAGCCTGGAGCTGGTGAAGTTTGTGGTCCTAAATCTGGCAATGATGCTGCTGGGCATGGGGATCATTTATCTGTGCGTAGAGCAGCTGGGACTTCACAAGCTTCTGGGAAAGCTGATTTCCACTGTTCTGGTGATGGCAATCAATTTTGTGCTCAGCAATTTTTGGGTTTTTCGGAATAAAGGAACCACACAAGGAGAAGAAAGGCGGTGACTGGGAATGCCGAAAGAGTCCACCAAAACAATCAGCGAAAACCGCCAGGTACGGCATGAATATTTCATTGTGGAGTCCTTTGAGGCGGGCATTGAACTGGCTGGGACGGAGGTAAAGTCCATCCGTGTCCACGGCGCGAACCTGAAGGACGCATGGTGCGAGATCGAGCATGGGGAGCTGTTTGTCAAGCAGATGCACATCAGCCCCTATGAAAAGGGGAACATCTTCAACAAGGACCCCATCCGTCCCCGCCGCCTGCTGATGCACAAGCGGGAGATTCTGCGGCTGTTCGGGCTGGTAAAGCAGCAGGGATTCACCCTGATACCGGTTTCGCTGTACTTCAAGGGCTCCAATGTCAAGGTCCAGGTGGGACTGTGCAAGGGCAAAAAGCTCCACGACAAGCGGGACGATATGGCAAAGCGGGACGCCCAGCGGGACATTGAGCGGGCGATGAAGTCTCGGCGGTAGCATTCTGTTGGCGTTGTTCACAGAGCATTATCAAAATTTTTTCAAACCGGCGTATACTTTTATAAAGTCCTGTGTTATAATAGAGATGCTGAAAGGTCTGACCGGACTTTACACGCCGGTAAATATGGGGGCGTAAAGGTTTCGACGGGGATTTTGAAGCATGGGAAGCGAGCAGAGGGCGGGACCTCTATAATACCCGAAACTTAAAAACAAACGCTAACGATAATCAGTTAGTTGCTGCTTAATTAAGCAGCCGTCTGACCGGGCAGGACCACGGGCCTGGATCAGGCGTCGATGAGTGGTGAACGTCAGGATGAGAGTGCCCCGGCTCTCCTGTCGGACAGGGGCTACTGAGACGCACTGCCTGTCTGTCGGCGGTGTGACGAGGGAATGTTGATGACAGACTGCGCTCGGAGATGCCTGTGTGGAGAGGTTTTCGGACGCGGGTTCGACTCCCGCCGCCTTCACCA
>JAAWRH010000022.1 GCA_022800935.1 Oscillospiraceae bacterium
ATTACGGCGGGGTCCCACCTGTTCCCATCCCGAACACAGTAGTTAAGCCCGTCCCGTGCCTACAATACTTGGCGGGTGACCGCCTGGAAAGATCGGTTGTGCCGGCATCTGTGGGGAGTATCCTTTGGTACTTCCCCACATTATATTCCTCAATAGCTCAGTTGGCAGAGCATGCGGCTGTTAACCGCAGGGTCGTTGGTTCGAGCCCAACTTGGGGAGCCATAAGGACAGCATCCATGAAAGTGGGTGTTGTCCTTTTTTATTTGTCTATTTACACCCACGAACCGTAGAGCCGGTAAAATTTTTTTATGGGAAACTGTAACGAATAGAGCTAATCGCCGTCTAACCGATTGAAAGCGAGGTGAACGGAGTGGACTTCGATAAACTGTACAACACCTATTACATGAGTGTGTACTCCTACGTCATGACCATTGTAAAAAACGCGCACATGGCGGAGGAGATTACCCAGCAGACATTTTTCAAGGCGCTGAACGGCAAATTTGATGGAAGGTCGGGTGAATATACTTGGCTGTGCGCCATCGCGAAAAACGCCGCCCTGGACGAGCTGAAGCGTCAATCGAAATTCACAGATTTAAACGAGGATATTCCCTCCCCCAAAAGCGTGGAGCAGACCGCTGAGGATGAGCTGTTCACCCTGGAAATCCACCGGATTCTCCACAATATTGAAGAGCCGTATAAAGAGGTTTTCCAGCTCCGGGTGTTTGGAGAGCTTTCCTTCGCAAAAATAGGGGTCATTTTCGGCAAAACCGAAAACTGGGCACGGATTACATACCATCGGGCAAAATTAAAACTTTTGGAAAGGATTGAACGAAATGGCGAGTAAATATTCCTGCGGTTTGGTACAGGACCTTCTCCCGCTGTACCGGGACAATGTCTGCGGAGACGAAAGCCGCGCTGTCGTAGAAGAACACCTCCAGGAGTGTGCGGAATGCTCCCATATCCTGGAGCAGCTCAACGGAGACAAGATTGAACAGTCGCTTTCCCTGGAAGCTGGTGCGGTGCTGAAAAATCACCAGAAAAAGGAAAAGCGCATTTCGGCAATATATGGGCTTATCACAGCGGGGATACTGCTTATCCCGGTAATTGTCTGCCTCATATGCAATCTGGCCATAGGCCATGCCCTGGACTGGTTTTTCATCGTGCTCACTTCGCTGCTGGTGGTCGCCAGCGTCACCGTCGTTCCCATGCTGGCCACTGAAATGCGGTTCCTCAAGGCGGCGGGGTGCTGTACCCTTTCAACGTTGCTGCTGCTGTTTACCTGCTGCGTATATACCCGTGGGGACTGGTTCCTTGCGGCGGCGGTCCCGGTGATTTTCGGGCTGTCCCTGCTGCTGATGCCAGCCGTTGTCTGGCAGATACCCCTGCCTGAACCGCTGAAAAACCGCAAGACCCTCTGTGTTATCCTGTGGGATGTGGCATGGCTGCTGATAATGCTGGCGGTGCTCTGTGTCTATGTAGGAGGGGACTGGTTTTGGACGACGGCGGTTCCGGTGATTTTCGGGCTTTCGGTGCTGCTGATGCCGGTCGTTATCCGTCAGATACCCCTCCCAAATCTCCTCCTGAATCACAAGGCGCTGCTAGTGATGATATGGGATACGCTGTGGCTGTATGGAATCATGTTTTCCAGCTCAAAGTATAGCAGCAGTGAGTTTTACTGGCACAACTCCCTGCTGATTACAAGCTGGTGCCTGCTGCTGCCTTGGGCTGTCTTCGTAATTATCCGGTATCTCCAGCTACATCCGTTGGCGAAAACGGGGTTGGTTATCCTGGTGACAGGGGTGTTTTCCGCGACAATCAATGATGCTATCAGGCTGATCCTTCTGCCAGATGGGGCGACGAATGCACCGTCCATTCTGGAGGCAAATCTGTTCCAGTGGACGGGTTATCCTCAGACTGACGCCAATGCCCGTGTGCTGACCTTGATTGGTTCGGTTGTGATCGGTGTAATGCTGTTTTTCTTTGGATTGAACGCCGGGAGAAAGAAAAAATAAATACCGTGCGTAAGTCGCATAAAAGCCCGTCCTTTGAGAGAAATTCCCTGGAGGACGGGCTGCGTTTCATCGAAAAAATAAAAGATATCCTCAAACTTTAGAGGATGAATCCCATGAGATATTTGTTGCAATTTTACTAGGTAAAAGATATAATGGGTTTATCAAAATAATAGGAGGCATCACCGTGAACCATCAGGGCACAAAGACCATCGAAACAGATCGGCTTATCCTGAGAAAATTCATCCCAGCGGATGTAAGACCTGCTTTCCAAAACTGGTGCAGCGACGATCAGGTGACAAAATTCCTGACCTGGCCGACCCATAAGGATGTTGCTGTAACGGAAATGGTCATAAACGACTGGATCAGCAGATACAGCGAAAAAACATTTTATCAATGGGCAATTGTTTATAAGGAAATCAATGAACCAATCGGTTCTATTTCTGTTGTCGAAATGGATGAAAAATCCCAAAAGGTTCATGTCGGCTACTGCATCGGCAGAAAATGGTGGCATCAGGGAATCACCAGCGAGGCATTTTCCGCGGTCATCCGCTTCCTGTTTGATGAGGTAAAAACAAACAGGATCGAGGCCCGCCACGATTCCAACAACCCCAATTCTGGAAAGGTTATGGAAAAGTGCGGCCTGAAATATGAGGGGACTTTAAGAATGGCAGACTGGAATAACCAGGGGATTGTTGATGCCTGTATGTATGGGCTTTTGGCGGAGGATTATTATCGCCATATTGCTCGATAATGATATAAAAGGGATAACTGCTTGTTGTATGGAAACGATCAATAAAATACGTTATACAATGCAGCAGATCGGAATTCCAGCAGATGATATTCAATACCTTGCTTCAGGTGATGACAGCGATACATTTCTATGTAACCAGAAGTATGTAGCTAAAATTCCAAAGTACAGGGAAACAGAGACTGCACAGCAGAAAAGATGTCGGGCTTTTTCAAAAAGGGATGTATCATTTGTCGTCTATTGATCCATATACCTTTTTTTAAATGGACAGTTTATATGAATTGGTATATATTTAATATAATAGGTCAGCTTATGTTATAAACAACATATTTTTGTATAAATTTTACAAAAATATATATGTTATTTATTTTCAAATCAGTTTTAAATTGCTATATATTACAGGATGACTGTATTAAAAATGCTAATTAATAATATTTTAAGCATATTTCACAAATCTAGCCCCATTGAATTTTATAGGCCAACATGGTAACATTTATGTAATCATGATTAAAGGAGTGTTTTCCCATGAAAACAGCAATTATCACAGGCGGTTCCCGTGGAATCGGCGAAGCCATGACCCTGAAATTGGGTGAAATGGGTTATAATGTAGTGATCAACTATCGTTCCGATTCCTCAAAAGCGCTTACTGAAAAGGTTATCGGCACATTAAAGGAGCGCTATGGCGTAGAGGGCTTTGCGGTACAGGCTGACGTTTCCAAGTATGAGGACTGCGAAAAACTGGTGAAAGCCGCTGTCGAGAAATTCGGAGAGAAAATTGGCGTGCTGGTCAACAATGCTGGTATCACTAACAACGCCGCTTTCTGTGACCTTCCCCGCGAAAAATATATGGCTGTCCTGGAAACAAACCTGATCAGCGCTTTCCATATGTGCCATTTTGTCGTCCCCTATATGGTAAAAGCCCAAGAAGGCTGCGTGATTAACACATCCTCCATCGGCGGGCTGATGGGTGTTGCAAATCAGGCTGATTACTGTGCCTCCAAAGCGGGCCTGATTGGTATGACCAGGGCGCTGGCTATGGAATTCGGCAAGCAGCATATCCGCTTTAACTGCATCTGTCCCGGTATGATCTGGACAGATATGCTCCGCAGCGTCAACCAGGATGAAGTTGCAGCCCTGAAAATGGGTATCCCTATGGGTGAAATTGGCGATGTGGAAGATATTGCTGTTGCTATGGAATTCCTGATTAAAGATAAGTATATGACCGGTCAATATGTTTCCCCCAATGGCGGGATCTATATGCCTTAATATTTTTTCACGCAAGAAAATTCGCGCAATAGCAAAAGCAGGGAGCAGCACCCAAAGGAAAATGGGTGCCGCTCCTTACTTTTGTTATTGCGTGCCTATGCTTTGGATATCTTTTTATCCTTCCGCAACCCTTTCAGTATTAGCAGCGATGCAATTAACACCAACGGGAAAATACATCCCGCCAACATTCCCCTTTGCAGGTTGTTCCCCGCGTTCTGTGTAATATTGCCGACCAGGCTCGGCCCGAATGCGCCGCCCAAATCCCCCGCCATGGCCAGCAGGGCAAACATCGCCGTTCCCCCGGCGGGCAGCCGCCCCGAACAGATGCTGATGGTCCCCGGCCACATAATGCCAACCGAGAAACCGCACAGAATGCAGCCTGCCAATCCAATCATAGGGGAGCTTGACAGAGAAGCCGCAATGTAACAGACCAGGCAGAGGCCGCCGGACCCCAGCATGAATTTTGTCAAATCCAGCCTGTCACCGTACTTTCCGTAAATGACGCGGCTGATGCCCATCATCACGGCAAACATACAGGGGCCCGCCAGGTCCCCCGCCGACTTTGAAAGGCCCAGGGCTGATTCGGCATAGGCGGAGGCCCACTGGGACATGGACAACTCGGAGGCACCGGAACAGACCATCAGGATAATGGAAATCCAGAACAGCGGGATGCGGAGCAGCGTGCCTGCCCCCATACCCTTGCCGTCGCCGGTGAGGGTTTCAATGGGGCACACCATAAAGTTGTAAACATTGTAAAGGGGAATGACCGCCCAGATACAGGCGAGCCATTTCCAGTTCCCGATGCCAAAGACGGCAAAGAAAAGGGTGGATACCAGTATCACCCCTACCGAACCCCAGCAGTAGAAGGAGTGGAGCAGGCTCATGACGGCCTCCTTGTGGTCAAAGGGGCAGGCCTCTACAATAGGGCTGCACAGCACCTCTATTAGGCCGCTGCCGATGGCGTAAACAATGACGCTTATGAGAATTCCAATAAAAGGGTCTGGCAAAAGCTCCGGCAGAAACGCAAGCCCGATAAGGCCAAGGGCCGAAAACAATTCCGAAGCGACGACGCATTTGCGGTAGCCTATCCGGTCCGCAAAGCGGGCGCATAAAATATCTACAATCAACTGGGTAAAAAAGAATGTTCCGGAAATAAGGGCGATCTTTCCCAGGGGAATGTTGTAATCATGATGAAAGGTCAAAAAAAGCAGCGGCGCGAAATTTGCCGCGATTGCCTGCGTGATAAAGCCCAGGTAACAGGCCGTCAAGGTCTTTTTGTAGTTTTTAGCCATGTTGCGTTGACTCCCTTTCGGCGGTATTCTATAATGGAATTATATCATATGGACATTTGATATCAATACACTATTTTACAAAATTTTTATAATATCAATGCGGCTGGGGGCTTCTATGAAAATCAATAACAGTGTGGGTTATCCCGTTATGCCTGGACGGAACAGGAGAATGCTTCACAGGGCAGTAAAGGCGTTTAAAAGATTTCAAAGGCGGCGCTATCCACATATTACCGAGGAGAACGATAACGGCGAATGGGTATTTGGAGGGCCGTTTGACCGGCTCTGCAAGGCATATATGGCAGTAATTGAGCAATATGATCCAGGGACACCAGTGCCGGAAACATTAATAAGGGATATGCTGTATGTCATCGCCAGGGACAGCGAATGTTCTCATCTTTTAAAGGCAACTTTGAAATATCCGCAGTGGTTTGAAAAACTGTGCCCATACAGCGTCAATACCCGTTATTATAATGTGCGGTGGCAGTTTGCGGAACAGCTTGGCGGCTATCATGGGAACAGCAATATCAAACATCTTCTTTTCTGTTTTATTGAATCGGGGGACGAGTATACCGAACGAATGGCTTTACAGTCCATGTGTGAGCATTTCCCGGAACGTGCGGAGGAATACGCGGTGAAATTCTGGGACAGGAACATCTATGAGCAGGACGAGTACCAGAAGATTATGGCGCTTTACGTTCTGCACCGGATAAAATCCCCACTGCTGGGAATCTATATTGAAAAATCCTATCAGATGGATTATCGTTATTTGAAGGAATGGGCGGATAAATACAAAAACGAAGCGGGCCTGTGAAGGGAGAAACTCTTCACAGGCCCGCTTTTGACATAAAAAATCTTCCCTTTTTCAAAGGAAGATGAGCAAAAAACATATCTAAAATCTCATCAGGCGCAAATCCATACACACACCCTGGTTTTCAGTCCAGATTGTATATATACTCTACCATAAAACCATTGGAATGTCAAGGATTTTTGAGAAAAAAGCTGATTTCAGGCTGATTCCTCTGGGTATATTTCAGAGAAGCATCCAGTCAGGGCAAAAAGGAGATTGTATCGGTACTTCCCTGTCTGCTATAATGGAGAAACCTTAAACCAGATTCAGAAAGGGACAGGTGAAAGCATATGCAGGATTTCAAAGAGGAATTGTTGTTTTCCAAAATCCGGGAACAGTACCCGGCGGCATCCTTTGAGCCCATCAACAAGGGCTGGTCTGTGGACATCAAATACTGTATGACCGCTTCCGACGGGACAAGGTATCTCATCCGGTTTACCCCTGAAGAAAAGAGCGGGAAGCGGGAGAGCATGTTCCAAATGCAGCAAAAGGCCGCTGCCCTTGGAATCCCCATGTGCGAGCCGGTGGCCTTTGACAGGTGCGAACAGGGGGTATATACTATCCAGACCTGGATCGACGGCAAGGACGCGGAGCAGGTCATCCCCCGTCTCCCCGAAGCGGAGCAGTACGCCTATGGCCTGGACGCGGGGCGGATACTCCGGAAAATTCACTCCATCCCCGCCCCAGAAGACTGCCCGGATTGGGAACCCCGCTTTAATCGGAAGATAGACCGGAATATCAAAAGGTATCAGGAATGCCCCATCCACTTTGAGGGCGCGGAAAATATTATCGCTTATATAGAAGAAAACCGCCACTTGTTGGCGAAAAGGCCCCAGTCCTATCAGCACGGCGATTACCATATCGGAAATATGATGATTGAAAAGGGCAAGCTGGTCATTATTGACTTTGACCGCTATGATTTCGGGGACCCATGGGAGGAGTTCAACCGGATTGTCTGGTGCGCTCAGGCGGCCCCCCGGTTTGCGTCCGGCATGGTGGACGGATATTTTGACGGCAAGGTGCCGGTGGAATTCTGGAAGCTGCTGGCGCTGTATATCAGCAGCAATATGCTCTCCTCTGTCCCGTGGGCGATTCCCTTTGGGGATAAGGAAATACAAACCATGCTGAACCAGGCAAAGGATGTGCTTGGCTGGTATGACAATATGAGGAATCCGGTTCCGGTGTGGTATTACAGGAATCAGGAGCATATTGGTAAATAGTTGAAAAGATGGAGGGCAAAAATGAATACCTATTGGTCAACCTATGTTCAGACGACAGAGGAACTCTATCTGTCCCGTTCCTTAAAGTTCCATCGGGGAAACATAGGCAGATGGATAGAAGCTATGGGTCTGCGGGATGGGATGAACATCCTTGAGGTGGGCTGCGCCGGAGGGCTTCTTTGCCATCGGTTAAAGGAATGTCTGCCAAACGCGGAAATCACGGGCCTGGACCTTGATACCAGACACATCAGCTATGCCAAGAAAAAAGCGGAGGAATTAAACCTTCCATGTCATTTTATCGCAGGGGACGTGGTAAAGCTGCCCTTTGGGAATAACACATTCGACGTGTGTTATTCCCACACGGTGATGAACTTCTGTGAGCCGGAAAAATTTGTAGGAGAACAACATCGGGTGCTGAAACCCGGCGGCAGGATGATTGTCATGGACGTTTACAACAGAGGTTCCAAGCCGGAGGAATGGATTCCAACCGATCATTGTGAAGAAAAGGAATTGTTTGATAAGCTCTGGGCAGCGGCGGCAGACAACCCCAACAGCCACATCAGACGGTATGAAAACCGGACAGAAAAATATTTTGCCTATCTTGTGGACCAGGGATTTCACAACATCACCATTGACGCAATGGCCACAGTCAACTATGCCCCAGACTGCGATAATGTTGACGATGAAATGGCACAGGCCCAAATCAATAATGACAGGATGTCGGAGCTCAGCAGCGTGGAGAAGGCATATAAAATGGCTCCCAACGCCTTAGACGAAAGAGAATATCAAACGCTGCTGGATATGGTTCACCGCAGATACGACAGGAAAATTCAGGCGTACCTCAGTGGAAACAAAAGCTGGGAATTCCGCATTGTGACAACGGTGATCATCAGCGGTACAAAATAGCATTCGCCAAAAGGAGAAGGTAATATGAAATACAAAGCAATTTTTTTCGACCGGGACGGGGTTCTGATTGACGGCAATCCCCGGAAAAGGGAATGGCTCCACAGCACAGTCGCCCAGTGGAGCGGCAAACCCTTCGAGGAGATATCCTATGAGAAAATGATGGACCTGTTCCGCCTTGCCAGCGAAGGGAAAAAGCCCTGGTACCGGAATATTGACGATGAGCGGGAATTTTTCAGACGGTATTACCGGCATCTGCTGGAGTGGCAGGGTGTCAAGGAAAGCCTAAATCGGCGGGCCAGGCTGTTATTCGACGAGCTGTGGTGTAAAAGCGGCATTCTGTTCCCGGAAACCATAGAGGTTCTGGAATATTTCCAAAGCCGGGGCTATAAAATGGGGGTCATCAGCGATACCTCACCCTCGCTGGAGTACACCTTACAGGTTTTAGGAATCGCAAAGTATTTTACCTCCTTCACCGCCAGTTCCCTGGTGGGGGCGGAAAAACCAAGTCCCGTTATTTTTAACGCCGCCCTGGCCGCTCAGGGCGTAACCGCGCAGGAATCTCTGTATGCGGACGACTACAAGCCGGAGGCCGACGGCGCAAGGGAACAGGGGTTTACCTCGTTCCTGATGGACCGCGGCGGTACGGAAAGCGGGGAGTGGGTAATTCACAACTTGAAAGAGCTTATAGATTTTGTAGAGAAATGACAGAGTGGTGATATTGGAAAAGGCTTAAAACTTTTGATAAATATAGAAACCGTAAAAGAGTAAAAAAATAATCGCCGTACTTTTATAAGGAGTTCGGCGATTATTTCCCATATAAAACGGGGGATTGTTCCCTATGATTGATAAAGTGATTGCAGGAACCAACATCGCGGTGCCGCGAAAGGGACTGGGCTGTTCTCAATCCGCCATTGCCGGAAAGCTAAATGTATCCGCTGATTTTTCCTGTAACTCTTATTGTAGTCCTACGCCTGGCCAGCCTTCAATTGGGGAAAAACTATTGCCAACGCAGGCAGTCATATGATATAATACTCCAGTATCAACTGGAAGGGTGGTTGCTGATGAAGAAAATATTTTTCCTTTTGTTGTGCTCTTTCCTGCCGTTGGTTTTCTTGACGACAGCCTGCGGCAGCCAGGAGGTTTCTCCCCCCAAGTACGAGGCAGAAACAGGTACCGTTGACCTGATTGTGTGGGGTGCGGAGGAGGACGAGGCTCTGCTTCAGGAAATTTTCGCCTCATTTCAGTCCCATTACGCCGGTCAGGCCAACTTTCAGATTACTTTTCAGCCTCAGAGCGAATCCAGCTGCAAGGATGCCTTGCTGGGCAACCTGGAAGAGGGGGCGGACGTATTCGCCTTTGCAGACGATCAGGTGGCCTCTCTGGCAGCCGCCGGCGGCCTGGACCCCATTGCAGACAGTGCGGAGATTCGCGGCGCCAATCTCTCTGCCGCAGTAGAGGCAGCAAGCGTGGGAGGCACCTTATATGCCTACCCCCTGACTGCAGATAATGGGTATTTTCTATATTATAATAAATCATATTTTTCTGATAAGGATATACAAAGCCTGGAACGTATACTGGAACTGGCAGCTCAGGCCGGACGGCGTGTGGCGATGGACTGGTCCTCTGCCTGGTATGTCTACTCGTTTTTCGGCAACACAGGTTTGACAGTCGGCCTGAACGAGGACGGCCTGACAAACTACTGTACCTGGAACAGTACTGAGGGGGGCATACGGGGCGTCGATGTTGCCAAGGCCATGTTGTCCATCGCGGCTAGCCCCGGCTTTTCCAATATGACGGATCAGGAATTTCTGGCCGGTGTTCAGAATGGCTCTGTGATTGCCGGAGTAAGTGGGGTGTGGAACGCTGTCGCCATTCAGGAGGCTTGGGGAGAGGATGCCGGAGCGGCCAAACTGCCCACTTACGCCTGCGCAGGGAAACAGGTTCAGATGGCTTCCTTCTCCGGGTGCAAGCTGATTGGTGTAAACGCCTACTCCAGGTATCCGGAGTGGGCGGCACGGCTGGCCGAGTGGATTACCAGCGAGGAAAACCAGCGCCTGCGCTTTGAGCGGCGGGGTCAGGGGCCGGCCAATATCAATGCGGCAAACTCCCCGCAGGTCCAGTCCTCGCCGGCTATCGCGGCCCTTCTGGCTCAGTCGGAGTTTTCCCAACTCCAGCGGGTAGGCGGAAAGTTCTGGGACCCGGTATCCGAGTTTGCTTTAAATATGGCGGCGGGGAACCCCTCTGGTGCTTCCCTTCAGGCCCAGCTGGACCGGCTGGCGGAGGGCGTCGCCGCACGGTAGACAGATACAACACTTGGGAGGAAATCGCATGAGAGGCAAACTGACATTGCAGCAGCGCTTGACTCTGCCCGTTGTTCTGCTGGGACTGGTGGCTCTGCTGTCCAACATTCTGGCGGTATTCAGCATCAACAATGTCCATTCAAATGCAAAGACCATTGTAGATGAGTATATGGTCAGCGAAGGGAAGCTGGAGGAGATCAGGCGCTCTATGATGGACGTCCATCTGCTGGCCCTGTCCCATATCGTGGCCGCAGACCACACTACCATGATTCGGCTTGTCCAGGAGATTAAGGAAAAAGAGGTTTCTTTGGACGGAATGCTGGCCGGTTATGAGGGTTCTGTTGCGGAGGAAGATGCGGCTCTTTATCAATCCCTTGTTCAGAATTATGACGCGTTTAAGCATTCCCTGGTTTATCTGGTGTGTGCCAGCGCCGACAGCAAGACCCAGGAGGCCTACGCGACAGCCAACGGAGACGTTGCCCGCTGGAGTGAAGCGGCGGATCAGGATATTGCCGCCCTCTATACTGCCGTCAGCGGCCGGGCAGAGGCCGCACGGAATCATCTGTCCTTTGTCTACATAACCGCACTGATCATCAGCGTAGCCACTCTGATTACCGGTGTTCTTCTGGTAGTGGCAGCCTTCCGAATCATCCGAGAATATGTAATTTCTCCGCTTCACAACACGATGAATACCCTCCAGAACAGTTCTGAGCGCATCAGCGGTGTGGTCAGCGACGTGCGCCAACGGACGCAGACCTCCAGCGGCAGTGTCCGGTCGCTGTCTGGGCTGGCAGAACAACTCTCCGCCGCTTTGGAGGAAATCGCCGCCAACGCCTCGTCCATCAGCAGTAACGCCTCCGGCACACAGGGGGATACCCGAAATATGGCTGAGGAATGTTCCGCCATTACGGCCTACTCTGTAGAAATGCGGGGACGGGCTGAGGAGATGGAACGCTCCGCCCGGAGGGAGACGGAGAAGGTACAGGAGAAAACCGCGGAGATTATGTCCCTTTTGGACCAGGCTATTGAAAAGAGCCAGAGCGTTAACCAAATCAGCGTTCTGACCAAGGCAATCCTTGACATTTCCGCCTCTACCAACCTGATTGCCATTAACGCCTCTATTGAGGCTGCACGGGCAGGGGCGGCGGGGGCCGGATTCTCCATTGTGGCCCAGGAGGTTCATCAGCTGGCTGACTCCTGTGCCGAAACGGCCACCAATATTCAGCAGGTTAGCGGAGTTGTCATGGGAGCGGTAGATTACCTTTCAGAGAGCGCCCGGGAATTGGCCGCATACCTGAGTCAGGCTATTATGACCCAGCTGGATCGGTCCGTGCAGGCCGGGCAGCAGTACCGGGAGGATTCCGACTATTTAGGACACGCTATGGAGGCGTTCAACGATAGAGCCGTCCGACTGAAGGCCGCAATGGATGATATTGCTGGTTCCATCGCCAGCATCTCCGGTGCGATTGACGGTGCGGTCTCCGGCGTTACTGGCATTGCAGGCAGTACCCGCGTCCTGGTGGACGATATGGCAGGCATCACCGGTGGTATGAGTACCAACCAGGAAATTGTCGGGGAGCTGCAAAAACAAATGGATGTATTTTCCAATCTATAAGCAGGCGTAGTCCTGTCTAAACGCCACTGGCGGCACCCCCTCCAATTTGAGGGTGGTGCCGCCTTTTGCAAGTGTCAGTTTCTGGATGCAGCTTTGATAGGCGGAGGGCTGCTTCTTTTTAACGGCGTTTTCCCCGCTCATTTGATTCAGCGCTGTTCCGTAGAAATGTTGTAATAAAGGGGAATTTTCTATGGGATTATGGAGATTGTCAGAGATCGCAGGATATATTTACAACCGGCGGTTGATGTCTGGAGAAATCGTTAGATTACCGTTACATTGTTTTTATGAGGCAAATCGTTTACAATGTAACAGAGGTGATTGATTATGATCGATAAAGCGGTTGTGGGAACCCGCATTGCAATGCTGCGAAAGGAGCTGGGCTACTCCCAGTCCGCCTTTGCCGAAAAGCTCAATGTATCCGCGCAGGCTGTATCAAAATGGGAGACCGGCCTTGCCCTGCCTGACATAGAGGTGCTGCTGAATATCTCATGGCTCTCCAAAACATCTCTTCACACCCTGCTGGAGGGGGAGGATTTCATGGTACCGCAAAACGGCGTTGACAGGGGACTTTTATATGCCGGCAGACATCTGGTGTGTCCGAAATGCCGCCATAGCCTGGAACTGCGTGTTCCGGTCAAACAGGATAAGCCAGGCTTTGTATGTGACAATGGCCACCGTTTTGATGTGGTGGATGGAGTGGTCTATTTTGGCAGCCGGGAAATAGAGGGGGAGTTGTGGTCCCTTTGGCTCCGAAACTATGACCACTACCTTGAGGAGCAGCGCCATCCCGGAAACCCGCGGTATTGGCAGGGAAACCCTCATTTCAGGGAGCAGATGTGGCGGAAAATTGAGCGGCTCCGCCCGCGGGTTATCCTGGATATGGCCTGCGGCACAGGCAGCGGCATCAAATATATGATAGAGCGGATCAACTGGCCTGTCACCATCATCATGGCGGATTTAAGCCACAGGATACTGAAGTGGAACCGGGTCTTCTTTTCTGACGAGTGGAAAAACCCTTATGTGGATATGGTTTATCTGGCCTGTGACTGCGCCAATCTGCCGCTGGCGGATAACTGCGTTGACATGGTCTTTTCCAACGGCGGCTTTGAAAGTATGCAGGACAAAATGATGGCCGGCTTCGCAGAGGGCTACCGCGTCCTCAAACCGGGCGGACATGCCCTCTATAATATCAGCGCGGTGGATGACCACCAAAGCGAAAACACCCAAAGGTGGGTTCAGCTCTACCTGGCCCTTGCCCCCAGTCAGCACCCTGAATCAGATAAAATGAACGATATCCAGCAGTGGCTCCAAAAATGTGAGGAAACCGGGTATCATCATAATGAGGCGATAAAAATCTATGGAGAGCTGCCTGCACCCTGTGACAATGTATATCCCTTTGAAAACGAAGTTTTACAGTGGATGGCAGAGTATGTTGTCGTATCACAGAAGCCGGAACCATAGGTTGGATACAAACCTATATCTGGAAATCTTTTGCATCATATCAATCTAAACGTTCACTTTGGATTTACATCAATCCCCTTGACTTTCCTTAAAATTTATGTAAAAATAAAATTATACTTTGGATTTGCATAAAATTTTATGTGGAGAGCATCCTCAAGTTGGGAGTGATATGCGGTATGATGTATTTTGAAAGGACTGTGGAAGCGGCAATTCAAAAAATAGACGAAACCTTTCCGGTGCTGATTGTGACAGGCCCGCGGCAGGTAGGAAAAACCACGCTGCTCTGCCAT
This sequence comes from Oscillospiraceae bacterium, assembly GCA_022800935.1. Taxonomy (GTDB): domain Bacteria; phylum Bacillota; class Clostridia; order Oscillospirales; family Ruminococcaceae; genus UBA1405. The sequence goes on from JAAWRH010000022.1 coordinate 13,958, forward strand.
ATGGCAAAGGCGGACCGCAGGGTTGTGTCACTGGACAATCCAACCATAAGGGCATTTGCGAAGAGAGACCCGGAAATGTTTTTGCAGCGGTATCAGCCGCCGGTGTTGATTGATGAGGTCCAGTATGCGCCGGAATTATTTGATTACATCAAGGTGTATGTGGACCAAAAGAAACAGCCGGGAGACTTTTGGCTTACCGGGTCCCAAACCTTCCATATGATGAAACGAGTGACCGAATCATTGGCGGGCCGGGCCGGAATCGTCAGGATGCTGGGGCTCAGCAACAGCGAAATCCGGGGAAATCATTTTCCCCCATTCCGGGTGGATATTCCCGCGCTCATGGAGCGGATGACCGAAACAGAGCCAATGACACTGCCGGAGGTATATTCCCGTATTTTCAAGGGATCGATGCCCCGGCTGTATGAGAATGAGGCGGTCGATCCGGGACAATATTACGAATCCTATCTCGAAACCTATATCAGCCGGGATATCAAGGCGCTGTCCCAGGTAGCGGATGAGACTGCCTTTTTAAATTTTATGGCAGTGGCCGCGGCCAGAACCGCTACAAATGTGAATTATGAGGCAATCGCGGGAGAAGTAGGGGTGTCCGCCCCCACTGTAAAGCAGTGGCTGTCCATCTTGGCATCATCGGGTCAGATCGCTTTCATCCAGCCCTACTCCAACAATGCCCTGAAGCGGGTCATCAAGGCGCCAAGGATGTATTTTTTGGACACTGGTCTTTGTGCCCACCTGACCAGATGGAGCAGCCCGGAAACCCTGGAGCAGGGGGCCATGAATGGTCAATTTTTTGAAACCTGGGTGGTATCCGAAATCTACAAAAGCTATCTGAACGCCGGGAAACAGCCGCCGCTTTATTTTTATCGGGACAGCAATCAGCGGGAAATCGATCTTCTGATTTATCAGGACGGCGTTTTGACACCAATCGAAATCAAGAAGGGTTCCGCGCCCAAAAACGCCGTGAAAAACTTTGATGCGCTGAAGCCGATTGAGGCCGCCCCCAGTGATGAGGATATTTTCTCCGGTATGGCGCACCTGAAAACGGCAATCGGGACGGGAGCGGTGGTATGTCTTCCCCCGGATATGATCCCGGTTGACGAAAAAAACTGGTATATCCCCGCATGGTTGATTTAAACTTAAAGCCGCTGCGTTTCCTAGTGGAGCACAGCGGCTTTTTCTTCATGTAGCCCTTTACAAGGCTTTCTTCAAATCCGTTTCACTCCGTCGCCCGCATCTGCTCAATTAAGGACTGCCTTTTCTGCCTTCTGACCGTCCAGGCGGACAGGAGAAGCTCCGAACCGAACAGCGCCAGGAAGAACAGCCCCATTTCCAGAACCGGGAATTGGTACGGCACAATCTCACCGGCAAAGGACTGCCTGCTCACCTCCCGGCATACCACGGCCGCAATCGGGAGGCCGGCCAGCAGGACCGCCAGGGCGGCAAAGGCCGCATAACAAAGCCCCTCGCAAATGTTCATCCGGCATAGCTGCCTGCTGGTCAGGCCGACGGAGCGCAGGATGCTGTTCTCCCGCTTCCGGGACATCTGGTTGGAAAGGGTCGTGTTGATTAAATTGACGACGCCAAACAGGAAGATCAGCCAGGAGAGCGCCCGCAGCCCGCCGAAAATAATTCCGTTTTGCATTTTCTCATACTCAATATGGATTTCGATGGTATCCAGTCCGAGGTTGGCGCGGCCGGATAGAATTTCTTTTAGGCTGCTTTCCACATGCTCCGCCTGTTTCGGGCTATTGACGATGCTCCAGGAGTAGTCAAAGCTTTCAATCTCAGGGTAAAGCTCCCGGAACAGCTCCTCCGGCGCGAACAGGGCTGCCGAATCCATGGCAAGCGCGCCATGTCCGTTTGCTATCTTTGCAGTGTTAAACAGGCCGGATATGGTGACGGTCACGGTCTTTTGTCCCAGGGTCAGCTCTATAGCTGAGCCGACGCCGATGCCTTCAAGGGCCTTTTGGTGGTTTGTGCCCAAAAGGATGCTGCGGGAGTCCTCCGGTATGACGCCGGATACCAGCGCGGCTTCCAAATCCGGGCGGTTTGTCCCCGTCAGCATATCGCACATACCGGCGGAGACATCCGCGGAGGTTCCGAATTTTGCGTGCAGGGACCGGCGTGTGACCAGCACATCCGTTACCCCGTCTACAGATAAAATTTCCTGCCGCAGCTGGTCATTCAGCGGGTTGCCAGCGGCCATGATTTCCTCCTCCGGCTGCTTGGAGGACAGGTAGACTTTATAGTCCCCGTCCGGGAAGAACAGCCTGGCGGCCTGCTCCGGCGAGCGGGTCAGAACCACGGAGGACACCACCAGAAGCAAAATCCCTCCCAGGCTGAGAGAGGCCGCGATGCTGGCCGCCTTTTTGCGGTCACGCCGGAAGTTCGCAAGACCCATGGATACAGGACCCGGCTTGATGTGTTTCTTCCGGCTGTGTATCCGTTCCTGCCCGGCGTAAAAACGCACCGCCTCCAGCGGAGAGATACCGGCGGCGATTTTTACCGGCCTGCGGACCGAGACGGACACCATAAACCGGCAGGCCAATACCGTCAGAAGCACAGCCAGCCCATAGTAGAGGCCGTGGAATCCTTTGGGAAAGAGTAGAAAGCCGCAGCAAACGCCCAGCAGGATGCCAAGTAAAATCCCAATGCCGCCCAGATACCGGCTCTCTTTTTTCACAACGCGCCGGAGCTGCTTTGGCGTTGCCCCGATGGTGCGGAGCTGCCCATAGCTTTGAATCTTATCCTGGATGGAGATTCGGAAAATACTCTGGATGACCACATAGCCGCCAATCAGCACCAGAGCTGCAATGCCGCCAATGGCAGTGAGGTCAATGGACTTGGAATAATAGGAGAAGTAGCGGCTGTTTATTCCCACATGGGGAATACCATACTGTTCGGCAATCTCCCGGCAACGGGAAGTCATGACCTCCTGGCTCAGCTGCCTGTCGTTCTGAAAGTGTACATAGGCGCGGTACCCGGCAGGGTCAAATCCGTCCCACTGGGTCAAGGCCGCCTTGGAAACGGCAATGGCGCAGGTATTCCCTTCCTTTTCCCCCATGCTGTACAGAATGCCGGTCACGGTGTAGTCTCCATGGAAGCTTTCGGTATCCAATGGAACCGTTTCGCCAATCTTAGCGCCCAAGCCATAGGTGGATAGAAAATATTCGCTGACAGCGACCTCGTTTGCCTGTTCGGGAAGCCGTCCCTTCAACAGCTCCATCTGGCTGCGGGCGATATATATCATGTCGCTGTCGCAATACACATAGGAGGCATTGTATCCCCGCTCCGAATGCTCCTGCCCCAGCAGATAGTATTCTCCAACACGGGCAAATTCCGGCAGCTTTTTCAGAGCTGCCACATCGGAGGTCTCAGCGCCGGTAAACACCGCCTCATAGGTATCGGCCACCTGATTGTGCTGAATCTGCGTCACAGAAACGGACAGAACCGCCGCAAAAGAGATCAGGAATGCCGCCAGGGCCACGGCAATTACCACCATCAGGTTCCGGCGCTTCTCGCTGGCGAGGTTTCGCTTCGTCAGCTTCTTCACAATGGCGCTGGTATCGTTCTCAAAAGGCCAAGTCATACTGCTTCAACCTCCCTTAATCCGCTGCCTTAATTCGCTCTGCCAGGGAAAACTTTTTGGAATAACGGACCGCGCAGACCGAGAATATCCCCTGTACCAGAAGCAGCGCAGCCCCGAACAGCAGCACCTGAAGCACCGGGAAATGATAGGTGAGTTTTCCGAACATGCCGATCCGGTCAAAAACCTTGCACACGGCCAAGCTACACACCGTCCCCAGCGTTAAAGTGACCAGCAGTGTAATACCCACATAGTACAGGCACTCAAAGGAAAGTATTTTAGACAGCTGCCGGTTGCTCATGCCCACCGACTGGAAAATTCCAAACTCCTGCTGGCGGGTGAGAAGGTTGGTAATCAGGGTATTGGCAAGGTTGATAAGGGAAAACACAAAGATAAAGACCAGGATACCGTAATCCCTTGTCAGCTCTCCCCGCAGATTGCGCTCCAATTCGGATGCTAGGTCGTCCAGGCCGGAGACCGCCACCCGCTGGTCGGAAACCGCGCCGAACACTGCCCGCCGCAGTTGGGCGCTGTCCTGCTCCGTGTGAATGTTTACATATCCGGTAAAGTCCAAAATTTCCGGATAAAGAGTGGACAGCTCTTCTTCGGGCAGAATAAAGAAGTGAGACGAGCTGCCAATCTGGACATCCTCAACGATGCCCATAACCGTATAAGATTTTGTCTGTCCATTGTAGCAGGAGACGGTAACGGTGTCCCCAACCTGGTAGCCGGTCCGGTAGATTTCCTTCAGCGCGCTGCCCGCAGGGCAGACCAGGATGCCGTTTCCGTCCAAAAGCTGCCGATAATCTGCGGCCCCGTCCAGGACCGCGCCGTCCGTGTACATCTTCTCCATATTTTCCTGGGAAATACCTCTGACAACAAACGGCTCGTGCTCGCTGTTGCCCGGAATGGCGCTGATGGCGGGAATTTCTACGCAGGTCAGGCTGTAAGCCGTGACATCATCCACACCGGGGAGGGCGGCAAGCTTCTCCCGCAGGGCCTGGCCCAGAGGGTTCTCCCTCTGCATCTCCACAAACTCCCGGCCCGCGAAGTCCTCATATTGCAGCAGGTATTGGCTCCTGTCCCCAAACTGAGACTGGGCCATTTCCTTTACGTCCACCGAGTTGGCATAGGCGGAAACGCAGAGCAGCAGAATCCCGGTCAGCCCCAGGGAAAGGGACGTTACAAACGCCTTTTTCCGGTTCCGGGAAAAGTTCATCAGGGCCAGGCGAGGCATGGTCAGGCGGCGGTGAGACTGTCGGCAGTGAAATTGCCTGGAGACAGTCCGGCCCTGTTGCTGGGAATAGGCCGTGGTGCGGATGGCCTCAATGGCGGAGACCTTTCCCGCCATGGCCATGGGTTTTCGTGTGGCAATCAGGACGGTTCCATAGGTCAGGAGGGAAACCACTGCCGCGGACCGGATATTGTCCTCCCAGGACCAGTAGCCGGGTACAGCGATCAGCGCAATGACCGAGGCGCAGATCAGCCCTAGGGGAATGGCAATAGCGGTCAGGAAACGCCGTTCCCGCTTGACCACCCGCTTGAGCTGCTTCGGAGTGGTTCCAAGCACTTTTAGGCGGCCGTATTCCCGCATTTTGCCCATGACGGAGATGTAAAAGATGTTATAGATTACAATAGCACAGACGGCGGCAATCAGGAGCGCCGCGGCATAGACCTCCATCCCGTTTCCCAGGTAGATGTCTACCATGCCAAAATAATTGGAGCTGTAAAAGGTCTGCTCCTCCGGGATACCCATTTCTGCGAAGAACTGCTCAATGTCCGCCCGGAGCTGGGCAGGCTCCGTTCCCTGGCTCCCGGCAAAGCGGAACCGCAGCTCATAGGGTGCCTTATGGCTGCCCTCATCCACAGCGGACTCCGGAATCCAGACTGTAAAAATCCGGCTGATGTTCTCCGATTCCAAAATGCCTGTGACAGTATAGGACCTCTCGCCGTCCCCCAGGTCCAGTATGACGGTCTGACCGGCCTCCTCCGGCAGTCCGAAATAACGGAAAAAGGGGCGTTCCACACACAGCTCATTCGGCCCTTGGGGATAGGCCCCGGCAATCTCTCCGTAGCCCATCAGGTCGATCATCTCCGGGCTGACAAAGCTGACGTTCAAAACGCTGTCCTCATGGCGGACAGTCCCCGTCTCGGCGGTATAACCCCATTTTTCAAATTTTCCGGTATCCGCAAGCCGGAGTACCTCCTCCTTGGTCAGCCCGTCGCATCCGGCCTGATACTGCCCCAGGATGCCGTCCAGGGTTTTCATCTGCTGCGCAAAGTAGAGAAAGCAGAGGGTCCCCATGAGGCAGACGGCAAGGGTGATGGTCATGATGACAAAAACGCTCCGACGCTTGTCAGCCTTGATGCTGCGGTTCGCCAGCTTCTTTTCTACCGCGCTGGTATCATTTTCAAAAGGCCAGGTCATCGCTTTCACCCCCTTATTCCACGATTCTGCCGTCCTCAATCCGCACAATGCGGTCGGCCAGCTGGGCAATCTCATTGTTGTGGGTAATCATCACGATGGTCTGGTTGAACTCTGTACTGGTGCGCTTGAGCAGGCCCAGCACGTCGGCGCTGGTTTTGCTGTCCAGGTTGCCGGTGGGTTCGTCGGCCAGGACGATGGCGGGCTTGGTGATTAGGGCGCGGGCGATGGCCACCCGCTGCTGCTGGCCGCCGGAGAGGTTCCCCGGCATATTTTGCAGCCTATCCTCCAGGGCCAGCATCTCCACAATATCCTGTAGGAATATCTCGTCCGCCGTGTCGCCGTCCAGCTCCACGGGGAGGACAATGTTTTCATAGACATTGAGGATGGGCACCAGGTTGTAGTTCTGGAAGATGAAGCCGATGTTGCGGCGGCGGAAGATGGTCAGCTCCTCGTCGTTCTTCTTCGCCAGCTCCTCCCCCCGCACAACAACACTGCCAGAGGTGGGGATGTCCAACCCGCCCATCATGTTCAGCAGGGTGGATTTGCCGCTGCCGGAGGTCCCCACCACCGCCACAAACTCCCCCTGCTCCACCGAAAGGTTGACGCCGTCCAGGGCGCGGGTGATATTCGGTTCTGTACCGTAATACTTTTTCAGGTCAATGGTCTGCAATACGTTCATCATCGAATGCTCCTTTCAGGGCTTTTTGCCTGTTGATGGGGACATTATAAAACTCAAATGTTACAGAAATGTCCGAATGGGAGGTGATTGACGCAAATAGGCCGGGGAAAATTCCTCCGACCTATTCCCATCGTCAATCCTTTTTCTCAAAAAGGACCTCCTGCTCCTTCATTGATATTTTCCTGACCTGATAGCCGTAATCCAAAAGCTCCTTTTTGTATTTCAGGAAGGAGTGGTCTATCGGCAGCCCGGCAATCCCCTGTATTTCCTCAAATGTCAGGCTGAGGAAGGGGCTGCCGTCCTTTTGAATATACTCCCATAACGCGTCATATTTGCTCATATGCGTTTGCTCCTTTCAGGTTATCTTTTTATCTGCGGGGCAGAAAAACCGAAAAGGTGGACCCCTTCCCCACCTCCGAACTCACCTTGATGTACCCGCCCTGCCGGGTGACAATCTCGCGGGCCAGATACAGGCCGATGCCCACCCCCGGCTCGTTGTGGACCTCCTCCTCCCGATAAAAGCGCCGGAAGATGGCGGCCTGGCTGCTCTCCGGGATGCCCTTTCCGGTGTCGGTCACGTCCAGCTTGACATACATCTCCCACTGCTCCGCTGATACGCTTATTTTCCCGCCCGCCGGGGTGTATTTCACCGCGTTGTCCAGCAGATTGAAAAGAGCCTCCGCTGTCCATCTGCTGTCATGGGACAGGCGCAGTTCCTCCGGACACTGCACGACCATGGAAATATTCTTTTCCTCCGCTCCGTAAATAATACCGCCCATAGCTTGGGCTAGGGTGTCCAGCAGCGGACCGTCCTTCTTTTCCAGCCGGATGAGACCTGTTTCCAGGCGAGAGGTCTTCACCAGGGCCTGAAAGAGAAATTCCAGCTTGTCCGCCTGGCTGCGGATGCCCTGCAAAAAGTCCCGTTGTTCCTGTTCTGTGACAGTCCTGAGCAGCAGCGTGTCCGCCACCATTTTCAGATTGCTCACTGGCGTCTTGACCTGATGGGAGATGTTTGACACCAGCATTTGCAGCTCCTGCCGTTCCTCGTCCACCCTGCGCCGGTTCTCCTGCATGATGCTGTACAGCCGGACCAGACGGTAGCTAATGCGGGCAAAGAGCGTTTCGCTGTCACCGGCCTGTACCGGTTCTCTGCCGCTTATCATGCTGTCCATCGTCCGGCAAAGCCCAGCCGTGAACCGGGAAAGCCGTTTGGCGAAAAACAGCGTCAGAAGGAACAGCCAGACAAGGGCGCAGACGGTCAGCGCTCCGCCAGCCAGCAGCACCCCACCCTCTCCGGTTGCGGCAAAGAGAAGGGCGGCAATGGTGAGCATGGAGGCCGCTGCCCCGGTCCCCATTAGCAGGAACATTGTCTTTATAGAGATGCGCTCTGCCTTCATTTCCTCTCGCCTCCCGTCCATTGATACCCTATTCCGTAGATGGTTTTGATATAGGAGCCGCCCTCCGCCTCAATTTTACTTCGGATACGGCTGATGGAGGTAGTCAGGGTGTGCTCATCCACGAACCGTTCGTCCACATCCCACAGCCGCTCCAAAAGCCGCTGACGGGTTAAAACCAGCTTTGGGTTTTGGCAGAAAAGGTACAGCATTTTATATTCCATGGGGGTGAGAGCGATCGGCCTGCCGTCCAGAGAAGCGGACTGTTCCGAAAAGTCGATCAACAATCTGCCGTCGTCGTAGATATCCCTTGACGGCTTATGCCGCTCCAGCATGGCGAACATGGCGCTGATCTTCCTCTGGAGGGCCGCGACGGAAAAGGGTTTGGTAATGTAATCCACCGCCCCCGCCTCGTAGCCGTGGAGTTGGTCGCTTTCCTGGTCGTTGGCGGTGAGGAAAATCACCATTGTCTCAGGATGTTCCAGCTTGATGAGCCTGCACAGGTCGTAACCGCTGCCGTCCGGCAGGTTGATGTCCAACAGCACCAAGTCATACGCTGTTCCAGCCAGCAGGTTGGCGGCAGACCTGGCATTTAAGGCGGAGGTGACTTTCCAGCCGTCGGAGGTCATGTTATAGGCTAGGGTTTTATTCAAAAGGGCGTCGTCTTCGACGATCAGGATTTGTTTCATGGCTCGTCCTCCTCGTATGATAAGAATAGTATAACAGAGAAATGTCCGCAAAGTGTTACGGGGATACTCTTTTTTCAAAAAAGATTTCTCTAGGGTATGCTGTTGTACTGTATCAATAAAGCAGACACAAAGGGCACGCTGAGGCAGGAGCTTTGCCTCGGCGTGCCTTTTCATTTTAAACGAATTCCAGTGTTGCGATTTATCCTAATTAATATGATTCCTGTTCTTTTGCTCCCTCTCCGACTGGCGGTACTGTGCGGGCGTCATTGAGGTGTTCTGCCGGAACCGGCGGATAAAGCTGGAGGAATCAAAGTATCCCACCTTTACCGCAATCTCCTTGATGGGCAGGTCGCTGTCCCGCAGCAGTTCTTTGGCCTTGTCCATCCGCAGGGACTGGAGATAGGCGGAGGGGTGCATCCCTGTATGCTCTTTATAGAGGACGGAGACCCTTGCGGCGTTTATCCCCATGGCCTCGGCGGCGGAGCCGATGGTCAGGTTGGGGTCGGTGCAGTTCTCCTTCAGGTAGGCGGTGAACCGCTGAATATCGGCGGGCTCTCCGGCGGCGCTGTGATTCTCCTGTCCCCGCAGAATTTCGGTGCAGATTCCCCGCAGAATGCCGGCCATGTCCCGGACGCTGCGGCAGGAGGACAGATTGAAGATATCATAGTATTGCAACGTGTCCGCTGGAGGAGTACCGAATGTGGAAAGCCGCCCCAGGAGGGCGTTTACAATGTCATTTACCAGCATACGGAAGGCGAACAGGGATAGCTTCTTCTGGGTCATGGTCTCCATCAGCTCGTTAATCCAGCCGTCTAGGGCTCTGCCGTCATCTGCCGCCCCCGCCTGGAGGATGCTGTAGAATTTATCCAGAAACCGTTGGGAAAGGGGACCCACATTTTCCACCGCTGTGTTAATCTGGGAAAAATACAGGACAAATTCGTTATCCATCAAAAACCGGTTGCTGTAGGCGGTTTCCGCCTCCAGGTAGGCTGTGCCGGCCTCGAAAAAATCAAAATGGGGATTGCCCATGGCGACGACGGTATCCCGGTATGTAAAGCGCAGCGCCCCGATGGTCTGCTCCGCCCAGCCCACAATTTCGTCGGGGGAGGCGCAGAATACCAGGAACAGAACCTTCTCCTGTGACATCAGCTCCGCATAGCAGATAACCGTTTCACTGCGGGAGGCAAGGGCCCCAAAGATTTCCGGCTTGTGGGCGGAATCCTCTGAGATGATGGCGGCGGCAAAGCAGGGCCGGTCGATATCCAGCTCCAGGCGGGCGGCGGCCTCTATGGCCTCCTCCCGTGTGGGGAAACGCCCCTTGACAAAGCTGTGGACAAATTCCGCCCGCCTTGCCAGCAGGCTGGAATCCAGCCGGGTGTGCAGATCCCGGTTTTGCCCGATCAGCGCCTCTATGCCGGTGCGGATAGAGGCAAAGCCGTCCCCGCCGCCGGATTCCGCCCCCACGCTCCTTTGCAGCTCCCGGATGGGGCTGAGGATGTGGCGGCGGGTAAAATAGATGATAATCAGACTGGCGGGGATGCTTAAAATCAGCAGAAACAGCCCGAAGTTCAGCTTGGAGCGCATAGCCTGCTGGCGTACCGTCCGCTGGGGAATCAGCGACGCGTATCGGATATCCAGCAGATTTCCCGGCTGCATAAACAACAGATAGTTTTCACCCTCCACCGTCAGCTCCCGGACAAAGGCCTCCTGTTGTGTGTATACCTCTTCCAGGATAAGCTCGTCCGGCACAACCTGCCGGGAAGACTCCAGAATCTGATGGTCTTGGATGATGTACATTGCCCGCTCCTCCGGAATCTCGTCGGCAAACATCTGCTGATAGGTGCTATCCTGCACCAAAAACAGGATGTTCCCGATGCTATACTTGCCCTTTAAGCGCAGGGGCATAATAACGCTGAGCATCTTCACCGGTACCTCCCCCACTGGCATATTGCGGATGTTCTGCGCTGGGAGGAGGACAGGACTGCTGTGGGTTTCGCAGAGAAGCGTTTTTAGCTCCTGGGAGGAAATATTTTCGTATTGTATAAACCGATCGGAAAACAACTCCATGGACACCGATGTGGCGGAGGAATAAAGAAAATTGTCCTCATGGAAGGTAATATAAAACTGGTCGCAGAAGTTGTTGGCCACCTGAAAGGCGGAGAGTTGTTGCTTGATATAGTAGGCTTCCATAGGGTTTTCCATAAATTTAAAGACGGAAATCTGTGGGGAAAGGCTGAGCTGGTCGCAGATGCTTAGCAGGGTGCTGAGCTGTTTTTCATGCTCCACCCGCAAAAGCCCCAGACGGTTGGTGTTGTGCTCCAGAACATTTTCCTGAATCGCCTTGTCAAAAACCTCGCTTACATACAGGACGATTCCGGCAAATACCGCCACTAAAACGGCAAAATAAGGAACCAGGTACCGAAGTGATACCGACCGTGAAAGGAGCTTTTTCAGCACAGGTCATTTTCCCCCCTAAAAGTTTCTGTGGGTATAAAATGTCCCCCGCGGCACAGGCAGTGCTGCGGGGGACATCGTATTGTAACAATTACACGATTTTCAGAAGATCAGCCGCTGCTGTATCTCCTATTTTACCATAAGTATCTGCTATTTGGCAAGATAATTGTCATAGGCCTTCTGATACAGCTCAATGTAGCGGTCCACACCCACCGCTTTGGCGGTATCCTGGAAGGTCTTCCAGTTTGCGTCGGTGACGCCGCCGGTGATGAAGCTGGCGATAGATTCCTTCATGAACTTTTCGATTTCGGTATACAGGCGGGAAACCTCAATAGCGTCCTCGCTGTTCATCTTGGACAGCTTGTTCAGGTAATCGAAGGAGTATTTCTCCAGAACGCCCGCTTCCTCATACTGCTTGCTGCTCTCATACCGCTCTACACGGTGAGGGGGCATCTCGTAGATATCAAAGTAGTAGTCGCCAGGTGCGAAGAACTGGGCATGGTAAACGGGAACGTAGTTGTACAGACCGTTGTTCTCCGGGATAGAGATGATCTCGTATTTGCCTGCGTCATTTACCTTGATGGTGGGTTCGATGGGGCCGCCTTCATGGAGCGGGCCGTTGTAGGAAACCATCATGGTCTCGGTTTCCAGCTGGGCGTCGATCCACTGGAGGGTTCGTTCCACATTCTTGTTGGAAACGGTGAGGGCTGCGCCGAAGTCCGGAACCTCCAGAATGCGGGGAACGGAAACGCCGTACTGGCTGGCGGGGGGCAGGATGGAGACAAACTGCTCCGCGATTTCAGGCTGCAAAGCGGTGTTGATCAGCCGCAGATAGGTGGTGTAGCCCACCTGGTTGGCGTTCATCTTGGTGCCCCACACGTTGGAATCCTGGGTGATGGCCTCAGGGTCCAGCAGGCCCTCGCTGTAACACAGGTTCAGCCATTCGCAGGCAGGACGGAAGCCTTCCATATCTCCGGGGAATACAACCTTGCCGTCATCATTGATGCAGGCATAGACAAACCTCTGAAGCGGAACACCGAAGTTGGCAAAGTGGGTGTACACGCCCTGGGTCTGGTGGATCAGGTCGGCGGCGGAGAAGGGAATCTCATCTGCCTGGCCGTTGCCGTTGGGGTCCTGGGTCTTAAAGGCCCGGAGAACCTCGGTCAGGGAGTCGATATCCTTGGGAATATCCAGTCCCAGCTTATCCAGCCATGTCTTGTTGATATAGTGGCTTCCGTCGTGGTTGACATTCTGGGCAGTCAGGTTGCCGATGTAGTAGCTCTTGCCGTCGGATGCCGGGATGGAATCGTTGGCGTTGTTCATAAACAGGCGGCTGTAGTAATTGGGCATATTGGCTTCCAGATAATCGTCCAGGGGGATGAGGATTCCCTGGGAAACGCCGTACTCCTCAATATCCACAGTGCCGCGGAGAATCACGTCGGGCCAGTCGCCGGAGGCGAACATCAGGTTCAGGCGGGTGGTCCAGTCGCCGTCCTTAACCCCTTCCCATTCCACATGGACGTTGGTCTTCTTTTCCAGCTCCTGATAGAACCACAGATTGTCCAGGTCCACCTGCTGGTTTTCCAGCAGATACTGGAAGGCCTTAATGGTAATGGGATCGCTGGAGGCAGCCTGGGATGCTGTGGAGGATTCTCCGCCAGCGGATGAGGCGGGCGCTGCACTGGAGGACCCAGATGGTGCCGGCGCTGCGCTGCTGGAGGACGTTGTGCTTCCATTACACGCGGTAGCGGTGAGCAGCATACTTGCCGCCAGAACAGCGGTCAATGCTTTTTTCATACTCTAAATCTCCTTTTCTTTCAGATAAAATGGGTTTCTTTATCTTAACCGCCTGCCGGGGTATCCCGGCGGCGGAAAAGAAAGCGGAAAGAATTATCCCTTCAGGGAGCCAATCATCACGCCCTTGACAAAGTACTTCTGCATAAACACATACAGCAGCACCGCGGGGCCGGTGGAAACGACAATGCAGCAGTACTTGGCAACCTCTGCCTTGCGGATGGCCTCGGTCATGCCCTGGATGTTGTCCGCATAGGCGGAGAAGAAGCTGTCGGAGGAGGTGCTGGTGGTCAGGGTGGCGAGTATCTCCCGGAGGACGGTCTGCAAGGGGAGCTTGGCGCGATCCCGGATGTAGACCAAGGCGGTAAAGTAATCGTTCCAGCGGCTGACGCCGTAGTAGACGCACAGCACCGCGACAATCATGCCGGAGAGGGGAAGCACCACCTTGACAAAGTATGTGATGTGGTCCGCCCCGTCAATCATGGCGGCCTCGTACAGGTCGTCGGGGATGTTGGTGGAAATATAGGTCCGGGCCACCATCAGGTTCCACACCGAGACGCAGTTGATGATGATCATCAGCAGGACGGTATCGTAAAGGCCCAGGGAACGGTTCATCAAAAACTGGGGAATCAGACCCCCGGTGAAGAACATGGTGAAGACAAAATACATATTGACAAAGGCCTTGCCGGAGAATTTGCGGGTCAGGGAATAGGCGGCCATCAAAGTGACCACCACGCTCAATGCGGTGCCCGCCAGGGTGTAGAAGATAGAGTTGAGGTAGGACCGCAGCAGCTCCTGGTGCTCAAACACGGCTTCATAGCCCATCATGGAGAAATCCTTGGGCCAGAGCAGTACCTCCCCCGCAATGACCGCGTCCGGGTCGGAAACCGAGGCGATGATAATCAGCCACAGGGGATAGATGATGATAATCAGGAAGATGATCCAGAAGATCATGTTGCAGATGTCAAATACCTTATCGCCCATGGACTTCTGCACTTTCCTTTTTGTGGTTGGCATGGCGTTATTCCTCCTTTCCCCTTAGAACAGGCTGGTGTTGCTGAGCTTCCGGGAAATCCAGTTGACCAGCATAATGGTGGCGAAGTTGATGACATTGATGGAAAGCCCTATGGCGGTGGTGTAGGAGAACTGCGCCTTGCCAAGGCCCATGGTGTACACATAGACGCCGATGATATCGGAGGTGGCCATGTTGCCGGAGGTCTGCATCAGCAGGGCCTTGTCGGTGTTGGAGGCCAGCAGGCTGCCGCAGTTGAGGATCAGCATCATCACCGCGATGGGCAGCAGGTGGGGTATCTCGATATGCAGAATTTTTTGCAGCTTGGAGGCACCGTCGATGGTGGCGGCCTCGTACAGGCCGGGGTCGATGCCGGTGAGGGTGGCTATGTAAAGGATGGTGTTCCACCCGGCGTGCTGCCAGATATCGGTGGCGATAAAGAGGGTGCGGAACCATCCGGGCTCCACCATAAAGTAGATGGACTCGCCCCCCAGGGCGGTGATCAGGTGGTTGACCATGCCGTTGGTAGGGGAAAGGAACAGGTACAGCATACCGGCCATAACCACAGTGGAGATAAAATGGGGGACATAGATAATGGTTTGAGTGAACTTCTTAAAGCGCTCCCGCTCAAACTGGTTCAGCAGAATGGCAAGCAGGATGGGGACGGGAAAGCTCCACAGGAGATTGTACAGATTCAGCAGAAAGGTGTTGGCAAGCAGCCGCTTAAAATAATATGCGCTGAAAAAGTCGGTAAAATTCTTCAGGCCGACCCATGGACTGCCCGTAATACCCAGGACCGCCTTGTAATCCTTAAAGGCAATCTGGATGCCGTACAGGGGCAGATAACAAAAGATAAACACCATAACCATTGCCGGGAGAAGGAGAAGGTAAATCTGCCAGTCGTTTTTAAATGCACGGCCGAACCGCTGGACCCAGGTGCCGCGCTTGGCCGCTGTCACTGTCTTGGTTTGCATCCGCTTTTCCTCCATTGCTCTTTACTTATTTTTAAGATTCCATGAAGCTGAATTTAACGTCCAATAAACTTCACGGCAAATTATCTATAAATCCATCTTACAGATGAATGACTTGTGTGTAAATAGCCTAAATTTTTGCACATCCGAAAAAACGGCGTATTAATGGGCAAAAAAACTGCTGATGGGGAAGAACTGCGGTGTATGGTATACTGTGAGAAGAACACCCCGACACCAGAAATACACTGCCTTCCCCGGTCGGGGTTATTCAGGGGCGGCACAGTACTAAGGAGAGGAAAAGAATGCAGACAATTCACATCCGGCTGGATGACGCCGGCGGAAACCCCTGGTCCAAGCCGGTGCTGGAGTCCGTTTATGCCAGCGGTATGGACTTTGAACCCGACGAGCGCCGCCAGAGAATTCTGCCCGACGGAACGGTGGAGCTTGCCGTCACAAAATCCCCCTATATGGTACACGCCAAACTGAATCTGCCCCTCTATGGGAACATCTGGGTGACAGCCGACAATGAAGGACAGGGCTACACCGGCGGCTTTGTGGACTTTATCACCGAGGCCGCCAACACCTATCTGTACCACGCCGCCCGCTTGGGAGAGGGGACGGAGCTTCCCCCAGATGTTCGGGGACACATTGACGCTGCCAGGGAATTTCTGCATCTGGCCAACCGGGGAAACAGCACACCGGAAAACCGCTTGTACGCCCTGTCCCACGCCATTTACGGGGCGGAGGGGGCGCTATTTGCCGCCTCACAGAAAAAGGCCTTTGCCAACCCCAGGGACGACCTTCTGCTGGGGTGCAATTTCAGCCGGTTTACCTCGCCGGGGGCGCGGTACGCCAAGCTGTTCAAGGAGGCCTTTGATTTCGCCACCCTTCCCTTTTATCCCAACCGCACCGTTCCCCAGGAGGGACAATATCAGTACGAATATATCGACCAGGCCCTGGGCTTTCTGGAGCAGAACCGCATCAAGGCCAAGGGCCATCCCCTGTGGTTCGGCCACGCAGAAGTCAACCCCCAGTGGCTGAAGGATAAAAAGTCCTTTGAGCAGCTCCAGGCCTGCGCCAGAGAGATTGCGGGGCATCATGTGGAGCGGTATAAAGGCAGAATTCAGGTCTGGGACGCCATGAATGAGGCCCACGACTGGGCCAACTGCTTCGGACTGAGCCAGCCCCAGCTCATCCAGCTGACCCGCACCTGCTGCGAAGCCCTGCGGGAGGCCAACCCGGAGGCCCAATCCATTGTCAACATATGCCTGCCCTTTGGGGAATATGTGGCGGGACGGTATACCTGTTACGGCTCTCTGCCGGAGCATCTGCGGTCCCCGCTGCGGTATTTCCGGGACCTGCTGGAGGCGGGGGTGGACTTTGACGTTGTGGGGATACAGCTCTACTTTCCGGCCAGGGATATGGTGATGGTCAGTCGGATGCTGGACACGTTCGCCGCCCTGGGCAAGCCCATCCACATCACCGAGATGGGGGTAAACGGGGGAACCAGGGGGATTTCCTCCAACACCGGGAGGAACTGGCCCCAGCTCTCTCATTCCGAGGGAACCTGGCATGGGGGCTGGAACGAGCGGACCCAGGCCGACTGGATGGAACAGTTCTACACCCTGGCGGCGGCCCGCCCGGAGATCAAGGCGCTGACCTGGTGGGATTTCATTGAGCCCTCCTTCTCCGGAAATGGGGCCTTCCTCTACGAGGACGAGAATCCCAGGGAAATCTATTTCCGGCTGCTGGCGCTAAAGGAGCAAATCCTCAAAAAATAAAAAATTCTCCGTCAATGCCCTGTCACGGCATTGACGGAGAAATTTTTTATCAGTAAGTCTTTCCATATCCCGTTTCCTCCAACAGTTATCAAGGCGTATCAGAAATTGTTTAAAACAGTTGCTATTATTTCGGTTTACCGATATAATAGGTATGAGGTGACAACCACATGATTATAGACGAATTGCTTCAGCGCAGAGGAATAACCAAATACCGGCTGGCGGTGGACGCCGGCGTTCCCCATGCAACACTGAACGATATTTGCAGCGGCAAGACGAGGCTGGAAAAGTGCAGCGCAGAAACTGTGTATAAGCTGGCAAAAGCATTGGGGGGTTCGGTGGAGCTGTTGGTGGAAAGCGGACTGCGCGCCGCACAGCGGGAACGCTCTTATGAATATGGACTGCCGGAATACCTCCAGCACGATCTGGACGCCTACAAAGAAGGCCTGGCACATGGCTCCGATCTGATGGATTGCCTATGGGGTGAACTCTACGGCAGCATCAACATAGCGGAGGTCAGCGATGATGCCATCACGCCGGAACACGCAGACTACCTGCGGCAGAAATATCTGTGGAGGACACAGCGATGATAGACTTTACGAACTGCAGAAGACTGCCTTATAAGGCGTATAACGGTGCCAACGGGAAGAAGATCGCCATTGAATATGAGGGTGGACAGTATATGCTGAAGTTCCCACCCTCCGGTGATGCGAAGCCCACAGGGTTGTCTTATACCAACAGCTGCATCAGCGAGCATATCGCCAGCAGTATCTTCAATATGCTGGGGGTGAAGGCTCAGGAGACAATACTCGGCATCTTTAAGATTGACGGGAAAACCAAGATCGTATGCGCCTGTAAGGATTTCACGGCAGACGGCAAGCAGCTATTTGACTTCTGCTCCATTAAGAATACGATCTTGGATTCGGATTCCAATGGGAGCGGCACGGAGCTTGCGGATATTCTGGACACCATTGAAAAGCAGCAGTTCATTGCTTCGGATGTGCTGCTGAAGCATTTCTGGGATGTGTTTGTAATTGATGCTCTCTTGGGAAACTTTGACCGCCATAATGGGAACTGGGGGTTTTTGCACGATTCGAGTACCGGTGAGAGCAGTATTGCTCCTGTGTTTGACTGTGGAAGCTGCCTGCTGCCCCAGGCAGACAAAAAGGTCATAACTGCCGTACTGGAAAATGAGGATATGCTGAACGCAAGAGTGTATCAGTTTCCGACCTCTGCCATTAAGTTAAAGGGTAGGAAAATCAACTACTATGATTTCCTGACGGCGCAGCCTGATGCAGACTGTCAGAATGCGCTCAGAAGAATCTGTCCACGCGTGGATATGGAGCGGATTAAAGCGTTCATTGAGGGAGTTCCGTATATCACAGACTTACAGAAGAAGTTTTATAAAGGGTATATCTCTGCACGGTATGAGTTGATTTTACAGTCAGCCTTTGAACTGGTGGCTAAGCGTGATCAATAAAATGCATTTGGGCATTGATGACACAATGCAGAGGAAGGTCGCCAAGATTTCGGCGGCCTTCCTTGATATATTATTATATAAGTATTTCAGAGGGAGGCAATTAGCGTTTGTGTTTACCGGGCTTCCAGTCTACCAGCGCAGCTCACAGCTCCCCGTGGCGCTCCGGAACTCCCAGCGCAGATAGTACTTATCTTTGCCGTTCAGCTCCGCCTCTCCGGCGGACAGGCCGCGGTTGAGCCGCAGCAGCTCCCGCTTGTCCCGGTCCAGCAGCAGCACCTCCGCCTCCCCCTTTGTCAGCCGGTTGTCAAGGGAGAAGCGGTACCTGCCGCTTTCCCGGAACCTGCCCCGATGCCGGAGCCAGCCGGTGCAGGAAACGGTTCTGACCCGGTCACGACCTTTCCCCGGCCAGAACAGCAGCACAACGGCGGCGATAACCTCCGTCACAGCAAAGCCATTGCGGTACAGCAGATACATCCCGATTCCAAATACCACCCAGAATCCTATCAAAAGCCACAGCCAAAGCTCCAAATTCCGTTCCCCCTTTACTCCAGCCTAATGGTCGATTTCAGCTCCTTGATGTCCCGGACCTCTATCATCACCCGTATTCTGCCGGGCTGGAATTTGTCCAGAGGGAGGCTAAACTCTCCCTGCACCTCCGTGATATTTATCTGCGTCTTCACATCTCCCTGCTGGACATGGAGGATGATTTCCCCCTCCTCACAGGTGGTGTTGGTGTAAAGGACCTGCCGGGGATCGTCCAGGGTGAAATTCCGTTTCAGATAGCCGTCGCTGCAATAGTAGCAGTTGACCTTCCATTCCCCGTTAAACATGGTGTTGGTACTCATCACGCTGACCATGGGGGAGTGATAGCTGCTGCCGAAAGCGCCTGTTTCATCAAGTATATCGTTTGCATCCAGCCACACTATGCAGAATACCATTCCCAGTGTACACAGAATTCCCGATACAAAGCAGACGATGGAGGCAATTATAAATTTGGCTGTGCCGCGTTTTTTCTCCTCCGGTTTTGCTGGCATAGGTGTCTGTTCCGTCCCGCAGTTTTCGCAGAAGCGGGCGCTTCCGGATATCATCCAGCCGCAGCTTTGGCAGGGGACGCGGGTTTCCTTCCGCCCGGCCAGCAGATAGGCCAGCAGGCCGAGGATGGGGGAGGACAAAACGGCGATCAATATCCACACCAATCCGCTCTGTCCCCGGCTTTGGGCGTCCCGGTGAATCCAGACGCACATAAACACAATACACAGAACCATCAGAAGGATGCCGATAACGGCAACAGAAATGCAAAGGATAGTGGTTGTCATGATAAAGAGACCCCCTTTTTGTTTTTGTCCCGCCGCCGCAGGACAAGGATCAGCGTTTCCCTCCAGGACGCACGATGAATTCCGGCAATGGTCAGCACAATGCTCCCAATAGAGGTATAAAGCGCCATAGCCAGTATGATATGCTGTAGAATACCGGAGGTCAGCAAACCGGCGGCCAGGCAGAACGCCAGGTTTCCCACAATGCTAAGTAGCGCGGGCAGGTACCACAAGGGGATTTTCCGGACAGACTGTTTTTCAGCCTCCTTTGCCTCCTGAACCTGATACAGCCGGGCCTTGAGGCGGGCGTTCAGGAGGGGGTCAGGGAGTTCAGGGCTGCCGGGCTCTGTGCCAAGGGCCTTTTGAAGCTGGGCCTCCAGCCTGGGATCAGTAGGTCTTTCCATATCCCGTTTCCTCCATTTCCTTTTTCACAATCGCCTTTGCCTGATACAGGCGGCTTTTCACCGTCCCCACAGGAATATGTTCCACCGCGCTGATTTCCTTCAGCGACATCTGGAAGGTGTATTGCAGAATCAGCGGGACCCGGTACTTGGACGGCAGACGGCTGACAATCCGTTTGACCTCTTCCGCCTCCATCCGGGCCAGGACCTCCTCCTCCGTGTTGTCGCGGGCGGCTTCCAGGTCCAGCGTGTCGGAGGCTTCCGTACTGCGGCGCACCCGTTTGCGCTGTTCGTTGCGCCATATTCCGCAGGCCACCGAGAAGAGGAAGGAGCGGGGGTTGCCGTCCTTATGTATCTTCATATCCCGTTCCAAAACGGTCAGAAAGACCTGCTGGTAAAGGTCCTCCGCGTCCGGCGTATACAAGGTCAGCCGAAGGCAGAAGCGGTATACCTGGGGACCGTATTGGTCTACCAGCTGTTCCAGCTGCTGTGCGTCCAACGTCCTCACCTCGCTTTCTGCTATATATTGTCGCCGGAAAGGAAAAGGTTCGGAAAAATTTGAAAAAGCCCAAATTGCAGGCCGCGGACTGCAATTTGGGCAGATCATCTTTTTAAAAAAATGCCAGCTGCTCCTCCTCATATCCCAAATGAATCGCCTTGACAATATCGAACATCTGATAGAGAATCCCCGCCTTATCGCACGCCTGTGAGAAAACCTTCCACAGCTTCCCCGCCTGGGGGCTGGCACATTCATAGGATGTTCCATACCGCCTTTGATACCGCGCCGCCAGGCCTTGGCCGGGGAACAGCTCCTCCAGCTTTTGCAGGTAGTATTCCCGCTGGTTTTGCCGCAGGGTCATGCCGAAGGCGGGATAGATGAATTTTGCCCCCGCCTCTGCCGCCCTCTCCACAATACCCAGGATGTTTTCCTGGGTATCCTCCAGGAAGGGGAGGACGGGCATCAATAGGATGCCCGCGAACAGCCCCGCATGGGCAAGCTCCTCCACCACCTGGAACCGCCGGGAGGAAACCGGGGCGCCTGGTTCTATCCTCTGGGAGAGGGCGTCGTCGCAGGTGGTGATGGTGATTTTACAGACTGCGGGCTTCTGTTGAGCGATTTCCTGTAAAACGTCAATATCCCGCAGAATCAGCTCGCTTTTGGTGGCGATTGCCGCGCCAAAGCCATAGGCCGAAAGCAGCTCCAGGGCATGGCGGGTCAGCTCCAGCTCCCGTTCAAAGGGATTGTATGGGTCGCTCATGGCGCCGGTGGAGACAATCCCCGGCTTTACCTTTCGCCTCAGATCGTTTCGGATGATGTTCAGAGCGTTTTCCTTGGCGCACACCCGGTCAAATTCCTGTATCCCGTAGCATTCACTGCGGCTGTCGCAGTAGATGCAGCCGTGACAGCACCCCCGGTAGATATTCATATTGTAGCTTGCGCCAAACCACTGGGTGGACTTGGTGCGGGTGACAATGGTTTTTGCGGGGATATATTCCATAAAAATGGCTTCTCCTTTCGGAAAATGAGGCATTGAGCGCTTGTTTACGGCTTCTGCGCGATTTCCCTTCTGTGCCGGAGATGGATTCCGATGTGTCCTACCCCCAGAACCGCCGCCGACAGAAGCACCCATATCACCCTTCCGTAGATTCCCATCAGTGCCAGGGCGGCAACCGGCAGAGTGGCCCCCGCCACCGGAATTCCCCAGAGGGAGCTGTAAAAGTCCGACAGCTTCCTTTCGCTGCGGAAATACCGCGCCCACCAGTATTCATACAGTCCCATCAGGACCGCGGCGGCGGCCAGCCACAGGTTCCAGAGCCCCGCTTCCCGGCGGGGGTTCAGGTCGGAAAAGACCAGCAGGGAACAGCAGGCGCACGCCTCCCCCATCCGCTCCAGCAGGACGAGGACTCTATTCTCCCCCTCGCCGGTGTAGCCCTCCGGCTGATTTTTGGTCCACAGCAGATTAGGGACCATCAGGAGTATCAGAAACAGCAGCCCGGCGTATGAAAAGCCAAAATGTCCCATAAGGCGATTTCTCCTTTTTGCAGTGCTGCTTACGGCACATTGCCCGCCCTTCTCAGGAACGGGAGGATGCCGTCCTTTTTCAGCAGATCGTTTCGCTCCACCAGCAGCAGGTCCAGCTCCTTTGCCCGCACCCGGACGGTGGGGGCACTGTCCAGGTTGGCGGTGGTCACCAGCATGGACTTGGCCCCGGCTCCGCCCAGCTTTTTGGCATACAGCTCTATCTCGTTAAGACTCTCGGTGGTGGGGACCGAGGTTTTGCAGGAGATGAAAATAGGCGTAATCCCCCGCACCAGCATCACGTCAATCTCGTTGACCACATTGTCCTTTCGCTGGGGAATGCCGTCCCAGTCGATTACCACGCTCATCTGGCATTCGTGGAACCACCCTGTCCGCTTGGCCATAATATAGCAGTACAGCTCCAGCCAGGTGCCCTGAGAGGTCAGATACCGCAGAGCGGTATCATCCGCAAACCTCATATATATCTGGTAGGGATTGACCTCCAGGTTTTTGAGAAAACCCAGGCGGTAGGCAGTCTGGGCAAAATCCATCCGGAATTGTGTTACCCTTCCGTTGGGGTCGGAGATGGAGTGCTTGCAGCGTATCACAGTGGGATGGCGCTGCCGGCTGGCGTTTGCCGCCGCCTGCTGAAGGAACCGGCAAAACAGCAGCCATTCCTTGGGACGCTCCAGGGTTTCGTGGAAAAACTCCAGAATTGCGTCGTGCCTTGCCTCCGGCGGGGTGGAGTGCATCTTCCGCAGGATCATGGCGCCGTTGGCCTCCAAAAAGTCCTCCAGCAGCAGGGATGGCATATGGAACTCCTTTTTGTAATCCTCCGCGGCCTCCGAGCAGAGGATGATTCCCTCCCGCCAGTCAATGCAGAAGCAGGGGCGGAGCCTCCTGTGGCACAGCTCCATAATGGCGAAGCTGATGGCGTCGCTCCCCCCGGTCAGGTCAAAGACCGGGTCGGGATAGGTGGCAAGCAGCCGCCCGCAGACCTCCGCCACGTTGCGGCTGGTGTTCAGGGGCTGGATAACAAATTTCATATTAGGGTATTTGCGGGTCATGGCCCGCTCTATCTCCCATATGCGGGAAATACACTCCTGCCGTTCATCGGTGAGATAGATCACCCGCTCCGGTTTAAAGATATGGCCGGCCAGAATGTTGTCGATGGTGTTGTCCAGGTCAAACAGCTCCACCAGGGTTTTCATAGTGACACCGTCCTTTTATTTCGTCCACATTATATGTACGCAGGGGTGCGGGCAGGGCGCTGCGCCTTTATCTCTCCCAGTATTTTCTGTCCAGGCTCCGGTACTGTATGGCCTGGGCGATGTGGCTGGTGTCGATGGTCTCACAGCCGTCCAGGTCCGCGATGGTCCGCGCAACCTTCAAAATCCGGTCATAGGCCCTAGCGGACATCCCCATCCGCTCAAAGGCGTTTTGCAATATCTTTTTTGCCGCGGCTGTCAGCACGCACACCTTTTCCATGGCGGCGGAGGACAGCTTGGCGTTGCAGGTGGAATGGGTCAGCTCCATTCGGTCCAGCTGTATCCTTCTGGCCCGGTTGACCCTTTCCCGTATGGCGGCGGAGGACTCCGCCCTGTCCGAGGAGGAAAGCTGTTCAAATTCCACCGGCATCACCTCCACATGGAGGTCCATCCGGTCCAGCATCGGCCCGCTGATTCGGGCCAGATACTTGGAAACCGTGGCCCCACCGCAGGTGCATTTCCTGGTGGGATGGCCGAAATAGCCGCAGGGGCAGGGGTTCATGGCGGCGGCCAGCATAACCGAGCAGGGATAAGTCAGCCGCCCCTGGGCACGGGAGATGGTGATGGTCCCATCCTCCATGGGCTGGCGGAGGGTCTCCAGGGCAGCGCGGTTGAATTCCGGGAACTCATCCAGAAACAAAACGCCGTTGTGGGCCAGGGAGATTTCCCCCGGCCTGGGAATGCTCCCCCCTCCGGAAAGTCCTGCCGCCGACACCGAATGATGGGGGGCGCGGAAGGGACGCTCCTGAATCAGGGACACCCCCTGGGGGAGGATTCCGGCCACAGAGTGAATTTTAGTGGTTTCAATGGCCTCGTCAAAGGTCATTTCCGGCAGAATGGTGGGCAGGCGCTTGGCCAGCATACTCTTGCCGGAGCCCGGCGGCCCTATCAGCAGGATGTGATGGCTCCCCGCCGCCGCAATCTCCATGGCCCGTTTGGCAAACCGCTGCCCCTTGACGTCGGCAAAATCCACCTGGTACTCCGACATGGAGGGGGTAAAGGGCTTTGACGGCTGACAGCCCAGGGGAAGCTCGCCGCACAGCTCCCTGACCAGCTGGGAAACGGAGTGCACCGGAACCACCTGAATGCCCTCTACGGCGGCGGCCTCGGCGGCGTTTTCCGCCGGGACGCATATGTAGCGGCAGCCCTGTTTTTTGGCCTCTATCGCCATAGAAAGGACGCCGCTGATGCTTTCGCAGACACCGGAAAGGGACAGCTCCCCGATAAAGCAAAACTCCTCCACCGGGAACTGAACCTGCCCGGTGGCATACAGAATGCCCATCAGAATGGGGAGATCGTAATAGGGGCCGGTTTTTCGGACGTCCGCCGGGGCAAGGTTGATTAAAATCCGGGAGACAGGGAAGGTAAAGCCGCTGTTGTTGACAGCGGAGCGGACCCGGTCGCGGGATTCCCGGACGGCGGCATCCGGAAGGCCCACCAGCTCAAAGGAGGGCATTCCCCTGGAGGTGTCCACCTCCACATATACGGCGAATGCCTCAATCCCTGAAACGCCCATGCTTTTGATACGGCAGAACAAGCCTGTTCCCTCCCATTCTGAAAAAGTGTTTGGGGGCTGTGGAAAAGAGAGTCAACGCCCTATATTACTCAAAGAACCGCAGAAGTGAAACGACCTTCCCCAAAATCGCGACACTGTCCACAATGATGGGGTCCATGGTGTCGTTTTCCGGCTGGAGGCGGTAGTGCCCCTTCTCCTTATAGAAGGTTTTTACGGTGGCCTCATCCTCTATGAGGGCCACGACAATCTCCCCGTTGCGGGCCACGGGAGTTTTCCGGGCGATGATGATATCGTCGTCCAGAATACCGGCGTTGATCATACTCTCCCCCCGGACATGGAGGGCGAAAAGCTCGTCGGAGCGGTAACGGTCTGTCCGGAAGGGAACATAGCCCTCAATCTCCTCCACAGCCAGGATAGGCTGACCAGCGGTGACGGTGCCTATCAGGGGGACGTTCAGGGTCCTGTCGCGCTCCGAGCCGGAGGAGGCCAGGCGAATGGACCGGTTCAGGTTCTGTCCCCGCGTCAGCAGCCCCTTGTCCTCCAGGGACTTCAGGTAGCGGTGTACCGTTGAGGTGGACTTAATGGAAAGTGCGGCGCATATCTCGCGGATGGAGGGCGGCACCCCTTCCGAGATTCGCTCGTTGATGTAGCTGAGTATCTTTTGCTCCATAATTTCCTGTTTGCCCATAATGGTAACTCCTTTATTGTCACAGATGATGATGCAGAGGCCGGCCGGTTCCCGGACTGGGCGGCCTCTGCCTGCGTTTCTCTCTTCTATCATACCAAGTTTTCCGAGAAATAGCAAACGTTTGTTTGGAGTTTTTCAAAAAATTTGTATTTTTTTGATTGATTTCTTGCTTGCCCCAAAAAGGCATTGATTTGGGGGCAAGGGAGCGGGCAGGTATCAAGCGCATTCAAAAAGTAAAGGGACGGCAAAAATACCGCCCCTGTCATTTCATTAAGATGCATTTGAATCGGGTGTCTCCTGCGGCTGGGAAGTCTCGCTCTCTGTATTCTCCCCTTCTGGTGCTTTGCTTACGCTTTCAGATTCAGACTCCCCCTCGCCTGCCTGAGGCTCTCCCTGGGGGATGTTCTCCTGCGTCTCTTCTCCCTCGGAGGATGACCCGGTCCCGTCCTTGGACTTCGCCTTTTCGTCCTCTTTGGGGGAATCGGGATTCTCTAGCTCCTCCAGGTTCTCCACCAAAGTGAAGGGGGCGTAGTAATTGTTTCTGGCCAGGGTCTTTACCAGGCGGTAATGCCCCGGTTCCAGGGGGTGGAAGATCTCCAGGGGAAAGGATTCCCGCATAACGCTGCGGGGCGCTACAATGATGGTAAAGTCCGGACCGCCGCTGCTCTCACACCGCCTCCACACCTCCCCGTCCCACCGCTCCAGAAAGCAGCGGTAGGAAAAGGAGAGCTCCTGGTCCGTTTTATTGACAACCTCGTAATCCACGTTGGGGCTGGCGGTGAGATAGGCGCTTTTTATGGTGTGTATTTCGTAAAAGGTGGTGTCCTCCTCAAGGGGGTCCGCCTGTATCTCAAAGGGAACGGTTCTCCAGAAATGCTGGTTGATGTAGACGCGCAGGCGGTAATAGCCCTCTGGGATGCGGTCGTCTCCGTACCGCTCGCTGGGCTCCTTCAGCCAGTCCAGCGGAACCCCCACCAGGCGCTTTTGACCCGGTTCAACGGCGTACCGGATGGTCTGGCTGTCCAGCCGGTGGGTTCCCAGGGGAACCCACTTCCCGCCCTCCAGCTTTTCCAGCTCATAGTCCCGCATGATGTACATGGCCTCGCCGCTGTTATTGGTCAGGCGGAAATAGATGCGGGAGGTTTCCGCGCCGTAGACCCACTTCTCAATGGTGACATCTGCCAGCTGCCACAGGGACGGCTCCTGGGATTCCGGCTGGACGGGCACATCGGTTCCGCCGCCTGGATCGGAGGAAGCGGAGCTGGAAGACGCCGGCTGGGAAACATCGGATTCCGGACGCTGGGGTTCCTCCGAGGACGACGGGGACATGGAGGAGGATGAGGGCGCAGAAGAGGATGAGGATTTTGAAGAGCTGGAGGAGGGCGGCGGGACGCTCTGGGAGGAGGACGGCTGAGAGGCGGAGGAAACTGGCTGGGAGGCGGACTCCTCCTGAACGGGGAGGCGGCACCCCGCCATGACCAAAGCGCAGCACAGCCCTATCGCCGCCGCTTTTTTCATGTCAAAAATCCGGAGCCCTTTGAGCCTTCTTCCCATGAAAACACCTCATTTTCCCAATGACATTCCTGTCCCCAAACCGACTGTGCCCAAAATTACAGTCTTTTTTTCATTATAGCGCGACAAAGTATCGAAATTAAAGCATAATTACTACTAATTTGTGAATACTGGCGGCTAAGGCCAAAAAAGAGGAAAAGAGCACAAATTGCGCGTTTGCCGCGGCGCCATATCCGTGTCCTTTTCCTCTGATGCTTTTTTACGATGAGCCGCAGCGGAACGGCTTCTCATCCGCATTGCTTTTCCGCTTTAATGGCTTGCTGCCCTCAGTCGCACAAGGCTGCGTAAAGCCATCTGCGGCGGGTGTTAAAGGGAGGCCTCATGGGTCCCGCGGCAGGGAAACAGCCTTTTGGTCACGCCGGTTTTTTCCAGCATCCAGACCAGCGGCAGTCCCAGGGCGGCGCAGGCAATCAGCTCTCCAGCCCCCACGCTGAGGGCCTGAACGGCGAAAATCTTCCACTGAAAGCTGCCCGCAATCAAAAAGGTCAGCTCGCCGCCGACAATCGCCGCGTTGAGCAGCACCGGGGGCAGGGCGGAGAGCACTGGAATTCCCTTCACCCGTACATTCCTGAGCCAATAGGACAGAACCGCCGCAATGGCGGTTGCCAATGTGCCGAAGGGGATGTCCAGCCATCCCAGGATATCCGCGCCGGTAAAAAAGCCCACAGTGTTGGTGATAAGGCACCCCAGGGACACCCCGACGATCATTACCGGGTCGAAGACCGGCAAAAGGGTAAGGGCCTCCGCGATGCGCAGCTGCACTGTTCCAAAGGAGATGGGGGCCAGGGCCAGGCTCACTGCCGCGTACATGGCGGCAATCATAGCGGCCAGGGCCATTTGGTAGACCTTGCTTTGTTTCATGATTCATTTGTCCTTTCGTAGTATAGTTTAAAGTCAGGAAGTTGCGACTGACTGCCAAAAATCCGCTGCCTCTGTGCAGCCGGTTATGCCCAGAGCCCCGGTTTTCGCCGGAATTCCCCATAAAGCAATAACCGAAGAGAAGCCGCCCGCAGTGCGGACGGCTTCCACTTTCCGGGAACTGGTGCGCCTGAAGGGATTTGAACCCCCGGCTTCGTCCTTAGGAGGGACGCACTCTATCCAGCTGAGTTACAGACGCATGGATTTGTTGGCTTTTTCATTTTACTACCCCGCGGGGAATTTGTCAAGGAAGAAATGAGTGTTCTGGCCAGTCAGCGTAAAATTGACGCGGACCCCAAAAGCGCCTAGGCTTTTGGGGTCCGCTGCCTGCCGGTTGCCGGAAAGGGGCGTCAGAGATACTTCTCCACAATGAATTTCGTCATTGTGTCACGGTCCAGGAAGGGGGCGATGTCCCGAATGGCCTTGATGCCGTCCTTTTTTACGGCGCGGCGGGCAAAACCGGCAAGGACTTCCTTGTTCAAAAAGGGGCACATATCTTCCAGACCGTGCAGGCCGTTTTTCTCGAACTCCTCCCCCGCCAGGCGCTGGAGCGTCTCCTGGGAGAGAAAGGGGTACAGCTCGTCCATATGGCGCAGGCCGTTCCGGGCATATTCCAGCTCCGCGATGTCCTCCCGCTGCTCCCCGGAGAGGAAGGGGATGAGCTCCTCTATCCCCCTCATGCCGAACCTCTGGTACAGCTTCACTGCGGCCTTGCCCAGGGCATCCTTTCCCGCAAAGGGGGCCACGATGTCCAGGTCCCGGCCATCCCCGCTTTCGGCGGCCTTGAGGAGGATGTTGTCCACTACGCTGCCCCCGATAAAGGGCAGCAGGTCCTCAATCTCCTTGAGGTCGGAAACCTCCAGCTTTTCAAAAACCTCGTCCACCTGGTCCGGCTTGAGGATGGGGGCAACCTCGCTCAGCTCCTCCGGGGTGATGGGGTTGGCCTCCAGGTAAATTTTTCCCCCGTCCTTGGTCAGGGATTCCACCAGCTCGGATTTTTCCCCCAGCAGCTCGTCAATGGATACCCCGAACAGCCCGGCCAGCTCCGGCAGCTTGGAGATATCCGGCATGGAATTCCCCCGCTCCCAGTTGGATACCGCCTGAAAGCTGATTCCCATCTGATCCGCCAGCTCCATCTGGGTCATGTTCCGCTCCCTGCGCAGCTCGGAGATTTTCCGCCCCACTCGTTCCATGTTTAACATATGCGTTTTCCTTTCTGCTCCGTGCGGCTTTCTGCCGCATCCCGCAATTCCATCATACAGGAACCCGCCCCCGCAGGAAAGCAAGTGTTGGTTGAATCGGCCCGTGTGGGGATTCAAGGGATGGTTGAAATGGCTATTCCATGCCTTTTTCCCGCATCCTCACCAGCTCGATGGCCTCCTTGCCGGTCATGTGCTCTATGGACAGCTCCAGAATCACGAACTGGGAGGCGGTTTCAATCTCCTGTTGAACGCTTTCCTCACTTTCCAGGGGGGAATAGCGGGCCATCAGCTTTTTAATGGCCTCCAGCCACTCCTCCCCTTCCTCGATGACCCGTATTTTTCCAAAGACAATCACACTGCGGTAATGGGTAGTGAACCGCTCCGGGACAATCTCGTCCTGGTCCACCACACAGAAGGATACCTTCTCCTCCTGGCGGAGGGCATCCAGCTTGTGGCCGGATTTGGCGCAGTGGAAGTAAATTTTGTTGGCCTTTTCGTCGAAAACATAGCTCAGGGGCACGGCATAGGGATAACCTTCATCCCCCGTCACGGCCAGCACCCCGAAGGTGCGGCGGAGCAGGACGTCTTTAGAATCCCTTTCGGAAAGCTGCTGTTTTTTGCGGCGCATTTCTCTGAACATGGTAATCAATAGCCTCCTGTCTGATGTGTTTGCTCTTGTATTACTAATATCATAGCATAAAGAACATTTAAAGTCAATTTCCTGCATGGGTGGCGGCAGGCAGGGGAGGGGGACCGGGACCATGGGAACCGGCCCGGTCCATAGGCCAAAATCGCCATCTTTCAGATGCCAAATTGTGAATAATACTCAAAAAATAGTTAAAATCGGAAAAATTTGTGACTCGTATTTGGCGGAATTGTGATATTTCTTTTTCCCAAAACCGCAAAAATCGGTCAGTTTACTATTGACAAAAAGCCGGGGGGGGGTATAATTGAGTATATGGGTAAGCAGTGCAGGATTTTTGCTGAAAGTTGCAAAATTTAAAAATTCAGTTTCTGTACCGCTTATCACAAAAGGTTGTCTGTTACATTTTTGCCGGAACCAAAAAGGTTGATTTCTAATCAGAATCTATCCGGCAGCGTTAAACAGAGATTTACAGTAGGAGGTTTTATTTGCATGAAAAAAAGGATTTTGTCCTTCATCCTTGTTGCATCCCTGGCCATGACCGGCCTGGCGGGATGTAATCAGGGCAGCGAAAGCAGCCAGCCTTCGGAAAGCGGCAGCACCGGCAGCAGCACACCTGCTTCCAGCGGTAGCCAGTCTTCTTCCGAGGCTTCTTCCACCCCCGCGGAGACCGTCTCTTATGAGAACAAGGCCATCCTGGGCAACAGCACCGAGCTTTCCGGCGATTTCCGTGTTCCCGGCTGGGGCTCCAGCACTGCCGGTGCAGCTGATCAGGACATTAACCGCCTGACCAGCTACGACTACAATACTATGGCAGCCAACCAGGGCGGCGCTTATGTTTGGAATGACACCGTTGTCAAGGAGCACAGCGAAGCCTTGAACGAGGACGGCACCAAGACCTATACCATCAAGATTAACGAGGGCCTGAAGTTCAGCGACGGTAGTCCCATCACCATCAAAAACTATCTGGCATCCGCCTTGTCCTTTTCCACGCCCGTCACCCAGGCCGCTGGCTACAACGGCGCGGGCGATCAGCATGTTGTAGGGTATGAGAACTACAAAGTTTACACCGGTCCGGGTTCCGCCGAAGGCACCAAGGAATTCTCCGGTTACCGCATGATTGACGACTATACCTGCTCCATCACAATAAATTCTGAGTATAGCAATTACTATTTTGCCTACACCTACGGCAATCTCCCCTGTAGAGCCATGGGACTGGTTCTGGGCGAAGGCGTTGACATCATGGACGACGGCAACGGATGCTATCTGACCGATAACTACTATGAGAAGAACGGCTCCGACGAGTATGTCAAGGCCACTGAGCTGAGTGCCAACCGTTACGACATCACAAAATATCCCTATTGCGGTGCTTATGTGGTGGAGAAGTATGATGAGGGCACCAAGGAAGCGACTCTGAAGCTCAATCCGGAGTTCCAGGGCAACTTTGAGGGCCAGAAGCCTTCCATTGAGACCATTGTCTATGTAAAGATTATTTCCGAGACACAGCTGGCTACCCTGCAAAGCGGCGGCATTGATGTGCTGTCTGGCATCACCGGCGGCGACGAGACCAAGGAAGCCTTGGCCATTGTGGATGACGAGAAGTTCAGCGAGGTCCACTATCAGCGCGCTGGCTTTGGTAAAATTCAGTTTGAATGCGACTTTGGTCCCACCATGTTCCAGGAAGTCCGTCAGGCTGTGGCCTACCTGCTCAACCGCAACGAGTTCTGCCAGCAGTTTACCGGCGGCTACGGCGTGGTTGTGGACGGCCCTTATTCCCCCGACTTTGATATGTGGAAGGCCGTTCAGGACGAAATCGAGCTCATCGACTACTCCTACTCCCCCGACACCGCTGTCAAGATTCTTGAGGACGGCGGCTGGGTTTACAACTCCAAGGGCGAGCCTTGGGCGGCAGGCGCTACCGGCGTGGATGCTGTCCGCTACAAGAAGCTGACCGCTGAGGAAGCGGAAGGCAACCCCAATTCCAAGGACGTTAATAAGAGCTATAAGTCCGTTGCCAACACCGACGGCGTCGAATACAAGACCGTAGAGGTCAACGGCGAATACTATATGCCCCTGGTCATCAATTGGTTCGGCACCGCAGACAACACTGTCACCGATATGCTTACCACCAACCTGGCCAACAGCTCCGACGTGGCCGCTGCTGGTATGATTATTCGTCCTACTCAGGGCGATCTCACCACCCTGCGCGGCAACATCTACCGCGACTCCTCCATGGGCTATGAAGGTACCCCCACATACGGTATGGTCAATATGGCTTTAGGCTGGACCAGCGCTGTTTACGATTACGCCTATAACTGGTCTCTTGAGGCGGATCATTTCAAGAATTCTTCCGTCAAGCTCTTTGACGAGTACGACAAAGCGTTCCCCTATGACCTTAATGACCCCAAGAAGCTGACCTATGAGGAAGCTATGGAAGCCTCCGGCGGCAAGCTGGGCATGGATTACCTGTCCATGGCCATGGTGTATAACTCCAAAGATGTAGATGAATACAACCAGTGGTGGATGGGCTACATTGAGCGTTGGAATCAGCTGATGCCCGAGATTCCCCTGTACTCCAACTACTACTACGATGTGTACAACGCTAAACTGGAAAACTTTGTGACCTCTCCCTTCTTCGGTCCCGCACGTGCCATCCTCTATGCCAATGTAAAGGGTCACGCAGCCAACTAAGTTTTCTGTGTAAACCAAATGAGATGATGAGATGATGCGATGGGACAGCCAAACCGGCAGGGAAGGCTGTCTCATTGCGCGTTTTTAGTATGACAAAGGAATTTCTGACCAGACCATGCGGTCGATTCCATTGTGGAAACCCGGTCCAAAAACCGGGGGGAATCCTCTTTGACCCGATTGCTGCCTCCGGCAGGGCCGGACGGTGTAGTCAGAGCTTCCTTAAAATATGGAAGGGGGATACAAATTGAGTAAATATGTATTAAAAAGAGTCGGCTATATGCTGGTAGTCCTTGTCATCCTTTCCTTTTTGATGTTCCTGCTCTATGCTCTTATCCCGTTTGACCGGGCTGTCATGGAGGCGGAGCCGTACAAGGAAAGCCTGAAGAATAACCCTAATGCGGGTATTCTGTATGAGCAGCGGCTGGCAGAACTGCGGGCAGATCTGGGCACTGACCAAAATGTTTTTGTGCGGTATTTGGGATGGCTAGGAGTGGGGCCAATCAACGGCAAATATAAAGGCATCCTCCAGGGCAACCTGGGCTGGAGCTATACTTATAGCCGCTCCGCCAAGGACGTGCTGATCGTCCCCATGCAAAATACCATTTTCATCAATATCTTTGCGACAATTATGGGCCTGGGCGTCACCATCCCCCTGGGCATCTTCTGCGCAGTACACCGAGGCAGTAAGCGGGACACCGCCGTGCAGGTGGGCACCATTGTCGGCTACAGCCTCCCGGTATTTATCACAGCCATTATCTTTATCTGGATATTCGCCATCAATCTGGGCTGGTTCCCGGTGTCGGGCATGAAGACCCCCGGCTCCAACTACACCGGCCTGGCGGAGTTGAAGGACCGGCTCTATTATATGATGCTGCCCCTCATTGTCATGACCTTTACCTCCCTGGGCGGTATGACCCGCTATGTCCGGGCCTCCATGTCGGAAGCCCTCTCCATGGACTGTATCCGCACCGCCCGCGCCAAGGGCCTGAAGGAAAAGACAGTCGTCTACTCCCATGCCTTCCGCAATGCCCTGATCCCCATCATCACCCAGGTGATTGGCTGGTTCACGGGAATTTTCAGCGGCTCTGTGGTTATTGAGAACATCTTCGGCCTAAACGGCATGGGCCGCATGTACATTCAAAGCCTGAACAACAAGGACTTTGAGGTGGTGCTGCTGTTACAGATGTTCTATGTTATTGTCGGCCTGGTGGGCAACCTGGTTGTGGACCTGGCCTACGGTCTGGCGGATCCCAGGGTGCGCGTCAATAAATAAGAGAGGAGGCAACAAGATGAGCAAAGATAAAAAAAGGACTGGACCCTTTGCCTGGATCGGCAGTCTCTTTATGGGTTCCGATTGGGGAACCAAGGACGACCGGTACGACAGCCCCGGCAAGCTGGCGGTCAAGCGCTTTTTTCACAAACCCCTTGCCACCGGCGCGGTGATTGTGCTGGCAGGGCTGTTTCTGTTCGCTTTCATTGGTTCCGCCATTTCCCCAGCAAACCTGACCGAGACGGGCAGCGAGGCCATGCACACCAACGTCCCCCCCACCAACAGCCTGATGAAGCTGCCCGAAAGCATGAAGGCGGACACTGTGGACATCTCTTCCCGCGGCACCTTTACCATAGGCGTGGACAAGGACGGCAAGGTGCATATGTGGGGCCATTACTTCAACACCTCCGGCAACCCGGCTAAGGACGTTATGAACATCCCGGAGGAGGTTCAAAACTCGAAGATTATCCACGTTGCCGCCGGCTCCGACCACTGCGTGGCTATCAGTGAGGAGGGCCGCGTTTACGCCTGGGGCGAAAACGACAACGGCCAGTACGGCCTGGACGGCAGTATGGTTGCTTCCGCCCGCAGGCAGCCGGATGAGCTGCTGGAGGGCACCATCGACGCCTCCGCGGTGCGCCAGCTCATCTGCGGCAACCAGGTGACCGCCATCCTCATGGAGGACGGCACCGTCTACGCCTGGGGCAACGACGGCCTGGCCGCCACCAACCTTTCCTCGGTCATCAAGCACGGCAAAAAGGAAGGAAAGCTGGAAAAGCTGGCCTTTACCAACGACGGCATCTATGGCATTGACGAACACGGCGCTTTCGTCTACGGCAAGAGCACCAAGTTCAACACCATCAGTACCACAGACGAAAACGGAAAGGTCACTACCTTTGACCTTATCGAATACATCGGCGAACGCAAGGTGGAGGACATCGCCGCCACCGGCAACGCCATCGCCCTGGTGCTGGACGACGGCGAGATTGTCGTCTCCGGCATGAAGGACCCCCTGCCCACCCTGGAGGAGGGCGAGGAGGCGGTATCCGTCTCCGGCGGCACCCGCCATTTTGCCATGGTCACCGATAAGGGCCGGGCTTACGCCTGGGGCCAGAACTTCCGCGACCAGTGCAATGTCCCCAAAGAACTCCAGCAGGAGGGCGCGGTGGACCAGGTGATTTCCAGCGGCTTCCAGAACTACGCCTTTAAGAACGGCCAGTATGTAGGGGCCTGGGGCCTCAAGGGCTACCTGATGGGCACCGACGACATGG
This sequence comes from Oscillospiraceae bacterium, assembly GCA_022800935.1. Classification (GTDB taxonomy): domain Bacteria; phylum Bacillota; class Clostridia; order Oscillospirales; family Ruminococcaceae; genus UBA1405. The sequence continues at coordinate 49,014 of JAAWRH010000022.1, forward strand.
GCCGCGATCTCTTCAACCGCATTATGAACGGCGGCCGGATGACCATGACCATCGGCGCGGTTGCCGTTATCATCTCCACCATCCTGGGGGTTGTCATCGGCTGTATCTCCGGGTATTTCGGCGGCAAGGTGGATATGCTGCTGATGCGTATCGCCGAAATTTTCGGCTCTATCCCCTTCCTGCCCTTTGCCCTCTGCCTGTCGGCCATCTTCCAGTCCAGCGATTTGCAGGAAAACACACGTATCTTTATTATCATGATCATTCTCGGCGTCCTCTCCTGGACGGGACTGGCCCGGCTGGTCCGCGGCCAAATACTGGCGGAACGGGAAAAGGAGTTTGTCACCGCCGCCCGCTCCATGGGCATTAAGGAGACCCGCATCGCCTTCCGCCACATCCTGCCCAACATCGTCACCGTTATTCTGGTCAATGTAACCCTCTCCTTTGCCCGCTGTATGCTGACAGAAAGCTCTCTCTCTTACCTGGGCTTCGGCGTGCAGCTGCCCCGACCCACCTGGGGCAACATGCTCAACGGGTGCCTCAATGCCATCGTTATCCAGAACTACTGGTGGCGCTGGCTGTTCCCATCTATCTTCCTTTCCCTGGCCGTTATCTGCATCAACATTATCGGCGACACACTGCGCGATGTGCTCGATCCTAAGTCGGAGGTGGAAAAATAATGCCGCTGCTTGAAGTAAAGAACCTGAAGACCTTTTTTAAGACGAGAAACGGCATTGTAAAGGCCGTAAACGACGTTACCTATTCCATTGAAAAGGGCAAAACCCTGGGCATTGTGGGGGAATCCGGCTCCGGCAAGAGCGTTTCCGCCATGAGCGTCCTGCGGCTGCTGGACGCCAACGGCTACATTGCCGAGGGGACCATCTCCTTTGACGGCAAGGACCTGGCGGAGCTGACCACCCAGGAGCTGTACCACATCCGGGGCAACCGCATTTCGGTTATCTTCCAGGAGCCCATGACCAGCCTGAACCCGGTGTTTTCCATCCAGCGGCAGCTTTCGGAGCCGTTTATGATTCACCAGGGGATGAACAAAAAGCAGGCGCGGGAAAAGAGCATCGAGATGCTCCGGGCTGTGCAGATACCCAACCCGGAGGCGGTGATCCGCCAGTACCCCCACCAGCTTTCCGGCGGTATGCGCCAGCGGGTGATGATTGCCATGGCCCTGGCCTGTAAACCGGATATCCTCATCGCCGACGAACCCACCACCGCCCTGGACGTGACCATCCAGGCCCAGATTCTCCACCTGATGAACCAGCTCCAGCGGGAGAACGGCACCGCCATTATGTTTATCACCCACGACCTGGGGGTTATCAACGAGATGGCCGACGACGTGGTGGTTATGTACTGCGGCCAGGTGGTGGAGCGGGCCCCGGCCAAGGAAATCTTCACCGACTGCGAGATGAGCCACCCCTACACCGAGGGCTTGATGTTCTCCATCCCCCGCTTAAACGACGACCGCAAAAAGCTGGACCCCATCCCCGGCGTGGTTCCCCATCCTCTGGACCTGCCCAAGGGCTGTAAATTCGCCCCCCGGTGCAAATACTGCACCCAGAAGTGCATAGACGAGGAGCCCCAGCTGCTCCCGGTAGGGGAAACGCAGTTTGTCCGCTGCTTCTACCCCAAGAAAGAGGAAAGGAGGAGTGAAGCTCATGGAAAAATTACTGTCCATCCGTAACCTGAAAAAGTATTTTCCCGTTGCCAAGTCGTCCCTGTTCCAGAAGGAAAAGATGTATGTCCGGGCCAACGAGGACATCTCCATCGACATCTATGAGGGCGAGACCTTCGGCCTGGTGGGCGAGTCCGGCTGCGGCAAGTCCACCCTGGGGCGGGTTCTGCTCCAGCTTTACGACCAGACGGCGGGCAGTACCATGTACTATGGCCGCACCCTGGAGAATATCGCCCCCAAGTATGTGATCCACACCCTACAGCACGCGGACAACTACATTGAGAAATACCACAAGGCCATCGCCGCCGCCAAGGCCCAGACCGAAAAGTGCGACAAGCTGGGGGAGCAGGCGACCTTCTTTGACCTCCAGGAGAAAAACCTGGCCCAGGCGGAGGAGAAAACCGCCCTGGACAACGTCGTCAAGATACTGGGCGGCTTTATGGTCCGGGATACCCAGAAGGGTGCGGCCCTTCTGCTGGAGCGGTACAGGTGGAGCGTGGCCGCCGCCAAACAGGTGGCCAAGGCAGAGGACCTCCGCCTGGATATCCAGGCCATGGAGGGGGACTCCGCCCAGTCCGGCAAGGTTGCCCAGCTGAAAGAGGAGCTTGGCAAGATAGAAAACGCCATCGCCGACCTCCACAAAAAGGAAGCCGCCGCCCAACAGGAGGTTGACAAGGCCAAACAGCCCTACCAGAACGACGAGGAGTTCCAGCGGTACGAGGCTATGCTGGACAAGGGCATCGACCTGGCCCGGCTGACGGTACAGGAGATGCGCACCCTGCGCAAGGACCTGCAGATCATCTTCCAGGACCCCTACTCCTCCCTGAACCCCCGCATGACGGTGGGACAGATCATCTCCGAGGGGCTGACCACCCACAAGTTCTTCAAGCCCGGCGCGCTCCAGATGAAGGACTACATCTTCCGCAACATGGAGGACTGCGGCCTTCAGGATTATATGTACAACCGGTACCCCCACCAGTTTTCCGGCGGGCAGCGGCAGAGAATCTGTATTGCCCGCTCCCTGGCGGTAAAGCCCAAGTTCGTGGTCTGTGACGAATGCGTTTCTGCCCTGGACGTTTCCATCCAGTCCCAGATCATCAACCTGCTCCAGGAGCTGAAGGAGAAGGAAAAGCTGACCTACCTGTTCATCTCCCACAACCTTTCGGTGGTGCGGTACATCTCCGACCGCATCGGGGTGATGTACCTGGGGAACATGGTGGAGGTGGCGACCACCGACGTGCTGTTTAAGGACCCCCGCCATCCCTACACCATCGCCCTGCTCAGCTCCATCCCCACCACCGACCCGGACAGCCTGACCAAGGAGCGTATCTACCTGGAGGGCAACATCCCCAGCCCCATCAAGCCGCCGTCCGGGTGCAAGTTCCACACCCGGTGCTTTATGGCCTGCGACAAGTGCAAGCGGGTGCCGCCGCCCCTGGTAGAGGTGGAGCCGGGGCACTTTGTGGCCTGCCACAACCTGGACCGCAAACTGGACGACGAGGGGAACTACCTCTTTGAGGTGGAGACCACCCGCGCGGAAGCCCGGCTGTAAGGGGAAGCCGGATGTTTTGGCAAAAACGGCTGAAGCCGGATGATCCCGCCAAGCGGGAGGAATTACTGAACGAGATACAGCGGCAGGGCGGCCTGGAAAAGCACGACCTTCTGGCGATGATACTCGCCGGCCTGGGGGTGCTGCTCCCCGTCTGCCTGGTGGTATTGATCGTTATCGTCTTGATAGCGGGCCTGCCCATATGGCTGGGATAGTTTCGTAAAAAAGGTTCGGACCGAAAAACCGGTGTGTACGGTTTTTCGGTCCGATTTTTTTAAAGGAGAACCGGCAGCGCAAAGTCCAGTCTGTCGAACTTGTTCAGGATATCCAAATCCCATATGATAAAATTGCTGCCCCAGTAGTAGTTTCCGATGGTCTGCTCCGCCAAGCCCCAGCGCTTGTCCTCCGGGTGGGGGTTGCTTTTCTCATAGGTTTTCCTCCCGCCAGGCCATACAGGTTTGGATTCGCTTGCCGTTGTCGCCCTGCTGGGGGTCGTAGGCGAACTGCTTGAGCAGTTCACAGGGGAACTCCGGGCACTGGCCGCAATGCTGGAGATGTTTCCCCTCGCAGCAGGATTTTACCGGACATGTGTCCCCCCCAGAAGGGTTTGGAGATTTCACAGCATTTTCCGGAGCACAGGCCGTCGGTTAAGTAATGGCATTCGTCGCAGCGGATTCCGCAGCGGCTGGATATGATGACAGACATAAAGCATCCACCTTTCAAGATGTTATTTCCGCCATTCTATCACAAATCCGGCGGGAGGTCTTGTAAAAAAGCGACATCCCCTAGGGCAAGCCGCCTGGCCTGGGTCAGGGGGATTCCGTGGAAGCGCTTGAACTCCCGCAGCAGGTGGGACTGATCGGTATAGCCGAACCGCTCCACCGCGTCCAGCACCCGGAAACCCGGCGACAGCGCCGCCCGCCACAGGCTCTGATATCTTACCAGCTGGGCGAACCGCTTGGGGGAAAGCCCTGTCTCCTTCAGAAAGACCCGCTGGAGCTGCCGCCCGCTCCACACCGATTCCGAAGCCATTTCCTCCAGGAAGACCCTCCCCCTGCGCTCCAGGACCTTATAAACGCTGTTCATCAGCCGGGCGTTTAAGGACCGTGTATCCAGGGCCTGGCAGAGCAGCCCTTCGGCGGCGGGGATCCACAGGGAGGGGGTATCCCGCAGAACCGGCGTCAGCCCCCGGACCAGGCCGGGGAAAAATTCCTCCGCCGGGCGGTAGGCGTTCGCCGAATTCTCCAGGGATTCCCCGGAAAATATCGCGGCGGCCCAGGCATAAAACCGGATGGCGTACAGCTTTACCCCCTTCCCGGCGTTTTGGACGAAAAGGGGGGCGTCGTTTACCCCGCAGAAGCTGGCGCGGATATCCGTTTCTCCAGGCGCGCGCTCAAAGAGGACGTCGGCGCAGGTGTCCGGTATGATGGTGGGGACAGGGAACTCCCGGAAATCGTCCATCTCCCAAAAGCACCGGACAAAGGGGGCCAGCTCCGGGCAGGGGGAAATCTCCCGGTATCCGCCTCCCCCAAAAAGGGAGGCCGAGGCCAGGGGAAGGTAGATGTGATTCACCGGTAAAACGGATTTCTTCATCAAAACGCCCCCTTGGGAATTTAAAATCTTTTTATTCGGGGTTTTCCCGCTGTCTGGCGCGGTAAAGGAAGGTGGAAAGGGGCATCCCGCAGGCGGCGGCCGCCGCGCTGGCGTTGAGCTCCCCCTCCTTCCATTTCTGAACCATCTCCCCAAAGTTTTCAGGCAGCGGCTTGGGGGGCCGCCTGAACTGTACCCCCCGAACCCTTGCCGCCTCAATCCCCTGGAGCTGCCGCTCGTGGATGTTCTCCCGCTCGTTCTGCGCCGCAAAGGAGAGCACCTGGAGCACCAGGTCCGCGATAAAAGTTCCGATCAGGTCCTTACCCAAACGGGTGTCCAGCAGCGGCATATCAATGACGCAGATGTCCACCCCCTTGTATTTGGTCAGGAACTGCCACTGCTGCTGTATCTCCTGATAGTTGCGGCCCAGCCGGTCGATGCTCAGTATGTACAGCACATCCCCCCTGCGCAGCCGTTTCAGGAGCTGGAGATATTGGGGGCGGTCAAAATCCCGTCCGGACCGCTTGTCAATATAGATGTTCTTTTCCGGCACCGACTTCGCCTGGAGGGCGATCTGCTGCCGTTCCTCATTCTGGTCGGCGCTGGATACGCGGATATATCCATAGCTCCTTCCCTGCATTCAGGTCCCCCCGCTTCGTCTGCTTTCCTTTGAGCCGGGGCGGGTATATCCGCGGCATCCTGCTGCGGCCCGCGCCGGTTCTTTCGCTTCCTTGCATCAGGAATTATGGGTGGGAAAACTCCTCCAAAAACGCATGCTGCTTTTATACAGCGAAGGCCCCCAGAGCGTGGGGGCCTTTGGAGTCGCGGAATCAATCAAATGTGTGTACAGCGGTCCTATCCCTTTATCAGCCAGAGCGCCGTAAAACCAAGGAGCGCCTGCACCGCCGCAAACCGGTACACCGTCTGCGGGTTTGACCAGTCCTTGTTTTTGCGCACATGGTCGTGAATGGGCGTCCGGATGCTTTTCAGTATGGAAATTTTTAAAAACCGTTTCAGGGAGATTTTGGCAAGCCCCGCTCCCCCGTCTGCGATGATTACCAGCGCCAGGGGAATGTACAGAAACGGGTCGCGGGTCTTTAACGCCGCGATGGCGGTGAAAAGCCCCAGGGCCCTGGACCCCGCGTCGCCCATCATCAGGGAGCTGGGGGAAGTGTTGTACCACAGATAGGCCAGTATGGCGGCCATCATCAGCAGGATTACGCTCTGCCAGCCAGGGTCCACCCCGCCCAGCCGCTGCCCCGCCAGGTAGAAGGAGCCCAGCGTCACCAGGGAAAGGGTCCCCAGCAGCCCGTCCACACCGTCGGTGCAGTTGGTCACGTTGATGGCGCTCCACAGCAGGATTACTCCCAGCGTCCCGAACAGCCACACCGGTACCTGCCAGCTTTTGCCCAGCAGGGCGAACCGGACCTCCGTTCCATTAAAGTTGATGTAGGTGACAATGGTCAGCACCGAAACCGCCAGGTCCAGCAGCCCCTTGCGGTATTCATCCCAGGGGGTGGAGGAGCAGTCGTCCAGAAAGCCGGTCATCATCGACGCGAAGGTCATCAGCAGGTAGAGGACCATTTCCAGGGAAATAGGGGCGAACAGCAGCGCGGCCGCTGTAAACGCCAGTATAAACAGAAACCCTGCCCCGCGGGGCTTGCCCGCGGAAAGCTGCCCCTGTACAGCGTATTCCCGCCCCATATCGCGGGGGAGCCGGCGGGAGCCCAGCTGCACTGCCAGGCAGGTGAATACAAAGGCCGCCAGCACCCCCAGCAGAACGGTGCTGGGGGAGTTCAGGAAAGGCACAAGCATCCTTTTTCATCCCTTCATTTTCAATGTGGGGGGCCGGAGGCCGCTCCTTAAATTTTCCGCAGGCGGGGAATCACCACGACGAGGGCCGCCCATATGGCAAGGTATATGGCCAGCAGGTCCGGCGTAATGGTGGCGAAGGAGCCGGTGAACACAAAGAAGGTCAGCACCGCATACCCCAGAAATACCCCGATAAATTGTATCATCGTCGCCAGCACCACCGCCGTCTTTGCGGAGTAGGCCGCGCATACCGCGTGTACCATGGACGGCGCCGCGCCGATATGGGCGGCCTCTGCCCTGGCCCGTTCTCTGGGCTGGCAGTACATCACCAGCGCCTCCTGGGTCTGGGCGGGGACAATGCGGATATCCTCCATGGGGAATTCATACAGCCTGCATATCTTCTCCGCCGTGACGTTGGGGTCATTGACGCTTACCGCGATGGTGATGTTCTGGTCTATCAGGTTGCGCAGCATCTCAGCCGCCTCCTCGTTGATCGAGTAGCCCAGCACGAACATGGCGGACAGCTCGCCGGAGTTGGCAAGGTAGAGGATGTCCCGGTGGTCCCGGCAGTATTTCGCCTCAAAGTCCTTGGAGGGGGTGTCAACCCCATAGTGCTGCATCAGCGCCCGGTTGCCGATGAGCACCCGCTTTTTGTTGACCCAGGCGGAGAGCCCCATGCCGTCCTCATAGACGATATTCTCCACCGGGCGGAGCAGGCTCTTCTGGCCTTGGATGATGTTGCTGAAAATGCCGGTGAGGGTGGACCGGGTGGCACAGATCAGGCTGGCGGCGTCCAGCAGCGCCTCGTCAATCCTCTTTTCGGCAAAGGGCTTTACGGTAAAGAGGGTGACTTCCTTGGGGGAGAACAGATCAGTGGCATCCAGCACCACGGTGGAAATATCCGAAAACTCGTCTGCGGTCTGGTAGCTCGCCAGCATGGCCCCCTCCTTGTGGAGCAGCTTGGACATTCTCCCCAGGGGCATATTGGCGGCGATGGAGGCCGTCAGAGGGGAGCATACGGCGGTGAGGGCCGCAAAGGCGGTCAGCGCCCCGAAGACAGTACCGGACTCGGAGAGGAAATACCCCGCCGCCGATACAATGACAGAGGCCGCCAGACAGATGGGGGCCAGGATGCGGGAAATCCCCTCGCTGAAATCGTTGGCGGAGGAGGCATCACTGTACTCCACCAGCTTATCCACCTTGACACTGACAGCCACCGAGGGGTCGTCGATATCCAGCCCCCTGGTCAGCTCCCTGGCAAGGTCGGGATTTTCCACCTTCATGATGGCGTACTTGTCGTAGCTGCCGGAGACGATCCGGCTGCCCCGGTCCACGCGGTTGATGTACATAAACCGTCCCACATTGCCGAGCACAAGGGCCAGAACAGGAATATAACAGTAGATGTGGACATTCTGCGTGTCCATAACATATTCGGGCATGATGGTCAGCGCCGCGCACTGCACCACCGAGGCCACCACTGACAGGGCGGTCAGGCTGTCGTTATTAGGCTTGAGGGTGAACAGGGAGAGCAGCCCGCCCCCCACAATTTTGGCGTTTACCAGTGCCGCCGCCAGCAGCAGTCCGAAGTTGATGGCGATAAAGGTGAGAGGGTGATATTCCGGCCACATAAAGCCCGGCATCAGCAGCAGATAAACCTTGCCCAGGTGGAACCAGAACAGCAGCCCGAAGATGGCCGCCGTAATTCCCAGGCGGATCAGCGTATTCTTGCGGTTCTGCTCAATGGAATCCCGCAGCTCCTCGTCACTTTCCTCCCGGCCAAAGTTGCCCTTCAGGTTGGAGCGGCTCAGGCGGGCGCTGGCAGAGGGCTCTCTTTCATTCTGCTCCCCCCGGTCCTCCTCATCCTCCTGGTCCACGTCGAATTCCTTTTTGGCAAAGAAGGCGTTTACCCTGGTTTTGCGCCGGGAGTGGAGCTGTTCCTCCTCTTCCGGGTCGATGGTGGGCGCGGCGGAGGGCTCCTCTGGTACGTCCTCCTCATCTATGCTGTCAAACAGGCTCTTGTTGTTGACCTCGAACAGGGAACGCCGTTTGGACGATTGCTGGGGCTCTGATGGTTCCGCGGTCTCCGGGGGCGCGTTCCGGGGCATACGCTCCGACGGACTCGCCTGGTCCAGGGCTCCCCGCTTTCCGGCGGGGACCTCCCGGCGGAGGGGTCGCTGGGGTTCGGTGTTGTCCAGCCCCAGGAGGAATTCCTCCTCCGGCGCCTCTTCCGGTTCCTGGCGGCGGGTCTGGGCCGGGGGTGTTTCCTCCAGGTCCGGAATGGTCAGGTGGAACTGCCTGGTTTTATGGGAGGCGGCAGGTTCCCGCTCCGGATACCCTTCCTGAGGGGAAGGGGGAGCCGCGCGGCGGGGGGGCTCCTCAGAACGGGAGGGTTCCTGCCGGGGATACTCCCGATAAGGCTCCTGCCAGGGGGAGCGGGAGTTTGTACGCTCCTCGGACAGCTCCTCCCTTGCCACCCTCTGTTCCTGTTCCCGTGAATTCCGATATCTTCTGGGGTCCCAGGGCTCCGCCTCGGCTTGAGGGGCGGAGCCCTGGGGGGGCTGGCTCTGACGGGGCTGAACGGGCTCGCGGCGGCGGGGCGGATCGTAGGGCTCCTCTGCCGGGCGGGGTGCCGGGGTCCGGTAGGAATACTCCTCCTCCGCCTCGTAGTCGTACATCTCCGGTTTTTTCTTTTTCACTGCCACCGACTGCCACAGGGCATCCCATTGCTGATCCTGGCTACCAGGGGCGTTTGCGTCCCGGCCCCTGGTTTCCGGAAGGGCCTGCTGGGCAAGCTGGCGGCTCAGCCGTTCGGTTTTCTGCCTGTCCGGCGGGGAGGAAAGCCCTCCCTGGTCCTCGCCCCAGTCCGCGGGCTCCGGGGCGGGACGGAGACGGGGCCGCTCCGCCCGCGGATAGCTGCCCGATTCGGTCATATCAATTTCGCTGTTTCCCATATCTATGGACAGTATCTCCGTCCTTCCCGCGCCGTTTCCGGTGGTTGCCTTTTTTTTCTTGATTGAGGAAAGGACGTCGTCCAGTTCATCATGGCTGCTCATCGGTTATCTGATTGCCTCCTTTTTCCGTTTTGTTTCTGCGGGACCGGCAGATTTCAGGACGGCCGGAATACCCATCCGCTGCCTGGCGGCCTCGTACATCAGGATTCCCGCGGCCACCGACGCATTGAGGGAGTTCACCTTCCCCCGCATGGGCATTGCTACAATATAATCGCTGTTTTCCTTCATCAGGCGGCTGACCCCCCGTCCTTCGGAGCCCACCACCAGGGCCATGGGGCCGGTGTAGTCCACCTGGCACCAGTTTTCGCCCTCCATATCCGCGGCGTAAATCCACACGCCCCGTTCCTTCAGCTCCCGGACGGCGGCGGAGAGGTTGGAAACCCGTACAACGGGCAGGTATTCCACCGCCCCGGCGGAGGCCTTATACACCGCGGGGGTCAGTCCGGCGGTCCGCCGCTTGGGGATGATGACCCCGTGGGCCCCCACGGCCTCGGCGGTGCGGATGACAGCCCCCAGGTTGTGGGGGTCCTCCAGCTCGTCGCAGATGATAAAAAAAGGCGGCTCGCCCCGGTCCTGGGCAAGCTGAAAAAGGTCCTCCAGCCGGGCGTAATCGTGGGCGGAGGCCACGGCGACCACCCCCTGATGGTTCCCCCCGCCGCTGAGGGCGTCCAGCTTGACGGGGCTGACCTCCTTCAGGGGGATTCCCCGCTCCTTGACCATGGCGATAATCTGAAGGACAGAGCCCTTCAGCTCCCCTTTAGAGATGTTGACGCTTTCCAGAGTCCGCCCGCTTTTCAGGGCCTCTAAAACCGCGTTGCGCCCCACAACGACATCCGGAGCCAAGGCATCCGGGGAGGCCGGGGAGCTGGGCGAAGTATGTGGGGGATGTTTGGGTTTGGGAATCTGTTTTTGGATATCCTTCAATGCTGGTCCTCCCTAAAACCTAAAAGATGTATCTATGTTTGAAGGGGCTGCCCGTATTGTCTTACAGGCGCGGCTTTCCGCGCCGCAGTCTATTATAGCATAAAAATCGTGTTATTAAAACAAATTTTGAGAAATAATTCCATGAACGTTTTGCCGCCTCTTTCACCATTGACAAAATGGGAAAATTTATACGGTTTTCCTGGATGCTATTTCTAAAATGCAGGAGGCATCCGAACGCCCTGCGCGCAGCGCTGCCTCTTATTTGTGATTATACATTTAGTATACAGCTGCGTTTCACCTGGTTTTCCGCGTGGGAATGTGGAAAACTCAGTGGAAAGTGTGGAAATAATGTTCGTCCACACTGCACGCGGCGGGGTGAAAAACTCCATTTTAGGGGAAAAGGGTCCATAGCGGTCAGTTGGCTGGGTTCTTTTCCTCCTGGGAGGGGTCCCTGGTGGTCAGATACCAGATGGCACGCTCCACCGAGTTGACGACGTTTTCCTCCGGGTCGCCCTTACCGGCGTTGCGGTAATCGTACAATCTGCAAAAGGCGCTGACATCGTCCTTCAGGCTGTCCAGATAATTTTTGGTGAGGGAGGCGGTGGTCTCCAAAAACTCCGGCAGGGATTTGGGGGACATTTTGGACTGGGCCCGTTCCGCCAAAAGGGAATAATGCTCCAGGCAGAGCACCGGCTGTTTGGCGTAGAGCTGGCGGAAGGAGGGTTCCTTTTCCCAAAGGCCGATGGTGGTATCCACCATACGGGAGAGGGCCCACTGTATTTTATCGCAGACATAGCAGGTTTTGGTCATGGCTTTGGCCCGTTCCACCCTGCTGTCGGGCTTTTTGAACAGCGCCTGCTTGAGGGCGGACTGTTTTTGTTCAAAGATATCCTTTTTGATATAATCCAGGTGGCTTTCCAGCATCAGGGCAATGGAGAGGCGGTTGCGGGAGTGAAGCATCATGTCGAAGTGGCTGGCGCAGAAGCCCGCCTTATTGGTTTCCTCGCGGATATCCGGCTCCATCATGGCCGCGCCCATAATATATTCGATACAGCGTTTTTCCAGGGTATCGCGCAGGCGGCAGACGGGGCAGCCGTCCATGGGTTCAAAGACCTCGCTGACGGGGATGGTATAGATAGAATCTCGCATAGCATTCAGCCTCCTTTTCCCATATTATAGCATAGAGTTGAAGCGATTGGTACTATATGATTGGTAAAACTTATAAATTAAGGAAAACCCCAAGCAAATCAAAGGCTTTGACCGCTTTCTACGCATATTATGCAAAATAGCCCTGCCGGATGGTTCCGACAGGGCGGGTGAGTGTTTTTGTGAATTGTTTCCGATGAATCAATCCCAATGAATCGCATTGTGAGGAACATAATCGCCTGATTCTATTTCCTTGATTGCTTGCTCCATCGCAGCATCTTCGGCGGGGGTAGCCCTGGTATAATCGGGGTCCCAGGCCAGCACAAGCTTTTTTATTAAATGAAGGGTAAGGGTTTGGTCTTCCTCTGGAAGCATATCAAAAACCTCCACTGTAGTAACTGTATTTTCAGTATACCATATTGATATCCATATAACAAGAAAGCGAAAGTAAAATTTTTTCTTGCTATCCATCAAATCCGCCCAGCAGCCGGGACATTTTTCCCCCTTGCCCATACCCGCCGCATATGCTATGATGGAAAACATGGAAAGGATGATGAACCATGCAGGCAGTTGAAACCCGCCGGGAGCTGCTGCTCCCCATTCCCCTAGGCTTTTCCCTGTCCCAGACCCTGGACTGCGGGCAATGCTTCCGCTGGAAGGTTCAGCCGGACGGGAGCTGGACCGGGGTAGTGGAGGGGTCGGTCTTCCGCATACGGGAGGGGGAAGGGCGGTTACATATCGCCTGCCTGTCACAGCCACCCCAAACCGAAGGGGAAATGTCCGACTTTTTCCGCCGCTACTTTGATTTTGACACCGACTACCGGGCCATCAAAACGCTGTGCGGGGCCCATCCGGCGCTGCGGGCGGCGGCGGAGTTTGCCGGGGGAATCCACATCCTGCGGCAGCAGCCGTGGGAGGCGCTGTGTACCTTTATCCTCAGCCAGAACAACAACATCAAGCGGATTGCCGGGCTGGTGGAGCGGCTTTGCGAGAACTTTGGGCAGGCGATCCCCGCTTTAGACGGGACCCGGTATTTCTCCTTCCCCTCCCCGGAGGTTCTGGCCCCCCTGACGGCGGAGGACCTTGCCCCGGTGCGGTGCGGGTTCCGGGCCAAATACGTTCTGGACGCGGCGAGGAAGGCCTCCTCCGGGGAAATCCGCCTGGAGGAGCTGGAGCGGGCCCCCACGCCGGAGGCCATGGAACGGTTGATGGAGATCAAAGGCGTGGGCCCCAAGGTGGCCCAGTGCGCGCTGCTGTTCGGGCTGCACAAGCTGGACTGCCTGCCCAGGGACGTGTGGATTGGCCGGGCGCTGGACTCCCTTTTTCCGGAGGGCTTCCCGGAGGAGGTTCTGCCTGTGGCGGGGGCGGCGCAGCAGTATCTGTTCCACTATGTGCGGCATCATCCGGAGGCTGTGGAGGGCGGAAAATAGAAAACCGGGCTTTGGCAGCACACAAAACCCCGCTCCTGAATTTCTCCAGGGGCGGGGTTTTGCGGAGTTGTTTTTATGGCAATTGGAATTGGATTAAGCGCCGGTGACGGTGGAGGAATTCTTGGTGGCAGTCTCGATTACCCTGCCGGAGCTGTTGTATACCTTGACAGTTACCTTGGCGTAGTAGCGAACGCCGGATTCCAGGTCA
>JAAWRH010000063.1 GCA_022800935.1 Oscillospiraceae bacterium
TATGACAAAATCTATCCGGAAATGACCGCGCTGAAATTTTTCCCATCTACTAATGAAGCAGATCCCGGCGCTGAATCTGTCACTTATTATAGTTATGAATCCACCAGGGAAGCCGTCCAGAATGTTTTATATAGCGATCCATCTGTATTTGTAAGGGAACTGATTCAAAATGCTATAGATGCTGTTCGTACAAGAGAGCAATTAGATAAAAATCTACCTTCTGACTGGAAAGGGCAGATAAACATTCGGTGTTGGATGGATCAGGAGGGGTATCACTGGTTTCGGATTGAAGATAATGGGATAGGTATGACGGAAGATATTATTATGAACTATTTTTTAAAAATAGGGAGTTCATATTATTCGTCGGATACATTTTTAAAAGCAAAACTACAGTGTAATGCAGATCCTGATTATATGCCGATTAGCAGGTTTGGTATAGGAATTTTATCTTGTTTTATGGGAGATAATGAAACTAATCAGGTAGAAATCAGCACAAAACATTTTAAGGAAGGGAATATTTATCACCCGGCATTACGATTGAGTATGCATGGGATAAATGGATATTATTATTTATCAAATAAGGACAAAAGACATATGCCGGGACCAATGAAGGGAGTGACACAAAAGGAGAAGGCGCCATATTTAACACAAGCAGGTACAGTAATAGCGGTTCGTACAAATCTTTATCAAACTGGGAAGTATAGAGGATTTAAGGAGATTGTGGATAAATATGTGGTTTATCCTCCCGTTGCAATTCATTATGATGGAGATGAAAGTTCTTGTGATTATCCAACAGAAGATGAATTTACAGATGCTATAGATTCAATTTGTTCCTCAGGTATCTTGGGAGAGAATGGCGTAAAGGAATTTGTAGTTTCTAACGAAGAACTAAACAAATTATATAGTAAAATACCAGAAATTTCTTTTAAAAATCCCCCTAAGTTACTGTTAAAGTGTGTTTCATTAAAAAATTGTACAAGTACGCCATTTTTAAAAGGCGCGTTGTTGATAACAAAAGTAGAAGGAAAGCATAAGCCCATTAACTTAAAATTTGGGAATCAGTCTGTGAAAGCAAATGTTTATGTTAGATTGAATATAGATAAACCAAGGGATAAACTGGGAATAGAAATTATAGTAGAATTTAATAAGGATTTTGAACAGCAGAAGGGTAGATATAGAAGAAAGAATTTGGATGAATTGAAGTTGCTATATCCACATGATAAACTTAGACAGGATATATTAGAAGCAATAATTCTTGATTATATTGGCGAAACTAATTGGAAGAAAAATATTAAAGAAAAGTATGGGATTTTACCAGATAAATTAAATAAGGCTATAAATGAAGTGAAAAAATTTATTAAAGAAAGAAGTTATGTCAGTCTAGAAGATAATATTGCAACCCTTAAAAGATTTAATACTTTTAAGAGGCAATGGATTTTTGATATTTGCTCATTATCTGAGTTTGAATGGTATAATAAATATTTCAAAAACATTATAAACAGGACAGGATCATATGGTATATTGGCACACAATGGAATATTTTGTGGAGAAGATCTTTTCTTTTATAGAGACAATATGGATTTCTGGTTTGCGACAATTGTCTTGTTTAAAGATAAGTATCGTCCTCATATGGATGCGGCACGTGATGGGGTGCGCAATCTTACCCTGGAAGCAGCCTGTGATCTCGAACTTATTAAAAGGAATCTTATAAATCAACTTATACATCAATATTATTTGACAACGGATGATAGTTTTTTAAGTTTAAATAAGCAAAATTATTCCTATATAGTAATGGCGGATTATTGTAAATTGTTGAGCGAAAGAAGTGATTTAGCAAAACAATTGGTCTTTAATACAGATGAGGGGTTACTTTCACATAAAAACTTAGCAAGTAGATTATTAGAAAAAGAAAGGATAGGGTGTAAGTCATTTGAAATTATTTCCAGTAAATTACACAATTCTTTGTATAACAATTTATGTGCTGCATTTTTAAGAAAAAATTATTTATTACAAATAGAATTTAGCGGCCATAACAGTAATATTTTTATTTCTAAAAAGGAAAAAGATCTGCCTGACAATTATAAGAAAATCTTTCCAGCATGTTTTTTTCTTCCAGAGGTGAATAATAATTGCGCTATTTTAACTACTAAAGATAGATATAAGCGTTATGCTTGTAATGAATATCATAGATTATCTCAGTTCATTCTTAAAAATGGAGTTAATTTAAATAAATATGTTCCAGGAATTTTTAGAGAGTTATTGCGGGTATTAGCTGAAGATAGTGGAAGTACATTGATAGGTAATGTTAATGGTTTATTGGAAAGTTTAAGAAAGTTCCCTGGCGGCTTATTTGAAATTTCAGAAGAACTTTTTCTTTCAGAAGAAGATTTGTTTGATGAAGAAGATTTGTTTGATGAAGAACCTTTTCTTTAGAAGAAGATTTATCCGATTAAGTTAATTTGCTAAAATATAATAAATATAGTATTTATATGTCAATATATTGGCAACAGAACGTCAGTAAATCAGAATAGATAGTGTGATTGAAGTGAAAACGGCGTATATTTGTATAAAATATAATATGGTTAATAAAAGCAAGGAAAGCCGGGATAGAGTCACTCTATTTCGGCTTTCCTTGATCACTGTCTAGTGCGGTATTTCGTTTTCGAGTGCTTAAACGTATGCAGGAGTATATTTCCCAGGATTGTCGGATTTGCACGCATACCTGGTGGTATTCCTGCCCCATGGCCATCCTCACCTTCATCCGGGAAAACGACCTTTCTGGCAAGACCATCATCCCCTTCGCCTCCCACGGCACCGGGGGCTTTGCCGCCAGCCTGCGAGATATTGGCGGGGCGCTGCCGGAGGACTGCACCGTATTGCAGGAGTTTGGTGCCTACCGCCCGGAGGTCAAGGACTCCCGGCCCGCCCTGCTGGAGTGGCTTCGGGGGCTGGGGATCGACTACGAATAAGGAGGATGGCCTATGAAAAATCCGACAAAGCCCATCGTTGACATCTTAATGACCGTCCTGTTCCTGGCCCAGATGGCCTACCACCTGGAGGGGAATGTCCTCCACGAGTGGCTGGGGACTGGGCTGGTGGTACTGTTCCTGCTGCACCAACATCTCAACCGGGGCTGGTACAAGAACCTCTTTCGAGGGAAGTATCCCCCTGCCCGTATCCTGATGACCGCCGTTGACCTTCTGCTTCTTCTGATGATGCTGGGGACAGCGGCAGGAGGGATCATGCTCTCCCGGCGGGTGTTCGGCTTTCTGGGGCTCCACGCCGGAATGCTGGGCCGCAGGCTCCACATGGTCTGCACCGCCTGGGTCTATCTGCTGATGTCGATCCATCTGGGGCTACACTGGGGGATGGTATTGCGAAAGGTGAAGGTTCCGGCTCTACCCAGCCGGATTTTAACGGTGGCGGTTTCGCTGTACGGGGCCTACGCCCTGTTCTCCCGCCAACTGCCGAACCGGATGTTTCTGCGGATGGAGTACGCTTTCTTTGACTACGAGGAACCGGCGCTTTTCTTCTTTGGGGACTATCTGGTGATTCTGGTGCTGTTCGCGGCGGCGGGATACTACATAACCCGGCTGCTGCAAAAGAGAGGAAGGAGGCGGCAGGAGTGAAAAAGCTGTTATCAGTCCTGTTGGCTGTGATGCTATTGGGCCTTACCGCCTGCGGACAGGCGCCCCAGGAAAGCTCCGCCAGCTCTGAAGAAGAAACGGTATCCATCCCCAACCAAGCCCTCTCATCCCAGCCAGAGGAACCGGAAACCTCCTCCCCGGAACAAAGCCGGACAGAGGAGATAGCAGAAAAGGAGGGATCGACTGTGGAACAGATCACGGTGAGTGGCAAGACCGTCCATCTCTATCTCCCCCAGCGAGTCAAGGACCACCCGGAGGAAAAGGTCCCCTTGGTGCTTTTTATGTGCGGCACCTCCTGCGACCCCTTGGGGAACCTCATAGAAAGCGGCTGGCCCGATCAGGCGGAGAAAGAGGGCTTTGTCGTCATCAGCCCGGACTACAACAACTACGCCACCTATAGCGAGACTGGCTTTCTTGTCTCGGTGGTGGACTATATGCTGGAGCACTACCCCATCGACCCCGCCAGGGTCTACTCCACCGGCTTTTCCAACGGCGGGGCCGCCTCCATCGCCCTGACACGGGATTATCCCCAGTATTTCGCCGCCATCTCTGCCATGGGCTGGATGATCGGCCTGGACGACAAGGATGGCGTTTACGGGGCCTATGATATGCCCTTCCAGGTGGTACAGGGGGATGGGGAGTTCACCGTTAGGACCCCCTCCGGAGCTATGGCGGTGATGGACGATGAAAAGCAGGGCGTCCGGGACCTGATGCTTTACAATGAGATGCTTTCCCCCGCCGCACAGCCGGACTATGACAAAACCCCTTACTGGGGCTATGAGCCGGACGACAGCCATTCCGACACCAGGAGCGGCAGGAGATGGGATCTCTGCGACTACTACAAGGAGGGCTATTCCGTCCCCTTTGCCCAGCTTATCATCGTGGAGGACGACCAGCACCGCCCCCGCCCGGAGGAGGCGGAGATCGCCTGGGCCTTCTTCCGAAATTTCCGCCGGGAAAACGGACAGATCATCGAGGCCGGCAGCCAGCCGGCAGAAAGGAGCCTTCCTATGGAACCGCTTGCCCAGCGGGAGTTTCACGACCTCCCCTATGATACCTTATCCGCGGCCCAGACCTTGGACCTGTTTCTCCCGGAGGAGGGGGAGGGGCCCTTCCCCCTGGTGCTGTTCATCCATGGCGGCGGCTGGTTTTCCGGCCACAAGTCGGACGGGCAGGAGCGGGCCTGGGTCAGGCTGCGGGAAAATGGCTACGCGGTGGCCAGCGTCAACTACCGCCTCAGCGGGGAGGCGGCCCATCCGGCGGGGATCATCGACTGCAAGACCGCCTTGCGGTACCTTCGGGCCAACGCTGCCGCCTACCACCTGGATACCGGGCGGGTGGCTGCGGCGGGGGATTCCTCCGGCGGCCACTACGCCCTGATGCTGGCCCTCACCGCCGAAGATCCGGCCTTTGAGGACCTGACCAGAGGCTATGCTGAAGAAAGCGCCCAGGTACAGTGCGCCGTGGTCTGGTATCCGGCCACCGACCTGGCGGAAACCATGCGGACGGTGCAGGCCGGGGAGTACACCGGTTTTGGGGCCAGCTTTGCCTGGGATAACATCCAGCGGTATGTGGGCAAGACCATCACTGACCCTGCCGACCCGACCCTTGTGGCCGCCAGCCCGGTGCAGTATGTCTCGGCGGAGATGCCCCCCGTTCTCCTTCAGCACGGGGACGCGGACAGCATCTGCCCCATCGACCAGTCCCGGCGATTCCTTCGGATGGCCACCGCCGCCGCAGGAGAGGGGCGGGTGGCGCTGGATGTCATTCCCGGCGCGGAGCACGGGGACGCCGCCTTTGAAACAGAGGAAAATATGGCGCGGGTGCGGGCCTTTTTGGACAAATATCTTGCCCTGTAGCCTGGAGCCATCAAGAATAGAAACTCAATACAGGAGGAATTTATCATGGAATTTGTCACCTTGAAAAACGGGGTAAAAATGCCAATGGAGGGCTTTGGCGTCTTTCAGATCCCGGAGGCGGAGGTCTGCAAGCAGGCGGTGCTGGATGCCCTTTCGGTGGGCTACCGCCTCATCGACACCGCTGCCGCCTACTTCAACGAGGAGGCGGTGGGAGCCGCCATCCGGGAGAGCGGCATCGACCGGAAGGAGCTGTTCATCACCACCAAGCTGTGGATTCAGGATGCCGGGTATGAGAAGGCCAAAAAAGCCTTCTCGGTATCCATGGAGAAGCTGGGGCTGGACTACCTGGACCTCTACCTTATCCACCAGCCCATGAGCGACTATTACGGTGCCTGGCGGGCCATGGAGGAGCTGTACGAGGAAGGGAAGATCAAGGCCATCGGCGTCTGCAACTTCTACCCCGACCGGCTGGCCGACCTCTGCGCCAACGCCCGGATCGCCCCCATGGTGGACCAGGTGGAGCTGCACCCCTTCTTCGCCCAGGAAAAGGCCATCGCCAACATGAAGGAGGCCGGTGTTGTCCCGGAGGCATGGGGTCCTCTGGCGGAGGGAAAGCACAGCATCTTCACCCATCCGGTGCTGACCGAGATCGGAAAGAAATACGGTAAGACCGCCGCCCAGGTTGCCCTGCGGTGGAATGCCCAGCGGGGAGTTGTCATCATCCCCAAGTCGGTGCATAAGGAGCGGATGGAGGAAAACCTGGCCATCTGGGACTTTACCCTCACCGAGGAGGAGATGGCAGCCATCACCTCCTTGGACCTGGGCCACAGCGAAATCATCGACCATGGCGCCGCCGAGATCGCAAGGTGGCTGAATGGGTGGAAGATCCACGACTGATTCGGCCTGTTTGCTTTATGGAGGCTGATCAAAGTATAGTACCGGGCGCAACAAATAACAAATAGAAATCGCAACGAAAGAGTCATGGCGACACGGTCCGTATTGCCAAGGCTCTTTTGTTGACTGTATGATGAAAACTGACATTATCATACTTGATTTGCATTTGTAAATTAAGACATGTTGATTTTGGCATAGTTTTATGATATGCTTTTTGTGATGAAGTCTAAACGGAGGTGCGTATGGAACTTCGTACACTTAAAGCATTTTTGGTGGTTGCCAGAGAAGAAAATATTACAAGAGCGGCGGCTACCCTTCATATTACACAGCCCTCTCTTTCCCGACAAATCATGCAGATAGAAGAAGATCTGGGCGTTAAACTGTTTCGCCGCAGTAAGCACAGCATCATTCTGACTGAAGAAGGCCGCCTTCTAAAGCGCCGGGCCCAGGAGATCATTGACCTTACCGACAAAACGGAACAGGAGCTTTCCCATGGCCCCGAGGTAATTGCCGGTGAAATATCGATCGGCTGTTGCGAAACACAGAATATGGGGCCTCTTACAAAGCTGATGGTAAACTTTCAAAAGGAATACCCGGATGTTGTATTCGACCTCTACACCGCTGTTGCCGATGATGTGAAGGAACGGATGGAAAGCGGTATTTTAGATCTCGGTCTGCTGCTGGAGCCGGTGGAGATCACAAAGTATAACTTCTTGAGAATGCCCCAGCAGGAGAAATGGTGTGTCCTTTTGAGAAAAGATTCCCCTCTTGCGGAAAAGGCGGTGATCACGCCTGCCGATTTGGTAAATGAGCGATTGATCCTTACCAAAAGAAAATCTGTAAAAAACGAGTTGGAAAACTGGCTGGGAGACTGCTACGAAAAAGTCCATATTGTTGCTACCAGTAATCTTTCGTATTATAACCGTTCCCTGATGGTGAAAAACGGCTTGGGGATCGCCACCTGCCATGAATTTCAAAACCTGGACGATGCGCTCTGCCTGCGCCCGCTAAAGCCGGAAATTGCCAACGGCAGCGTGCTGGTTTGGAAAAAAGCACAGGTGTTTTCACCGGCAGTTTCCAGGTTTATAGAGCATTTAAGAAATGCGTTATAGGCATATCTCAATATAGAAACTTGGCATTAGACATAGATAATAAAGTGTAATAAAATGTAGATGTTCAAACGGGCATCTACATTTTTTCTATTTCTTTTACGAGCGGCCTGAAAAGAGGGGAAAGAAATTGACCATTACAGAAGCGTGTAAAAGGTACAATATTCCACATAAGATCCGGCAGGAATATGAATCTCTGGGGCTGTTGGACTCCAAAACAGGAGCCCCGGATTGGGAATGCGGCGACCAGGACATGGAAGCGCTGAACCTGTTGATCCTTTTACATGAAAGCGGCTTTGGCCCGAAGGAAGCGAAAGCGTATCTGGCAGCTTCTTTGCAAAGAAAAGCAGCGGTCGCCGACTGCTTGAAGATTTTGAACCGTAAACGCAAGCAGATGTTGGAGGAGATCCACCAAAGGGAAACGCAGTTGGACCGGCTGGATTATCTCCGATACGAGCTGCAAAAACAAGCGGCAAAACAGAAGGGAGAACAGAAACCATGAAAAAAGTGTTTGGTATCATCTTTACCGCGCTGCTGGTCTTATCCTTAGCAGCTTGTTCAAATTCTGTGGGAGAAATGCCAAGCAGTGCGCCTCTTGTGGAAAATTCTTCCGATACGCCAAGCGCGGCTGAAGAAACATTTCAAGAAGATACGAAGGAGGGTATTCTGATCGCATATTTCTCCCGTTGGGGCAACACGGATTACCCGGATGATGTGGATGCGGTCGGTACTGCCAGTATCCTCTTGAGAGGAGACTGGCTATACGGGACGAATGAATATCTTGCCGGCCTCATTCAGAATACGATTGGCGGGGACATCCACCTGATCAAGACCGCAGAACCCTATCCCGTAGATTTTGATGAGGTCGTGGAGCAAAACCGCGAAGAAATGGCAAAAGGCATCCTGCCGCCGTTAGTGGAAACCACCCTGGACCTTTCACAGTATGACACCATTTTCATTGGCTACCCGATCTGGGCGATGGATGCGCCACAGCCGATTTTGTCTTTCCTACAGCAATACGACTTTTCCGGCAAAACAGTCATTCCCTTTTGCAGCCATAACAATTATGGCGCAGGCCGCAGCTATGACACCATCGCACAAGCAGTTCCGGGGGCCACTGTTCTGGAGGGATATGCGGTCTACACAGAAACGGTGACAGATGCCGAAGCGGAGATCCCCCAGTGGCTGAACCGTATTTTGAAAGCAGAGGATGCCCAGCCCCCCAAAGAGCGCATCCTGCCGGAGCCTGTGTATGGTAATAACCGTCTGCGCTTTTCCTGGGATGGTAAGGAACTGATCGTCCGATTGATCGACAACGATGCCACCGCAGATTTCATTTCGATGCTTCCCCTGACACTGCCCGCAGAGGAATATCGGGGATTTCAAAAGAACTTTACCTTAGAAGATGGTCTGGATACCGGCAGCGCCCCCGGCGAATGTGATGTGTTTACTGGCGACCTGGCTTATTATGCGCCTTGGCGTCATGTGACCTTTTTCTATGACGATTTTGGATATGCCGAGGATCTCACCCCCTTGGGAACGGTGGAATCCGGTTTGGAATATCTAAAGGACATCGACACCGGCGGTGATGTGACCATCACCCTGGTAGGATAAGGAGGTACCCGTGATGAAAAGAAAAGCATCTCTGCTGTTGGCCGTGCTGCTCCTTCTGTCCTTTGGCGGGTGTGACCAGCAGCAAGCGGAACGACCGTTGCCCTCTCAAACGGAGCCGCGATCCCCGGCTTCCGCAATCTCCAGTTCCCCTTCCCGCCTCTCCCCCTCCGAAGCAGAAAGCGAGTTCCTTTTCCCGTTACATGAGCCCTATGGAACAGGGAGCGGCGCGATGCCCGACCGAGTGGTCTGGGCCCACGACCCCGATTCGGTGGAATGGGATGGGAACGGCTGGTGGTGGGAGCTCGAACACTTTGACGAAGCGGTCATTCAAAGCATGGTCAGGAAAAGTATCGCATCCCTCGGTGGAGCGGATACAGCGGCAGAGGGCTGGACGGCTCTATTTATCGCACACAACGCTTCCCATGGCCGAGGGACCACCGGCTATCAGCATGGAGAAAAAATCGCGATCAAAGCCAATATCAACGGCTCCGGCCTGAACAGTGATGATGCCTCCGGTAAAACGGAAATGAGCTATACCAACCCGGTCCTGCTAAAAGCCCTGCTGGTGTCTTTGGTCCAGGATGCCGGGATCTCCCCGGCGGACATTACGGTTTATGATGTCTCCCGCATATTCCCTGATTATATGGTGGAGATGTGTACCCAGAACAGCTTAAACGGAATCCGGTTTGTGGGAAGAAACAATAGCATCGCAGATGAAACCGTGCCGATCCGTTGGTCTTATGATGTGGGCGGAGACATCAACTACCTGCCCACCTGTGTCACAGAGGCGGCGTACATGATCAATCTTGCCAACCTGAAGGGACACAGCTATGGAATGACCCTGTGCGGGAAAAACCACTTTGGTTCCTATATCAACAGCAATCGAATGCGGCCGCCGGTGGCCGCAAACCTCCACGGCTTTTTGGCGGGGGCCAAGATGGACGAATACAGCCCGCTGGTGGATTTTATGGCTAACGAGCATTTGGGCGGAAAGACGATGCTGTATATGCTGGATGCCATTATCTGCGCCCCCACGGAGGGGGCCTCCATCACCGAGGAAAACTCCCGGTGGCAGCAGGCTCCTTTTAACGGCGATTACACCTCCAGCATTTTTGTTTCCCAAGACCCGGTAGCCATTGATTCGGTCGGTGCTGATTTTCTGGCAAACGAGCCGGTCATCCGGTCGCTTCACTCCGGTGCGGAGGGCTATCTCCATGAGGCAGCGCTTGTGGCAAACGCCCCCTCTGGCACTGCCTATCAGAATGGAAACGGCCAGCCGATGGCAAACCTGGGTGTCCATGAACATTGGAACAATTCTACCGAGAAGCAGTACAGCCGCAATCTGGGAGATGCCGAGGGCATCGAGCTTATTTTGATCGAACGATAGGGAGGATCATCAAATGGATACTAAGAAAAAAGCAAAGCTGCTCACTTTGGCCGTTTCGGTCGTGATTTTGGCTGTGGCAGGATGGCTGGCCTATTCTTTTCCCCAGAGGGCGGCGCCTCCTGCGCCGGTGGCTTCTTCCACAGAGCCCCCGGCGCCTTCCAGTACCACCGCCGCATCCCAGCCCGCAGCCAGCGCCGATACATCCGATATCAGGGAGGGCCAAACTGTGATAGAAGACCGTTTGATCCTACTGCCCGGCGGCAGCTTCCAGATGGGCAGCCCCGCCAGCGAGCGGCAGCGGGGCGAGGACGAGCGCCAGCACCAGGTGACCCTCAGCCCCTTTTACATCGACCCCTACGAGGTCACCCAGGCGGATTATGAGGCTATCATGGGGAGCAATCCCAGCCATTTCAGCGGCGGGGATCTGCCGGTGGAAAATGTGACCTGGTATGACGCGGTAGAATACTGCAACCGCCTCAGCGAGAGCCAGGGGCTGACCCCTGCCTACACGATAGACGGCAACCGGGTGAGCTGGGACCGCAGCGCTAACGGCTACCGCCTGCTGACCGAGGCAGAGTGGGAATACGCCGCCAGGGCGGGCACCACCACCATTTTCCATGATGGGAACCAGATCACCAGCGACAACGCCAACTTTGAGGGCAGCTACCCCTATCTGATCGAGGAAAACTATGTGACCCGGCGCGACCCATCTGTGGTGACCAGCCAGAACCGGGGCAAAACCATCCCGGTAGGAAGCCTTTCCCCCAACGGGTTCGGCCTTTACAATAGACCTCTTGCGAAAATAAGTGACAGTGATAAAATGGGGAGATGAAATACGAAAAGATATCAGAATATTCAAACACAAAATTCCGGAGAATCACAG
>JAAWRH010000064.1 GCA_022800935.1 Oscillospiraceae bacterium
CGTCTCAAAGGCCCGCCCTAATCTCATGTTTTCCTCGATATATCCCTCCACCTCTGGATGGTCCACCTTCTGGAAGATGGGATTGGCTGGAAACAATATCGTATCTGATGGCATAATCAAATTCCTCCTCCTTTGTTAAGCTGCTGCCAACGCTGCCACTGCTGTCTCTGCCGTTGCTGCCACAACCCTCCAACGGACCAGGTCCGCCTCATGGATCGCCAGCAGGAACTGTGGGATATTCATCTTCAAAGCCTTCCTGGCTCTCGGCGTGGCCTTCTCCATTGGCATGGAGATTCCATATTGAAGCAGAAATTCATCAGACAGGGTGGCCTCCTCGGGGTTGCTGTCAACATAGTTCTTCAGGTCTACACCAGAGATGTAAACAATTTTTCGGTCCGGACAGCTCCTGAAGTTCAGCACAAACCCAGCGTGGATCTGCGGCAGAGTTTCGCCATACCGGGCCAGCTCGCTCAGGATTTCCGGCTCAACATCATCCAGCGGCAGCTCAGCCTCAGAGGTGGTCAGCAGCTCGAAGAAGCAAGCCATACCAGGGACTGCTCCCCCCTCTGGAATGATGGTGAAATAATCGCACAGAGGCGGTGTATATCCCAGGTCCACGATTCTCTCAACAGGAACATCCCAGTCCCGGAACTGCTTTGCGAAATAACCCTCGAACTTCTTGCTGGGACCGTCTGTTTTGGCGACCCGCTGGTTTTCTGTTTCGTACATAAAGTGTAATTCCTCCTGAATTTAAAGATATTTTTATGATATGCATATTGGTAGAAAGCCTGTGGCAAAAAAATGGTACAATAGTTGCGGTTTTATCCCGTCATCCGTATATTAAGGATAAAGGGGGTGGGACAAAATGTTGGAGCAAACGGTTATCAAGGAATTGAAGGTTGGGGATAAGATCGAGGGCTTCTACTTGCTGAAAGATCCCCAAATCAAGATGACAGCTGGCGGGAAACCGTTCCTCAGAGGGGGCGTCTCCGACCGCACCGGATGTGTGGAGATGAAAGTGTGGGACTACTCTGGAACAATAACCGCCTCCGACAATGGGAAGGTTGCCTTTATTTCTGGGACTGCCTCCGAGTACCGTGGAAATCTTCAGGTGATTGCGGATGTTATTCGGCTAGCAGAGACGGAGGACCAGTACGATCTAGCGGAGCTGATTCCAACCGCCCCGATTGACGTGGGGCAGGCTTACCAAGAAGTGGAGCGGCTGGTGGCTTCGATCACGGATGATGATTACCGGGTGGTTTGTACGGCAGTGCTGGAGCGGTTTGAGGCCATGCTGAAGACCATCCCGGCAGCCAAATCAGTCCACCACGCATTTCTCGGCGGTCTCCTCATGCACACACTTACCATGATGCAGATTGCTGATTTCCTCGCCGGGCTATACAGTGAGTGTATCAACCGCAGCCTCCTTCTGGCGGGGGTCTTGCTCCATGACATCGGCAAAGGGAGGGAATTCTCCCTGTCCGAGCTTGGATTGGTAACAGATTATTCCGCAGAGGGAAACCTGCTCGGGCATCTTGTCATCGGGGCGGGTGAAGCGGCGGCGGTTGCGGCGGAGCTTGGAATCCCGGCGGAGAAATCTTTGCTGTTGCAGCACCTGATCTTATCCCACCACGGGAAGCCGGAGCATGGGGCAGCTGTTATTCCAAAGTGTGCAGAGGCAACCCTGCTGACCTACATCGATGGACTCGACAGTCGGATGGAGATTTACCGGGAGCAGCTCCTCAATATCAAGCCCGGTGAATTCAGTGGGCAGATTTTTGCCCTGGATAGGGGGATGATATACCGGCATTTTTAATATCCACGATAGGGACCGCTTTGGGGGATACCCCCTGAAGCGGCCTTTTTTGCCCCGACTCATTAGCTGGTATCTTCCCACCCCGCTCCCCCCCCTGCCGCTCAGCCCATTCAAAGGCATACAGCAGGGGAGACAGGATGGTTGAGTGAGCGATGATTGGGGCCTCAAAACTTCCCGTCAGAGAGAGGGCCGCCACAATCACCAGTTTGCTCATAGGGGTATTCCAAGGTTCCTCCCAGCATCCCGGGCGGATTTTCTGGCGCTCCACATCGTAGATGTCATAAAAGTGGTCTCGGGTCTCTTGGGTGGCTGACAGTAAGTAGACCGGCATTTTAGTGTGGTCATCAACATCCCCCAGTTCGGCAACCACCGCCTCGAAGAAGCTCTCGTGCGCCGCATCCCGGAAGGGTAGATTCATTTCAAGCATTAGGATGCTCCTCTCTTTGTATGGACCATTATCTGTGGCCTTTATGATTTATCTCTTGGATGGCTTTTGCCTGGTAAAGCAAAGCTTTCAGTCTGTACTTTTTGTATATATATAATATGCATAATGGAATTGAATTATTCCAAAAACGGGGCGTTTTTTGAAAATTTTTGTAAGAAAAAGTTGCGTTATGTAGAAAAAGAACTATTTTCAGTTGCGTACAAAGTCAGTAGTTCTATCAGATGTCCGCATCTCTTACGTCTTGATAAAACAGGGTGAAGTAAGCTCCTTAAAAAAATAGAAAAATTCAATTTTCCTATTGACATATCCGTCAGTTCATGATATAATTTTAAAAAAATGTAGAGGTTCTGCTGATATTATAAATTAGGGATAGACTCAGCCATCGTTGGCCGGAGTCTATCCTTTTTTCGTTATACTCTGCGTAACGAGGCCCCCCGGCGGCAAAAACCGGTGGTGCAGGCCTGACACAGCAGTGTCTGACCGCGTATCAGCAGTACCTTGACAAACAGACCCCTAGGGCCTCATAAAAGGCCATTGACGCACAGCAAAACCCAAGGGGACGCTGTGCAGTATATAAGATACGACCTGTCCCTCAAATCCGGGGAAGTATTCGCCAGGATCTGCTATCTGACAGCAGGGAGCGTACCGAGGAATAGAGGGCTGACGGATATATAAAACTAAGTAGCGCTTCTTTGGGTGGATACAGAGAAATGTGGGGGCTGGATTTCTCCAACCTCTGGTCCACTGGTTCCGGGAGCCCGAACCGATCGATGGTATCTCGGTAATGTTGTCTGATTATCTAAATGACAGGGGGACAAGCCAGTAGCTTTATACCGACGTTTCCAACAGTTCTATTGAGACGTTGGCGTACTGCGTGATGGGCGTAAGAAATGTCGGTTTTTTATAAGGAGCCAGAAAAGCAGAAACTTTTCCTATTTCCATCGATCGGTGTAGCAGCTTAGAACACATGGGCCAGTACCTCTAGAATACCCAACCCACTACATTTCTCTGTATCCACCGAACAAGGATTTCTGTTGATAGATACCATTCCACAAGAGGATTTTTAAACACAAAACCGATGATGACGATGCCCATCCTTTCAGGATGGGCATTCTGATTCTCAATCTTCTTTTAAATCTAATAATCCTAGTTCTCGATCTTCTCTTGAATCTAATAATCTGGATCTAGATCTTCTTCTGATTCTAAATAATCTTAATTCTTAATCTTATTCTTCTTCTATAGCTCGGATATTTAATGGACAGCCGCTGGAAGTCCGCCGGACGTCCTTGGGACAAATTTGCAAGTTAATAAAACCGACGACCCGTTTCAAGGAGGAAGATGTAGCATTCAACCTCGCTCTGAAGAATGGGCTGTTCTCAATTTAGGAAGCTGTATTTTGCCCCCAATTGCACTTTTTGATTTGTCAAGGGCAAAATTTTACAAATACTTCTCCAAACTGACACGCAAATTTATAAAACATTAGTTCCATGGTTTTTGACCAATTTTCATACAATATATTCACCGAGGTCGAAGCACGTCGAATGACGGTCTGCCTTGGGTGTCCTAATAGATTACTGACAATAAAGGAGTTAATTAAAAATGGATGATAAAAAATGCTATAACATTGATGTTCCTTGGTTCAAATTCCCTACAAATATGTTTAATAATCCTGCAATTATCTTAATGCAGGCAGAGGAAAACGGCGACAGCATGGTGCTGCTTTGGATCAGGTTACTAAACCTTTTTGCTCAAGAGGCAAGTACTGGAACGCTGTATATGCGTGGTACAAAGATTCCGTATACCCCAGATGATCTACCGAAGATTTTGAGGTGTAATCCGGATGTGATTAAAGCCATGTTGGACATAGCTCAGAAGTATGAGATGATTCTAATTGACGGTGATCTCATTACCATTCCTAATTGGTTAGAATATTTGGATGTAAAGGGTATGGCTGAACGCAAGGAAGCTGATGCTGAACGCAAGCGAGAGGAACGTAAACGCAGAAAACAGTCTGAATCAGGGCATCAAAATCGGCCCCGAAAGGATTCCAAAGAAATCAAGCCGAGTCCCTCTGACCCTATGACACCCACCGATGCTGAGGCTCCAGTTGGCTGTCAGGAAGTGATTGACCTATACAATGGGATTTGCCAGTTTCAACCTAGAACTAAGAACACAGTCAAGCGTCAAGCCGCAGTCCAGGCTTTGATTGATAATGGATTTACAAGATCTATGTTTATAGAAATGTTCACCAAGGTCAAGGGCTCACCGTTCCTGCGAGGGGAAATAAAAAAATTCAAAGCCAGTATTGATTGGCTGCTGAAACCTACCAACGCAGAGAAGGTCCTCGGTGGAGACTACGATGAATGGGAAAATCCCCCTCATCCCGCCAGTCAGGGACTGCCTGACTATGATAACTGTAAAGGAGAGAGTTTTTAATTATGAATATCATCAAAGAAGCTTTGTATGAGACCTTATCCAATTCCTGCGCAGAAGCCGTTCCCGGTGACTATACAGACGAAAAAACGGGGCTTTTGGTGTGTGGTAAGTGCCATGGATTCAAGCAACACAAGTTAACGATCTGCGGAGAACCTATAACCGTTAAGCGCTGCTGTCCATGTGACTTAGAATCTCAGAAGAAAGAACAGGAACGCTTAAAAAAGCGAGCATTACATTTGGCGATTCGGCAGTTACGCGAAGAGTGCATTGCTGATCCAGCTATGAGAGACAAAACGTTCGCTTCCAGCCGGACGAGCAGTCAGCTGGAAAAAGGCAAAGCCTATGTTGATCACTGGGCAGAAATGGAAAAGCACAACATTGGACTGCTGTTCTGGGGGCCTCCAGGTTCTGGAAAAACCCATGCGGCCGCCTGTATTGCAAATGCTTTGATTGATAAAGGCATCCCTGCCGGTATGCTCTCCATCAGCTCCCTGCTGGCTATGCCTTTTGAGAAGCGTGATGTTGCGATTGAGAAAATAATTCAAATGCCGCTTCTTATCATAGACGATCTTAACGCCGAGCGGAAAACGGAATACGCGATGGAAACCATTTTTAATCTCGTTGATAGCAGAGTCAGAGCTGGACGGCCCATGATTGTCACCACAAATATTATAATTGACGAAATTGAAAAACCTACAGATCTTCCCCATCAGCGTATCTATGAACGCATCCACTCAGACTGCCCCGCCGTAAAATTCACCGAAACATCCTATCGGAATAACCATTTCAAAGAAAAAAGATCGATATTAAACGGCATATTTGCCAACTAACAACCAATGAAGGGGGCGGGATCAACCGCCCGCCCCCTCAATATTTTTGGAGGGATTGTACTATGAATAATAATTCTAATGGTAAAATTGAGAAGAGAACAACCACAGCTCCCAAAGAGGAGTTAGAGAAAAAGGGAATCACATGTATTTCTGATGCGTTATTGGAAGTATGTAGCCATATTGATGGTACAGCTAAAAGTACGAGTAAAGTCGCGGGTATATCCACAGGGTTAAAAACTCTTGACTTTCAAATCGGTGGATTCAGACCTGGCACATATACGGTTCTGGCCGCAAAAACAGGGATGGGAAAAACAACACTGGCAATGAATATCGCTTCATCTGTGAGTAAGGATCCTGATAAAGCGGTGCTGTATGTCAGCACAGAGATGAATAACACAGATTTGTGTCTGCGGCTGATCAGCAGCGAGGGATTGCTTGATCTTAAGAAACTGTCTAATGGAGCACTGGAGACGGACGAGGAATGGGAGGCTTTGGCTGAAGCGGCAAGCTCTTTAGCGAATCGGAAGCTCTATTTTTGTGACCAGAGCGTTACTACAGTAGCTGAAATAGAGAATGCCTGCGAATGTATTGGCAACCTGAGCTTGGTTGTAATTGACTATCTCCAACAACTGGAGGCTGTTGATAAAACATCTGGCAGAGGAGGAAATCGACAGCAGACAGTGTCTGACATATCCCGTGCCATTCATCGTTTGGCAGGGAGGCTCCAGGTGCCGTTCCTGTGCCTTTCCCAGTTTTCCCGCGCTAGTGATGGCCGCCAGGACAAACGGCCAAAACTCAGCGATCTGCGCGACTCTGGCTCCATTGAGCAGGATGCGGATGCTGTCCTGTTCTTGTATCGGGAAAACTATGACGATAGCAAAACACCGTTGAAGGGCGTTGAAGAGGTTGAATGTATCGTTTCTAAGAATCGGCATGGTGGGGTAAGTACTGCTGTTCTGCAATGGACACCCAAGTATGTTAAATTTGAGGATGTCCCCGAACCAGAACTCCCCTTCACGGATGAGCCAGACGAGGCAGATAAAGAGCCGGAAGCTGTTCCGCAGACTGCCCTGCCAGAGTTCCAAACGGATGATATCGGTCAGCTCTCTGCGTGAAGAGTGGACTGGTATAGATACACCCCCTGGGTCGGTACGATCCAGGGGGTATTCTTGTGTTGATCGGGGTATTCGGTCAGTTTGAGCCCCCTATTTGTAAAGAGATGGGGGATGAGTGATTCCGTTACACAATCCCTTTTAACTTGGGCTAAATTTGCGCACCAGGGAATACCCACCCCATGTAATATCAGCCATATGTTTTCCTACACACCCCTTTAAAATGCAGCTTTCCCTTAAAATGAAAAAATATTTTTTCAACTTTTTTGTCGGAATAGTCCGGTTTTGTGAAGATCACAAGCAACTTTAAGAATTATCCGTGGAAAATGTCGAATCATTTTTTCTCCATTTACATAAGTTAAATTCAGCCCTCGATATGGGAATATTAACATTCAAAGGAGAAAACGACTATGAAGATTAAAGAAAATATCTGCGTAGAGGGAAGAATCTGGGACCTGGAACAAGACAACCCTGGATGTGTGGTAAGTCCACTGGTGAACGGAGGAGCCATCATCGAAACGGAAGATGCCGAAGTTCCGCTGACCTTAACTGGCTTGGATTTTGGATTGGGGACCGCAGTCGTCCGAATGTATCGCTGCCCGATCGGGGATGCTTACGACAGATTGGAGCAGATCGCAAAGATGCTGGCAGACCCCGGAAGTCAAAAGAGATTCTTGCGGGCCTACAAGGAACTGTCGGCAACGCTTGATGCAGAATTCCATTGTAACTTCTCGGCCCCAGAGAAAAAGGCTATAAAGCGGGAAACGGGATGTATTATCGGAAATGGGTCATTTTTGAAGACTTCAACAGATGACAAAGAGCGATATCCATATTTATTGCTTTTTTCTGGCAGCCCAGCCCTCTCCAGAATCATCTCAGATGGAAGCTGTTACCAAACAGCCGCCGACCAGCTGCATGACTTTAAGAAAGCCCAGGAATATGCCAGAAGGAGCCGTAAGCTCTGCCTGCTCCGGTTAGGGAAGTCTTTCTATAATACAGACGTGCTTGACGATGCCTTCTTCCATTACACAGACTACCCCTACCACACAATCGACACAGCCCACCAGAAAATCTACCTGGCCTCAAAGCCATCCATGGAGCGGAAGAACCTTTTCCTGGGTGGCAGGTTCTGGGATATCATTTTTGGCCCGCGGCCCGGGAGAGAGGAAGATATTACAACGCCGGTCCTGACTGGGTTTGAGAGTGGGACTGAGGAGAAAGGGAGGAAGATCATCCAAAGTGTTATCAGAAACTGCCGAGGAGTTGCGCTGCGCAGTACTTACAGCTACCACCCCCAATAAATAGGGAAACAACCTGAGATTTTTGACATAACGCGCAGAAGCTGAAGGAGGTGTAAACTTTACCGACCAGCAGAAAAGCGGTTGACTCACATGAGCCAACCGCTTCTTATTTGATCTCAACTTTTCCCAGGCGCACCAAACCCCATCATAGTCGTTGTCTACAACAGAGAAGACCTACCAGGAAACATCGATCAGTAGGGCGGCTTGGAATCTTTGGGCCAGTAGTCAGAAAAAGCCAAACAGCCACATTTCTTCGTATCCACGATGACGGTTTAACTCCATTTTATTTATTGTATTGACATTCTGATGTAAATAAATTAAAATAGTTGCGTATAATAGTATCGGAGTGATGATATGGACACTATTGACTATCGCCAACTATGCCAGGAGCTTTTTGGGACAGATGATGTGGCTGAATTGAGAGATATCGCAAAGACGGTGCGGTTAAAAAATAGCCGTAATGCGGGCCGAAAACGGAAATTCACAGAAGTGGATGTGCGGGAGATGCAGCGTCTTCAAGCTGGTGGAAAGTCCATCAACGAGATTGCGCAGATGTATGGGACCTCCCGGCAGATGGTAGGTAAATATCTTAATGAGCAGCCTACAGATGGATGCACACTGCGCATGACGTATATGTACCGGCAGCACCCCTGCACCTTGATTGATGTCGATTTCCTCCGCCAAAAGATATACATTCAAAACAGAACGGATGACCTGCTCCACCGGGCCTTTGGGGTCAACGAGCAGCCCACCTGGCAGGACTTTGAGCTGTTTTTACAGGAACGCTGCTTCCCCCCAACAAGAGGAATGCTCAAGGATGAACTGGCCCGGTTCAGTCTGGATTCCTATGATCCCCTGCAAATTGTGGAGCGGACTCGTGGGAAGACGGCGGAAGACAATATGTGGCTGAAATTCCAATACTACGAGGGGGCTGCTTATGAAAAAAGTTGATTTGAATGACGCAGTCCGGGAACCAATCTCCGGACACACATCCAAAGGGGACCAG
Organism: Oscillospiraceae bacterium; assembly: GCA_022800935.1. Lineage (GTDB taxonomy): Bacteria > Bacillota > Clostridia > Oscillospirales > Ruminococcaceae > UBA1405. Next base: position 8,947 of record JAAWRH010000064.1, read on the forward strand.
CCCAAATGGCAGGTGGGACAGAAGTGGTACAAGGCTGACCACATGGGTTACGAGGCGCTGGCCGAGGTGGTTGTCAGCAAGCTCTTAGAGAAATCCAATGTACCGGATCTTGTAGGCTATCAGCCGGTCCTTATCGGGTATCAGAATCAGGAGTTGCAGGGTTGTGTCAGTACCAACTTCCGAAGGAAAAACGAGAGCCTGATCCCCCTGGAGCGTCTCCACCGTACCTATCACGGGCGTGGGCTGGCGCAGACGATTGGTGGAATGACGGAAGTGGCAGACCGAATCCGATATACAGTCGATTTTGTGGGGCGAGTGACTGGACTTACGGTTGTGGGTCCCTATCTGACTACAATGCTGGAGCTTGACTGTTTCTTTTTGAATGAGGACCGCCACACCAACAACCTTGCCGTCATTCGGAACGAGGAGAGTAAGGAGTTTCGGCTGTGTCCCATTTTTGACAACGGGTTAGCCCTGCTGTCCGATTTGAACGACTACCCCCTCGAGGCTGATGTGTACCAGTGTATGGAACGAGTTCGAGCCAAGCCCTTCTCTCAGAGCTTTGACGAACAAGTAGATGCGGCCAATCAACTGTATGGGTCTTTTCTGAAGCTGTCGTTTACAAAACGGGACGTTTCAGAGGTGTTGGGGGGACTCTCTGGTTTTTACTCCCCTAATATCATTCAGCGGGTGGAAAGAATCCTTTTGGAGCAGATGAGGCGGTATCGAATCTATTTTGAAGGCTAACGAATGAAAGAGGTGGTCATATGACTCACGAAGAGGAACTGATGAATCGAACCTCCCGCCTTATTGAAAAGGCCTGTGCTATCAACTTGTGGAATGAGTTCTATGATGAAGTTCGACATAAGAATAGATTCTTTCTACACTCTGCTTTTGTAGAGAAGTACATCTATCCTTTGGCATCCGAGAAATATAGATCAACAATTCACCAAGAGGCTACCCCATTGTATCGTGCAAGGCTTATTTCACCAGAAGACTACAGGCACATGAAATTTGATGAGCAAATTCACGGGTTTGACCGTGACTATTCTGGAGCACCACCGGCTGAGTGTTCAGTATCCGGCCGAGCAAACCCAGCTGGCGTGTCATATTTATACCTGGCATCTTCGCCGGAAACAGCCTGTTCTGAGGTATGCCCATTCCCAACACAACTTATTTCTGTTGCGGAATTTAAGCTGAAACGTGATATTTCAGTGGTCAATTTGCATCGGTTTGATTTGTGTGAAGACGATGAAGTCAAGCGGAGCGGGCTTTACACAGCGATGCAAAGCATTATGTGGTCGTTTATGGTGCCATGCAACCAGAAGACAGACACAGAATATGCACCGTCACAATACGTTGCAGCTTATTTAGAGAGCCAGGGGATTGACGGAGTTCAGTACGCAAGTTCTCATAATCCGGCGAAAGATTCATTTAATCTTGTCCTCTTTGATCCAACGTTAGGTCAATGCTGTAGTGACAGGGGAATCGTGTATCGTTGTCTAGGAGAGACGAAGTATTATCAGAATATGACCACAGGGCTTAGTGACGGGGAAAAGGTAGAAAAATCAAAGAGGCAGTTTCCGACTCTTGTGGATGGAGAGATTGACGAAATCAGAGATAGAATGCGTAGACAAATCGTAATTGACCAGACCCAATAAAGCTTTCCCAATTAAAAAAGAGGTGCTTATGCAAACCTTTTTATACAACCCATATAGGGTAGAATTGCGCACAAATCCAAACAGCCGCAGCATTGTCTATGCTGTGATGGACCACTCCGATACCAACGAAGTATGGCAGTTGCTGCAAGGAAGCGGGACAGCACTTGCATCTATTACCGGTGTGGACTGGAATCGCAAATTGTCTCCCTGGAAAGCACCAAAAGTTTTTCAAAATGGCGAGGATTTTAGCGGGCAGGGTCCTTCCTTTTTAAACACTCTAATAGGGCAGATCATTCCGCTGGCAGAGGAACATCTGGGATTTACTCCTGCTTTACGCAGCATTGCAGGATATTCGTTAGCGGGTCTGTTTGCATTGTGGGCCGTCTATCAAACAACCTTTTTCGACGGAGCCGCCTCTATCTCTGGCTCTTTGTGGTTTGACGGATTTCTGGACTACATGAAGGCCAACACTCCTGCCACAAAGCGGGTCTACCTTTCACTGGGAGATAGGGAGAAAGTGAGCAGAAATCCCCGATTGGCTATGGTGGAAGACTGCACCCGCCAAATGGCAGAACTCATCCTATCGCAAAACATCCCGGTGACATTTGAATTGGGGAATATCCAAAATTTTGTGTAACCGCACAAAACGGTGAAAATAGAGCGAAAGAATAGGCAAGGGGGCGGGGGATGTGAACCGCCCCTTTCACCGTC
>JAAWRH010000023.1 GCA_022800935.1 Oscillospiraceae bacterium
TTTCATTGCAGTTTAATCATATCACAAAAACAAATGCAGCGCTCTCTTTTTTGGAGATCGCTGCATTTGTTTTCAGAGGCCTCTTTTTTTACAGCCCCTGTTTTATCCCATCTTAAAAACCGCTTGCGCCAGCGCTCCGTCCTGGTTTTCCAGCTTCAGCGCCCCGCCGTGCTTGATGCACAAAAGCCCGCTGGTGTACAGCCCCATCCCAAAGTGGGTTGCGTTTTCCTCCAGCCTGCCGAAGGGCTTGGGACCGTCCTGGAGGAGCGGGCCGGGAAAGCCGGGGCCGTCGTCCCGGACGCTCAGCCGCAGGAATTCTCCGTCTGTTTCCAGGGAAATGATGAGCTTGGCTTTGGCGAACCGCGCGGCGTTGCCAATGAGGTTTTCCGCCACCGTCAGGAAAAGCCCGTGGTCTATCTCCGCTGTGCCGTCTTTCGGAAAATGAAATTCTGTCTCCAGGCCGGGGGCCAGAAGCTGGGCGGTTTCCTCCAGCTCCTTTCCAAGCTGGGGAAGCGGAAGGGGCTTTTTTACAACCGGAATCTGCTCCAGCCGCTGGACGCTGCTCATGGCCTCCACATACTGTTCGATGCGGTTGGCATAGCTTTCCAGCCGGTCTAGGGCCTGCTCGTCCGTCCGGTCCTGCCGCAGCAGCTTTACCGTCCCCTTTAAAACCGTCACCGGGTTGCGCAGGTCGTGGGCAAAGGCTGCGTTGAGCCGCTGCCGCTCCTCCGCCTGCCGCCACAGCTCCCGATTGGTTTTCAGCAGCTCTCCCCGCATGGTTTCAAAGGCGGCGCAGATCTGCCCCAGCTCGTCGGAGGATACCTCCGGAATGGTGAAGTCCAGGTCGTGGGCGCGTATCCGTTCCGTCCCCGCCTGCAACACCGCTATGGGAGTTTTCAGCTTCAGCCGGTAGAACAGAATCCCCGCAGCGCCTACCCCTCCCGCGGGAATGACCACAATGGATGTAAGCCGGATTCGCTCCATCAGCTCTAAAATTTTCAGCTGCTCCGGGGTGGGTTCCTCCATAAAGGTTACTTCGCCGTTGTAATGGATGACAAAGCCGCCGGTGGGATACCGGCTGGAGACGGCATTGCAGAGCTGATAAACCCCAAAGGTCAGCCCCAAGGCCAGCAGCAGGCAGACCACCGACAGCAAAAAAAAGGATTGCCGCAGCCCCATATTTTTCAGCCTTTTCAGCACACCCATTTATAACCGCACCCCCAGACCGTTTCGATGCAGCTTTGACGGGTATGGGCAGCCAGCTTGGCGCGGATTTTCCGCACATGCTCCATAATGGTGTCGCTGCTGCCCTCTCCGTCTATGCCCCACACCGCTTCGTATATCCTCTCCCGGTCAAACACCTGCCCCGGATGGAGGGACAACAGCTCCAGAATGTCAAACTCCTTTTTGGAAAAGCTGATTTCCGCTCCCTTGACCGTAACGGTCCGGGCGGTGTAATCCACAGCCAGCTCCCCGAAAAACTGGACTGCTGCTCCGTTGTCCTGCCGCCGGTGCTCCCGCCTCAGATGGGCCGCCACCCTTGCCCCCAGCTCGTCCAGGTCAAAGGGCTTGACGATATAGTCGTCGGCCCCCGCCTGAAAGCCCGCTATCTTGTCGGCGGATTCGACGCGGGCGGTGAGGAACAGAATGGGGCAGGGGATATGTGCCCGGATGCTCTGGCAGACAGTCAGGCCGTCCATGCCGGGCATGTTGATGTCCAGGAGAATCAAATCCGGCCGGGAGGAGGCCCTTTCCAGGGCTTCTGTCCCGCTGTATGCCGTTAAAACCTCGTAATGGGGCGAAAAATAGCTTTTCATCATGTCCACGATGCCGGGTTCGTCATCGACAATCAGCAGCTTTTCCATAAGGGCCCCCCTTTTTTAATGTTATCGTATCTGAATTTCAAAAGCCTGATTGACAAGGTAAAGTTTTTTTGTTATATTAAGATTATACAAACGTGGGGCTGCCAGCAGACGGTTGGCTCCGGCTAAAAGTTGCAGATACCTACGATTTGCATTGTATCACTTTTTTCGCGATTTGACAAGAAAAAGGGATTTTGTCTCCCTTTTCTCTTTCGTGTTGATTAAACAAAATTGACAGGTGTGGATTATGGATAAAAGGATAATTACCGATGCCATCGAATTCGTCAAAAAGACTTTTCATGATGATTATAGTGGTCATGATTATTTCCATACTCTGAGAGTATACAAAATGGCAGCGAGAATTGCACAACAGGAGAATGCAGATTTATTCATCGTTCAGTTAGCCGCGCTGCTGCATGATGTTGACGACATCAAATTATCGCCTGAAACCTATGCAAATAAGGACAAAGCGGTTGGCTTTTTGAGAAAGCATGATGTATCGGAAGCAACGATAAAAATGATATGCGATATTATCGGTGAAGTGTCCTTCAGGGGAACAGATTCCATTGCGCCTGAAACAATTGAGGGTAAGTGTGTGCAGGACGCTGACAGATTAGACGCTATGGGGGCCATCGGGATTGCCAGAGCCTTTGCGTATGGCGGAAGCCATAATCGAATTATTCATGACCCTGAGATGAAACCGGCTGTAAACATGAATGGGGAGAAATACCAAAGTCATATTTCTACATCAATTAACCATTTTTATGAAAAGCTGTTCCAACTGAAGGACATGATGAATACCAGCACAGCAGCCAAGATTGCCCAGCGAAGAGAGGATTATATGAAAAGCTTTGTTGCGGAGTTTTTAGATGAGTGGGACGGAATTTTGTAGACCGGCTGTAATGGAACCGGGCCGAAAAACGGGTGCTTCCGTTTTTCGGCCCGGTTTTCTGCTTTTTTGTCTTGGGCGCTAATTCAATTCATTCAGCACAACCAAAGCCATCACATAAATTTTCATGGCCTTGATCAAGCCCTCCACATTCAAGCCCTCATCCGGGGCGTGGGCCCCGCCGTGTCCCTCCCGGAACAGACCTTCCGGCGGCTTGGGGCCCGGAACATTGCCCATCCCGTAGGCAAAGGCGTTGGGAAGCTTGCGGGCATAGGTGCCGCCGCCCATGACGTATGCGGTCTTCTCCAGCCCGGTCATCTCGTTGAACAAATCGGTCAGCAGCTTGACCTCTGACCGTTCCTTGGGGAAGTAGTTGGGCTTGCTGTCCCGGATCAGCTGCATTTCCCATCCCGCCTGTTTGCAGCTCCCATCAATGTTGCGGACAAGCTGCTCAGAATCCGCAGTGATGGAGTACCGGATGTTGATATGCTGTGTCAGCCGTCCATCGGTCAGGCCCGCCATGCTCCCCACACAGGTGAGCGCGCCGGAGATTTCATCGGAGAAAATCACATTTAGGCCGGTTCCCTCAAAGTCCTGGTTGACCTGGCAGATAAAGCCCAGGGCAGCGGCGTCGGATTCGGGCAGGGCTTCGCTTTCCACCAAAGCCGCCGCCAACTGTTGAATGGCGTTGACCCCTCCGGAGGGGAAGGCGGTGTGCTTGGATACTCCCCGCGCCTCAACGGCCAGGTTGCCCCCTTGGCGGGTAACGATGAAGCTGTCCCTTTCCCCCAGGGCCAGGATTTTTTCTTCCCCGCCCTTCCGGAGAAATTTGGGGTTCAGAACCGCATTGGCCCGGTCAGGGACCATATTGCTGGCCACGCCGCCGGAAAAGGATACGATTGCCTCCGACACCCTTTCGCCGGAGAGCAGATTGGCTTCAATGATGCCCTTTTCCCCATAGCAGACCGGGAAGCCGCAGTCCGCCACCATGGAAAGGCCGGGGCAGGGGTGATGGGCCGTGTAATACTCCAGGTCCCGCATGCCCTTTTCCTCGTCGCAGCCCAGGAACAGCCGCAGGGGGCGGCGGAGCTGTACGCCTAACTCCTTCAGGCATTGGATCACATACATGACTGCCATGGTGGGGCCCTTGTTGTCACTGGCGCCGCGGCCAATTAGGTATCCGTCCCGGTAGACCGGCTCATAGGGCTTGTTGTCCCAGTCCTCGCCCTCCGGCACCACGTCCATATGTCCCCAGAAGCCGATGGTGTCCTCCCAGCTTCCCTCGTGGTACCACATGGCCCCGACACGGTTGTCATACAGCTCGGTGGTAAATCCGTGCTCCCGTCCGATGGCCAGGGCCTCCTCCAGCACCCTTTTGCAGCCCTCCCCAAAGGGGGCGTCCTCGGTGCCGTGGTCCGGGTCGGAGACGCTGCGTATCTTTACCAGGCGGCTGATGTCCGCAATCAGGCTTTCCCTGTGGTCCGCAATCCATTTTTCCGCGCGCTGTTCCAGCGCCTTTTTTTCTGTAATATCCATGTCAATACACCCTCCTTTTAAATAAATGGGCTGTGAAATCGCTTCCACAGCCCACCCGTAAATCAAAGCCTATTGATGAGCTTTAAACGGACGATTAAAGCCCGAAATGCCCTAAGTATTTCTTGGTATTGTTGATCATCTCGTCGAACAGGACCCTTGCGTCTCTGCAGCTGGCGGTCATCAGGGGATCGTTGCAGAAGGCCAGATAGGCCAGCTTCAGGTCCTTGGTGGCCACGGCCTCCACGGTCATTCTCTGGTTCTGGCAGTGGGGCAGAATCAGGGCCTGGACCGCGGGATCGATAGCGCCCGCAAACACCGGCTTTACGCTGTTGTGGGAGAATACGGCGTTGGTCTCCACCACCGAACCCAGGGGCAGGTTGGGAATCTGGCCGTAGTTGGGGATATTCACGTTGGTAATCAGGGTGGTCATGCCCTTGAGAGCCTTCATCTGCATAACGCCTTCCTCGCCGGAGGTGGAAAGGGCCATCTTCTCCTCGCCGGAGACCAGGCGGGCGCTCTTGGCAAGGCGCTCCTTCAGCTGCTCCTTGCGGTAGGCGACGGTGGTCAGGCCGAACTTCCAGGACTTGACGCTCTCCGGGTTTTTCAGGTACCACGGCGGGCAGAACTCGGCCAGGTGGCGGTCGCCGGCGGCGGCGGCCACGCCGTAGCGGTTGAACAGGTCGAACTTGACCATATTGGCGCTGGAGAAGGAGTTGTTCATCCAGTTGTCGTCCTTGCCGTCGGTAAAGCCGGTTTCGGCGTACTCCTTGGCGTACTTGGCGTACATGGGCATCAGGTCAATGCCCTTATAGGACATTTCGTTGAGCCAGGTGAAGTGGTTGATGCCCTGGACGTTTACCTTAATCTCGTGGCGGTCAACCTTCTCCACGCCCATCTCCTTCTGGACCATAGCTGCGATGACCTTCTGGGTGCCGAACACCTCGTGGCAGCAGCCAAAGCACTTGATTTCCGGGAATACCTTGTACATCATCTGGACGCACATGGTCATGGGGTTGGTGTAGTTGATGACCCAGGCTTCGGGGCAGTACTCCTTGATGGCCTCCGCGAACTCAATGTAGTAGGGGAGGGTGCGCAGGGCGCGGATAATGCCGCCGGGGCCCACGGTGTCGCCTACAGACTGGTAGATGCCGTATTTTTCGGGGGCGTGTACGTCGGATTCCATCTCGTCAAAGGTGCCGGGGAGGATGGAGAGGACGACGAAATCGCAGCCGGTGAGTGCGTCCTTCAGGGTGGAGACAGCTTCATAGGTGAAGTTGCCCTTTACGTCCTCCCGGCCCTTGAGGCGGTTGCCGATGATTTCGTTGTGTTTTGCCGCCTCCATGTCAATGTCATACAGTTTGACCGTGCCGCAGAGATCGGGTTCAACGGCAAGGTCGCTCATCAGGTTCCAGGCCCACCCGCGGGAGCCGCCGCCGATATAGGCGATTTTGATTTCCTGCTGTTGCATATACATATTCCTCCTAAGATGTTATATTTTAAAGCCCGGTGAGGGACTTCAAGGACAAAGATGCTTATTTGGCGGTCAGATTTCTACCAGCTTGTGCTCGTCGTAATCGAAATACCGCCCGTCCAGCATGTTGGCCAGGGTGTTGGTGACCCGCAGAGTAAAGGCGTTCTTTCCCTTCTTCAGCTTGCCGCCGTCGATGAACCAGCGGTAGGGGGTAAAGACCCGGACGCCCAAAGCCTCCCCGTTCACTTCCAATTCTACACAGTCATAAACCCTTTTGTCAAGGCGAAGTTCAACCAAACCCTCCGCCGGTTCACTGTCAAAGCTGCCGGAGTAGGCCATGGTTCCGCTGTAATAGGGGAATCCCTCCCCATAGCTGGGGCGGAAAACCGCCTGCTTGGGCTGGGCGGAAATCTTCACCTTGCCGGAGACGCCGAAATCTCCCACCAGATACAGCGGGTCGGAAACGCCGTGCCAGCTCTGTTCAATCTCGCAGATGACCTCCAGCACGTTCTCTCCCTCCTTGGCAAAGGGGTGGATATCGGCGGTGGTGTTGTTGAAGTCGGTGACATGGGCATGGCGGAAGCTGCTTTCGGGGATTTCCGCCCCGTTGAGGAGAAACCGGTGCTTGCCCATGACCGCCCGGTTTTCAAAGAGGAGGGAGAGGTGCTCTGGCATCTCCTCAATGGTAAAGGCGGTGCGGTAGGTTACGGCCAGAGGATATTTGAGAACCGGCAATTTTGGAGTGCCGAAGGTCTGGGTAAAGCCGATGGTCTCACTGTCCGCCATGCCGTTGCGGGAGAACTGCTCGATAAAGGTCCCGGCGGCGATGTGGGGATAGGTCTTCCCGGCCACCTCCATGTCAAAGTACTCCAGGCGGCAGACGTTTTTCTCCACCGGAGCGACCGCCAGGGGGCTGGAGGTGTCGATGATGACGGTTTTCACAGGAGCGGAAGCGGGGGAAAGGGCCTCCGGGAGCTGTTCGGGGGAGATGCAGAACACCCTTCCCTCAAAGGGATCAAAGGAGGCGGTCAGGGAAGTGGACTTCTCCCCGCCCATGGAGCGGACACTGCCGTCCTCCAGGCTGTACTCATACCAGTATGAGGCCTCCGGCGCCTCCAGAACCGCTTCAAAGGTATCACGGCCCTGGTTGGTGATCATCGCGTATCTGGCGGGACCGTTCTTGTCCTCACGGACGCCCATGATCACCTGCTGCGCTTCCTCTTCCGGCAGGCGGAGGAGGATATCGCCGGGACGGCGGAGGGTTTCCTGAACCAATTTCACCAGCTCTGTAACAGGAGCGTCAGAGGGCATCTCCACAAAGGCGGTGTTATCCCCGGTGCGCCGGACTCCATAGGATGCGGTCCGTTCAAAGAAGCCCTTGCTGACCTCCGACCCCGCGACGCCGAACATCTCCTTGGAAAGGCCGCCCATGTCTGTCTGGTCCTGGAGGTTTTCGTAAGGCGTCATGCCAAAGGAAACCACCTTGCCGCCCTGAGCCATAAATTTTTTCAGCCCGTCCGCTGCCACGGTTTCCAGGTTGGTGATGGGGGGCAGGACGATGGTATCGTAAACGGCGCGTCCTACCTGAATGCAGCCGTTTTCTATTTTAGCTTCTCCGAATCGCTCCGGGTCAAGGTGTTCGTATTCGATGTGGCTGTAGAGCATGGCCTTGAGGAGGTTCAGCCAGTTGGCGTTGATGGCCTGGAGCTCGTAATCCTCTCCGGGGTCCTTTCCGCCGTAATTGAAGCCGTGGAGTCCGTTGCCCAGCCGCACCCATTGGCTGGAAACCGGGTCGAGAACGGCGATTCTGGCGGTGGTTTCGGTGTTTGTCACCCACGCGCCCAAACGGCCCACATAGTCCCCCAGCTTCCGGTAGTACTTCCAATAGGGGTTCTGGAGGAACTGGGAGGGGGGCGCGTCGTGCTTGGTGATGCCGTCGATGGTGTAGTAATAGGCGTGGAAGTTGTAAAGGTTCACCCCGAAGATGGCCAGCTTGTCCAGCATCCACTTGGCGTCCTGGATGGTCATGGACCAGCCCACTGAGTGGAAGCTCTCTATCATGGCGTAGTCCACATCGTTCTGGCGCTTCCAGCTGCTCACCTGCTTGGCGTTGGAGCGGTAGGACTTAAAGTCCTTGTCCAGCATCCAGTCCAGGGGCTTGCCCAGCTTTTCGTGGGCGCAGTCGCCGCCGGGGACGGTGCTGTATCTCTGGGTGGTGCCGCGCATGGAGGGAACCTCGGTGCAGTAGAGCAGGTGATTCTTTGCACACCAATCGGAAATCTGTTCATGGTAGGAGCTGCGGAACACGCCCGCGGCCAGCTCGTAAAAATCATAGCGGATTTTTTTGGCGTCAGGGTAGTCCGGGCAGTAGAGGGCCGCCAGACATTCCCGGATATCATAGCCGTATTTCTCCAGAAAGGGCTTGGGAAGCTGGTTGGACCAGGGAATACGGCTCAAAAAGCCAGTCTCGTCGGAGAACATCCCCTTGACCACCGTTCCGAAATACTCCCCGATGGCCTTCCGGTAGCCCTCGTGGGTGGTTTCCAGGAAGGTCTTCACCGCTTCCCGGTTGCAGGGATCCAGGAAGGTACCGTAATACTTAAAGTCTTCCACCTGCTTCTCCTGGAAGACCATGACGCGGTATTCGCACTGGGGGACCTCCCAGGTGAGGACCTTTTTCGGTCCGTAGGAGAAATACCGCTTGTCGTTGTAGGCGGTCAGGCCGGTGCGCTGGTAAATCTGTTCGGTCTGGATGATGCCGATGCTTTCCTTTAGGTCCACGGCTTTATCCCACAGGGTGACGCCGTTTTCCACCGGAACAGCCTTGGCGCAGACCACCCGGGCCCATTGCAGCTCCCTTTCAATCTTCTCTCCGGACTTGGCCTCAAAGATAGTTGAGACGATGTAGGTCTGGACGGCTTCCGGGTGCTGAAGGGTGACCTCGCCGCCGCTCATGCCGCTGGGATAGGGGTACTCGTCATAGAGCCATACTTCCAGGCCCTCCTCCTTTGCGGCCTCCACCGCCAGTTTACAGGCTTCAAACCACTGGGAGGACAGATAGGGGACGGTGAGCCCCTGGCGGGCGCAGAGGAAAAAGCCCCCCAGTCCCTTGTCCTTCATCTCGTGTATCTGGTGGCGGATTTCAGCGGGGTTCATATCCCCGTTCCAGAACCAGAAGGGTTTGATACGGTAAAATTCACCGGGGTTCTGAAAATCCTTCAGCATAGAAATTCTCCTTTCAGCATAGTTGACTGATTCGATGATTGGCTGATTATCTTGATTCGCTGCCTTATGCTTAACCTTCCCGGCGGCGGGGCAGCTTCAGGTGCTGGTAGCCGGTCAGCTCCACCTTGGTGGGCTCTGCCGCCCAGTCAAAGCCCGCCTCATAGGGGGAGCGGTTGTTCTCGAAGCAGCTCCACATCTGGGGGTACAGGTCCTTTACAAAGGTACCCTTTCCGCCGTTTTGGTCCTCCTTGCGGTAGAGCAGCTCCCTTGGAAATTCATGCACCGGTACATAGTCGAACAGGGCGTCGCACACCGTCAAATGGGGGACAACGGTTTCCTGGGTGCAGGGGATGGGCAGCCTGTTTTTCCGGTTGGTGAGCATAAAGCAGAGCTTTTCGTCATACCCGGCGGTGGTATCGTCCGGCCTGCCGTAGGGAACGACCCTCCCGTCCCGGAAACGGGCCTCAATGCAGGGCTTTTCCGCGTTGGCGTCATAGGTGATGACTGCCTTCTCCAGCTCGTACCGGAGGATGGGGAAGCGGTTAAAGTCGCTGCAATGGCTGGTGACATACTGGAAGCGGCATCCGCCGGCAAATTCGCCGCTGAGGAAAGCAGTGTCAAAGGTCTCCACCGGGTTGGCCCGGTAGAGAGAGGCCTCCATCCACACCGGCATGGCCGAGGAGGGGATGTCCTTTCCCAGCATAAAGAAGATGTTGTGCAGGAAATGGGCGGTGGCGTTGGTGGCAATGGAATCCAATATCAGGTCCCCCGCCGCGTCATACAGCTTTCCCGCCCAGTTGTTGCGGGCATAGTACCGGTCATAGCGGCTGTAAATGGTAAAATTCTGGAACAGCACCGGCTTCCCGAAGACCCCGTCGATGATGTCCTGCTTCAGCCGCAGCAGCGCCGGGGAAAAGGACCACTGGAATCCCACTGCCAGCTGCTTTCCGGTCCGGCGGACCGCTTCCCGGATTTCCGGGATGTCGTCCAGGTCGGTCACCAGGGGCTTTTCACACAGCACGTCGCTGCCGTGCTCCATGGCGGTGATGGACTGCTGCTTGTGGAATTTGATGGGGGTGGCGATCAACGCCAGGTCCGCGGTGTGGTGCTGGTAGAATTCCTCCAGGGTATCATAAAAGGGAATCTTCATCTCCACCAAGCGCTGATATTTGGGCGCCTTTTGAACAAACGGGTCCACAATCGCCATCAGCTGGAACAGGTCCGGATCAGCCTGATCCAGCAGCATGTCCAGATAATGGTTGGCAAAGCCAGCGGAGCCCACCATAACTACTTTTGTCTTTTGTTCCATTTTCTCACTCTCCCGGCCGGACTTTTGGAGCTGCCGGCCATTTTTTGTCTGCTTATGATGAATGTTATACAGCATATGGTTCTGTACACTACCTTTATTATAACAGGTTATCCGGAAAATGGAATCACACACCTTAAAATATGATGTGTGGATTTTATAATATTTCTCTCAAAACGCCGCCGGGGCGTTTTTGCAGCAAAAAGGAGCCCTACAGCTTAGAGCTCCTCTTTTGCAATCGCCTGCATCGTCTTTACAAACTCCGGCAGGACAACCCACGGCGGCGAAAGCAGCGGATTCCACCTCCTCACCCATTCGCAGGAGAAAAAGCCGTCATATCCGTTTTCCAGCAGCAGGCGGACTGCCTGATCAATGGGGATGTCCCCTGTCCCGGCCAGGCAGTGCTCCACCCGTTTTCCCGCCAGCTGGGAGTCCTTGACGTGGACGTATCCAATCCGTCCCTTCAGGCGCTGAAAGGTCTCCTGGGGCTGTTCCCCGCAGTAACGGAAGGTGTTGTGGATATCCCACAGTACCTCTCCGCCGCAGTCGGCCAGCAGGAGGAAGCGGTTCATCTCCCCGGAATCGGAGAGCGCGCCGCTGGTCTCAATCAGGACGCAGACCCCGATTTTCCGCCCCTCCAGGAACAGCTTCCGGTAGGCCATGGCGGCGGCGGTCAGGTCCACCACGGTGGGATTTGGCGCGGCGGTTATCATGACGCGGAGCATGGAAATTCCCAGCTCCCTGGCGGTCTCCAGCAGGGAAAGTCCGTCTTCAGTATCCCGCTGCTCCGCCAGGCAGACGCCGGTGGCCAGGAGGATGGGGGAAGGTGAAAGCGGGCTGCTCAGGGGACTTGTTTCGGGATAGCGGAGGGTTCCGTCATAGTGGGGAAGTTTTTGGGAATCTTCCCTGGTAATGCGCAGCTCCACGCCGTCAAAACCATACCGGCCGGCGTAGTCGGCGCATCGCTGCCAATCCCATTCCGGGCAGCACACGGTAGAAAAGGCGAGCTTCATAAAACCAAAAATCCTCCTCACAAAGCAAAAATCAAAAAGGGAGCGGCAAAGCGGCGGCGTACACGGTACAAAGCACCGTTCCACAGCATCCCCGGAAGCGCCCCGCGGCGCGCATACCGGATGCCGGTAAAACGGTGCTTTTCAAATGAACGCTGTGGAAAATCAGTCGTCGGATGAGCGTTTAGGCTTGACGACGATTTTGGAGGAGGAATTCTTTTTGGAGGAAGAACTCTCCTCATCCGGGTCCTCTTCGTCCTCCGGCTCAGAGGAGGAGCTCATATCCTTGCTGCGGACAATCAGCATAATTTTATCCTTGTTTTTTCGGATTGGGGTGTCGGGGGCGATGTTGGTGCGGAGAACCTTGTCATCCTCCCCGTCCTCAAAGGAATAGACAATCTCATAGCTGTCGGGGCTGAAGCCGGAGGCGGTGAGAATCTGGACAGCCTCGTCCACTGTCCGTCCCGCCAGGGCGGGCATGGGAATCATGGGCGCGCCCTTGCTGACGTACAGCACAACGGTCCCCTTGTTCTGCATGGGGGCCTTGGGGGCAGGGGACTGGTCGAAGACGATTCCCTCCTCCACCTCGTCGTTTTCTTCCTCACGGATGCTGAAAAAGTAATTGTCCGTATAGTAGGCTGTCGCCTGGATACTTTCCGCCGACATTCCGATAAAGTCGGGGACATTGTTTCCCGCCTCCATCAGGGGGCCCGCCGCAATGGGGGCTTTTGAGACGGAGACAGAGGAAGAAGAGGTCTCCTCCGGCTCCAGGGCGGAGGTATCGATAAACCGGAGCATAATGTAACCCAAAACACCAAAGGTGACAAGCATGGAGAGAACGGCATACAGGGCGCTGCGGCTTCGGTGGTAGACCTTGCGCTCCGGGACGGAATCCTCCTGGCTGTCCTGCCGCTTTTCGGGAAGCTCCTGGGGCTTATATACGCTGGTTTTGCCCTCAGCGGTCTGAAGCAGCCCGGAGAGCATATCGTCCACCGATTGGGTACGGCGGCTGTAGTCGTATTCGGTGGCAGCGGCAATCACATCGGAGACATTCTGGGGTACCGAGGGATTGAGCTGATTGCAGGGGCAGAGATTGTCGTTGATGCGGCGGGTGGTGGACTGGGGTGGCATGGTTCCTGTAAGGGTTTTGTACATGACGGCCCCCACCCCGTAGACGTCTGTCCATGGCCCCTGGGAGCCGCTGGGGTCATACTGCTCCGGGGCGGTGTAGCCGGGGAACAGGTGGGGTACAATCTCGCTCTGGCTGGTGCGCAGGGCCACGGTGGAGAAGTTGGAGAGCCACAACTCGCCGGACTTGTCAATGAGGATGGTCTCTGGGCTGATGCCCCGGTGGATGATGCCCGCTTCGTGGAGGGTGGAAAGGGTGTTGAGCAGGGGAATAAACAGCTTTTTCGCCCTGCTCCAGTTCAGCTCCCCGCCGCAGCGGTTGAGGAACCGGCCCAGGGGCGCCGCCTGAATCCGCTGAAATATCCCGTAAACAGTGGAGTTTTCATGGAGAATATCAATCACGGGGATAACGTTGGAGAGCTGTGCCTCCTGGCGCAGGGTTTTCAGTATCCCGCTGTATTCCAGCATCAGGGTTTTATAGTTGGCCTCGCACCCCTCCTTGATGGAAAGGGAGCCGTCCAAGCGGCGGCTGCACAGTACATCCGGCATGTATTCCCGTATCTGAACGGTCTGGTCGGTCTTACAGTCGTACCCCAGATAAGTAATGGCCTCGCCGTTGACCGTCAGGCAGCGGCCAACAACATACCGCCCGCCCAAAACGGCGCGCAGAGGCAGAAAGGATTTATCGTGAGGCTGGGATTCGTCAAACCCGCAGTTGGGGCAGGGACCGGATTGTTCTTTGCGGGACATACAGCCCATGCAAAGTCTTGATGTATCTATCATATGGAAGTCTCACACTCCTGAATTTTCTTTCCGCTGTGCCGGAACCCCCACAGAGGTCCGGAACCGGAGAACCCGCGCCGCAGCCGTTCTGATTTTTCCCCAAACCATTCAAGATGCTTCCCAAAAAGCTGATTCCGGGCCAATGCCCCCGGCGGCATAACCGATACTGTGCTGGGGAAGGTTTTCAGAGCGGAAAATGGCGGGCAAACCTGTTGATATCGTTTTCTGTTCTTATCATACCTTGTTTTTGAGGAAGATGCAATGGAACATTTCTAAACATTTTTTGGAATTTTTATAAAGCGGCGGTGACGGCATATATGCCGGATATAAATTTAAGAGGCTATCTGCGTAACAGCCTCCTTGTAAATGCGCAATCATATAATTCGCCCATTTTTTCAAGCGTTCTTCATTTATTATAAACGCTTTCCCTCGTTTGTCAACCCTTTCGGCAAGCCATTTCAATGCTTTTTGGGAGTTTCCCTTGGGAAAAGCAGGAATTTCTGCACGCCGGCGGCATTTCATACAAAACATTTTTCCTCCAGGAGGGGGAAATTGCAGTATCGGCGCTTTCCATATGAAATACTTTATGGTAAAATAGATTAGAACTGATATTCGTCTTTCCTGTTATCCGACAGGGGCGGGTACGCGACATTTTATGCGGGAGGAACACTCATGAAA
The DNA here is from genome assembly GCA_022800935.1 of Oscillospiraceae bacterium. Lineage (GTDB taxonomy): Bacteria > Bacillota > Clostridia > Oscillospirales > Ruminococcaceae > UBA1405. The sequence continues at coordinate 13,889 of JAAWRH010000023.1, forward strand.
GCAGTGATTACGGTAATCGGCAAGGATATGGTAGGAATTCTGGCAAAGGTCAGCGCCCTGTGCGCCCGGCACAATGTCAACGTGGTGGAGGTGACCCAGACAGTCATGCAGGACCTGTTTGCCATGATCATGCTGGCGGACATCAGCGCCATGGCGGTGGACTTCAGCGTATTGGTTGATGAGATGGAAAGTTTGGGAAAAGAGCTGGGGCTTTCGGTCCATGTGATGCACGAGGACATCTTTAACTCCATGCACCGGATTTAACAGAAAGGGGCAATCACCGTTGATAAACGTAAGCGATATTCTGGAAACCGTGACGATGATACAGGATGAAAACCTGGACATCCGCACCATCACCATGGGTATTTCCCTGCTGGACTGCTGTGACAGCAATATCAGCCGTTCCTGCCGGAGGGTGTACGACAAGATAACCTCCCGCGCGCGGGACCTGGTGAAAACCGGAGAAGAGATAGAAAAGAAATACGGCATTCCCATCATCAACAAGCGAATCTCTGTCACCCCCATCGCCATGCTGGCGGCGGCCAGCGGAGGGGACCCGGTGGAGTATGCCCTCACCCTGGAGCGGGCCGCCCAGACCGTTGGGGTGAACTTCATCGGCGGATACACGGCGCTGGTCCACAAGGGCTTTGCCGCCGGGGACCTGGAGCTGATACGCTCCATCCCGGAGGCCCTTTCCCGCACCGAACACGTCTGCTCCTCGGTCAACATCGGGGCCACCAAAAGCGGCATCAACATGGACGCGGTGCGGATGATGGGCGGCGTGGTCAAGCAGTGCTCCGAGCTGACGGCGGACCGGGACTGCATCGGCAGCGCCAAGCTGGTGGTATTCTGCAATGCCCCGGAGGACAACCCCTTTATGGCGGGGGCGTTCCACGGGCCGGGGGAACCGGACTGTGTGCTCAACGTGGGGGTTTCCGGCCCCGGCGTGGTGCGGGCGGCCCTGGCCAAGTCGGGGGATTGCTCCATCGACGAGGTGGCCGATATTGTCAAGAAGACTGCCTTTAAGATTACCCGTATGGGGCAGCTTGTGGGGGATGCGGCCTCAAGGATGCTGGGGGTTCCCTTCGGCATCGTGGACCTCTCCCTGGCCCCCACCCCGGCGGTGGGGGATTCGGTGGCCCACATCCTGGAGGAGATGGGCCTGGAGACCTGCGGGGCCCACGGGACCACCGCCTGTCTGGCGCTGCTCAACGACGCGGTGAAAAAGGGCGGCGTGATGGCCTCCTCCCGCGTGGGCGGGCTGTCCGGGGCCTTTATCCCTGTCACCGAGGACGCGGGGATGATCCACGCCGCCAGGGTAGGGGCTCTCTCCATCGAAAAGCTGGAGGCCATGACGGCGGTCTGCTCGGTGGGGCTGGACATGATTGTCATCCCCGGCGACACCTCCGCGGAGGTGATCTCCGGCATCATCGCCGACGAGGCGGCCATCGGCATGGTCAACTCCAAGACCACCGCCGTGCGCATTATCCCCGCCATCGGCAAGGGGATAGGGGAGGAGCTGGAGTTTGGCGGCCTGCTGGGCAGCGGCCCAGTGATGAAGGTGAACACCGCCTCCCCGGCCAGGTTTATCGCCAGGGGCGGACATATTCCCGCTCCGCTGCAAAGCCTGAAAAACTGATGCTGCTAAAAAGCGGACTGCCTTTGACAGCTCCGCTTTTTTTCATCAAAAGAAAAAAAGCGGGATTTTGGAACAATTTTCCCCGGCCTGTTCATACAATATAGGGAGACAGGGCAATCCGAAGGCCCGGTCATCCTTTCTATAAGGTAGGGGATTTTCTCATGCCAGAACCTAAAGCCATGAATACGGCCAATACTTATTCGCGTCCCGCACCCCCCGTTTCCCCGGCCAGCGGGGGAGCTTCCTCCTGTGAGCCGGAACGCCGCCCCCAGGACGGCGCCCACTGCTTTAAGGAGGCTGTCTGCCTGGACACCAGCCGGGTGTACGATTCCTGCACCGACAAGGACTGCCTGGAGGACCTGCCGGTCCTGTTCACCGACCAGACCCAGCCCTACATCGACCAGGCGGTTAACGTCAAGCTGCGCAGTGTGTCGGTGTCCAGGGTGTTCCTGGAGGTGGAGCCGGTTGCCTTTAACCGGGGCTTCTACTCGGTGGACATCACCTTCTTCTTTGACGTGTGCCTGAGCGTTTATACCTCCTCCTGCGCCCAGCCGGTGACGGTCAACGGCCTGACCTCCTTCTCCAAAAAGGTGATCCTTTACGGAAGCGAGGGGAATGTTCGGGTGTTCCGCTCCGACAGCCAGTACTCCGACGACTGCGAGGTAACAAGCATGCCCAGGGCCTGCGTACAGGTGGTGGACCCGGTTGCCCTCAGCTGCAAGCTGGTGGACTGCCCACGCCCCTGCGAGTGCTCCTCCATTCCTCAAAGCGTTGCCTGCCGTTACGACGGGTGCTTTGTACAGCCGGGGAGCAGAAGCGTCTGCGTCACCCTGGGTCTGTTTACCATTGTACAGCTGGAACGGCAGGTGCAGATGCTGGTTCCCGCCTACGACTTCTGCATTCCGGATAAGGAATGCGTTTCCGCCACAACGGATGATCCCTGCGAGCTGTTTAAGAAGATCAAGTTCCCCACCAACGCTTTCTTCCCGCCCAGAATTTCGGAGCTGGACGACGATGGCTGCGGATGCTGCTGCAAATGACGGCGGACCGCGGAGTATAAGGAGCTGTGGGGAATGCCTCTGTTTTTCAGTTCCTAAGCGGACAGAAGGCCGTCCCGGAATGCCGGGGCGGCCTTTTCGCTAGACATATAGTTTGCTGATAAGCGAATTATAAAAATAACGAAGCAATCATTCAGAGCTTTTTCCAATAAGTCCATTTCTCCGCGGGCCTATAGCCGATTTTTTGATAGAAGCCGTTGAATCCGCCGGTCATATGGGTTGCACCCATTTTTTTGGTATTGCGGTACATTTCCGATAACGCCGCGGCTGCCAGACCTCTGTTCCGGTACTCCGGAACCGTGCAAAGGGGCTCCATATAAGCCAATTTATTTTGGGGAATCCACCACATTCCCGCGTAGCATACATACTCGTCCTGCTCATCCGCATAAGCTGTCATCTCCGGGGCAAGTTCTTCATATCCCGGCTTCAGGCTGAAATAGATATCCGTCACGGGGTTTTCATAAAAGCAGAATGCCACAATTTCGCCGTTATCCTCCCAGATTCGGTTCAGATAGGAGTAGGATATGTCCATCCAATAAGTAAACGAGGAAAGGGCATATTCAAAAAAGGAGCCGGTACACCGTTTCTCCAATCCCTTTCATAGATGTCCAGCATAAACTGATAAATTCTCCCGCAATCGCCCAATACGCTGAATTGCCTTGTTGTAATATGTTTCATTTGCCTTCTCTCCTTCCGTTGGATGCCGCAATACCATTATATGAAACCTATAATAAACCCGCAAGTGGAGAAAATGATTATAATAAAACTTACTACAAAAAGCCGCCTGTGCAGCAACACACAAGCGGCTTTTGTTTATCCGTACACTCGAAAAAACTTATGAATTTTTCTCGTTTTCCTTCAAGGTATTCTCCAAACTGATGCTGTCATACGCTCCGCCCTGCTGTATTTCCATAGAGCCAATCACCTCGTCCACCTTGGCCATAAAGGCGTCGTAAGTCTCCTGAGTGGCAAAGGTCATCAGGTTCTCCTCAATGTAGGCGTCCTCCATGGGCAGCCGCTTGATGATGTGGTAGCCGTAATCGGTTTCCACCAGGCCGCTGGTCTCTCCCTCCTTCAGGGCAAGGGCCCCCTGATAGAAGGGCTCCACCATCTGTCCCTCTGTGAAGTAGTAGCCGTCCAGGTTGTCCACCATGCCGGGGTCCTCCCCGTATTCCTCCACCAGCTTGAAGAAATCCTCTCCGGCCTCCACCTTGGCCAGAACGTCCTCGGCCCGCTTTTTGGCCTCCTCGTGGTCCGCCTCGGTGTCCACCGCGCTTTCGTTGAAGGATATCAGGATGTGGGCCGCCCGCAGGTACCGTTCCGGAAGGGTCTTTTTAATCTCCTCCCCCATGGTGCTCTTGAACAGCTCGATAGACCGGAGGGATTCCAGGGAGAGCATCCGGTAGAGCTCCGGGGACATATAGTTGGAGGCCAGAATTTGGTTGAAGGCCTCCTCCCCGCCGAACTGCTCCTTCAGGTTGGCGATCTCCGTGTCCACATCCTCCGCAAGCTGCCCGTCGGAGGGGATGCCCGCCTCGTCCGCCAGCTTCTTCATGGCATAGAATTCCTTTAACCCCTCCTCGGCGCGGCTTTTCAGGTCCTTCTGTTCGTCGGTGGCAGAGGCCCAGAAGCTGTCATCCCCGCCATCCATGTTGTACTTTTCGTTGAGGAAGTAGTAGTTGTACTCCTCTGCCGAAACGTCGTAGCCCCCTATGTTGAGGACATTGGAATCCTTGGAGCCGGACTCCTGTTCGCCCTTGCTGCATCCCGCCAAGGCCGAGATAACCGTAAGCGCCGCCAGCGCAGCCACGCCGCGGCGCGTCCATTTGCTGTTTACTTTCATTTTACATTTTCTCCGTTCTGCCGCGGTCCGCGGCTGGTTCTTTAATTTGGTCCGGGGTTATTATAGCACATTTCTGAATCCTTTGGTATGGTTTTTAGAAAATTTCACAAAATAATCATGAAAAATATTTGGATACAAGGAGGGGGTATCTTGCCCAATCTGACCAAGCCGGAGCTGAACGCCATCCGGGAACAGTTACAAAGGGAGAGAGCGCTGATCTCCCGTTTTACCTCCAACGCCAGGGACGCGGAGGACCCGCAGCTCCGCACCCTGTACGAGCAAATTGCAGCGCGCCACCAATCCCATTGGAACACCCTTTGCGGGCTGCTGGGTATGGAGTAAAGGAGGAGAAGCGGATGGAAAAGGAACGAGTGATCATGGAACAAGCCCTTGCGGCGCAGGATGAAATCACTGGACAATACAGTGAAACCGCTAATCATTGCGGCTCCACGCCGGTAAAGATGGCCTTTCTGAACCTGTTAGGGGAGGAGCACCGGATACAGCACGAGCTGTACAGTGAGCTGCACCGGAGGGGCTGGAGAAAGGAGGAGGCCGCCCAAAAGGGAGAGGTACAGGAGCTTTGTCAGTGGGTGAAGCGTCAAGGCGGAGTGTATTGAGGGGGAGGGCTTTTGCCCGGCGGCTTTACTATTCCGGGGTTTTGTGCTATTCTTTCTGAAAGAAGACCTGAAAGCATTTTCAGGTGTCCCATCCTGTACCATATGGGGGAAGCAATATGCTCAAAATATTTCTCTGCGACGACGACCCCTTTTTCCTCTCCCTGGAAAGCGACCTGATTACCCGCTGCATCCGCCGGAACCGCCTCCCTGCGGAGGTTGCCGGAATGGCCCGGACCCTCTCCGAGGCGGCGGCCTTTCTGGAGAACAACCCCGGAGAATATCTGGTGTTCCTGGACCTGGATTTCGGCGGCGGTCAGCCCAACGGCATCGACATCTCCTTTGCCCTGAAGCGCGGCGGCTCCAGGGTCCGCACCGTCTTTACCACCAACCACCAGGAGCTGGCCATGGAGGTGCTCAAAAGCGGGGCGGAGCCTTTCGGATTTTTGGAAAAGGGGGCTGATATGGAACAGCTTTCCGTCAACCTTCTTCGCTATATCCGTATGGCCCTCAACACCTTGGAGAGCTCCCGACCGGGGGAGGACCGCCCCTCTGTCATCCTGAGCACCGGCTGCGGCGAACAGGTGAGGATAGATATCCCGGACATCCTGTACCTGGAGGCGGAAAAGAACCTGTCCCACGGGATAACCTACCACACCGTCAACGGATCCCAGCTGACCATCATCAGCACCCTGGACGCGGAGGCCCAGCGGTTAGGAGAAGGGTTTCTGCGGGTTCACCGGTCCTATTTAGCCGCCCAAAAACACATCCTTGCCCTGCGGGAGGGCTATCTTCTGCTCTCCAACCGGGACGAAATCCCCTGTTCCGTCCGGATGAGGAAGGAAGTATCCCGGATGCTGGAGCATCTTTGAGAGGAGGAGAACGGTTATGTTTGAAAAATGGGGGCAGCTGGCGGAGAAGGGAATACAGAAAATCCGCGTCAATCCCAGACAGAGGACAGTTATCTTTGGGGTGATGGCCCTGGTGCTGTGGGGAGCGGTCATTGCCATTACGCTGGACCGCACCAAGCTCAACAGCGTTTTTGCCGCCGATGTCTCCATTGCGCTCACCATGACGCTGATGGTGAAGCTGCTGGGATGGCTTCCCTTGGACGGGGCGTCCTATCTGGTGCTGCTGCCGCTGTCTATGGTTGTGCAGCTCCAGTATGTGCCCAACTTTCTGATGGCCCTTCTCTTTGCCCTTGGGCTGTGCGGCGTCCTGTTTCTGCGGCTGGGATACATACGGCGGTACTACATTCAGATTGCCCTTATGGAGCTGTTCGCTGCTGTGTACTCGGTTGTATCCGCCTTTTTGTACCAGAAGTTCATTTTTTGTTATTTTGAGCTGTCGGCAAAATACCATATCGGTCCGGCGGCAAAAGCGGCGATTATCCTTTTCTCCTATACCCTGCTGGTGCTGCTGTTTGTGGCAGCCCTCAAGGGGCTGGAGGGGCTGCTGCGGCGCAGGCAGGGCCTGTGGCTGCGGCTGTCCAAGAGGATGGCCGGTCTGGAGGTGTATGTCTTTCTCCTGATCTCCCTGGTGGGGATGACCATATCCTTTTGCAGGCTGTTTCTCGAATTTCCCCGCAACATCGGCGTGATACAGTACAGCTGGATTTTTCTGCTGTTTATAGACGCGGCCTATATCTGCCTGCTGGCCAACGCCATGCAGGCCAAGGAGAGGATAAGCGCCATTGAAAACGAGAAAAACGTCATCTCCGCCTACAGCGTGGACCTGGAAAGCTCCCTGGACCACATGCGGGAAATCCGCCACGACGTCAAAAATCTGTTTTTGACCATGGGCGGTTTTGTGGAGGAGAGCGGCGACGAGAGAATGAAGGAATTCTATCGGGAGAACGTGGTACCCTTTATGAAGGACGCCATTACCCAAAGCGAGTTTCACGATAAGCTCAGGGTCCTGGAGGACGAGCCCCTCAAATCCTTCTTCTTTTACAAGCTGACTGAAAAGATAGGCTATGGTGTCAGGGTTTCTCTGGAGGTCTGCGCTCCGGTGTCTGTTGGGAAAGGATATGGGGATATCATACGGATTCTAGGCATCCTGATTGACAACGCCGCCGAGGAATGCCTGCTTACGCCGGAAAAGGAGATGGGCATACGCGTTACCAGCGACGGTACACAGACCAGCTTCCGGATATTCAACGCCGTCCGCCCCGAAACCAGGGCCCGCGGGGTGATAGAGGGAACCACCGACAAGGGGCTGGGCCGGGGGAACGGGCTCATCATTGCCCGGCGGATCATTGACAAATACGGCAACCTCATGCTCAATTCCTATTTTACCGAGGAGGGCTTTATCCAAAACCTGACGCTGCTTCGCCCCCATGCCTAAACGGCGAAAAAGCTGCCCCAACGAAGGCGCGCTGCCTTTGTTGGGGCAGCTTTTTACGCGTTAGGGCATATTTTGCCAAAACGATTTTTTTCCGTGTTATACTTGGTCCATTCCATAAAAAGGAGAGGAACATTCACATGGAGAAAAAGCTCACAATCAATCCGGGAAAGGCCGGGATTGTGGAAAACGGAGGGAAAATTTACCTCTGCCGGGCCATTCACACCACCGTTGTAACCCCCAAGGACAAGCTGGAGGATGTGGTAGAGAACTTTGTCGTCCCCGTGGTGGAGCCGGGGGATGTGGTGTTTTTATCTGAAAAGATGGTGGCCTGCACTGAGGGGCGGGCGTATCCCATTGACGGCATCAAGGCCGGGCTGGCGGCGCGGGTGCTCAGCCGGTTTGTGGTGCGGACCCCCTATGGAATCGGTCTGGCCATGCCGGAAACCATGCAGTGTGCCATCGACGAGGCGGGGCTGCCCAAAATTCTGCTGGCCGCGGCGGTGGGGGCGGTGGGGAAGCTTTTTGGGAAAAAGGGCTGGTTCTACCGGGTGGCGGGGGAGAAGGTTGCGGCCATCGACGGCCCCTGCGAGTACACCCTGCCGCCCTACAACCATTATGTTGTGCTTGCGCCCAAAGATTCCGGGGAGACAGCCAGGCAGATATCCAGGCAGCTTGGCGGCATCACGGTTTTGATTGTGGACGCCAACGACCTGGGCTGCAAAATACTGGGAAGCTCCGACAAGGGGGCGGATTTGGAGATGTTTTTACATCTGCTCAAACAAAATCCCTTGGGACAAAGCGATCAGTGTACCCCTATTGGGATTTTCCGTCCCGTGGAAATGTAGCTCCCTGTTTTTGCGATAAAATCCCTGTACTTTCCCCCTTGTTTATGGTAAAATGGAGCCAACAAACATAGAGAGGCAGGGAGTGACCAAATGACAGACCATGGGCAGAATCGTCCGCCCGAACCATATCAGCTTTTGTATGACGCGGCCATGCTGGCCGGAACCATCACCCTGGAGAGCGGGGCGGAGATTTTCCGGGTGGAGGATACCATGCGCCGCATTATGGGGCTTTCCGGGCTGCCCTCGGTGGAGGTGTTCGCCACCACCACCGGGATTTTCGCCACGCTGGCGGATCACTCGGACCCTTCTGTGCCCTCCATCACCCAGGTGCGGCGTATCACCAGCCGGGCCAACAACCTCAGCCGCATCTGCCAGGTCAACGAGGTTTCCAGGGAGCTTTGCGCCGGGAAGATACCGCCGGAGGAGGCCATCCGCCGCCTGGAGGAGATACGTACCCTTCCGCCCTATCCCAAAAGATGGGTGATGGCGGCGATACTGCTTTCCACCATGGGGTTCGCGGTACTGTTCGGCGGAGGACCGGGGGAGATACTGGGCGCTGGGGCGGCCTGCATCGCCATGCAGGCGGCGGGGATTTTGCTGACCGAGCGCCTTGACAACGGCTTTATGGACAGCCTGCTGAAAACCGTTGTCATCGCCCTGGCGACGGATTTCTGCTGTGTGCTGTTTCCCGCCCTGAACGGACAGACCATTATCATTAGCGCCATCATGCCCCTGGTTCCGGGGCTGCCCATCACCAACGCCATACGGGACACCCTTCAGGGGGATTACAATGCGGGGCTTTCCCGCGCCGCGGAGGCGTTTGTCATCGCCCTGGCCATTGCCGTGGGGTCGGTGGCGGGGATGGGGTTGTTCCGGCTGCTGTCCGGCCTGCTTTAAGGGGAGGGAAAACAAGATGGAATTTGTGAAAGAGCTGCTGGTCTTTCTGTTCAAGCTTCTGGGGGCGTTTGCGTCGGGGGCCGCTTTAGGCTATGTCTTTCAGGTGCCCCGCCGGTATCTGGTCAGCTCCGGCATTTCCGCCGCCATCGGGTGGGCGGTGTATCTGCTGGCCGGGCAGGCAGGGTGGAACCTGGTCTGGGTCAATTACGCCGCAACGGTGTGCGTTGCGCTGACGTCCCAGATTCTGGCCCGGAAGATGCACGTCCCGGCCACGGTATTCCTGATTCCGGGGATCATCCCCCTGGTACCGGGAGGCGGGATGTACCTGATTGTGTGGAGTATGTTATACGACGCCTCCGCCACCTCCGCTTACTTTAACGAGACCCTCCAGATGGCCGGGGCCATTGCCCTGGGGATTTTTACGGTGGATACGGTTTTCCGCGTGGCCTTTCGGAGAAAGGGACGTTCCTGACGGAAACAATAAAAATGAGCTAAAAATCATGCAGTGTGATTTTTAGCTCATTTATTGCGTTGGTTGAGTTTAGCGGACAGCCTTGGCGTTCTCCCTGTTGAAGTTGATCAGGCATCCCGCCAGAATGATCTTCCGCTCATCCTCTGTCAAAGTGCCCAGCTTCACCTGGAAGGGAACCGCCTTTCCGTCTCCGCGCAGCGCATACGCCTGAATCGCCTCTGCCTTCTCCTCAACCGCCCCGCGGATGCCCGGCAGGAAGACATAGTCCCCCACCCCAAATGGAATTTCCTCCCCGTCGTAAACCAGGGGCAGCATCCCCCAGTTGATGAGGTTGGAACGGTATCTCTTGGTGGCGTATTCTCTGGCAATGTTCGCCCATCCCCCCAGTACCTTCTGGCAGGAGGCCGCCTGCTCCCTGGCAGAGCCGTCCCCCGGCTTTACCGCGTATACCAGGCTACCTATCCCGGTCTGCTTACCGTCAGCCTTTTCGCATCCGGGCAGCTCCCGGATACGCCGGAACAGCTCCCGGATTTCCTCGTTCTCCTCCGGAGAGCCGCCCTTTAAACGCTCCATCTCAATGGCACGCATCCTTTTGGCCCGTGCCGTGTACTGTGGGTCCTTGCGAGAAAGGGTGAACTCCGCCAGCTTTAAGGGGTTGGAACGGTAGCTGGAGGTCTCCCCGGAGGGGATCAGCTCGTCGGTGGTGGTGACAGGGTCGTGTATCTCGCTGGCCACTGAGAGGAGCAGATCAGCGGTCAGCGCCGCCATCTGGGGCCAGTCAGCTATGTTGGGCCCCAGGCGCAGCTCCTGTTCCGGCTGGGCCTTTTGGAAACCGTCGTACACCCGGTTTTCATACACTTCTTTATGGAAGAAGTATTTGGGCTTGGTAAAGGTGACATCAAGCTCTGTGGCCGGGGTGAGGATACCCTTGTTGGACGCCGTGGCGGCAATGGAGCGGGCATCCATCAGCGCCACCGAGGCAATCTGCCCGTCCCCTGGCTTGGAGCCCTCCCGGTTGGGGAAGTTGCGGGTGGAGTGGCGGATGCTCAGGCAGCCGTTGGCGGGCACATCCCCCGCCCCGAAGCAGGGGCCGCAGAAGGCAGTGCGCACCGTTGCGCCGCTGGCCATGAGGTCGGAAATGCTCCCGTTTCTGATGAGCTCCATATACACCGGCTGGCTGGAGGGATAGACGCTCAAAGAAAACTCGTCACAGCCGGTGGAATGTCCCCGGAGGATATCCGCCGCATCGGTCAGGTTGTCGAAGGTGCCGCCGGCGCATCCGGCGATAACCCCCTGTTCTACCCGCAGCCGCCCGTCCGCGGTGATCTTGTCCCGCAGGGAGAGGCGCACGCCGGGGGCGTTCAGCTGCTTTGCCGCGCTTTCCTCCACCTGGAACAGGACGTCCTCCAGGTTTTCATACAGCTCCCGGACGGAGAAGGCGTTGCTGGGGTGGAAGGGCAGGGCTATCATCGGTTCAATTTCGGAAAGGTCCACATAGACCATGCCGTCGTAGTAGGCCGCCTCTCCTGGGCAAAGCTCCTGGTAGGCCTCCGGCCTGCCGTGGAGGGCAAAGTATTCCTCGGTTTTTTCGTCGGTGATCCAGACGGAGGACAGGCAGGTGGTTTCGGTGGTCATCACGTCGATGCCGTTGCGGAATTCGCAGTTCAGCCCCGCGACGCCGTCCCCCACAAATTCCATTATTTTGTTTTTCACATACCCGTTGGCGAACACGGCCCGGATGATGGCCAGGGCCACGTCCTGGGGGCCGACGCCTTTGGCGGGGCTTCCGGTGAGGTACACCGCCACTACCTGGGGGCGCTTGATATCATAGGTGTTTTGCAGCAGCTGCTTGGCCAGTTCTCCGCCCCCTTCGCCGATGGCTAAGGTGCCCAGGGCACCGTAGCGGGTGTGGCTGTCGGAGCCCAGGATCATTTTGCCGCAGCCGCTCATCTGCTCCCGCATATACTGGTGTATGACTGCCAGATGAGGGGGAACATAGATACCGCCGTATTTTTTGGCGGCGGAAAGCCCGAACAGGTGGTCGTCCTCATTGATGGTGCCGCCCACCGCGCAGAGGCTGTTGTGGCAGTTGGTGAGGACATAGGGCAGGGGAAAGCGCTCCATGCCGCTGGCACGGGCGGTTTGGATGATGCCCACATAGGTGATATCGTGGGAGGCCAGGGCGTCAAAGCGGAGCTTCAGGTCCTGGTCGCTGCCGGAGGTATTGTGGTCGCTGAGGATGGAATAGGCGATGGTCTGCCGGGCGGCCTCCTCCTTGGAGGGGACGCGGCCCAGAAGCTGGCGGAGCTGTTCGGGGGCCTGTGGGGTATCCTCAACGGGGGTTTTGCCGTTGAGCAGCCAGACGCCAGAGGGGGAGAGCTTTATCATATGCGGTCAGTCCTTTCGGTGGATCAATATAGTTTTGGAAATCTTCTACATATTAGCATATTTCCGCGTTTCATGCAAACAAATTTGCCGGTCATTTGCAGAAAAATCAAAAAACGCCGTATGTATAAATTTTCCTCCTTCACCCAAAATAAGGGTGAAAGGAGGAACTTTCATGAACCGGAAGCGCAGAAAAAAGCCCAAAACCCTCGGACAGATTTACCGCCGGAGCTTCTTTCTCTCATTTTCCATCTGTTTGCTGGTTCTCTGCTCGGTCACGGCGTTTTTTGTACTCAGCGGAGGAAATATCCTTTCGGGAGAAGCGGAGCCTGTCCAGGGTTCGGCGGAGGTTCCCTATCCTGTTTCCGGCAGCGCGGTTCCCTCCCTTTCCGCCCAGGAAGCCGACTGCCTCACTGTGCTGTTTATGGGCGTCAAGGACAGCGACAGCGTTTCCAACACCTATCTTCTGGCCCGATTTGACCCCGTCAGGGGCCGGATTCCGGTGGTGTCCCTGCCCCCACAGACGATGGTGGTAAGGCCGGACGGCGATTCCACCCCCCATCCCCTGTGGGAAACCTACCGATACGGGGGACGTTCCCTGGCCGTGAAGGCCCTTTCCAACACCCTGGGGGTGCCCATAGACCGGTATGTGGTCATAGACCAGAAAAGCTTTCAGCAGGCGGCGGAGTGGCTCGGCCCAGTGCAATATGCCCTCCGGTACGCGCTGAACTATCAGGATGAGGAGCGGAGCATCCGCCTTTCCCAAGGGCTCCAGCTGGTGGATGGGCAGAAGGCGCTGGACATTGTCACTTATCCCAGCTATGCGGGCGGTGAGACCACCCGAAGCGAGATTATGGCGGAGCTGGCGGTCAAGATCATCGGCGACAAGCTTTCCCTGGCCTCCTCCCCGGCGGTGGAGAGCCTGTTCAAGAAGATTGTCAACCGGGTGGAAACAGACATCACCTATATGGACTTTGAAACCCGCCGGGCCGCTGCCGCCGCCATGTCCGGAAAGGACGCAGCCATTCAGCTGCCCCTGGACGGCGGCTGGCCCAACACCAAAGAATACCGCCTTTCCCAAAACTTTTTGCAGCAGATACAGACCTATTTCGGGACGGAGGAGAAGGGGGAGGACAGACCGTCCGACTCCTCCGAGGAAAACCATTAAAATGTACAAAGGAGAGATGTTCCATGGAACTGAAAGGAAGCCGTACCGAGGCCAATCTCTATTCCGCGTTTGCGGGGGAGTCCCAGGCGATGACCAAGTACCGCATTTTTGCGGAAAAGGCCAGAAAGGAGGGCTACGAGGGGATTGCAAGTATCTTTGAGGAGACCGCCCGCAATGAACAGGCCCACGCGGCCATCTGGCTGAGGTATATCCACGGGGGGAACCTGAGGGACACGGAGGCAAACCTTTCCGATGCCCAGCAGGGAGAACACTTTGAGTGGACCTCCATGTATGCCGACTATGCCAAGATTGCCAAGGAGGAGGGCTTTGACGAAATCGCCCGGCGGTTTGAGCTGGTGGGCGGCGTGGAAAAGCGCCACGACAGCAGATATCAGAAATATCTGGACGAGATCAAGCGGCAGGAGGTCTTCCAGAAGTCCCAGTCCATTCAGTGGATTTGTATGAACTGCGGATTTCTCTACGCCGGGGAGACCGCGCCCAAGGTCTGCCCGGTTTGCAGCCATCCCCAGTCCTATTTTGAACCGGTGCAGAAATAAAAAAATCAGCAAAAAACGGACCCGTCCGCTGCATTCCAAGCCTGTGCAGCGGGCGGGTCTATTTTTGGGCTTCATATTCAGATTACAGCAAAAGACGCTCCAGTTCTTCGGCGCTTTCACAGATTTCCTGGGCCTGCTCCGCCTCCAGGACGCTCCTGTCCCGGAAGCCCCACAGCACCCCGATGGAGTGGAGCCCGGCATTTTTGGCGGTGCGGATATCCGTCTCCGAGTCGCCTATGTAGACAACCTTCTCCCTTGAAATGTCCATGGCCTCCAGCGCCATCCAGACGGCGGTGGGGTCCGGCTTTCTGGGGACGCCGGGGCGGTCCCCCCAGGCGAGGTCAAACATTCCCGGAAACAGCGCGTCACAGATGCGCTGTACCGAGGCGTGGGGCTTGTTGGAGAGCACCGCCAGGCGCATTCCCCTTTGCTTCAACGTTAGGAGCAGCCCGGCAATGCCGGGATAGGGGACGGTTTCGTCCAGAAGATGCTGCTGGTAATCCCTTTTATACAGCTCAAACAGCCGGTCCAGCTCCTCCAGAGGAACCTCATGGGGCAGAGACCGCTCCACCAGCCGCCTAACGCCATTGCCCACAAACTGCCGGACCTCATCCAGGGTCCGGGGCGGGTATCCTTCGGCGGAGAGGGTGCGGTTGACGCTGGAGGCCAGGTCGGCCAGGGAATTGATCAGTGTGCCGTCCAGGTCAAAGACGGCGGCTTCCCATTTCATTGGTTATCAGTCCTTTTCATCACAAAAACAGGGCAAAAAACTTGAGTAAATGGTTTTAGGCCCTGTTTTTGTGTCATTGGTTGACAGATTCTCCGTATCCTTCAAACGGTATGATTATGCCCTCGCCTCCGCAAACGCCTTAAATGCCCTGTAAGTGCTGTAAACATCAATTTTGGAAACAATCTCAAAGGGTGAGTGCATGGAAAGCACCGGAACCCCCAGGTCCACCGTGTCCACGTTCAGCTCGGCAATGAACTTGGCAACCGTTCCGCCGCCGCCCACATCTACCTTGCCCAGCTCGCCGGACTGCCACAGCACGTCCGCCTCTCCCAGGATGCGCCGCACCCACGCCATGTATTCGGCGGAGGCGTCGTTGGTGCCCCCCTTGCCGCCGGAGCCGGTGTACTTGGTGATGACCACGCCGTAGTTCAGCCGGGCGGAGTTGGAAAGCTCCGTCACCTCCGGATAAACCGGGTCATGGGCGCAGTTGACATCCGCCGAGAAGCACTTGGAATGGGAGAGCACCGTCCGCACCGCAATGCCGTAGGGGGCGGCCAGGTCCTCCAGGAAGTACCGCATAAAGGCGGACTTCATGCCAGTGTTGCCCTCGCTGCCGATCTCCTCCTTGTCGGCAAAGACAGTCACATGGGTGTACTCCGGGTCGGTTACGTCCAGGGCGGCCCGCAGGGAGGTGTAGGCGCACACCCGGTCGTCGTGGCCATAGCAGCCGATCATGCTCTGGTCCAGCCCCACATCCCGCGCCGGTCCGGCGGGGACCATGGTCAGCTCGGCGGAGAGGAAGTCCCCCTCTACAATGCCGTATTTGTCGTGGAGAATCTTCATCATGTTCAGCTTGACCTTTTCGCTGGCCTTGTCGTCCTTAAAGGGCAGGGAGCCGATGAGGATATGGAACTTCTCCGCGTCAAACAGCTTAGCGGCCGTCTTTTTGTCCTGCTCCTTGGCCAGGTGGGGCAGCAGATCGGTGATGCAGAATACCGGGTCTCCCTCGTCCTCGCCGATGGTGACGGTCACAGTGCTTCCGTCCTTGCGGCAGACCACCCCGTGGAGGGCCAAGGGCAGGGTGGGCCACTGGAATTTTTTGATGCCCCCGTAATAGTGGGTCCGCAGATAGGCAAGGCCGGTATCCTCCATCAGGGGATGGGGTTTGAGGTCCAGGCGAGGGGAATCGATATGGCTTGCCATAATGCGCACCCCCTCCGACAAGGGACGGCGGCCAATGGTGGCAAACAGCAGGGATTTGTTCCGGTTGTTCAAATACACCTTTTCTCCGCTGGTGTACTTTTTGCCGTTTTCAAAGGGCCGGTATCCGGCCTTCTCCAGAATGGCGACGGTCTCCTGCACCGCCTCCCGCTCAATTTTGGCCTTGGTGAGGAACTCCTTGTAGCCCCTGGCGAATTCATCCGCCCTTTGGTATTCCTCCTGGGTAAAGGCTTCCGCGCCGTCCTTCCCCTCGAATAAGATTTCTTCGGCCAAAAGCTGGCCCTCGGTTTTTTTCTCGTCCATTTTTGTATGCTCCTTTCAGCTTTTGCCGCCCTGTCAGTAGGTTGGCAGTTCGTACAGCTCCTGATAGATATCCCTGGTCTCCAGCACCCGGCTGACATAGGCGTTGGTGTCCCCAAAGGGAATCACCTGGAGGGATTCCCCATCCGAGGAATAGTCCGGGTCCTGGAGCCATTTTTTTACATTTCCCCACCCGGCGTGGTAGGCGCACAGCGCCACGTCCGGCGTTTTGAACTCATCCAAAAAAAGGGAGAGGAGGTAAACACCGTATTTGACGTTGACCTCCGGGTCGAACAGGTCGTCCGCCGTCACCTGAGCGTCCTCCTTTTCCCGGTAGACCGCCCATTCCAGGGTAGGGCCCTGTATCTGCATCAGCCCCCGCGCATCCACATTGGAGACCGCGTCGGGCTGGAACCCGCTTTCGTTTTTGATTACCGCGTAGACCAGCGCCTCGTCCACTTGATAGTCTTTGCAGTATTCCGTTACCAATTCGCTGTATTTCAGCGGATAGGCGGAATTGTAGTAGTTATCCTCTGCCTTTTTCAGCAAGGATGAGGCCGCCGTTATCCCCGCCGCCGCCAGCACAGCCAGCAGCAGCGCCGGGAAAACCAGGGGGAAAAATCTTCTGCGCCGCCTTTTGCGGATACGGGCCAAGCCAGTCACCTCCCGAATGTTGTCAGGTTCCCTTTCCTGGGCCCTGAGTTCTGCGTTCTGTGCCGCTGCCGCCTGCGGCAAAACAGCCTTTCCCTTTGGGGGAACAGTCCGAGCCACAGTGCCATCCGGAAAATTTCCCGCTCCAGCCGTTGGCGGTGCGCGCCGTTCCACAGCACAAATTGGGAATGGAGGCGGTAAAAGCTATCGGGGAGCTGGCTGTTCAGCCGCTTTTCCGCCGCCTCCCGGCTGATGCCGTCTCGTGCGCAGATTCGTTCCACGCGAAGCTCCCGCGGAGCCAGCACCGAGGCAATCAAGCCGCACATCCGGTCTGCGCCGCTTTCAAAGAGGGTGGGGGCGTCCAGAATGATTCCCTTCACCCCCTCCTCCTGGGAATACGCCTGAATCTGCCGGGCTATCTCCTCCACGATAAAGGGCAGGATGGTGTGGTTGAGCTTTTCCACCCTGGCGGCATCGCCGAATACAAGCCCGCCCAGCTTTCTCCGGTCCAAGCCGCCGCCAGGGAGAAGGATATCCCGCCCGAAAACCTCCGTGAGCTTTTCCAGACATAGGGAGCCGGGCTCCACCACCTGACGGGCCACCAGGTCCGCATCGATAAGCCGCAGACTTTCCCCAAAATCCCCTGCGCGAAGGAGGGCGCAGACGGTGCTTTTCCCGGAACCGGAGGGCCCGGTAAGGCCGAGAACCCAGGGATTTTCCCTTTCGGAACGCTTCATGCTTCTCCTCCCCTGCTACAGCTTTTGAATGGTAAAGGCAGCCGCCCTGGCAATGCGGTTGAACACCGCCATTCCCACCCCTGTCTTTTTGGGGCAGCGGGCATAGACCAGCTCAGCGCCCCGGTCGTCCAGCTCCCGCAGGCATTCAAACAGCCTTTGGGCCTGTTCCTCCGGGGTCTCCCCCATGAGGAGATAGGGCTTTTTCAGTCCGGACGCCTCCGGACCAAAGGCCAGGGCCCATATGTTTTTCCCATGCTGGCCGTTGACAAAGCGGACGAACTCCTCCGCGCTTCCCTCCAGCAGGACCACCCGCGCCTTGGGGGCGTAATGCTTGTACTTCATCCCCGGCGAGGAGGGCTTTACCCCCTCCTCCAGCTTGGAGAGGACGGCGTTGTCCACCGCCACGTCCCCCAGCACGCCGCAGAGCTGCTCCAAGGTGATAAAACCGGGGCGGAGCAGCCGGGGGGTGTCCTCCGCCAGGGTGATCACTGTGGATTCCACCCCCACCTGACAGGGACCGCCGTCCACAATGGCCTCCACCCTTCCGGAAAGGTCCTCCACACAGCGGCGGGCGTTGGTGGGGCTGGGGCTTCCGGCCAGGTTGGCGGAGGGGGCGGCGATGGGCAGTCCGCTCTCCCGGATGATGGCTGCCCCCACGGGATGGGAGGGAAAGCGGACCGCCACCGTATCCAGTCCCGCGGAGACCACGTCGGGGATTACCTCCCGCTTGGGCAGGATCATGGTCAGCGGTCCAGGCCAGAAAGCCTCCGCCAGGTCGATGGCCTTGTGGGGGACATACCGGACAATCTTCGGCAGGTCCCCCAGCGCCTCAATGTGGACAATCAGCGGATTGTCCGGGGGGCGGTTTTTCGCCTGAAAAATCCGCGCCGCCGCCGCAGGGTCCAGGGCGTTGGCGGCCAGCCCGTAGACGGTTTCGGTGGGGATAGCCACAAGTCCGCCCCCCCGCAGGATGACGGCGGCCCTCTGTACCGCTTCCCGGTCTTGCTGCGGGTCTCTGACCCGCAACAGTATTGTTTCCATAGCAAACACCTCGTATCAAATGCCTCAGGACTGGGACTTCAGCTTTTCGGCCTGGTCATAGGTGATAAGCGCGTCTATCACTTCATCCAAATCCCCGTTCATCACACTGTCCAACCGGTATATCGTCAGGCCAATCCGGTGGTCGGTCAGCCGTCCCTGGGGGAAGTTATAGGTCCGTATCCGCTCGGAGCGGTCCCCGGTTCCCACCTGGGATTTCCGCTGGCTGGCAATCCTTTCGTCCTGTTCCCGCTGCTTTATCTCATAGAGGCGGGAGCGGAGAATTTTCATTGCCTTGTCCTTGTTCTTGTACTGACTGCGTTCATCCTGGCACTCCACCACAATCCCCGTGGGCAGGTGGGTGATGCGGATGGCGGATTCCGTCTTGTTGATATGCTGGCCCCCCGCGCCACTGGAACGGAAGGTGTCTATCTGGAGGTCTCCGGGGTTGACGTCAACCTCCACCTCCTCCACCTCCGGCAGGATGGCTACCGTCACGGTAGAGGTGTGGACCCGCCCCGCGGATTCCGTCTCCGGCACCCGCTGCACCCGGTGGACCCCGCTTTCAAACTTCAGCCGAGAGTAGGCCCCCTCCCCGTCGATGGAGAAGCTGATTTCCTTGTATCCCCCCAGCTCGGTCTCGTTGGCGTTTAACACCTCTGATTTCCAGCCCCGCCGCTCGGCGTACATGCTGTACATCCGGTAGAGGGAACCCGCAAAGAGGGCGGCTTCCTCTCCCCCCGCCCCGCCCCGTATCTCCACAATGACGTTTTTATCGTCGTTGGGGTCGCGGGGCAGCAGGAGGATTTTCAGCTCTTCAGCGCAGCGCTCCTCCTCCTCCCTGGAGGTGAGGAGCTGTTCCTGGGCCATTTCGTGCAGTTCCTTATCCAGACCGCCCTCGGCCAGCAGCTCCTTAGCCTCGGCATGGGCGTCGCTGGCCCTGCGGTACTCCTGATATTTCTCCACAATAGGGGTCAGATTTTTATATTCCCGCATCAGACTGCGGTACTGCTCGTTATCCGCGATAACCGACGGATCGGTCAGCTTCAGGCTTATCTCCTGATACCGGTTCTCCACATCCTTTAATTTATCCAGCATTCCGTTATTCTTCCTCTCCTCGCCGATACAGCTTTTTGATCCTTTTTTCCACCTTCGCCCTTGGGGTCATGACCTCGTGTCCGCAGGTGGTACAGCGGATTTTAAAGTCCATTCCCACCCGCAGCACCTCAAACTGATATCCCCCGCAGGGATGGGGCTTTTTCATTGTCAGGATATCTCCTACCTGAACGTCCATACTGCCACCTCCGACCGGCATGTCAAATATTGTTTTTGAAACTCTGATAAATTATAGCACAAAATACGCCGCATGTGTAGCGGGAATGTGAATTTCCCGCGGGAATTGATTTTAGAGCTGTATACTGTATGCTGTATTTTATTGGTAATTCCTCTCTGAAGGAATGAACCGGCAAAAAAGCCGGATACTATAACCGTTCCTCCCGCAAAATTTTCAGCCGTAAGGAGTGGTCAATATGAACGTCAACCCGGCACAGTCATACATTACCTGTGAATTTGAATCAGTGGACCTGGCGGAGCTGAGCATAGGCCGGCTGGTAAAGGGAACGGGCGGAATCCGGTCCGTAACCATGCGCCGCCGTCAACAGCGCCCGCAGCAGCAGTATTCCATTCTTCCCCCAGTCACCCCCGCTATCGACAGCTCCTCTGTCTATCCCATAGCCGCCGATCCCTATGGAATGTTTGCCGTTCTAAAGGACCCGGACAGGGTTCTGGAGCCGGAGCTGACCCGCAGCGTCACCGCCGAATTCCGCTGCAACCGGAAAAATGCCCGCAGTATCGCCGCACAGCTCACCAGCCTTGGAGCGACCCATATCCGCATTCATTAACAGCGGGCGCCTGTTCCCAAAACAATTTGCCCCTTCGCAACCTCCGCAAAGCCCATAAAAAAGGAATGGAATCTCCCTTTCCGGCATAGAGATAGGATATCCGCCGAAAAGAAAAAACAACCCTCAGCATACAGCCCAGGACGGCGCAAAGGGGAGAAAAGCAGGAAAGGATTGATACTTCAATATGAGCGAATATAAACCGGAAGGAAGCCTGATGGATACCATAGATAACCAAATATCCCTGAAAAATCTGGCTTCCCTGACAGAGGCCATACAGTCAAAAAAAATACTGGAAGCGCGGGCGGTGGTATGCGACAGCGGACACAACCTGCACGTTCCGCTGTGCGCCGGAATCAAGGGGATCATCCCGCGGGAGGAGGGGGCTCTGGGCATCGCGGAGGGGAGCACGCGGGATATCGCCATCATCTCCCGCGTCAACAAGCCGGTTTGCTTCCAGGTGACAGGGCTGGACCACAGCGCCGGGGAAACGGTGGCGGTCCTCTCCCGCCGGGCGGTGCAGCAACAGTGTATGGAGCAGTATATCTCCCGCCTTTCCCCCGGAGATGTGATTGACGGACGGGTCACCCATCTGGAAACCTTTGGCAGCTTTGTGGACATCGGCTGCGGCATATGCTCCCTCATCCCCATAGACGTGATTTCGGTTTCGCGGATTTCCCATCCGGGGGACCGGTTCAGGCCGGGGCAGTATATCCGGGCGGTGGTGCAGTCCTCAGACGGGAGCCGGGTCACATTGAGCCATCGGGAGCTGCTGGGAACCTGGGCGGAGAACGCGGCCCTGTTCCAGAACGGGGAGACGGTGGCGGGCGTTGTCCGCTCGGTGGAGGACTATGGAATTTTTGTGGAGCTGGCCCCCAACCTGGCGGGGCTGGCGGAGCCGAAGGAAGGAGTCACGCCGGGACAGCAGGCGAGCGTTTACATAAAGAGCCTGATTCCGGAACGAATGAAGGTCAAGCTGATTATGGTAGACGCGTTTGACGCCGATTACAGGCTGCCGCCCATGCGGTACTTCTTCCAGGGGGAGCACATGGACCGGTGGGTCTACTCCCCGGAGGGGGCGCACAAGAGGATTGAAACGGTGTTTGCCCCGGCAGAGGAACCCGGAAGCTCCAGCTGACCGGTACGTTAAAAAGCTTCTCCCGCCTCAAAAGGGCAGGAGAAGCTTTTTAACGTGATGGAAGGGCTTACTCCGCCGCTCCAAAGCACCCCTGCCCATCCTCCGTCAATCCCGTTATCGTCACCTCACGCATCTGCCCGCAGAGATTCTCCAGCGATGCCGCCTCCACCGGCGTGTAATTTCTGGTATACCCATGGTATAGCCCGCCGGACGTGTTTGTCTCAAACAGCACCTGTTCCCGCCGCCCAATCTGGCTTTCCAGGAATTTTCGGCGCGTCCGCTCCGTCGCCCGGATCATCTCCCCGCTGCGCCGCTCCTTGGCAGCGCTGTCCACCTGTCCGGGCATATTCGCCGCCCTGGTCCCCGGCCGGGGGGAGTACATAAAGACATGGGCCTTGGCAAAGGCAATCTCCTCCGCGAACGCCAACGATTCCCGGAATTCTCCCTCATCCTCTCCGGGGAAGCCCACCATGATGTCAGTGGTGATGGAGGCGTTTTCAAAGGCGCTTCTCAGGTCCCGGACAATACGGCGGTATTCCGCTGTGTCATACCGGCGGTTCATCCGCTTCAGGGTAGCGTCGCAGCCGCTTTGCAGGGAGAGGTGGAACTGGGGGCAGAGGTTTGGCATGGCCGCCATAGCGGCGATGTCCTCCGGGGTGAGCAGCTCCGGCTCCAGCGAGCCCAGACGAACCCGCTCCAGCCCCGGAATGGCGCAGGCGGTTTTCACCGCGTCCAACAGGCCCAGTCCCAGGTCGCTCCCATAGCAGGGAAGGTTGATGCCCACCAGCACGGCCTCCCGGTACCCGTTTTCCGCCAGGGCGGTCAGCTCTGCCCGGATTTCCTCCAAAGGCTTGGACCTGACCGGACCCCTTGCCGTGGGGATGATGCAGTAGGAGCAGAAACGGTCGCAGCCGTCCTGAATCTTGACAAAGGCCCGCGTCCGCTCGTTCATCTGCCCGGCACGCATCTCCTCAAACCTTGCCCGGTTTTCTCCCTTGCGCTCCATGGGAGTGATGCGGACAACGCGCTTCCCAGTGGAAAGGTATTCCTTTACCGCCTCCAGGACAGCGGAACGGCGGTAGGTTCCGGTGATCACATCCGCCTCCGGAATCTGCTGTGCCGCCTCCGGGAATGCCTGGGGGTAGCAGCCTGTCAGGACCGCCGCCGCGCCGGGATTTTGACGTTTGAACCGCCGGAGGACCTGGCGGGATTTTTTATCCCCTGTGGCGGTGACGGTACAGGAGTTGACCACATAGATGTCCGCGCTGCCGGAGGCGCTGTCCACGATATCGAAGCCCTCGGCGGAAAACATCTGCTCCATGATTTGGGTTTCGTACTGGTTTACTTTACAGCCCAATGTATAAAATGCCACGCGCATGACCATATTCCTTTCAAGTTTGATTTTAACCCATCATAGCATATTTCGGAGAGCTTGAAAAGTAAAAAAGCCTTGATAATCCAAAAAGGGTCCATGGGGTTAAGGGCTGTTCACCATTTCTCCCATTTTTCTTTCCATTTGGGGGTAGCGGTGAAAGGCAAAAAATGCTACAATAAGATAAATAAGGCGAAATTTCGCGAACAGATGCCATAATCCCTATGTTTTTCCCAAAAGGTAGGGGATGGGGAGAGCAATGTTTTCGCCTTTTTCTGATACGACAGAGCGCCGCTTTCCACCGGGAAAACGGCTGTCCGATAGGGAGGAACCATGATAAACGACATTGACAAGCTGCTGAATTCCATTTTTCCGGCGGGGAAGGGCTATCGGAGCCAGCCCCCCAGCCCCCCCCAGCCCCCTACACCGGAGTCAATAGAAAGGATCCGCCAGCAGATGGACCGGCTGGAGCGCCAGAACCAAAGCGATATCCACCGCACAAGCGGGGAGGTGGACCGGCTGGAGGAGGAGATTGAGGCGGAGCAGAACGCCTCCCAGCCTCCCCAGAAAATCGACAGTGTGATTGAGGACACCCAAAACCAACTGACAGAGCTGCGGCGCAGACTGGAAAAGGACGGCGTATCCGAATCCCGCAGGGGCCGCCCCCAGAGCGCCGTCAACCGGATGGCGGCGTTTTCCGGCCTGGCGGAGTCACTGGAGCCGAAAATCGTGGGCCAGCGGGAATACCTCAAGGGGCTGAGCATTGCCTTCAAGCGCCCGCTGGTGATGGAGCGCCAGGAGAAGGAGGTCCAGGGGCTCATCCTAATCACCGGGCCCCAGGGGAGCGGCCGCCATTCCGGGCTGTATTCCATGACCGAGGAGCTGGCAAAGCGGGGGGCGCTGAAGAGTGGACAGGTGGAAACCCTGGACCTTTCCCTGTACGGGGAACAGGAGGATACCAGGCTGTTTGTCCAGGACCTTTACCGCGCCCTGCGGCAGGAGGCCCCGGTCATTGTGCTGGAGGGCTGCGAAAGCTGCCATCCGGCGGTGCGCAGCATGGTGGTGCGCCTGGCCCGCCAGAGGGTGCTGCGGCTGGATAAGCGGTATGTGGAGCAGAAGGGTATGCTGGTGGAGGCGGGCAGCGCCCTGACCGCCGGAGCGGTGGGGGAGCTGTGCCCGTCGGGCAAATACCTGGCCTTCCTGTTCCAGGGGGGCTGGCAGAAGGAGAAGGTGGCGGACGTGATGGGCGCCTCCTTCCTCAACGCCATGGACGATCAGTGTGAAACCCAGCCCCTGGACCAAAAGCAGGTCCGGACCATCGCCGCCCAGATGGCGGACGATGTGGTGGAGCGGGCCCAACAGAAGCTGGGCTTCATGGTCAGTGGCCGGGAGGCCATGGAGGCCCATTTCCGGTCCGCCTTTACAGCGGCCTCCGGGGTCCACGGCATGGCCCAGGCCGCTGACCGGTGCTACCGGGCGCTGGCGGAATACCGCCTCCGGGAGGATTTCCCGGTTCCCTGTGAAATTGAAATCCGCAGGGGGGCGGCAGGCCTCACTGCCTCCTTTGGGGGAGGAGAGTGGGACGATCTGTTCGCCCTGCTGCAAAAGGAATACCAGGGAGAGATTACCAAGGTCAAGGAGGAGCTGGGCCGGGTGGTGGGGCTCCAGAAGGTCAAGGACTATGTGCTGGCCCTGGAAAACCACTATCGAATGGTTTCCATGCGCCGGGAAAAGGGAATGAAGGGCGACATGCCCTCCATGCACATGATCTTTACCGGAAACCCCGGCACCGGCAAGACCACTATTGCCAGGCTGGTTTCCAAATATTTAAAGGCCATCGGGGCCCTTTCCGGCGGGCAGCTGGTGGAGGTGACCCGCGCCGACCTGGTGGGGCGGTATGTGGGGCACACCGCGCCGCTGACCACACAGGTGATTCAGTCGGCCCTGGGCGGGGTGCTGTTTATCGACGAGGCCTATTCCCTTTACCGGGGGCATGACGATTCCTTTGGAATGGAGGCGATTGACACCCTGGTCAAGGGGATGGAGGACAACCGGGACGACCTGGTGGTGATACTGGCGGGGTATTCGGATGAGATGTCCGAATTCCTGACCGCCAACTCCGGATTAAAGTCCAGGTTCCCCAATATCATTGAGTTCCCGGACTACACGGCGGAGGAGCTGATGGAAATCGCCGGTCAGATTGCCCAAGGGAAGGGCTACCGCCTGGATGAGCAATGCCGGATACCTCTGTACCACTACTTTTCCCGGAGGCAGCTGGAGGGGGCCAGGGAGAGCGGCAACGGCAGAATGGCCCGCAACCTGGTGGAACAGGCGATTTTGAACCAGTCCAAGCGTATCAGCGCGCTGGAGGAAGCAGTGGGGCAGGAGGAGCTGGAGCTGCTGAAGCCGGATGATTTCCAGCTGGAGGAAAACTGACGCCGCAAAAAATGATTTTTATGGTTGACTTATGGAAAAACCATTGGTATTATTATTAACAGGGCATATATCCTGAAAATTTCTTGCCTGAGAGATAAAATTTTTGCAATATGACTGCATCGGGAGGTTTTTCACATGAAAAAGATCACCATAGCGCTCAACACCATCAACGACGTGAAATTCTTTGTCAACACCGTCTCCAGATACGACTTTGACGTGGACCTGATTTCCGGCCGCTACGCCGTTGACGCCAAGTCCATTATGGGCATCTTCAGCCTGGACCTGTCCAAGCCCATCTCCGTGGAGATACACGATGACAACTGCCAGGAGTTTTTGGACCAGATCAAAGGCTTCATCATTGAGGATTAAGATGAGTGATAAGCGGCCTGCTTCATGGTGATATTTCCCCATGAAGCAGGCCGCTGTTTTTATGAATTGCCGTGGAGGGAGATGGCAGTCTTTAACAGGAATTGATACATCGGCTCCAGGAGCAGCAGGTCCTTTGCCACCGCTTCCCCCAGCCTCTCGGAAAAGAACAGCTCCGCGTCCGAGCTCTCCGCGTCTATGGAGATTCCCCGCAGGTCCAGCCACTTCTGCTCCTGGGGAGAACAGTCCGGATGGCGGGGCCGCTTGTACCGGTCCCCATTGAGGGTGAAAACGCTCTGTGCCTCCAGGGCGTCCATGGCGGCCAAGGCGTCAGGGCTCCCCGCCAGGATGGCGGCCCGCAGCGCGTTCATGTACTCGGTGGAGGCGGAATAAAACCCACAGCCATAGCTGAAGGTGTCCGGGGAGATGTCAAAGTAGATTCCGGGGTAGTCGGTTCCGTACATCTTGGGTCCCCGCTTGAATACCAGCCACATGTGCTCCCGGTAGATGTGCTTGTCATGGGAAAACCGGGTGTCCCTCCTTATGCGGGAGATGGTCTTCCCCACCTTGGGGTCTACAATGGCCTGGGGGTCCAGCTTCCGGATGGTGCCGGAAAGCTGCCCTACCATCTCCTCCAGGGGGTGGAGGACATAGTCCAGGTACTGCTGTTTGTGTTCTTCAAACCAGGGCTTGCTGTCCTGGAGGCGGTTTTCAAAGAGAAAATCCAGGGTCTTATTGGAAAATGGCATTTTTCAATTCCTTCTCTGTCTGTTTTTCGGGAGGCTGAAGCCCGGCTTCCCCCATAAATTATAAAAGAGGAGAGGAGAAAACACAAGGCCTTTTTTCACTGCTCCAATCTCTGAAAGCGCAGCCGCGCCGTAAGGCCCTGACCAGGGGAGGATTCCATCTCCAGCTCCCCGCCGTGGGCCTTTACAATCTGCTTTACCAGCAGCAGACCCAGCCCATGGCGTAGGTCCAGGCGTTCGTCAGTGCTTTCCATATAGTGGGGCCTTTGCTCCAGCTCCCGCAGCTTTTCGGCGGAAAGGCCCGCGCCGTCGTCCGCCACGGTCAGGATGATTCCCTGCCCCAAACGGCCCAGGCACAGGCGAACCGTGCAGCCCTTGGGGTTGTGATTGATGCTGTTCTGGACCAGATTGCCAACCGCCCGCGAGAGCAGTCTGGCATCGCCCTCCACCATGTCGTTTTCGGCGTCGGGGGAGATTGCAACCTCCACGGAATATTCCCCGCCGATTCCCGCGTTGAGCAGCTCAGCCGTATAGCCGCGCAGCAGTCTGGACAGCCGCACCGGCTCTTTATGGAGGGGCTGCATCTCGTACTCCAGCCGGGAGACCAGGTTCAGGTCCTGCACCAGGTCCTTGATTTTCAGGCTCTGCCGCCGGATAATCTCCGCCTCCTGCCGCACATTGCCTCCGGTCGTGCTGTCATCCGCTATCCGCTGGGCATATCCCACAATCATGGAAAGGGGGGTGCGGATATCGTGGGAGACGCCGCTGATCCAGTTGGCGCGGGCCTCATTCTGCCTGCTCAGGATCAGCGACGCCCGGTTGACACTGTCCGCAATCTCCGAAAGCTCCCCCTGCACTGGCAGTTCCACCGGCTTTCCGGCGGACAGTTCCTTGATGGACGCCATGATAGGTTCTGTGCTTTTGGAGATTTTCCGCTTTGAAAAGCAATATGCCAGAAAGAGAATCAGCATATCCGCCGCCAATACGCAGACCGCGAAAAGAGGCAGGAGCCGGACCGCCTGCAGCGGAAAATAGTTGCCGGTTATCTTCATAAAGCTGTCCTTGGGGTAGCCCAGAATCAAAAGGCCATCCTCCGTGCTCCGCACAAAGACGGGATAGTCCTTCAGATACCCCTTTGAGAACACCGCCACATCCTGAATGCTGTACCGCACCGGCACTTCCTCCGGCAGAGAAACAGACCAGAGGCAGTTTCCCCCTTCGTCCAGATAGAGGGCCCAGATATTTTCCCGCTGTAGATTCCGCGCCGTCTTCTCCGGGATACCGGAGGGGGAAAGCACAGCGGCTGTGCTCTCCAGCATCTTTGCCGGGGACGCCGGGCCGTACTGCCCGGACACCATGCCGAAAAAGGTTACAACAAATGCCAGGATATTGATAACCAGGAGAAAAAGGGCGAACGTGCCAAAGGAGAGGAGATACTTTGAGAGATAGCTTCCAAAGGTTTTCATAGGCTATTTCTCCGTCAGCAGCCGGTAGCCCAGCCCCTTGACGGTCAGCAGCGAAACCGGTTTGGAGGGGTTCGGTTCAATCTTTTCCCGAATGCGCCGGATGTGGGCGTTTAAGCTGTTTTCATAGCCGAAGGGGTTATCCCCCCACAGGGCCTCGCAGAGGGCGTCCACGGTGACAATCCGCCCCTCGTTGCGGGACAGGGTCTCCAGCAGCTTGTACTCCATCGCCGTCAGGGAGAGTATTTCGCCGCTTTTGTCAACCTTGGCCCGGCTGAAATCCACGGTGCAGCCCGCCAGCCTGAGAAGCGGCGCGTCCTCCTGACAGCACCGGCGCAGCACCGCATACACCCGCAGCAGCAGCTCCTGGGGCAGAAAGGGCTTCGCGATGTAATCGTCCGCACCAAGGCCCAGCCCGGTGAGCTTGTCCACCGCCTCGTCGCGGGCGGTCAGGAAGATGACCGGAATGTCCGACTGCCTGCGTATCCCCTTCATCAGGGAAAAGCCGTCGCCGTCCGGGAGCATAACGTCCAGAATGGCCAGATCGGGCTTCTCCCTTTCCGCGGCGGAAATCCCTTCCTCCACGCTTTTGGCGGTGACAAGGTGCCGGAACCCGCCGTCCGTTAAAATAGCCGTTACCATTTTCAGCAGCTCCGGTTCATCGTCTACCAGCAGGAGCTTTTTGCCGTGTAAAAATGAATTGTCCATGATAATCCCTCCCGTTCGTCTCCATTATAGCACACTCCCCCTCCTTTCGGGGCGTCCCTTTGAAAAAGTAAGGGAAAAGTAAGGAAGCGGGAAGGGAGAAGTCAGGCTGAGGCTGTATGATAGGTGTGAAAGGAGATGTGGCTATGGACTATATCATCACCACAGAACGGCTGACCAAAAAATACAAGAATTTTACCTCGGTCAACAATCTTTCTCTCCATGTCCGCCGGGGAAGCATTTACGGGTTTCTCGGCCCCAACGGGGCGGGGAAATCCACCACCATGAAGATGCTCCTGGGGCTGACTGCCCCTACCAGGGGCAGCTTTACCGTTGACGGCAAACAATTTCCCCGCGACCGGCTGGCAATCCTGCGGGAGACCGGCTCCTTTATTGAGGCTCCCTCCTTTTACCCCAACCTGACCGGCCGGGAAAACCTGGAGGTGATCCGCCGGATTTTGGGACTGCGGAAGAACACCGTGGAGGACGCTTTGGAGCTGGTTGGACTATCCGAATTTGGAGACCGCCTCGCAAAGAAGTATTCCCTTGGCATGAAACAGCGGCTCGGCCTTGCCGGTGCGCTGCTGGGCCGCCCGCCTATCCTCATCCTGGACGAGCCCACCAACGGCCTGGACCCCTCCGGCATCCATGAGATACGGGGCCTGGTGAAATCCCTGCCCGATTTGTACGACTGCACTGTCCTGATTTCCTCCCACATGCTGTCGGAGATTGAGCTGATGGCGGAGGATATCGGCATCCTAAACCACGGGCGGCTGCTGTTTGAGGGCAGTCTGGATGACCTGCGGCAAAGCGCGAGGCAGGCCGGGATGTCCGACGGCAACCTGGAGGAGGTTTTCCTCTCCCTGGTGGAGCGGGACAACGCCGCCAGAAAGCAGAGGGCAAAGCTATGAACACACTGGCCATTGAACTGAAAAAGCTGAAGCGGACGGGTGTCCTCCCGCTGCTCCCGGCTGTGGGTATTTTAGGGGCGGCCTATGCCTTTGTCAACTTCCTTGTCCGGGGGGATGGGCTGCTCCGCCTGCCCCTGGCTCCGATGGATGTGCTGCTGACCCAGCTTTACGGCGTAATTATGATACTGAACCTGTTCGGTGTTGTCGCCGCAGCCTGTATGGCCTACAATATGGAGTTTAAGGGCGGCGCAGTCAGGAAGATGTATATGCTCCCCGTAAGCGTGCCGGGGATGTATCTCTGTAAATTTCTGCTCCTGACCGTCCTGCTGTTTGCCGCCGTTGCGGTGGAAAACCTGGCGCTGCTAAAAATGGGGCAGAGCCGTCTGCCCCAGGGGACCTTTGAAATGGGGACGCTGCTCCGGTTCGCGGCCTATTCCTTTGTCACCTCCATGCCGGTGCTGTCCTTTATGCTGCTGGTTTCCTCCCGGTCTGAAAACATGTGGATTTCCCTGGGCATAGGGGTCGCCGGATTTTTAAGCGGGATGGCCCTGGCCCCGTCGGCTTCGGTTTTGCTGTGCGTTCATCCCTTTGTTTTGATGTTAAAGCCCGCGGTCGCCATGAGCGCGCAGCCGGACGGAACGGTTGCATTGTTGGCGCTGGTGGAAACGAGTTTTTTCCTCGGCGCCGGACTGTGGGCGGCAAAAAAACTGCGTTATGAGTAAAGGAAGGTTCGAAATTCAGTATGAAATTTTTGGATTTGCTCGGCATTGAATTCATGAAGGTGAAGCGCTCAAAAATCATTCCGCTGATCTTTATCGCGCCCCTGCTGGTTGTCACCTCCGGCGTGGTCAATATCAGCCGGTATTTTACGCCGGAGTACACCAACGCCTGGTCCGCCATGTTCATTCAAAGCGCCTTGGTCTACGCCTACTATCTGCTGCCCCTGAGCATGATTGTGGTCTGCGTGATGGTATCGGGGCGGGAAACCCAGAACAACGGCATTCTCAAGATGCTGGCCCTGCCGGTCAGCCGTCAAGCCCTTTCGCTGGCAAAGTTCGCTGTGCTGGCGTTTTATCTGCTTATGGAGATGGCTGTTTTTCTGGCGGTGTTTATGGCGGCTGGATTGATTGCCTCTTCCACTATGGGAATCACCGAAACTCTGCCCGTTCTCTACCTTTTGAAATGGTGCGGGGGGCTGTTCCTGACCATGCTCCCCAGCCTGGCGATGATGTGGGCTATTACGGTGCTGTTTGAAAAGCCGCTGCTTTCGGTGGGGCTGAATCTGCTGCTGGTCATTCCCGGCATTCTGGCGGCGAATACACCGTTGTGGATTGTCTATCCCTACTGCTACAGCGGGTATCTGGTGTCCTGCTCCCTCCATGATTTTACGGCAAAGGGCGCTGATACCGTGTTTCAGCTGGCGCCCTTTCTTCCCTGTGCGGCCGCCATATTTGCGGGAATGCTGGTATTGGCTGCCGTTCGGTTTGGGAGGAAGGAGATGAGGTAGCTGTAAATCATCATTACGATGTATGCATACTGTTTTATAGGCTATTTTTAGTACTGAAAAACATCAATCGCAAAACTTTTTGAGGTAAATCTCTCAAAGATATTCCATAATGCCGATAATTGTGATAGAATAGAATTATATTTTATACAATCATGACGAAAGGAGGCCGTTTCACCGTGCCGACAACATATACTCACTATAAATTCGGCAGAGAGGTCATAGCCGCCCTTCCGGAACTCCACCGGAAGACCGTTGAGAGCGGCCGGGAGCTGTTCGACATTGGGTTGCATGGACCGGATATTTTGTTTTACTATCACGCGCCCTTTAAAAACCGCATAAGCGGCATTGGATACCAGATGCATGACCGTTCCGCGGATGAGTTCTTTGAGCGGGCGGCGGCGTGGATCAGGGGAACAGGAGGGAAGGGGGAGGCAGCCGCCTATATCTATGGGTTTATCTGCCACTTTGCCCTGGACAGTGAGTGCCACGGGTACATCGAGAAGATGATTCACGCCAGCGGGATCAGCCACTCCGAAATCGAAATGGAGCTTGACCGCCTGTTGCTGACGGAGGATTCCATTGACCCGGTCCCGTATCTTGGTACAAACCACATCCATCCCACCCAGGAGAACGCGGAGGTCATCGCCCCCTTCTTTGAGGGGGTCACGGCACAGGAGGTGAAAAAGGCGCTGTCCTCCATGATAACCTGCCATAAACTGCTCCTTGCGCCCAACCCGGTCAAGCGGAAGCTGCTGTTCGGCGGGATGAAGCTGGTGGGGCAGTACAAGAGCCTCCACGGAATGGTGATGAGTGAGACGCCAAATCCCCTCTGCCGGGATTACTGCCTTTTTCTGAAAAAGCGGTTTGCGGAAGCGGTCCCGCTGGCGGCGGAGCTGATTACAGCATTCCAAAAGTTTCTGGACAGCGGCGGGGAGCTTCCCGAAAGATTTCACAGGACCTTTGGGGCCGGGGACAACTGGGAGGGGCTTCAGCTGTAAAAATAAAAAGCGGTTATATTGAGGATGTGCCGCGAGGGAGGACAAGATGAAATTTAAGATGACTCCATTGGAGAAAAAATGGGTGCTGTACGATGTGGGCAACTCCGCGTTTACCATGCTTGTCGCCACGATTTTCCCCATTTACTTTAACCACCTGGCGGAAAGTGCCGGGATTTCCGATGTGAATTATCTGGCCTATTGGGGCTATACCTCTTCAGTCTGCACCCTGTTGGTGGCCCTGATGGGTCCGACCCTTGGGGCGGTGGCAGATACCAAGAACTTTAAAAAGCGTATCTTTCAGACGGTGCTGTTTGTGGGAGTAGCGGGGTGCGTCCTGCTGGGATTTTTGTCCTCCTGGCTGTGGTTTTTGGTGGTGTTTGTGCTGGCCAAGACCGGGTACTCCGCAAGCCTGGTATTTTACGACGCCATGCTCACCGACGTGACCGAGCCGGAACGGATGGACACGGTGTCCTCCCAGGGCTTTGCGTGGGGATACATAGGAAGCTGCATTCCCTTTGTGGCAAGCCTTGCGGTGGTGCTGGGCGGCGGAAAGCTGGGGATGAGCCTTCAGGCTTCCATGATTACGGCGTTTTTAATCACTGCGGTATGGTGGCTGTTGTCCGCCGTTCCACTGCTGATTTCCTATCAGCAGAAATACTATGTGGAAACCACCGAGCACGTTATCCGCAACAGCTTTGCGCGGCTGGGAAAAACGCTGAAGGACATCAGGGGACAGAAGCACATATTTGTTTTTCTGCTGGCGTTCTTCTTCTTTATTGACGGGGTGTATACGATTATCGATATGGCAACTGCATACGGGCAGGCCCTGGGGCTAGACAGCACCGGGCTTCTGCTGGCCCTTTTGCTGACCCAGATTGTGGCCTTTCCCTCGGTGCTGATTTTAAACAGGGCGGCGAAAAAGTTTAATCCCACCTCCATCCTCACCCTCTGCATCGGGGCGTATCTGTTTATCTCCTTCTTTGCCTATGGACTGGATACCCAGGCGGAGTTCTGGATTCTGGCCGTGCTGGTGGGGATGTTCCAGGGGACAATACAGGCTCTGTCCAGGTCTTACTTTGGTAAGATTATCCCGGCGGAGAAGGCCGGGGAATACTTTGGACTGTACGACATCTGCGGAAAGGGCGCGGCGATACTGGGCACCACCCTGGTGTCGGTGATGACCCAGCTGACCGGGCGGATGAACCTGGGGGTAAGCGCCATATCTGTGCTGTTTATCATCGGGCTGTTCCTTTTTCGTAAGGCCGTAAAGCTCAATGAGTCCCACAGCGCCCAGACCGTCAAGTGACGGAAAACAAAAAAGGCGTCACATTAAAAAAGCTTCGCCCGCCTTTTTAAAGGCTGACGAAGCTTTTGACTTTATATTGCGGGGGTAGAGGGCGTTTCCGTCTCAGGGGGCGCAGGCGGTTCCATATCCCCGCTCATCTCCGGTTTCCCTGTCGGAGGCTCAAAGCCCTCCGGCAGTTCAAGGTCCTGGGGACGGCCTCCCTTTCCGCCCTTGTCCTTCATCCGGCCATCCCAGCCCTGATTGGGGTCACCGTGGTTTCCGCGGCCCCCGCCGAAGCCCCCGCCGCCAAACCCGCGGCCCTGGGTTACGCCATTGGAATCCAGATAGGTGACGGCTTCTGATATGGTAAAGCTCACCGCGGCCGTTTCCCCGGAATAGCTTTCGCCGCTGACCGTTCCGCCCGATTTCAGGACATAGTCCCCCGGTGTCAGCTCAGGCAGGCTCATCAGGATACAGTTATACCGCTTAGCCGGGGAAAAGGTGCAGATTTCGGCGCCATCCGCCCGTTCCAGCCGCACCGCGGTTCCGCTCTCCATGGCGTCCAGGTAGTACATCACCGCGTTCTGGCTGGAATCGCCAGAGGTGGTCTGGGCCATTCCGGAGCTCCCCGCGGCAATCAGCGTTCCGCCGGAAATTAGAAAGTTTCCGCCGTAATCCAGGGGTCCGTTTCCGTTGTCTTCCGGGCCGTTGACCAGCACCGTTCCGCCGCTCATCTCAATGGAACCATTGGAGTCCAGGCCGTCCCCCTGGGCGTTCACCAGGTAGTATCCGCCGGTGATGGTCAGGGTTCCCTGTCCGCCGCCAAAGGCGTTCTGACCGGGCCGCCCGCCCATGGAGGAGCCGTCGTTTCCGCCCGCGGCGTTGATTCCATCGTCAGAGGCGTTTATCTGGACGCTGCCGCCGTTTAAGCGGATATCCAGCGCCTCCAGCCCCTCATAGGACTGGGTGATTTCCATCTCCCCATCCTCAATGACAAGGAGCTCGTCCGCATGGACGCCGTCGTCTCCGGAGGCAAGACGGAAGGAGCCGCCGGTTACTTCAATGGAGCCGTTGGAGTGGATGGAATCATCGGAGGTGTCCAGATTGAAGGTTCCGCCGGATATGGTCAGCGATTGTCCCGCCTTAATCCCCTTGGCGCTTACCTCGTCGGCCGTTGATTCGGTTGTTTGGCCCCACATTCCCTTTCCGGAGCTGCTGGAATTGGCGCTGCCCCCTGCGGTGACAATCTCAAACTCCCCGCCGGTGATGGTAAAGTCCGTCTCCGCCTGGAAGCCGTCGCTTTCGCTGACCACCCGGTATATCCCTCCGGAAAGGTGGATATATCCCCGGCCCTCGTCGGTGCTGTTGGTGGATTTCAGCCCGTCGTTCTGGGCATTCACGTCAAAGCTGCCGCCGGAGATTACCAGGGAATCCTTCCCCACAATGCCGTTTTTGACCGCGGTGACATGATAATTGCCGCCGCTGATGCGCAGGTCGTCCTTGGACTGGATGCCGTTGTTGTGGTTTGCCTGGATGGTGAGGGAACCGCTGCCGTTGAGGGCCAGGTCGTCCTTGGAAAATAAGGCGGCGGAGGGCTCCTCCGCGTCCGGGTCATCGTACTGGTAATTGGTTCCATCGGTCACGGTGTTTTCGGTGCCCTCCGCCAGGGTGATGGTCACCTGGTCCGCCTGACGGATGTTGAGGGGAGCGCTGGATTCACAGGCAATGGAGACACCCTTCAGCACAAGATGGACAAAATCATCCTTTCCGGCCTCCACTACCACCGAACCGGAAAGCTCTCCTGAAAGGACATAGGTCCCCGCCTTGGAGATTGTGAGAATCCCATCCCGGAGGGCCGCCGCGCCTCCCTGTCCGGTAATCTCCGCGCTGTCCCCGGAAAAGGCGATTTGGATGGAGGAGGAATCGTCCCAGGTTTCGTCCAAATCCCGGCTGTCGAAGAATTCGCCGGTATTGTCAGGTGTCTGTTCAGGCGTGCTGCTGATTTGAGAGACGCTGTCAGAGCTGGAGCTTTCGACCTCCTGTCCCTGACTGGCGGAGGATGTGGAGGACGCGGAGTTGGGGGCGGAGCATCCCGCCAGCAGAAGCGCCGCCAGACAGAGTGCTGTAAGAGAGCGCATAGCGCGATTGTTTTTCATAGGGCTTCAGGCCTCCTTGTTTCAGAAAAGACGGATATAGCAGATGAGCGGGCCGTTACAGTTCCTCCCGGTTTTCCTGGGCCCTTCCGCAGACAATGGTCAGATTTCCGTTGCGGCAGCGGATTTCATCAATCAGATTTTTCTCCTGCGCGGGGTCTTTCATGCGGATATCATAGGTCAGCTCATACATGCTGCCCATATTGGTGGTCTTTACCCGGTCCAGCCGGACCCTGGAGGCGTACTTTTGAAAGAGATCGTCAAAAATCCCCGTGTAATCCAGGTCCTCCGGAATGGTGATTTTCAGATGCTTATCCTTTTCAGAGGGCTCCCCAAAGGGGGAACGGCAGAGCAGAAGCATCAGCGCGCTGATGATAACGGTAAAGAACACCGCGAAGGCCAGATGGCCCATCCCGGTGGCAAGCCCCACCGCCATGGCAAAGAACACCACACAGATTTCCTTGGAGCTCCCCGGCACCGAGCGGAACCGCACCAGCCCAAAGGCACCCATCACCGCAACCCCCGCCCCCAGGTTGCCGTTGACCATGGTGATAACCACCTGCACCAGGGCGGGCAGCAGGGTGAGGGTGACGGCAAAGCTTTTGGAGGAGGGCCCGGAGAGACGGTAGACCATGGCAATCAGAAACCCTAGGGCGACGGAAACCGCTAAGCATAGGATACCCTCGGTGGTGGAAAGCGCCGCGGCTGCGGCGGAGTCAAAGATGCTTGTAAACATGGAAAAACAGCTCCTTATATAGACGTTTGATGTCAGGCCAGGCTGTAAAGCGGCGCGCCCTCTACAGCGAACAAGGGCGTATAGGCCGCCTTCCGCCTCTGGCTGCATTTATATTCGTAATAGCGCCCGTATTTGGAAAAGGAAACAGGGTATGCCTTTGCATCTCCCAGCGTTCTGGCCATCCATATGGGATATGCGCCGGAAACCTTGATTTCCATCAGCACCAGGTCCTCTGGCAGAAGGCGGAATCCCTCCGAGCCGCCGGTGAGGGGGCTTACATCCTCCTCCCGGCAGCGGATGCCGGTATCGAAGGTGACCCGCAGCTCCGGGTCCTCGATTCCGGCCAGGGCGATCCGGTCGTATCCCAAAAATAGCTTTGGGGCGGGGTGGTAGTGTGAAAGAAAGTACCGCATCTCCCCCAGTATCTGCCTGTCCTGAAAGGAATGACCATCATTCTCCCGCCAATCCGGAAGGGCTCCCCTTTCCAACAGAGCCTCGGCCTCCTGAAGATTCAGAGTAATCCGCCGTTTATAGACAACACCTTTATATTTTTTCTTAATTTCCAGAAAGAACAGCGTTTCCGGACCGGGAGAGGTCCCATAGCTGCGCAGGCGCAGCTTCTCTTTATAAGGGGGCTTTTCCAGAGAGCGGTGAATCAGGCAGTCGTCCGGTGTATCAAAATAGACGTTGCAGATGGTGTATTGTCCGTATTGGTCCGCGTGGAAATAGGGGGAGAAGGCTTGGCTTATTTTTTGATATT
Source organism: Oscillospiraceae bacterium (assembly GCA_022800935.1). GTDB lineage: Bacteria > Bacillota > Clostridia > Oscillospirales > Ruminococcaceae > UBA1405. The sequence goes on from JAAWRH010000023.1 coordinate 50,864, forward strand.
GTTCCCGCGTCAGAAGGAATTTCTTCTCTACGCGCTCGAAGGTCTTTTTAGGCATGTCATCATCTCCTTGCGCTCTATCTTACAGGACGTTTGTGTTTGTTTTGTGTTGACAGAGAAAAAATATCATGAAACTTGCCTCCCTTGCATTCGGCGGCTGATATGAGTATAATTGGATAGGAAAACCGCAGCCTTATGCTTTAAAACCGTTCTGTTGAAAGGACATTTTTTAGAAAGGATATTTTCTATGCCTCTTTTTGTCTCTAATCTCTCGGTTCCCTTCGATACTCCGCTGGAATCGGTCTATGCCATGGCCAGGACAAAGGCAAAACTGCCGGAGGCGGTCTCTGCCTTCCCTTATGTGGTCAAGGTGTCGCTGGACGCCCGCCGCAAGTCCCAGAAGGGGATACGCCGCGTCTATACGGTGGGGTTTGACCTTTCCAGCCCGGATATGGAGCAGCGGGCCGCCGCAGGGGACGATCCCTCTGTCCGCTTTCACCCCGCGCCCCGGCCTCTCCAGCCGGTTCACGGGACCCTGCCTATGAGGGGGAGGCCGGTGGTTGTGGGCTTCGGGCCAGGCGGGATGTTCGCCGCCCTCCTTTTGGCAAGGGAGGGATACCGGCCCATTGTCATTGAGCGGGGGCAGCCACTTTCCCGCCGGGTCCAGGCGGTGGAGCGGTATTGGAAAACCGGGGTCCTGGTGCCGGAGTCCAACGTCCAGTTCGGGGAGGGGGGCGCGGGCACCTTTTCCGACGGCAAGCTGACCACCCGGATTGGCGACAGCCGCTGTGAATATGTGCTTCAGGAGCTGTTCCGCCACGGGGCTCCGGAGGAGATACTCCGCCTGGCAAAGCCCCATATCGGGACAGACCGCCTGCGGGGCGTGGTGTCCTCCATCCGGGAGGAGATTCAGCGGCTGGGGGGAGAGGTGCGCTTCGGGACCTGCCTGACGGGATTTGTCCGGGACAGCTCCGGACTGACGGGGGTGAAAACCACCCAGGGGGAGCTGGAGACCGGCGCGGCAATTCTCGCCATCGGCCACAGCGCACGGGACACCTTCCGGATGCTGGCTGAGGCGGAAATTCCTATGGAGAAAAAGCCCTTTTCGGTGGGGGTCCGGATCGAACAGCTTCAGCCGGTCATCGACCGGGGACTGTACGGGGAGCTGGCGGGGCATCCGCTGCTGCCAAAGGGGGAATACCAGCTCTCCTGGCGGCAGGGGCAGGAGGCGGCGTACACCTTCTGTATGTGCCCCGGCGGGTTTGTAGTCCCAGCTGCCTCGGAGGAGGGAACCGTTGTCACCAACGGCATGAGCGAATTCTCCCGGAACCAGCCCAACGCCAACAGCGCGCTGGTGGTTTCCGTCACCCCGGAGCAGGTGGGGGCGGGGCTGCTGGACGGGGTGGCCTTTCAGCGAAAGTTGGAGCGGGCCGCCTTCTGTATGGGCGGCGGAACGGGGGCAGCCCCGGCACAGGATACCGTCCGTTTTCTGGCGGGAAAGGGCGGTATCAGTGAAGGGAAGGTTAAGCCCTCCTATGCACTGGGGGTAAAGGGGGTGGAGTTTGACCGGCTGTTTGACCGGCGGGTATGCGCCATGCTCCGGGAGGGACTGGAGAGGTTTGAGCGGCAGATACCCGGATTTACCGGCGAAAATGGCGAAGCTCCTCCGGCACTGATGACCGGGGTGGAGACAAGGACCTCCAGCCCGCTGCGGATTTTGAGGGGAGAGGATTTCCAGTCCTCCGGCCTTCGGGGCCTGTATCCCTGCGGGGAAGGAGCGGGGTACGCGGGGGGAATTATGAGCGCCGCGGTGGACGGCCTGCGGGCTGCGGAGGCGGTAATCGGACGGTATGCGGAGTGATCCGCCGTACAGGCTTCAGCCGCTGAAATCTTTTTGAAAAACATTAAAAAAAGATTCACATATCCAGGAAAAAGTATTGTATAATGATTATAGTGGAAAATCGTATCCTCGCTTAGGGCAGAGGACGTCAAAATGAAGGAGGTCCCAAAATGTCAGCTTTTAAAATACTCATCGCGGACGACGATAGAAATATTTGCGAACTGCTGCGGCTGTACCTGGAAAAAGAGGGGCACACGGTCTTTACCGCCAATGACGGCGAAGAGGCCCTCACCCAGTTCAACGCCAACCCGCCGGACATCATCCTGCTGGATATCATGATGCCCAAGCTGGACGGCTGGCAGGTGTGCCGGGAAATCCGCAAAAAGTCCGACTGCCCCATCATCATGATTACCGCCAAGGGCGAAACCTTCGACAAGGTGCTGGGCCTGGAGCTGGGGGCGGACGACTATGTGGTAAAGCCCTTTGACACCAAGGAGATTGTGGCAAGAGTAAAGGCGGTTCTACGGCGCACCGGCAACTCCTCCTCGGAAAACAACAGCAAGGAGGTTGTTTATGATAAGCTGGTGGTAAACATGGTGAAATACGAGCTGAAGGTAGACGGCAAGGTGGTGGATACTCCCCCCAAGGAGCTGGAGCTGCTGTACCACCTGGCAAGCCATCCCAACCGGGTCTACACCCGCGACCAGCTTTTGGACGAGGTGTGGGGCTTTGAATACTATGGGGATTCCCGTACCGTTGACGTCCACATCAAGCGCCTGCGGGAAAAGCTGGAGGGCGTTTCGGACAAGTGGCTGCTCAAGACCGTATGGGGCGTGGGATATAAATTCGAGGTTCACGAGTAACCGGTCCTGCGGATGCGGCCCCGCTGCCAGGCAGCCGGAGGGGCCCTGTGTGACTGCGCGATACAGCGGGACGATGGTTGGAAATCGTCCCGTTTTCCTATCCGTGTCTTTTGATTGAGGGGTGTTTTTGTGCAGCAAAGTCTGTTTTCCAAATATTTCAGCGTGTGCAGCGCTATCATCTTGGCGGCCATTGCCTTTCTGGGAACCATCTTTATGATGCTGGTGGCTCAGTATTTTAAGTCGGATAAGTTTGAGTTGCTGAACCGGAACCTGCGTCAGGCTGCGAACCTTACCGTGACCAATTATCAGTCGAACCTTTACAGCGGTGTAGACCAGAAAATCATCCTGCCATATTACCAAATATTGGGGAATGCCATTGATGCCGATATCTATCTGACCGATTTGGAGGGCAACACCCTCATCTGTTCCCATGGCTCCAACTGCAACCACCTTTCCAACCAGATCAGCCAGCAGATTATCACCGAAGCCCTGAAGGGAGATTTTGAAGAGGTTTCCAATATGGGCGGCATTTATAACAGCCGTTATTACTGTGCCGCAATCCCGGTGGAGGCGGGCGGCGTTAAGGTAGGCGTGCTGTTCGGTTCCATCGCGGCCGATGCCTTTAACTCCTTTATCACCGAAATGATGCAGATGTTCCTCCTCAGCGCCCTGTTGGTGCTGCTGGTTTCCTTTGTTGTCATCTACTTTGTCACCAACCGCCTGGTGCGTCCCCTGCGGGAGATGGTGGACGCCACCCAGAGCTTTATCAATGGCGATTTTACCATCCGCATCCCGGTGGAGGGGTACACCGAAATCGACCGCCTGGGCATGGCCTTCAACAACATGGCCTCCTCCCTGGGGGCAATGGAATCCACCCGGCGCAGCTTTGTGGCCAACGTCTCCCACGAGCTGAAAACCCCCATGACCACCATCGGCGGCTTTATCGACGGCATCCTGGACGGCACCGTTCCGGAGGAAAAGCGGGATTACTACCTGGGCGTCGTCTCAGAGGAGGTCAAGCGCCTTTCCCGCCTGGTCCGCTCCATGCTGGAGATGGCCCGCATTGAGGCCGGGGAAACTACCCTGCACCGCAAGGAGTTCGACATCAATGAAACGGTAATTACCACTGTCTTCACCTTTGAACAGGCAATCGATGGAAAACATCTGGACGTGCGGGGGCTGGACCATGGAAAGGTTATGGTGGATGCGGACCCGGACCTGATCCACCAGGTTGTCTACAATCTGGTGGACAATGCGGTCAAGTTTGTCAACGACGGGGGCTATCTGGAGTTCAGCTATGTGGTGGAGGGAGACATCACCTATATCGGGGTGAAGAACTCCGGCGCGGGTATTCCCAAGGATGAGATATCCCATGTCTTCGACCGGTTTTATAAGACGGATAAATCCCGCAGCCTGGATAAGAACGGCGTGGGGCTGGGACTGCACATTGTCCGTTCTATCGTCAACCTCCATTCGGGGGACATCATCGTCAGCAGTGTGGAGGGAGAATACTGCCAGTTTGTCTTCTCGCTGCCCTCCGCCTCCAAAAATGCCCGTAAAAACGACAAATTTAAGGACGGAAGCCGTCCATCCCCGCGAACAACCTGATTTTTTGTCTAAAATTTAGAGAAAAGGACTTATTTCATCATAGAATCGTCACATACTTCCGCTATGATGAAAGAGGAGTCCGGAGCTTCGCCTCCGGAGAGTCCGTTCCACCAAGCGAACTTCAAACGGCCCTACTTACTTTGAGGAGGTTTTACCAATATGAGCGACTTTAACAACGATCCAAGCTATAACCCTTTCCCTAAGGACTCGGAGGAGCCTGCCGGTTCCGCTGAGGACAGCCAGACGAATCAGCCTTCCCAGTCTCCCAATCCCGGTCCCTCCCAGCCTCCCCAGGACTTTCAGGAGGCACAGGGGGGCGATGCCGGCGCGGAGGGTGTGCCGCCCCAGCAGCACACCCCTTCCCAGGAGCAGAGCCGATGGGAATCCTGGATGCAGTCTGACGGTCCCGCCGGTGGGCCAAGTGCTCCCGGAACGGACCGGGACGGACGGAGAAATGACTATGAAGACGGAAGGCAGTCCTATTCCCCCTATGGACAGGGCGGGTGGAACGCCGGACAAAACCGGCCTGACGGACAGAGGGATTACCGCACCAGCTACGGCGGCGGGGAAAGATACAATCCCGGCAGTCCCTCCGGCTACCGCAACCCTTACGGTGCTCCGCCCCAGTCCGGTGGGAAAAGCGGCGGCAGGGGATGGCAGGACCCCTCGGCCCTGAACACCGCCGAGCCCTATAAATGGAATTTTGAGGAGTACGACAACGCCAAAAGCCGCCAGAAAATGGGTTCCAGAAAGGCCGGAAAGGTCGCGCTGGCTATGGTGGGCGCTGTGGCGGGAATCGGAATCCTCTGCCTGGCAGGGGTGGGCGCATGGTATATGCTGGGAGAAGGCATCACCGAGCAGCCGGAGAATTATGCGGTGAGCAAGCCGTTATCCGAGCCCGAAGTCCCCAATAATACCGATACCAACAGTCCGGGCCTGACCCTGACCGACCGGCCCAAGGATTCCTCCTCCAGCACAGCGGAGGGAGAGCCCCTTTCCACCCCGGATATCGCCGACAAGGTAAAGCCCTCGGTGGTCGGCATCCTCAACTATGGGACGGCATCCAGCATTCAGGCCATCATGACCCCCTCCGAGGGTTCAGGGATTATCATGTCCGAGGACGGCTACATCCTCACCAACGCCCATGTGGTGGAAAAGGCGTCGGGACTTAAGGTGGTCCTGGAAAACGGCGATGAGTATGAGGCCAGCATTGTGGGAGCGGACGATGACACCGACATTGCGGTCATCAAGATAAACGCCAAAAACCTCCCGTATGCGGAGTTCGGTAACTCCGACCAGCTCCGGGTAGGGGAAAAGGTGGTGGCCATCGGCAATCCCAGGGGGCTGACCCTAGCGGGCAGCGTGACCCAGGGAATCGTTTCTGCCGTCAATCGTTCCCTCTCCTCCTCTCCTGAGGACTTTACTTATATCCAGACGGACGCGGCCATCAACCCCGGAAACTCCGGCGGGGCCCTGGTCAATGAGTACGGTCAGGTTATCGGCATTAACACAGCCAAGATTTCCCAGGTGGCCACTACCGTTTACGAGGGAATCGGCTTTGCCATCCCCATCACCGAGGCCAAACCCATCATCGACGACCTGAAGGCCTACGGACGGGTGACGGGACGGGTGAAATTCGGAATCACCGTGCAGACAGTGGACGCGTACACAGCCTCCATGTACCAGATTCCCCAGGGGGCGATGATCATTTCCACCGAGCCAGAGGCGGATATCACTAAAAAAGGCATTATGGCAGGGGACATCATTTATGCCATTGACGGCGTGACCATCACTTCCTCCACCGAGCTGAAAAACGCGGTGTACGGCAAAAAGCCAGGGGATACTGTGATGCTGAGTGTTTATCGCCGGACTACAGGGTACAGCGATAAGAAGTTTGACGTTTCGGTTATGCTGATGGAGGACACAGGGGAAAACAGCGCCTCCGATTCCAGCTCGTCGAGCCAGCCGCAGCCCTAAAAATAGAATACCGCAGATTGCAGGAGGACCGGAAAACCGGTCCTCCTTTTGCTGTTCTTTATACCCTGCCGATAGCAAAAACCGCTTTGCCCGCGCATATACTGAAGCATGATGACGTTGTCCGCGGCGGATGCTGCGTTCACGAACGCTGCGCTCCAGATTATATACGCTGTCAGAACGGATGTGAAGTGATTGAACAAAAAATCCCTTATCCTCAACGCCTTCATTCTCACAGGGGCGTCCCTGCTGCTGCGGGCAGCCGGGATGTTTTTCCGCATCTACCTTTCCAACCGCATCGGGGCGGAGGGGATGGGGCTGTATCAGCTGATTACCTCGGTCTACTTTTTGGCGATTCACCTTTCCTCCGGCGGCATCGGCATTGCCGTGACCCGCATGGTGGCGGAACGCCCTGCCCTGTACGGCAAAAGCGCCCGCGATGTCATGCGCTCCGCGCTGCTCTTTTCTTTGGCCGCCAGCCTTTTGGTGATGGCAATCCTCCTTGTTTCCGCCGATTTCATTGCCCTGCACTGGCTGGGGGATGCCCGTGCCGGACTGCCTCTGCGGATTCTGGCCCCAAGCCTGCCCTTTATCGCGGCGGCGGCCTGCTTCCGGGGATATCTGACGGCAAGGGACCGGGTGCTACGGACCTCCGTCGCCCAGATACTGGAGCAGATCATCCGTATGGCCGTCACTATGGCGCTGATTCCGCTGCTGGTTCCCCTGGGCCTTGCCTGGGGGTGCGGGGCAATCGTCATCGGGACCACTGTCTCCGAGGCGGCCTCCTGCCTGTTTCTTCTGGCGGTCAGCCAGATGGGGACGGAAAAGCAGAAATCCTCTGTCCGTGAGACCGGGACCCTGCGGGAGCTGCTGTATATCGGAATGCCGGTGACGGTGCGCACCTGCTTCCGTTCGGTTCTCTCCACCATGGAAAACGCCATGATCCCCAAGGGACTGGGGAAATACGGCGTTTCCGCCCAGCAGTCTCTGGCCCAGTACGGGATGCTCAAGGGTATGGCGCTGCCGGTGCTGTTTTTCCCCTCGTCCTTTATCTCCTCCATTTCCTCTTTGCTGGTATCGGAGCTGGCCTCCTCGCCCCGATCCCGCCGGGCTGGGGGGGCTGGGGGGACCGGGGAAGCTAAGGGACAGGACCGGGCTGCCAATGAGCTGACCCGGCAGGTTCTGCGGTACGCCCTGCTCTTTTCCTTTTACGTGGCGGCGCTGTTTCTGTTCTTTTCCGGGGAGATCGGCATGGCCCTCTACAAGGAAAAGGCTGTGGGCTCCATGGTGCGCATCCTTGCCCCACTGGTGCCTTTTATGTACCTGGAAAGTATTGTGGACGGAATGCTCACTGCCCTGGACCAACAGATGAGCGTAATGAAATACAACATGATCGACGCGGTGGGCAGGCTGTTCCTGGTGATGCTGCTGCTCCCACGGATGGGGATGAATGGCTTTCTGCTGACCATGTACGCCAGCAATCTGTTCACCTCCCTGATGTGTATTATCCGGCTGCTGTGGGTGACGGAGATCAAGCTTCCCCTGGGGGAATGGCTGGGGAAGCCGCTGCTCTCCGCCGCCATCGGCGGATTTGGGGCGCGGTATCTGGCGATATCCTTTTTGTCCTCCCGGCTGTCCCCGGTGCTGCTGCTGGCGGCGGAATGCGGGATATGTGGGGTGCTCTACGGGGTGTGCCTGCTGCTCCAGGGGGCGGTGAGCGTCCGGGAATTTATCGGTCCGCTGCGGGCACGGCTTTCCCGCCGGAAGGGGAAGCTGGTCACGATTCAGAGGTGACGGCGCAAACCTCCCCCTGATCAGCTCGGCAGTTCTGCCGGAACATGGGGGCTGTGACCATGAACAAGTGGACAGTCTACCGTTTACACAGGATAGCGGAAGGGAAATAAACCATAGGGCGGGGCAGCGGTGAACCAATCACCGCTGCCCCGCCCTTACTGTTGCAGTTGATGAGGAGAAGTTATTTCACACGCTCACCATTGTTCCATTCCATCTCGTATTCCTTGCCGTTTGTATAAAAGATGCCCTTGCCGTGCAGCTTGTCGTTTAACCATTCAGCTTTGAGGACATCGCCATTTGCATATGTATAGACGCCCTTGCCGTTTGGCTTACCGTTTGACCATCCACCTTCATAGACGTCCCCATTTGTATATGTAAGGGTTCCCTTGCCGTTTGCCAAGCCGTTTAACCATTCGCCCTTATAGATTCTCCCATTGGCATATGTCATGGTACCCTGACCGTTTTTATCACCGTTTAACCATTCACCTTCATAGACGTCCCCGTTGGCGTATGTTATGACGCCCTGACCATCATAGAGGTTATTTTTAAAGCCGCCGGTGTACTTTTCGCCGGTTGACACCGTCACAGTACCCTGGCCGTTTCTGGAGTTATCCTTCCATTCGCCCTCATAGACGCTTCCGTCAGCCCAGGTATAGGTTCCCTGGCCACTGGCAATGCCGTTTTCCCAATCACCTTCATAGAAAGCGATTCCGTCGGCAGCAGTTGACCTGCCGTGGCCATGGCATTTGCCGTCCTTCCACTCGCCCTCGTATACACTGCCATCTGCATATGTACAGGTGCCCTGGCCATTTATTTCACCATTTAACCATTCGCCTTGGTAGACGTCTCCGTTGGCATATGTCATGGTGCCCTGTCCGGATTTGGCGTTTTTCTCCCACCCGCCTTCGTAAAGGTCTCCGTTGGCGTATGTCATGGTACCCTGGCCGCTGTATTGACCGTCCAGGAATCTACCGGTATAGACATCCCCGTTGGCTAATTTCAGCGTGCCCTTGCCGTTGGGCAGGCCGCCCAGCCATTCGCCCTCATAGAGATCCCTGTTACTCCACCAGCGGAAAGAGCCCTCTCCTTCCGGCTGGCCGCCTTTCCAGGTGCCGGTGTAGGAGCCGGGAAGGTTGTTGACAGAGTAGGGCTCATCCTCCACATTTTTGGGGAAGACGTTGGAAAACGCACTGCACGCAACAATAAACACCAAAAAGCACGCCGCGACAATCAGAAGAATTTTTTTCTTGGAACCCTTAAAACCCTTGGCGTTCTGAGGGGACACGGCTTCTGCGCCACCACTTGCGGGAACTGCCTGCTGCCAGGAAGGGGCGGAGACCTGCTCTTTGGGAGGATTGGCCGTCTGACGAGCCCACGGGTTTACATGAGGTTTTACCGGCGGAACGGTCTGCTGTTCCGGTGCGGGGACCTCCTGGCTTACAGGAGGAGTAACCGGTGGGGCGGTCTGCTGTTCCGGCGCGGGGACCTCCTGGCTTACAGGAGGAGTAACCGGTGGGGCG
>JAAWRH010000065.1 GCA_022800935.1 Oscillospiraceae bacterium
GTGCTTATGCTGAAAAAGAGTAAAATGGTAGTCAGGCGTGTGGAAATGGGCAGCTTTTCACACATGGCCAAAAGGTATATCAAGAAAACGCTGCAAGAAGCGAGAAATATCGACCGCCGCATTCTGTTTATCACATATTCCGGGCTAGATAAGGAGAAGCTCCAGTACATCAAAAACTTAGTACAGCAATATTGTACATTTGAACGGGTCTACCTGCAAAAAGCGTCTTCTGCTATTGCCAGCAACTGCGGTCCCGGTTCCTTCGGCCTCCTGTTCATGCGAAGGGACGACGTCTCACACTCCTTTTTTGAGGTAGCCAACCCAAATGGGGTAGCCTAGAATCGTTTGCGCCCCGTTCCAGCATACCACTTCAATAAGATTGGCAGCCATGTTCCCAAATATGCGCATCAAATGAAGGCGTGCCAGTCGTCTTATGGAATCTAGCGGTTTTCTATTCGATGATTGCTCCGATTGCCTCTTAGCGCCCTTGTTCGAGTCATTATGAACAGCACGCCTTGACTATAAAATCAGGGTGTGCTGTTTTGCTTTGTATATTTTCCTAAAATACCCTTGACAAAGCTTATCTGAGCACGACTTTTCCGGCAAGACCATCGTCCCCTTTAATGTCCACAACGGCAGCCGTTTCTCCGGCACCATCAGCACCATCAAGGAATTAGAGCCGGGGGCCGCCGTGATTGAGGATGGATTTACCGTCAGTGAACGCTCGGTAGCAGAGGCCCAGGCCGATGTAGCCCAGTGGGTGGAAGGGCCGGGATATACAAAATGAGTTGGATAGAAAAGGGAACTTCCCTTTTGCTGGCGCTGCTTCTGGCAGGATGCGGGGCGCAGGGAAATACAAGCTCTGTCCCTTCTGAAACTGTTCCTTCTATGGTTTTATCTTCACAGGTTCAGCCAGAAAATATTTCTCCGCCGAAACCGGAGGGAATTGTGGAAAACGTTTCCTCCAGTCTGGCCGAAGCAGCTCCAACGATGCAGACCGGCTTGATCCAGGAGCAGATTCTGGACAGCGAGGAGGGAGTGATCCATCACAGCTTCTATCTGCCGGAAAGCTACGACGGCGAAAAAAGCTACCCTCTGGTGACGACCATGCCCGGCTATGACCGGATGTGGTTCGGGGAGGATTCCTCCAGCAGCAACCTCACCTGGAACGGTTTTACCTCCTGGACAGAGCTGGATGAGGAGCTGATCGTCGTTTCCGCCCAGCTTACAGACTGGGGAGAGACCTCCGCCAAACAGGCCAATGAGTTGGCGGAGTATTTTATCGAAACCTTCGCGGTGGATAAAAGCCGGGGCTGCGCCAAGAAAAAAGCCTGTGTCATTGATGATAAGGTCAATGAGTTTTTAGACCTAGCGGCGGATTTTAACGGCTTCATCTTCGGTACGCCCGTCCACTGGGCAGGGGCTACCGGAGCCATCACCTCCTTTTTGGACCGGGCATTCTATGCCGATTTTTGCAGCGGCAGAAATAATTTTTATTTGAAACCTGCGGCGGCCGTCATGTCCGCCCGGCGGGCCGGCACCACCGCCGCCTGGGATCAGCTGAACAAATACTTTGGCCTGATGCAGATGCCCATTGTCACCTCCCGGTACTGGAATATGGTCCACGGGGCCACCCCGGAGCAGGTGAAGGAGGACCTGGAAGGGATGCAGTGTATGCGATTTCTGGCCCGGAATATGGTCTGGTTCCTCCGGCGCAAGGAGGCAGGGGAGAAATCCCTCTCCCACAACAAGAGACAGTCACCTTTACCAACTTTATCCGCTGACCGAAAGGAGGCGTTCCCTGAATGAGCAGAAAACAGACGATAAAGATGACGGTAGACGCCCTGATGTCTATAGCCCTGCTGCTTCTCATGGCCTATGAGCTGATCGGCCAGACCACCCATGAGGTAATAGGGACGGCGATGTTTTTGTTGTTTATCCTCCATCATGCCCTTAACCAAAGTTGGGGCTGGAACATCCTGAAAGGGCGGTATACCCCTTATCGGGCAGTTCAAACCCTCCTGGTGGGGCTGATACTGGCGGGGATGCTCTCCCAGTCGGTAAGCGGCGTACTTCTCTCCCGCCATCTCTATACCTTTCTGTCCGTCCAGGGCCACGCCCATCTTGCCCGTACCCTCCATATGCTGGGGGCCTACTGGAACCTTGTTTTGATGAGCCTGCACCTGGGGCTGCTGCTCCGAAAAATTTCCCGGCCCCGGAAGGGAGAACAAAAATGATACAAATGAAACCCTTTTTTGCCGGTCTGCTAGCCGCTGTGATGCTGCTGTCCCTTGCCGCCTGTGACAGCGGCAAAGCTCCCCCCGCGCCAACACCGCCCTGCATTTGCAAATTGCCAAGGATCACGGCTTTGCGGACATCGCCCCTGTGGAGATATTGGACGCTGCCGGTGAGATGGCGCTGCCAGTGGAGGGCGGCGTTCACCTCACTGAAAACCTGGTGGGGGCGGGACTGGCAGACTATGGCTTCTGCGTGGTGCTTTCCCACTTCAAGGGGCAGTCCACCGGCGGGTACAGCGGGGTGATCCGCAACGCCTCCATCGGCTTTGCTTCTGTTCCCGACAAATGCCGCATCCATACGGCTGGGGCGGACGACACCACCTGGAGGGGCGGGGATACGGCTGCCTTTCTGGAATCCACCACCGAGGCCGCCAAATCCATTTCAGACTACTTTGGAAATGGTGAGAATATCGTTTATATCCATGTGCTGAACCATCTTTCGGTAGACTGCGACTGCCGCAGCCATCCCAGAGAGCCGGATATGCACGATATCGGGATTCTGGCATCCACTGACCCGGTGGCCCTGGAACAAGCCAGCGTTGACCTGGTATTCGCCGCCCCGGATGGGGGAACCCTCAGCCAGCGCATTGAGGAAGGCGGAGGGCTGCTGTCTTTGGAGCATGGGGAAGCCATTGACCTTGGCAGCCGCAGCTACCGGCTGGTTTCGCTGGATGGGGAAGAACCTTCTGCCTAGCCGGTTCATCGCAGAGGAGATCGCCATCCCCTTTGCGGGTCAGCGGGAATTAAATCCTTTAAAAATTTTTAAAAAAGATTTGCTTGACCTTGTGTACACTCCATATAGTATAATGAAAAACTGTAACTACCCAAAATTCATTAGGGGGGAGTACCCTTCATGAAATTCTTTTTCTTTCTGATTATGCTTTCGGTGCTTTCAGGCTGTTCTATTCAAAGAGAGCTGGACAATTTGCCGGGTTCCAAAAACACTTCATCCTCTGAAAGAAGTATTGTCCTGCAAACCGCCTCCACCTCCTCCGGTAAGCCTGCTCCGCCGGAATCGATACCCGCTCAGCAAACGGAACCTGCTTCATCGAATGAAATACACCCTTATATCAAAAACCGTCTCCAGGAAATTGCGCAGGAAATATCCACGCCGGAAATGAGCGAATATGACCGGACCAAAGCCGCCTTTGATTATGTGCTTGACCATATGACCAGAGGGGAGGCGGTTGGACAGGAAATATGGAGGCTCCACGGCGACCGGCCTGATCCTGTCCCATATTTGGAGCAGCGGGCATTAAGCCCTCTCTGCTTTGGCGTGGGGATGTGCGAGGATTACGCCGCCGCCCTTACCCTGCTTCTGCGGGAAATGGGACTGGAAGCCGAATATGTCCCCGGCCTTCTCTACACAGTAGAAGGGGATTTGGCAGACCATGCTTGGACGGTGGTAAAAATTGATGGAACCTGGTATCATCTGGACAGCCACCTGGAGGACTATATTTCCAGAGGGAGGACAGTGCGTTACCGGTATTTTCTTCATGGGGACAGTACCTTTTCTGTCACCCATGTCTGGGGACAGCGGCTGATCAACCGCCAGCTTCTGACCCCGGAGCAAAACGCCGAGATTACAGCCCACTTCCTCGCGCAAACCTGTCCCCAGGATTATCCTGCCCCTCCTCAGTCCCGCGTTATGCAGGAGGACCCACCGCCGGACATGGCTGCGTTGCAGGCGCAGATAGATGCCGAAATCACCGCATATGAGCAGGCAAACGGCCCGCTGCCGCCAATGGAACTGGATATCATCCCGCCGGTATTTGGCTGGGAAGGATATGGCCCGGCAGATTAAACCTGAAAGGAGAACCTATGAAAAAACTGCTTATCTTAACCACAATTTGTATCCTGCTGGCCTTTTCCGGCTGCGGGGGACAACCGGCCGCCGGTTTCTCCGAGAAAGACCTAACCCTCACAGTTGCCGGCAAAGAATACCGCGCCAGGGATAACATCGAAACAGTGATTGAAGCCCTGGGGGATGGCTATGAATACGCCGAGGGGATGTCCTGCGATTACGACGGCCTGGATAAAACTTATACCTATGAAGCCGCCACCTTCTACACAAACCCTTTGGCGGAAGGGGATCTGCTGGCGGAAATCTATTCGGAGAGCCCGGAAGCCGCTACCTCCAAAGGGATTTCCCCCGGCGCTTCCAAGGCCGATGTTATAGCCGCCTATGGCGACCCGGCAGAGCAGGACGAGTATCTTCTCATTTACCGGGCAGGGGAAACTCCTTCTCCCTCTCTCTGTTTTGAGCTGGAGGGGGATGCCGTCACCGCTGTTTTTCTCACCGTAGACCCAGTATAAAGGAGGCTTCCTATGATTGTGCTGGAACAGCTTAAAAGCTATGCGAAAACTGACAGGATTGCTTTGGTAAACCGAGGGGAACGGCTTTCCTACAAAGAACTGGATGCCCAATCGGACGCTTTCGCCGCCTGGCTGCTGGAAACCTTCAGGGAGGATCGCTCCCCGGTGGTGATCTGCGGTGATAAAGAAACAAGCTTTCTCCCCTGTATCTATGGCGCACTGAAGGCAGGGCGAGCCTATGTCCCCATCGACAGCGTTGTACCGGAAAACCGGGCGGCCCAGATTGTGGCGGATGTGAAGCCAAAGGCAGTTGTAGATTTCACCGGCAGGAATTTTGACTGCAAAGTAAGAATTTTGCAGCAGGCGGATTTGAAAAGGATTTTCTCCTCACCGGGAACAGTTTCCCCCGAAAGTTGGATAACGGAAAACGACCCCGCCTATATCCTCTTTACCTCCGGCAGTACCGGCCGTCCCAAGGGAGTACCTATCACCGCCGGGAACCTGGACGCTTTTTGCCGGGGAATTCTGCCCTTCTACCTGGAGGAGAGCGGCACTGTTCTTCATCAGGTATCCTATTCCTTCGATGTTTCCGGCTGTGCGGTCTATGCCGGAATCAGCCGGGGAATGACGCTCTTTACCGTAGACCATGCCATGGCCGCAAATTTACAGGAATGTTTTGCTGCCCTGGAAAAATCCGAACTGACCCTGTGGGTGTCCACCCCCTCCTTTGCGGAGCTGTGCGTTCAGTCGGAGCGTTTCCATCAAACGCTTTTGCCCCGGCTGCGGCAGTTCCTGTTCTGTGGGGAGGTGCTGACCCATACGCTCTGCGATGCCCTGTCGAAGCGGTTTCCAGCAGCGAAAACCCTCAACACCTACGGCCCCACCGAGGCCACCGTCTTAGTCACCGCCGCCGAAATCACCGGGGAGATGGGTCAGGGCAGCCGTTCCGTCCCTATCGGCAGGGCCATCGACGGGGTAACTCTGCGGCTGGAGCAGGATGGAAAAGAAGTTATGGCGGACGGACAGACCGGCGAGCTGCTGATCTTGGGTCCCACTGTCGGCCCCGGCTATTTTGGACGGCCCGACCTCACCGAAAAATCCTTTTTCATTGACCGAAAGACGGGCCTGCGGGGTTACCGCACCGGCGATTTGTGCTACCAAAAGGACGGCCTGTTCTACTACTGCGGACGGGCGGACAACCAACTGAAACTAAACGGCTACCGTATCGAGCTGGAAGATATTGAGGCAAACCTGCAAAAGCTTCCCAATATCCAGCGAGCGGCGGTGGCGCCGGTGCGGGACGGCGATGGAAAGGTGCGGTATCTGGCGGCTTTCCTGCTGCTCCAGGAGCCGGACGGCCTTACCCCTTTAAAACGCTCTGTTGCCCTCAAAAAGCAAGCGGCTGAATTTCTGCCCCCTTACATGATCCCCCGCAAGCTGCTCATAGTAGACGCTTTCCCCCTTAATGTCAACGGCAAGATCGATAAAAAGGCCCTGGCTGCCCGATTGGAGGGAACGCCATGATACCCTATTCCGGCCTGCTGTTTTTCTACCTGATGGCGCTGCTGCTCCTTCCCGCTGTGATTTTGGGACTGATGGGCAAGCCCCTGAAAACCTATGGCCTTGCGTTTTCAGTAATGCTGCTGGCTATCGTGTTTGGGGAAGGGGGGCAATTGCCTGCACTGATCGGTTTCTATCTGTGGGAGACGGCGGTATTTCTGACCTATCGCCGTTGGCGGGAAAAGCTCCCCCTTTGGCTGATGGTACCGTTATCCCTACTTCCCCTGGCTTTGGTGAAGGTAGGTGAGGTATGGTCGGTACTTGCCGTTTTCCGGCTGCTGGGGGTCAGCTATATGACCTTCCGGGCGGTGGAGGTGCTGCTGAACCTCCACGATGGGACAGTGAAAGTGCTCTCCCTGTTCCAATGGAGCTATTTCCTGCTGTTTTTCCCCTCGGTGAGCAGCGGCCCCATTGACCGCTGCTGCCGGTTCGTCTCTGATTTGGAGCGGAAAATCCCATTGGAGGAATACGCGTCCCTTCTTCGGCGGGGAGTCTGGAAGCTTATGGGCGGGGCCTTTTCCGCCATCGTCCTGGGCGGGCTTATCTGGCAGTATTGGCTGACCCCGCTGCCGGAAAAGGGCCTTCTGCCCACCCTTTCCTATATGTACGGCTATACCCTGTTCCTCTTTTTTAACTTTGCCGGATCTTCCAGCATGGCCGTGGGGACAGGGTATATCCTTGGTATTCAGGCGCCGGAAAACTTTAACCAGCCCTTCCTCAGCGTGGACATGAAGGACTTCTGGGCCCGGTGGCACATCTCCCTTTCCACCTGGCTGCGGGATTATGTTTATACCCGGTTTGCCATGACCGCCTTAAAGCATAGATGGTTTAAAAATCAGCGAATCGCCTCCTACCTGGGATACATTCTTACTATGATGACAATGGGGATCTGGCATGGCCTTGCGCCCCATTACCTGGCGTATGGGGTTTACCACAGCGCCTTAATGTGTGTCAACGAGGCCCTGGATCTACACTGGAAGCCTTTCAAAAAGCGGAAACGGAAGGGCTGGGGACAGCTCTGCTGCGTCCTTGTGACATTTCACCTGTTTGCCTTTGGGCTGCTGATTTTTTCAGGAAGATTATTTTGATTGGAGCGTGAAACTATGGAACAAAGGATTGCGGAAATCCTCGCGGAGCTTTGCGGCGTGGAGCCGGAGGAAATTGAGTCGGATCTGGATCTGTTTGAAGAAGGACTGCTGGATTCCTTTGCCGCCATCCAACTGGTGATGGAACTGGAGGAATCCTTTGGCGTTTCTTTGGATATGGCGTCCCTTCCGCGGGAACGTATCGCTAACCCGGCGGCCATCGCCGCCCTGATTCAGGAGAAGCAGGGATGAAGCAGGCGGTGAAAAAGGTTTTCCTTCCCGGTTTGGCGCTGCTCCTGACGGTCTGCCTGGTCTTTCTGGGGACAGGAGCCGCTATCGCCAATACCATGCCCTCCTGGCGGGACAGCGTGGGAAATGTCAACCACATCGAAAAAATTACCGGACAAACTCTCGTCCGGCAATCCGCCGCCCAGGAAGACACTCTGCTGATCTTTGGTTCCAGCGAGCTGAGGACGACTGAAATCCCCACCCACCCGGCAAACTTCTTTGCCGGGAAACGGGCGGGGTTTCAAGTAGACCTGATTGGCAGGGGCTCCTGCCAATCGCTGATCCATGCCCTCCAGATTGCCGCTTCCGGGGATGCCCTCCAAGGGAAAAAGGTTGTGCTGATCACCTCTCCCCAGTCCTATGTGACGGAGGGCATTGCTCCCGACCTGTTTATGGCCAACTTTTCATCCCAGCAATATTTGGAACTGCTGGCGGACGATACCCTCTCGGACGAGGTGAAAACCTATCTTTCCGGGCGGGTGGCGGAGCTGATGGAGGAATACAAGGCCCTGCCGGACGCCTCCCCGGTAGATCCGGCCGTCATGGCTCTGGCGGAGCATACCGCAAATCCTGCTCTGATTTCTGGGATAAAAAGCGCAGTCCTTGCGCCATACTATGGGTTCAGCCGCTGGCTGTACGATTTGAAGGACAAGGTTTCGGTTCGGGATATTCTGGCAGGGGGAGAGGATTTTCCTGCTTCCCCAGAGCTGCCCGCCATCGACTGGGCCTTCGAGGAAGAAACCGCCGTCGCAGAGGGCAAATCCATGAGCGGTAACAACGACTTTTGGATGCTGGACAATTATTATACTACCTATATCGGCTCCCGGCTGGAACGGCAGAGGGATCGGGATAAAGATCTCAGCTATTCCCAGTCTAAGGAATATGACGATTTGCGGATTCTCTTTACTGTCTGCCGGGAAAAGGGCATCCAGCCGCTGTTTATCCATGTCCCACTCCATGGGAAATGGAGTGACTACACCGGCTTTCCCGCAGACCGCCGGGCGGAATATTACCGGAATGTCCGGGAGATTGCGTCGGAATACGGCGTCCAAACACTGGATCTTACCGGGCACGAATACGAGGAATACTTCATGTGCGACACCATGCACCTGGGATGGAAGGGGTGGCTTGCGGTTGATAAAGCGCTTATCGACTATTATTACGACAGTTAAGGAGTGGGTGTTTGCCCATGCTGCCGCCCGGTACGGATGGTATTTGCTGGCGGCCTTGGGGCTTCTGGTGTTTTGGCTCTGTGCGCCTGAAGAAGGGATTGCTTTTGTGTACAGTGCGTTTTAGGCGGAGAAATACATCACGGAAAGAAACTTCTGAATCTCTGAAAAAGCCTTGACAATGGGAATGTATTCTGTATAATAAGGGTAGCTGCTCGGAGGGCTAATCATTCAATAAGAAATGATGGGCTGGATAAGGCACAGACTGAAATGTCTGCGACTTATCCAGCCCTTTTACTTTTCGTGCAGCTAAACCACACACAAAATGAGAAAGACGCTGTGTATATCCAGCAAAAAGATCTGCACGCAATGATTTGAAGGAGGATGCAATATGGACTTTCTCACAAGCAAAATCAGGCCAATGTACTTCAAGTATTTTTCTGCCGCTTTTGGCAGCGCATTGATTTCATCCATTTACGGCGTTGTCGATATGGCTATGGTAGGGCAGTATCAGGGGCCAAGCGGAACAGCCGCTCTTGCTGTTGTCGCGCCTATCTGGAATATCATTTACAGTTTAGGGCTTCTGATGGGAATTGGCGGTTCCGTTCTCTTTTCAGCACTGCGGGGAGAGGGGAAAGACAATCAAAAGCAGTCCAATGAATATTTTACCGCCGCTTTAATTAGGGTCACAGCTTTAGCGTCTGTTACCTGGTTCGGCGTAATTTTCTTTGACCGAGATCTGCTCATACTGTTTGGTGCGGAAGAAACCCTGATGCCCCTAGCAAGACGGTATCTCCTTCCAATCAAAGTGGTTGTACCAAGTTTTCTTTTTACTCAATTTTTATCGGCCTTTCTGCGTAACGATGGCAATCCGGGACTTGCGACAAAAGCGGTTCTATTCGGTGGAATTTTCAATGTGTTCGGAGATTATTTCTTTGTTTTTACAATGAACATGGGCATTATGGGTGCTGGTCTTGCTACTGCTATGGGGTCTGTTTTTTCACTGTCGATTATGCTGACCCATTTCCGCAGCAAGCAGAAATCCATTCGTCTGGAAAAACCTGTGGGGCTATTTGTCAAATTGAAAACCATCAGTGTCACCGGATTTTCTACATTTTTCATTGATGTAGCGATGGGCATTCTGACGGTACTGTTCAATCGACAGGTATTGAAATATCTGAATACTGACGCATTGTCTGTATATGGTATCATCATCAATATCAGCACTTTTGTTCAATGCTGCGCTTATAGCATAGGTCAGGCAAGCCAGCCTATTATCTCAACAAACTTTGGGGCGGGAAAAGGAGAGCGTATCAGCGAGATTTTGAAATACGCATTGGGAACAGCGGCTGTATTTGGAGTAGTTTGGACTGCTTTGGCGGAATTTGCGCCGAACCTTTTTGTTCGCATTTTTATGACGCCAACGGAAGAAATCCTTACCATAGCCCCCGGCATCATCCGCACTTATGGTTTATCGTTCCTGCTGCTGCCGCTGAATGTTTTTTCTACCTACTACTTCCAAGCGTTAATGAAACCGTTTGCCTCATTCGCGGTTTCCGTATCCAGAGGTGCGTTGATTAGCGGCCTTTTGATTTATACGCTGCCTGCCATGGCGGGGGCCGATGCAATCTGGTTTTCTATGCTGCTGACAGAGTTGATTGTTGCCGCCTGCGTAGTTACGCTGATGGCAAAATATACAGCACAGCTGCCGAAAGAAGGGCTAACTATTAAAAGTCAAGCCCCAGATAGAAGATAATACAAAAAAGATTCAAGCGAAAGAAGGGTATAACAAGCAGAGCGTCGGTTACGGCGCTCTAAGGAAAGAATGGGGGTAGGATTATGCAGCGGGTCTATATGGCTGCTGGTTCTTCTCCATAGCGTAAATGAGGTGAATAAGAACTTGTATTCACAAGCGGATAAGGCTGTGGTAAAATAGTGGTATGGAAGAAAAAGGACGAAAGTCATATCCAAGCGACTTGACAGATAAACAGTGGGAAGAGATTGCCCCGCTGTATGAGGGAATGCGCAACTGCACATGGAGCAAGCG
>JAAWRH010000024.1 GCA_022800935.1 Oscillospiraceae bacterium
GAAAAAGGATTCACAGTGCCATCGGCTATATGACACCCCAGCAAAAGGAGGATGAGGAATTAAAAAAATCAGCATAAACTTTCAACTTTTTGTGTCCAATGTATTGACATAGGTCCAATCTGCTGGCGGCGCTTTCCCTGGCGGGCCTGGGACTTGTGAAGCTTCTGGAAAAGAAGAGCACAAACAAATAATCCCTTTGCGGCATTTTGCCGCAGCGGATAGCTGAACCATACCTCGCGGCAGGGCTTGCCGCAGTACACGAACGAGAAAGCAGCCAGGCCGGAAAACCGGCCTGGCTGTGTTTTTGTCCGCTTTTTTCGGGAATTCGTATTACCACTCGCACTTGATACGCCAAAACACAATCCGCTCCCGCTTCCAGGTATAGGTGACAAGCAGCTCCTTCTTTTCGTTGTCGCAGATAATGGCGGGGTAGGCGTACCCGCCGGGAGCGTCCTCCAGGGTGAGGATGTTCTTCCAGCTCTCCCCGTTGTCCCCCGACAACGCCAGACAAAGCGGCGTCCTCGGCCCCTTGTAATAGCCCGGCAGGTTCCCCGTGGGGTTGTAGGCCAGCACCAGCTCCCCGCTGCCCAGCTTTACCACATCCAGCCCGCTGTTGTTGTTGGGCAGGCCGCAGGCGTAGGCGCAGCACCAGGTCTTGCCGCCGTCCTCCGAATCGCTGCGGAATATGGCCGAGCTGGTGCTCCTCAGCAGCATGTGTACCTTCCCCGGCGCGGATTCCCACAACGTGGGCTGTATGATTCCCTTGCCATAGCAGAGATGCTTGTCATAGGGCCGGTCGATGACATGGTAATCGGTGCGGCGCAGGGGGACAAAGGGGCTTTTGGTCCAGCTTTCCCCGCCGTCCCTGGAGATATCCACAAAGGCATCCCAGGCGACCTCACTTTCCACCGACGCAGGGGCCAGAATTGTTCCATCAGAAAGGGTGATAGCCTTGTTTTTCACCGGGCCCCGCCCGCCGGAGCGGTCCCCCTCCACCAGCTCTCTGGGTTCACTCCAGGTTTGGCCCTCGTCGTCGGAGATGCGCACCTTGGTGAACCACTGGGGAATAGTAGCGCCCTCCTTGTAGAACAGAAAAATCCGCCCGTCCTCCCTCTGGAACAGCACCGGGTTCCACAGGGCCACGCCCCAGGTGTCCGCGATAACATAGGGCTTCTGCCAGCCTCCGGCGGTGCGGCGGGACATCCAGATGGCCACATCCGGGTTTTTTTCCCAGCTTCCGCCGAACCACGCCGCCAGGATATCCCCGTTTTTCAGGCGGATCAGGGTGGAAGCATGGGGGCTGTCAAAGTCCCGCTTCTCCTCCACGATAAACTCCTTTTTGGTTTCCAGAATTTTCATCATCATTCTTCCTTTCTGTTTTCGTCCGTTTGGGGCGGCGTGCCGGAGACAGCCGCCGGTTCGGTGCGTTTCAGGTTCCGGTATTCGTTGGGGGAAATGCCCTCGCACTTTTTGAACACCCTTAAAAAGGTGGTCCGGTTTTCAATTCCCACCTCCGCGGCAATCTCCATGACCTTCCGGTCCGTATGGGTCAGCAGCTCCTTTGCCTTTTGTATCCGGAATTCGTTGATGTAGTCGGTCAGATTTTTTCCGGTGCGCTGCTTAAAGACGCGGGAGACATATTTCACCGATACCCCCATCTTTTCGGCGACGGCATCCAGCCCCAGCTGCTGGGAATAGTGCTGTTCCACATAGTCCTGTATCCCCTCCACCAGCGCCAGCCCGGAGGACCTCTGCCCTTCCGGATTGGCGCACAGCTCCAGCACCTCGCTGAAAAAGGCCTCCAGCAGCTTCCGGCTGGCCTCCGGGTTTTCCGGTATCTTCATCTCAAAGAGCACCTGCCCCGCCTCCTCCGCCATGGAAAGGTCGGAAACAGATTTGTCCCGCTCCGAAAGATAGGCCACCCCCACCATCATAATCTGGTGGTACAGATACCGGTAATTCTCAAAGGAAACCCCGGAGCGGGTCTTCTGCTCCAGCAGATTGCCCACCAGGGCAAGGAGCTGTTCCTCGCCCCCTGCCTTTAAGGCGTTCATGAGCTTCTGTTGTTCCTCCAGCAGAAGGTGGCAGGAGGATGGCGCAAGGGCCGCCCGGTACCGGCGCACCTGGAAAAAGACGCCTATCTGGGCGTTCTGCACCTCTGTAATTGCCTGGCGGTAGGAATCTCGGATGCCGCCTACCCCATAGCTCAGGCCCCCCAGCCCGACAGCCACATCGTAATACTGGAAGTCATACCGCAGTACCTCCTCCATCCGGCGGAACACAGGGCTGTCCTCCCCTATCTGGGCTTCCTCCTGGCAGTTGATCAGGCAGGTGTAGATATTCTGCCGCGGCTCCATGACATAGCAGCCAATCTCTTCCTCAAACAGGGAAGCTAGAATCTTTTGCAGCTTTTCCGCCACATTCCGCCGCTGCGTCTCCCCCAGGTCCATATAGTAGTTGGGATGAAACTGAAAACAGACGCAGCACACCACAAAATTGGGCTCCCGGAAGCCCAGCTCCTCCCGCATCAGTTGGTTGAGGGTCTGCTGCTTGACCAGGTTTGCCCCGCTCAGCAGCAGCCGCAGAGCGGATTCCAGGTATTCCCTCCCATACAGGTTGAGCTGGTTCCGGTACTGGGCCTGACTCTCCACCAGGCGGTCCACCCCCAGCCGGAGCAGCTCCAGCTCGTTTTTCCTGCCGTCCTGCTCGATGATGCCGCCGTTCTGTCCCCGCAGGGCGTCAACGGTGGAGTTGATGGGCTTATATATCTTTTTACTCAGCCCTAGGGCCAAGACAATTCCCACCGCCAACAGCACCAGGCAGACAATCAGCGTGATTCTGGGAATGCCGGAGGTCATTCCGTCAAACCCCTCCTGGGGAACAAGGGAAAATATCTGCCATCCGAACTGCCTGCTCACCACCTTGGAGGCGAGGTAGCGCTGGCCGTCTACGGTGATAGGAAATACCCCCCCCCCATCCGCCGAAAACCTCCTCCTCCAAAAAGAGGTTGGTCAGCTCCTGCCAGCTTTCGCTGTCCTCCTGTATGGCTGTGGTGTTCCAGGCCACGGAGCCGCTCTTTCCGATGACTAGGTATTGGGTAGATTCAAGTACCGAGCTGCTTTCCAGCATTTTCCCGATCTGTTCCATGGAAATATTGATGACCACCACCGCTGTGTAGCCGTTTATCTTGCCGGTGCGCACCCATGGGCAGACCAGCCGGGGATTGAGCCCCGCATAATCGGCAAGCACCTCCGCAGGGTATTCCCGCGCCATGCTCCCCTCCAGGTCCAGATTCATCCAAAAATTCAGGTCATAGCTTTCGTACTGCTTAACCCGCTGAAAGAACAGAGTCTGGTCCACCGCCCCGGTGGGCAGGTACACCAGGGAATCCCCAGGGAAGTAGACAAATATGCTGTCAATGTAGTTGCTTGTGATATTCTGATACCTCTCCAGCACCTTGGGAAGCCGCCAGCGCTGGGCCTTCTGCTCCAGGGTTGCGGCCTGGTCAGGCAGAAAGATTCGCTTTACCTCGTCGTCCCCCAGAAAGGCCACCGCCACCGAGTGGGAGGAAATCAGATAGGCATCAACAGTGTCCGCGGCGCTGGAAAGGTTCTGCCGATTTTTCCTCAGAAATTCCTCGCGAACCATCTGGGCGGTGCTGTAGTAACTGATAATCCCCACCAGAAGAACAGGCGTCAGAAAGGAGACAAAATACAGCAGAAGGGTCAGGAAAAAACGCCTGCGCTGGATAAAATCCCTGATTTCCCTGAACATCATTTCTCCTCCTCCCTTAGAGCCCATTCAAAACGGGCGCTACCTTTGCTTTCTATTCTATCACATTCGCCCAAAAAGCAAAAGTATTTCTGGCTACATGGAAATTTATGTAAAAAAGGCGCACAACTGCCGGTGCGCCTTTTTCAGGGCCCGCCGGGTCATTTTCCCGGCAGGCTTTACGGTACGGGATCAGGCATTTCCGTTGGCGGCATTGTAGATGTCGGCAATTTCCTGCGCGCCCATTTCAATGGCCTTGGCAATGACGTTGTCATAGTTGTCGATGGGTTCAATGCCCATAATGTACTTGTTGTATTCCTGGTCCAGCATGGTGGTCAGGTCAGCGGTCAGGTCCTTCACCCTCTCGTTGTCCTCCGCGCTGAGGGAGGGGTCGATGATGGGGGTGACATAGGCGTCGTCCGCCTCGACAATCTTCCAGTATTCGTCGGTCAGGTCATCCCAGTTGCCCACCATCTTTTCGATCTCAAAGGAAGTCATGGTGTTGGCCGCCCACAAGGAGAAGTTCAGCTTGGTGATGCCCAGCTCGGAATACACCGCATAATAGGTAGAGGGTTCCGCATCCTTAAACTGCATGATGTAGTCCTGAATGAAGTGGGGCTGTCCGTCCGCGTCGTACTCAAAGCTGGTGCCCTCTACGCCGTAGTTGGAGATATCGGAGCCCTCCTGGGAGTACATCCAATCCATAAAGGCCATGACAGTGTCGGGGTCCTTGGTCTTGGCATTGACGGCGAAGAAGTCGCCGGGGAGAACGGTTTCATAGAGGATCGCCCGGCGCTGACCAAAGCTGTTCTCCGGAATGGGGATGATCTGGAGCTTGCCGTCCGGCACAGTCTTTTTCAGCGTCTTAGTATAGTTCTGGCCAAAGCCGGAGTTATCGATGAACAGGAAGGACTGTCCGCTGGACATCTGGGCGCTGAGGGTGTCTCCAGTGGTGGTGGCAAAGTCGGGGTCCAGAACGCCGGCGGCATACGCCTGGTTCAGATATCCCAGAACCGCCTTGAATTCCTGGGTGGCGGGGCCGAAGACGTATTTTTTCAGGTCGTAATCATAGTAAAGGCCGTTACCGCCATAGCCGGAGCCAAGCATATAGGAGACGGTCTTCAGCATCTGGGAGGTGCCCTTTCTTCCTGTCCAGGGCTTGGAGTCGGGATAGATTTCCTTCAGCTGCTTCATGGCCTCCAGCAGCTCGTCAAAGGTCTTGGGGGTTGCGATATTGTGCTTTTCCAGCAGGTCGGCGCGGAGCACCGGACCAAAGCCGTTGGCGGCCTCGCTGCGGGCAATCATGGGGCAAGCCCAGAGAACGCCGTCAACCTCGCGCTTTTTCAGGTTTTCAATCTGGTCGTAGAAGCCCTTCAGGTTGGGCATTTTTCCCTGGTTCATGTAATCGGTGACGTTTGTAAAAATACCAGTGGGGCCGTATTCCCGCACGCCGCTCGCATCAATGCGGATGACATCCGGCAGGTTGTTGGTGGCCAGAAGGATGGATCGCTTGTCGCTGTTGCCAATCTCAAACTCAATCTTGATGTTGGTCTTCCTAAAGATTTCCTGCTGGGCAGGGGCAAAGTCCTTGATGGGCTGGTTGCCGCTTTCGGTGGTGAACACAGTCAGGGTGCGCTCCTTGTCGGCGCGGAAGCCGGACTGCTCCTCACCTTCGGCCTGGGACTGGGACTCCGATTGGCTGGCCGGGGCGGAGGGAGCCGCAGAGCTGCTTCCCGCGCCGGATGCGCTAGGCGTGCCGGAGCTGCTTGGACTTCCAGAGCATCCGCTGACCAAAATGGCCGCACCGATGATACCGGCGAGCGTTTTCAGTTTTGATTTCATCATAATATTTCCTCCTAAATTCACATTGAAAAATGTGTATATGACAGCCGTTTTCCCCGCCGGCGGAACATCGCGGCAGAGAGGGCGGCAACGTCACCTTATGGATAAAAGAGCCGGACTCAGCCCTTGATTGCGCCGATCATCACGCCCTTGGTAAAATGCTTTTGCAGGAAAGGATAGACAACCAGGATGGGCACCACGGTAATGACGATGACCGCATACTTGAAGTTAATGGCAATGATGTTGATGTTGGAGGTCAGGTCGGAGGACTCATCCGCCATATTTCCCGCCACAACAATTTCCCTTAACAGCACCTGTAACGGGAACTTGGATTTGGAGTTGAGGTAGATCATGGCGTTAAAGTAGCTGTTCCAATGGCCAACCGCGTAGAAAAGGG
The DNA here is from genome assembly GCA_022800935.1 of Oscillospiraceae bacterium. Lineage (GTDB taxonomy): Bacteria > Bacillota > Clostridia > Oscillospirales > Ruminococcaceae > UBA1405. Next base: position 6,011 of record JAAWRH010000024.1, read on the forward strand.
TCATAGTGGCGATAATGGGCATGGACAGGGGAAGCACAACCTTAAACAGAATCGTGATGTCATTGGCCCCATCCAGATAGGCCGATTCCTGGAGGGAAACGGGAAGGTTCTGGAAGAAGGTGCGCATGATAATCATGTTGTAGGTGCTGATGGCACCGGGGAGGACAATGGCCCACATGGTATTGATCAGCCTGAGCTGGTTGACCACCAGGTAGGAGGGAATCATGCCGCCGCTGATAAACATGGTCACGGCGACAAACAGGGTAAAAAAGCCCCGTCCGTAAAAATCCTTCCGGGAAAGGGGGTAGGCGCACATAGCCGAGCAGACCACATTGATGGCGGTACCCACCGTTGTGTACAGAATACTATTACCGAAAGAGCGCCAGATGGAATCGTTTTTGAACACCATCCGATAGGCGTCAAAGTTAATCCCTTTGGGAATAAAGCTGACAGCGCCCGCGTAAATATACTCGGCAGAACTGATGGAAACAATAAAGATGTTGTACATGGGGTACAGGGTGATAAACGCCAGACAGAGCATAAACAGAATATTGCAGAAGTCAAAAATCCGCGATCCGATTCCCCCGTTTTCCGAGGGCTTTCTATTCTTCAACAGCATAGGCTGCTACCTTCCTTTCCGGTCATAATCATGCCGATGGCGTCACCACAGGCTTGTTTCTCCAACCTTTTTGGAAATCTGGTTGGAGGCGGACACCAGTATGACCCCAACCACCGCCTGGAACAGATTGACGGCCGTCGCATAGCTGAAATCGTTTCCCAGCAGGCCCCGGCGGTATACATAGGTGGAGATGACGTCTGCGGTTTCATAGGTAGAGCCGTTGTACAGCAAAAGTATCTTCTCATGGCCCAGGTTCATCAGTCTGCCCAGGTTCAGAATCAGCATAATAGAAATAGTCGGCGCAATGCTGGGCAGGGTGATATACCGGATACGGTGCCATCGGTTGGCCCCATCAATAAGGGCAGCTTCAAACATCTCCGCGTCAATTCCAGTGAGGGCGGCCAGATAGATGATGGAATTCCAGCCCACGCTCTGCCAAATACCCGAAGCCACATAAATGGTCCGAAAATACTGGGGATACATCAGGAACTGAATGCTTTCGCCCCCAAAGAACTTGACAATTTGGTTTACCAGTCCGTCAGAGCTGAGGAAGTTGACCAGCATACCGCAAACGACCACCGTGGAAATAAAGTGGGGAAGGTAGCTGATATTCTGGATGACCTTTTTAAAGCGCTCGCTCCGCAGCTCGTTGAGTAGGATTGCCAGAATAATGGGGGCCGGAAAGCCCCAAAGCAGGTTGTAGATGTTGATCAGCAGTGTGTTGCGGACCAGCGTCCAGAAATAATCGTCAAACAAGAACTTTTCAAAGTGCTTAAAACCCACCCATGGGCTTCCGGAAATTCCCTTGACCACATTGTAATCCTGGAAGGAGATCAGGATGCCGTACATGGGCCAGTACTGAAATACAATATAATAGATAAAGGGAATCAGAAAGATAAGATACAGATATTTGCACCGAATGATTTCCCGTATGGGCCGGGGCAGAGACTTTGGCTGGCCCTGAGGGCGCTGCGTATTGGGCTTTACGGATGAGCGGCTGGACATTCGTCGGATGTCTCCTTTCAGAATGTTATAATTGTGTTACGAAATTCAATTTTTGTTCATGTTTCTATTGTATACAATTCAAGTTGCGTCGTAAACAAGCAATATGGAACATAATGATTCATATTTCCCACTTTTTCGCATGATACATATTTCCCACATGATTCATTTTTCCTGGTATTTCTGTTTTGGCACGCAAAGAGAAGCGCAAAAAAGGATGGCCAACCGGACCCATTCCGCTTGACCATCCTTTTTTTGCAGAAAAATTTTTAAATCACCTGAAACAAAAGCGTCATCAACCCATAAATCACCGGCTGATGGACCAGATAAACCAAAATGGTATGCCGCCCCATCGCCGCCAGGGCTGGAATATGGGTCCGGTATACAAACTCAGGCATCCTTCCGCCCCTCCAGCTTCTCCCCCAGAACACCCCTGTCAGGAACAGGAAAAACCAGGGCAGCAGCGGATAATAGTCCGAGGAAAAGAATTCCGCATTGTGGAACCCCAGCGGAAACAGCAGATTGCCTTGGAACAGAACGCCGGGCAGCTCCAGCGTCAGGGCCCCTATCCCGATTCTCCCGGAATAAACCGGAAAGGTGCATACAAATAGGAAGAGTGAGCCAATAACCCCCGGCCATAAGGGGATTTTCTCCAGAACCGGCATTAACAGGGCCGCCAGCATCATAGAAACCCCCAGGAAGTGGAGCACTCCGAACAGAATCAGCTGATCGGGCATCACCAGGGCGGTGACACCGGTCATGACCATGGCCAGCCCAAAGGTCACAACCCCCCGCTTCAGGTTGCTGCGGGAATAGGAACAGGCGATACCGGAAATAAGGATAAAGCTGTACCCAATGAACCTTTGCAGCAGGACATACGCCGGGGAGGAATACAGGGGAAGCGGTACGCCGAACATGGCGTACAGGTCATAGCAGGTGTGGTATACCAGCATACACACCAAGGCAAGGCCGCGCCATTCGTCCAGCAGGCCCGCACGGCGGCGTTTCGGCGGCCCCAGGGGAATTCCCTTGAAGCGCTTTTCCATTGGCTTGTCCCTCCTTACCGGTTCCCGTCAATAGCCTGTGGGAATAATGGGCTTGAGCAGCTCCATCGCATGCTCCTCATCGGACATCATCAGCAGGACCACATAGTTCCCCACCTCCACCACTTCGGCGGACTGGGCGATGGACAGCGCGTCGTAAACGTCGTACTGCTCAAACTCCTCTACCCGGCGCAGGCGCAGGTCCTCCAGCTCCCGCTTCAGCTCATAAAGGCGGTCCGAGGCCGGTTTTATCACATAGAGGTCCGCCAATCCAAAGGAGCCGCTGGAATACCGGATGTAGGCATCGTCTATATTGGAAGGGCTGAGCCTTAAAACTTCTTCTATCTCGGTTTCGGTGGGTGTGGTGATACTGTCCCGCAGCAGCTCCGGAGCATCCTTGTATATCTCCTCCAGCACCTTTTCCATGGCGGGCGGGTCAATGTAATACTCCCCGGAAAGGTCAGGCCCCTGGGAGGATGAGCTGCTCTGGACCTCCTCCTGGCCGCTCCGTCCGCTGCATCCGGGGAACAGGCAGAGCAGCAGCGCTGCCGCAGCCCAAAAGAACACTTTTTGGATTTTCCCTTTCATGTTATCACCCCATGTTCCTTGTTGTACATCTCTTCTGGCTGAAATACTCCTACCTTTAAAATTATAACGATAATTCCCAAACTGTCAAGAAATGTGGTCAAAATTTACAGAAGCGACGCGAAAAAGGGCCAGTATTCCAATTTATTCCACATATATGCTATATCCTTTTGATTCTTATATAGCGTATGTGTCAAAATTCTTGTATTATTTTCATTTTATCTATTTTATAACGGTATATTTTATGATACAATGGGAATAGCATCTTTCAATGGAGCTTTGCCGCTATCAAGCAAGGGGTACGGCTCCCCTTCCGGCAGGGCTCCCATATCTATAATAGTTTAGGAATGGTGTGAAACATGGATAACGACGCAATGACCTGGGTACTGTACGCTGCTATGCTGGCAGTACTTCTGACCCCCACAGTAATTCTGACCGTCCTCTATCTTACGCGTATACGCAAAAAGCGTCCCGCCTATTACGGCAAAAAGGTGAGCTCCATTCTGCGCAAGTACGGCGGCATCCGCCGCTTTAGGGTAATTGACCACCTCCAATTGGACAATAGAAAGGAGGTTGTGGTGATTCCCCATCTGCTGATTGGGTATTTTGGGCTGCTTCTGGTGTCCACCCTGGACCGCCGGGGCTCCTACTTCGGGGACGCCAAGTCCGCCAGATGGATTTTTGACGATTCCAAATACAAGGAGGATATCCCAAACCCCTATCAGGAAAACCAGCAGGCCATCCTGCAAATCCGCAGCCTGCTTTCCAAAAACAAGGTCTACAACGTGCCTATCCAGCAGCTGATCGTCTATGATTCCTACGCCAAAAAGAGCAGCTGCTTTGTCGGCAGCGATGTGCCGGTCCTGCGCCTGAACAAGCTCAAGGGATACCTGCAAAAGGCCATGTTCGACAAGGACAACGGCCTGGATGTGGAGAAGATATACAATCTTCTTCTGGAATCCGGCGCGCTGATAGACCCGCCTGTCCTGAAACCCCCTGCCAAGTCCAGAAAAAAGTGATCCTGCTTCCGTGGCCCCTTTGGCAGACGAGGGACATTTGAATCAAGAATCGCAAACCAACGACCTGCCATGTTTAGGAGGATGATAATCATGAGTATGAACCAGAACGGCCCCATTGATATGGATAAGAGAAAAAAACAGAAGGGTATCACCGGCATTGTTATCCTGATTGCGGTGCTGGCGCTGGCCGCGGTTCTCTCCCTGACCAGCTTTGTCACGGTATCGGAGGGATACATCGGCGTCAAATACCGGTTCGGCAAAATCGTGGCCGACAACCTACAGCCCGGCCTGAACTTTAAAATCCCCATCATCGAAACGGTGGTGCGGGTAGACGTGCGGGAACAGATTTATGAAGCCGACACCAACGCCTACACCAAGGACACCCAGACGGTGGAGAATCTCCGCTTTAAGCTCAACTACTACTATGACCAGGCCAAGCTCTCTGAGCTTATCCGCAATGTGGGCATCAACAATGTGGAGAGCAAGCTGATCATTCCCCAGGTCCTTTCCATCACCAAAAACGAGATTGGCCAGTTCAAGGCCGAGGAGCTGATCCAGAACCGCACCGTCGTGCAGGAGAACATCGAGGACAAGGTCTCCGACAGCCTGGCCCTCAACGGCATTGTGGTGGCCTCCTTCGCGCTGGAGGACGTGGACTTTGAGGACGGCTTTGAAGAGGCGGTCCGCGCCAAGGTGGTGGCGGAGCAGGACGCCCTGAAGATGCAGAACAAAACCAAGGAGGCGGAGGAAAAGGCCCGCCAGACGGTTATCTCCGCCCAGGCCCAGGCAGACAGCCAGCGCATTGAGGCAGAGGCCCAGGCATACAGCATCCAGGTGGTGCAGGAGCAGCTTGTCAACTCGCCCCAATACATTGAATACGAGAAGATACAGAAGTGGAACGGGCAGTTCCCCCAGGCAATGGGTGAAAATATCAATCCTTTTATCGCCCTAGACGGAAGCGGCGCATCTTCCACTGGAAATCAAAGGTCGGCGGCAGCACCATCGACCACACCGGAGGAATAACCATTCCAAATTGACGCCTGTAACAAGCGATAAAAACGTGTCCCAAGACCACAAATGTGGGTTTTGGGGCACGTTTTTGTAATTTAGTCATCACTTTAACCGCCGCAGAGTATGATTAAAGTGACAATGAAAAAAATCTGATTGCAGGTCCTCACCGCTCCTGCTCAAAGAGGTCCGGCGGCCCCTCAATCGGCAGCATTCTGAGCAGATAGGTGCGCTCGTCAAAATCCTTTTCCCATGGAAGGGTTGCCCACAGTTCAGGGATTCCCTCCTTATAGGGCAGGAAAAACCAGGCCCTCGTCCCATTCCCTGCCCTGAAATCCACGCCCATTTCGCCATCCTCCAGCTTTATGAGGGCATATATACTGGGCAGTCCCATTCCGCCCGCCTGGTTCTCCGCCATCTCCGGGTCATAGGAAAAGAAGGGAATCAGTACCTTTTCCGCCTCCTCCTTCATACGCCCGATGCCGTCGTCTGTCACCGTCACCCAAATCTTGCTGTCCCGGTACTCCGCCTCCAGATGTACCCGGCTCCCCCTGGCATAGCGGAAGGCGTTTGCCGCCAGCTCCTCCACCGCCTCCTTTAGCAGATTCATATTGCATAAGACGCTTCGCTCCTCCGGAAGGGTGTAGGTGAAAGGCGTTTCTATTTTTTTACCGGTCTGTTCCAGCCTCTGACACAGCGTCCTCAGTTCCGCCGCAACGTTCTTTCTCATGGGTTTGCTGGAGTGGATGCCGTGCTCCGCGTCTACCATCCTACAAAAATCCTTTGTAACCCGTTCTATCCCCCAGGTCTCTTCGGAAATACACTTCAGCGACTCGCAGATGTCTGGGGGCAGATCCTTCATCTGGGACATTTTTTTCAGATTCACATAAATCTGGGTAATTCTTTCCATCATATAGCTTTGGAAGCCGCCGCCGTATTTAAGCTCCTCCGGTGAAACCGACTGCTTGGCAAGGGCATCCCGTATCACCAGCTGCATGCCGCAGAAGTCCCCTTCATCCATGTCCAGCAGGAAAAGACGTCCGCGCAGCTTACCGTTCCGTTTCTTGTCTATCCCGTCCTGCTCCAGCCTTAATGTCAGGCTAGCCTCCCGGCTCTTCTTCAGCGCCTCCATCTTCTTTTCTGAGAAATATCCCAGCCGCCGGAGCTCCTCCTTCAGCTCCCCGTCGTTGGGGAACAGCTTCCCGAAGGCGGCATTTTTCCACCGAACCGCCATGCTCCGGTCCAGAATGGCGACAGGGACCGGACTGTTTGCATATTTTCGGCTGACTGCCTCAATCCTTTCGTCCAGCTTCTGCCTCTCCTGTTCTTCCCTTGTCATCTTTTCGTTTTCTCCTTTCAAGGTTGAATTAAGCGCCCAGTCGCTTTCCGGCGCGGCTGTTCCCCTGTGAAAAAAACTTGTTGTATGTACGGAAAAGAATGTTCCCAGGCCTGGCGCTTGACGCCTTCCCTCTCCTTCCGTTTCTCACGCCGCTACCGGAAAATGTAACAGGCATACCGCCCGTATTTTTTCCTGTAGTGGATGTCCCTGTATCCAAAACGACAAAATTTGCGTAAATTCCCCTTTTTTCTGTAAAAAAGATAAATTTCCGGCAAAAAATCCGAAAAAAAATGGGAGAAACAGGCGAAAAAAGTCGATGAAAAGCATCCGCCATATGTTACCTTTTTTCGAGTAATTTGTGCAATAGGTATTTTATACAGATTTGCCAGTGTTTTCCTAATTTTTTTTTACATGAAATTGGAAGTTTTTTAGTTAAAAGTTTGACAGGGTTCTTGTATGTTTGGGGGAAATGGTATAAAATAAAGGTACAGTTTATTTCTAAGGAGGTCATTCACATGAGCATTAAAGTTGGCATCAACGGTTTTGGGCGTATCGGCCGTATGGTTTTCCGCGCCGCGGTCAACCATCCTGAAATTGAGATCGTCGGCATCAACGATCTCTGCTCTGCCGATTACCTGGCCTATATGCTGAAGTACGACACAATGCACGGCCAGTTCAAGGGAGAGGTTTCCTCTACCGACAAGGCTATCATTGTCAATGGCAAATCCATCCCTATCTATGCCGAGCGCAATCCCGCCGACATCCCCTGGGGCAAGCTGGAGGCCGAGTATGTTGTTGAATCCACCGGTCTGTTCCTGACCAAGGAAAAGGCCCAGGGCCACATTGACGCGGGCGCGAAAAAGGTTGTTATGTCCGCCCCCTCCAAGGACGACACCCCCATGTTCGTCTGCGGCGTGAACCTGGATTCCTACACCCCCGACATGAAGTTTGTCTCCAACGCGTCCTGCACCACCAATTGCCTGGCCCCCATTGCCAAGGTCCTAAACGACAAGTTCGGCATTGTCAACGGACTGATGACCACTGTTCACTCCACCACCGCCACCCAGAAGACCGTTGACGGTCCTTCCATGAAGGATTGGCGGGGCGGACGCGCTGCAGCGGGCAACATCATCCCCTCCTCCACCGGCGCTGCCAAGGCTGTGGGCAAGGTCATCCCCTCCCTCAACGGGAAGCTGACCGGCATCTCCATGCGCGTTCCCACCCTGGATGTCTCCGTTGTAGACCTGACCGTCAATCTGGCCAAGCCTGCCACTAAGGAAGATATCTGCGCAGCCATGAAGGAAGCCAGCGAAGGCGAGCTGAAGGGCGTTCTAGGCTACACCGACGAAGCGGTCGTTTCCTCCGACTTCCTGGGCGATGCCCGCACCTCTATCTTTGACGCCACCGCCGGCGTGTACCTGACCGACACCTTTGTAAAGGTCGTCAGCTGGTATGACAACGAAATGGGTTACTCCAACAAGGTTTTGGAGCTCATTAAGCACATGTACGCCGTTGACCACAAGTAAGCCTCATTTTTGACCCTTACGGGCGCGTCTCACCATGGAGGTAGACGCGCCTTTTTTATAGAGTCCTGAGTCCTGAGTTCGGAGTCCTGCCCGCTCAGGCGGCGCGGTCCCCTTTTTATTCTCTCCACTTCTCCCCTGTGACAAAATTTTCGGGTCAGAAGTGTTATGATTATATATGGCTGAATATCATTTTGTGTTCTAATACGAAAGGGCACCCTTTGATATGAACAATATACACAATTCATTTCCTGTAAAATAAAGATAAATTAATTGATTTTACCAGTTTTCCCTTGCAATAATCGAAAAATGTGATAAAATGAAAGTATCTAAAAATTTGAAGCGCGCAAACCGGCTCCGCCGCGCGTGTTTCCAGGGCAGTTTCGCCTGGCGGGGTTTCCCGCGGACCGGGCATATGGCATCAGCTATGCCCTTCAGGAAGTGGAAAATAGGAGGTTAGCACCATGGCAGAAAAAAAGGAAACAAAAGGCAATCTTCCCCTTTACCTGTTCCACCAGGGAACGAATTACAGGGCATATGAGCTGATGGGCTGCCACCCGGCAAAGCGGGGACGGGGCAGCGGGTATATCTTCCGCGTTTGGGCGCCCCACGCCAAAAGCGTCTCGGTGGTAGGGGATTTCAACAACTGGTCCAGGGATGTCAACCCGATGAAGCGCATCTCGGACGACGGCCTTTGGGAATGCTTTGTTTCCAAACTTGAGGAAATGGAAATCTATAAATACAGCATTGAAACCCCGCAGGGAGATTTCCGCCTTAAGGCGGACCCCTATGCTTTCCATATGGAGACGCGTCCCGCCACCGCCTCAAAGACCTATGACATCAGCGGCTACGAGTGGCACGATCAGGAGTGGATTGCCCGGCGGGATTCCGCCAACCATCTCCGGGAGCCGATGAACATCTACGAGGTACATCTGGGCTCCTGGCGGACCTACCCTGACGGACAGCCCTTCGACTATGTCAAGATAGCAGAGGAGCTTTCCGAGTATGTTTCAGATATGGGCTACACCCATGTGGAGCTGCTGCCCGTTACAGAATACCCCTTTGACGGCTCCTGGGGCTATCAGTGCTGCGGATACTTTGCCCCCACCTCCCGGTACGGCAGGCCGGAGGATTTTATGAAGTTTATGGACATCATGCACCAAAAGGGCATTGGCGTGATTATGGACTGGGTTCCCGCCCACTTCCCCAAGGACGCTCACGGGCTGTATGAATTTGACGGGGACTTCTGCTATGAATATCAGGACGTCCAGAAGCGGGAGCATCCCAAGTGGGGAACCTGCGAGTTTGACTATGGCCGCAACGAGGTGCAGTGCTTCCTGGTATCCAGCGCCATGTTCTGGATTGACAAATACCATGTGGACGGCCTGCGGGTAGACGCGGTGGCCTCTATGCTCCGGCTGGACTACGAAAGGGAATCCTGGCAATGGAGCCCCAACCAGAACGGCGGCTTTGAAAACCTGGAGGCGGTTTCCTTTATTCAGAAGCTCAACTCCGCGGTGCTGACCCAGTTTAAGGGTGCGATGATGATTGCCGAGGAGTCCCACGCCTGGCCCAATGTCACCCGTCCGCCCCAAACCGGCGGCCTTGGCTTCAACTTCAAATGGAACATGGGCTGGATGAACGACACCCTCTCCTACCTGAAGCTGGACCCCATCTACCGCAGCTATCACCAGGATAAACTTACCTTCAGCCTATTTTATGCATTCAGTGAAAATTTTGTCCTTCCCATCTCCCACGACGAGGTCGTCCACGGAAAGTGCTCCCTCATCAACAAGATGCCCGGAGACTACTGGCAGAAATTCGCAGGCGTCCGGGGCTTCATGGGCTACATGATGGCCCATCCCGGTAAAAAGCTGATGTTCATGGGGCAGGAGTATGGACAGTTTATTGAATGGAAGTTTGACAAAGAGCTGGACTGGCTGCTGCTGGGATACGACAGCCACCGGCAGATGAAGGAATATGTCCGGCAGCTGAACCATCTGTACCTGGAGCACCCGGAGTTCTGGCAGGTTGACACCTCCTGGGAGGGCTTCCAGTGGATTTCCCACGACGACCACGCCAATTCGGTTGTGGCCTTCCGCCGCATCGACGAGAAGGGCGATGAAATTATCGCTGTCTGCAACTTTACCCCTCAAGTCATCGAAAGCTACCGCATCGGCGTTCCGGAGGCGGAGTCCTACCGGGAGGTCTTCAACTCCGACAGCACGGAGTTCGGCGGCAGCGGCGTGGTAAACGAAGGGGAGCTGAAAATACAAAAGGAGCCCATGCATGGGTTTGAGCAGTCCCTCTGTTTCCGTCTGCCTCCTCTGGGTGTAACCTTCTTTGTCCCCAAGGGACTGGTGAAGGCGAAAAAGCCCGCCGTGGAGGAGTCTGGGGAGATTGCCTCCTCCGCACTGCCGGAGGCATCCGTTTCCGAAAGCCCCAAGAAGGCGGAAAAGAAACCGAAAGACGCCAAGTCCGCTGGCAATGCCAAAAAGCCCGCTTCCAAGGCTGCCTCTGCCAAAACCGTCAAAAAGTCCGCGGCTAAGTCCCCCGTAAAGGCTGCGGAGGGAAAAAGGACAAAGGCGAAAAAGGCCGAGCCTGCCGATAAACCCAAGACCGCCCGCAAGCCCAGGACAAAGGCAGAGCAGCCAAAGGCTCCCAAGGAGCCGGGAGAGCCCGTTTAAGGCAATGCGGCGCAGCATCAAGGCAAACGCCTGTTTTTAAGGCGCTGACATAAATTTAGCATAGTGTTTTGCGGCTGCCGTGCCGAGGCACGCCGCGGGATGGAGGTTTGTATGATTCGCAAAAAGGAATGGATATCCATGCTCCTGGCCGGGGGCCAGGGCAGCAGGCTTTACGCGCTCACCAGGAAGCTGGCAAAGCCTGCGGTTCCCTTTGGGGGCAAGTACCGCATTATCGATTTCCCCCTGTCCAACTGCATCAACTCCGGGATTGATACCGTCGGCGTATTGACCCAGTACCAGCCCTTGGTTCTCAACGAGTACCTGGGCAACGGCCAACCGTGGGACCTGGACCGGAACAACGGCGGCGTCTTCGCCCTTCCGCCCTACCAGAAGAGCTCCGGCTCCGACTGGTACAGCGGAACCGCCAACGCCATTTATCAGAACATTAACTTTATCGAGCGGTATGACCCGGAATATGTGCTGATTCTCTCCGGCGACCATATCTATAAGATGGACTACTCCAAGATGCTGGCCTTCCACAAGGAGAAAAACGCCGACTGCACCATCGCGGTTCTGGAGGTTCCCATGGAGGAGGCCCCCCGCTTCGGCATCATGAACGCCGACGAGGAGCACAGGGTCTTTGAATTTGAGGAAAAGCCCAAGCACCCCAAGAGCAATCTGGCGTCCATGGGCATCTATATCTTCACCTGGAGCAAGCTGAAGAAATATCTGGAACAGGATGAGGCTGATCCCGATTCCTCCAACGACTTCGGCAAAAACATCATCCCCACCATGCTGGCGGACCAGCAGAGAATGTACGCCTATGCCTTTGAGGGCTACTGGAAGGATGTGGGAACCATCGACAGCCTGTGGGAGGCAAACATGGACCTGCTCAATCCCAGCGACCCGCTGAAGCTGTATGATCCTTCCTGGAAAATCTATTCCCGCAACGCGGACATGCCCCCCCACTACATTTCCGAGACCGCCCATGTGCAGAACTCCATGATCTGCGAGGGCTGCCATGTGGAGGGCGAGGTTGACTTTTCCGTTCTCTTCCCCGGCGTGGTCGTGGAAGAAGGAGCAGTGGTACATGACAGCATCCTGATGCCCGGAACGGTGGTCAGGAAAAACGCAATCATTGAATACGCCATTATCGCGGAAAACGTAGTGGTGGAAGAGGGCGCAAAGGTCGGGGAACGCCCCGAAAATCTGGAAGACCGGTCCCAGTGGGGTGTTGCGACGGTGGGCGAGAACGTACATATCTCACCCAAGGCGGTTGTCCCGCCCAAGGCCATGATCGAACAGGACGTATAGTAGGAGGAGCCGACAATGAGAGAGGATACTGTTCTGGGGATTATATTCTCCAATATGCACGACGAGACTTTAGGGGAGCTGACCAACGTCAGGACCATGGGTTCCGTTCCCTTTGGCGGGCGCTACCGCTTTATTGACTTTCCCCTTTCCAATATGGTCAATTCCGGGATTTCCAACGTGGGGGTTGTCACCAAGAGCAACTACCAGTCCCTGATCGACCACATCGGCAGCGGCCGGGAGTGGGACCTTTCCAGGAAGGTGGGCGGCCTGAATATCCTGCCTCCCTTCTCCAACAACCATTCCGGCATTTACCGCGGGCGGCTGGAGGCACTGTCCGGTATTGTTGACTATATCTCCAACAACCGGGCCAACTATGTGCTGATGGCGGACTGCGACGTTATCTCCAACATGGACTACCGGGAGATGATTCACAAACACATCTCCACCGGCGCGGATATCACCGTGCTTTATCAGAAGACCGACCTGGCCAAGGAGGACCTTCTCAGCGATACCACCGCTTTCGGCTTTGACGCCAACGGGCGCATCAACGACGTGATGATAGGGCCGTCCATGCCCGGACAGTATAACGTCTACCGCAACGTCACGGTCATCTCCCGTGACCTGCTGTCCCGCATCATCGCCGACAGCGCCCAGCACAACCAGATCAGCTTCAAGCGTGAGATTCTCCAGAAGTCCCATGACCGGTACAACATCCTGGGCTTCGAGTCCACCGGCATGTCCCTGACCATCCACAGCATCAAGTCCTACTTTGACGCCAACATGAAGCTGCTGGACCCCAAGGTGCGCAATGCCATCTTCAACGCCAAGAGCCCCATCTACACCAAGATTAAGGACGAGGTTCCGGCGAAGTACGGCACCTCCGCCAAGGTCTCCAATTCCCTGGTGGCCGACGGCTGCATCATCGACGGCGAGGTGGAGAACTCTGTAATTTTCCGCGGCGTTAAGATTGCCAAGGGCGTTACCGTCAAGAACTCCATCGTCATGCAGGGCGCAACCCTGAGCGACGGGGCCAGCCTCAACTATGTCATTGCGGACAAGGACGTCATCGTCCGGGAGCACCGGGCGCTGATGGGCTTCGCCACCTACCCGATTTATATCGCCAAGGGCAGCGTGGTGTAACTCAGGCATATTGGGGGGCCGCTGCCCAACCGGCAACAGAAAACCGGCCTGCACCCTGTAGGCCGGTTTTTACCCGATTCCGGATTCCGGGGCGCGGCTGAAATCCCGCAGTCAAAATCGATCACCCGTTGGATTTGGGGAAACGGACCGAAGGTGCCGACAGCCGTCCGGCGGAATCCTTTCAGGAAAGGAACGTGTCAACATGAAAATTCTCTATGCGGCCAGCGAGGCCCGTCCCTTTATCGCATCCGGCGGCCTGGCGGACGTGGCAGGCTCCCTGCCGAAAGCGATCCGCACCAAGCAGCACCAGTGCCGGGTTGTAATGCCCCTTTACGGCTCCGTGAAGCCGGAGGACCGGGCAAAGCTGACCTTTATCACCAGCTTCCAGCTTCAGCTCTCCTGGCGCAGCCAGTACTGCGGCATCTTCCAGGCGGTGGATCAGGGGGTTGTCTATTACTTTATCGACAACGAGTATTACTTTAAGCGGGACACCATCTACGGCCATGGGGACGACGCGGAGCGCTTCGCCTTCTTCTCCAAGGCGATTCTGGAGATGCTCAACTACATCGACTATGAACCGGACATCATCAACTGCAACGACTGGCAGACCGCCTTGGTTCCGGTGTTTCTCCGCTGCTTCTACATGGGCTCCGAGCGGCACCGCCGCCTGAAGACCGTGTTTACCATCCACAACATCCAGTATCAGGGACAGTTTGGAATGGATATTCTGGGCTATGTTCTGGGAATCCCCTCCTACCAGGCGGGAATCCTGGAGTACGGCGGTTGCGTCAACTACATGAAGGGCGCCATCGAAACCTGCGACATGGTGACAACCGTCAGCCCCACCTATGCCCAGGAGATACTGACCCCCTGGTTTGCCCACGGGCTGGACGGCCTTCTGCGGGACCGGCAGTACAAGCTGTGCGGCATCGTCAACGGCATTGACCTTATCGGCAACGATCCCGCCACCGATAAGGCCATGTTCCGCAATTTCTCCATCGACAACCTCTGGGAGCGCGGGGAAAACAAGCGGGCCCTTCAGGAGCGGTCCGGTCTGGAGCAGAGAGAGGATGCCATGCTCATCGGCATTGTGACCCGGCTGGTAGCCCACAAGGGCGTGGACCTTATCCAATACATCTTCCACGACCTGATGAAGCTGAATGTCCAGATTGTTCTGCTGGGCTCCGGCGACCAGAACTATGAGGACTTCTTCCGGGAGATGCAGGGAAGATATCCGGGGCGGGTCTCCTCCACCATCGGATTTATCCCCGACCTGGCCAAGAAGATATACGGTGGCGTGGATGCCTTCCTGATGCCCTCCAAGAGCGAGCCCTGCGGCCTGGCCCAGATGATCGCCCTGCGGTACGGCGCTATTCCCATCATCCGGGAGACCGGCGGCTTGAAGGACACCATCAAGGACCTGGGCGGCGAGGACGGAAACGGCTTCACCTTCCAGAGCTACAATGCCCACGACATGCTGGGGGCCATTGAGCGGTGCAAGACCTTGTTTGACAACAAGGAAAAATGGCAGGCGGCGGTCCGCCATGCCCTGGAATGCGATTTCAGCTGGGATAAATCGGCTGACCAATACATTGCCATGTACCATCGGGTTCTGGAAGCTTGAGCTTAAGCTTAAAAACAAAACTGCATTCTTTGGAGAAACGGCCCGCCTCCCGGCGGGCCATTTTGCGGCTGCGGCGGAGCGGAAAGGAAACGGAAAATGATTGTAAGCGCAAGCAGGCGCACGGATATCCCGGCGCTGTTTTCCCAATGGTTTTACAACCGACTTGAAAAGGGCTTTGTTCTCCTGCGGAACCCCTATAACCCGATGCAGGTGGGACGGATTTCCCTCACCCCCGATAGGGTGGACGGATTTGTCTTCTGGACCAAAAACGCCGCGCCGATGCTGGAAAACATCCACAAGCTGGACGCGTTCCAATACTACTTTCAGTATACCATTACCCCCTATGGCCGGGATGTTGAAAGAAATCTGCCTGATAAACACGAGGTCATCATACCGGCCTTCCAAAGGCTGGGGGCGGACAAAGCCGTTTGGCGGTATGACCCGGTGTTCACCAACGAGCGGTACACGGTGGATTACCACATCCGGGCATTCACCAAGCTGTGTGAAGAACTGGAGGGCTGCACCCACAAGGCCATCATAAGCTTTGTGGACTCCTACCGCGGCGTGGACCTGAGTCCCCTGCACATCCGCCCGCTGACGCCGGAGCAGCAAAGGGAATTTGCCCAGCAACTTGCCGGAATCGCGGCCTCCCACGGGATAGAGCTTTCAGCCTGTGCGGAGGACCTGGGCATCGCCCGGTCCTGCTGTGTGGATGGCAGAATGTTCGGCGTGACCAGGCCAAAGGACCGCAATCAACGCGGGCTGTGCGGCTGTATGGAGAGTGTTGATATCGGCGCGTACAGCACCTGCACAAACGGCTGTGTCTACTGCTATGCCAATCAATACGGACGCCCACAGGTTCCGGTCCCGCCGGACAGTGATTTATTAGGGCCGCCCTTAACCGGCAGGGAAACTGTCAAACAGAGAAATTAACTGGTATTTTGAAATTTTTACCTGTTTATACGTTAGGTATATACATGTAACCCTTTACCTACCCTATACATAAAATGATATTAATTGAAAATAGGGAAAGGGGCTGGCAAAAGCATGGTGGTTGTGGTTGCGCTTCTCTCGGCAATGGCGGGAGCAACCCTGGGGGTGACGGTGATGGCACTCCTGCAGGTTTCCCACCAGCCGGACGATCCCGGCAAAGGATAAGGCGGAGGACTCTTCCCCCGCCTTATCCTTTGTCAGAAAATAAAACTTTTTGTAAATTTTCAGGATTTTATTACGAAAGCATGGAAGGATCGATCTCCCCTAAAAGGGGCATCTGAATCTCCTCTTCCTCCTCCTCATCGCCGCTCTCCGCCTGGCGGATGGCCGCCGCCGGGTCGGCCCCGGCAAATATGACGCTGGTCAGCCCGTTTCCATAATCCCGCATCATAAAATAAGTGACATCCACATACCGTTCAATCACCTTCACAGTGGGCAGGTCGTCCCCAAAGTACGCGTATGTCTTATAGGCAACCTCGCCGTCGGTCATGTCCAGCTCAAAATTGCCGTTGCGCAGGCCGTAGTTTGCCATATGCAGATATCTAGCGGTCCGGTTCATGATATCCGGCTCGTCAATATCCGCGTATACCGGCGAAAGGGCCCGCACCAGAATGGCGTCCTTATAAATGTGAATGTAAATTTTGCAGTTTTTCAGCTTGCAGTGGATGTTCATCCCCAATGTGAACAGTCCCTTTTCCTCATCCCAGCCGAAATGCCACTCCTGGGACTCCAGATATTCCCGGACTACGTTTGCGATACCGATATTGTACTCGTTGGCCATGGGTTTTCACTCCTCCTGTTATGTGTTTTCCGCTTCATCCATTATAACCTAAAACGGTGGGAAAATATAGGGCTTTCCAGCAAAAACTTATCTACGAATCAGGGAAGGGGGCGTGTTCCCTTCGGTCCGGGTCCTGGTAATCGTCCAAAAAGGAATATTTTCTGCCATACTTTTCATACCCGATTACCGTCTCCAGATTGACATTGTGGAGGCTTTGAAAAATATTGACGTCCACCTGGGGATTGACCGCCCGAAGCTGCCGCAGCAGCGCCTTCATCTCCGCCCGCTTGGAGTCCCCTGCCAGCTCAATATCGGGGTTCTGCTCCGTGAAGCGGCAGGCGCACTGCAAAAAGCGCAGCCCGTTATACCTCGCCCAGGCGACAATATCCGCCTCCCGCACCTGGTACAGGGGACGAATCAGCTCCATTCCCGGAAAGTTGGTGCTGTGCAGCTTTGGCATCATGGTCTTGTATTCGGCGCTGTACAGCATACTCATCAGCACCGTTTCAATCACGTCGTCAAAGTGGTGGCCAAGGGCAATTTTATTGCACCCCAGCCTTTGGGCGTTGGAGTAGAGAAACCCCCTGCGCATCCTGGCGCAGAGATAACAGGGGGAGCGGTCGGTTTTGGAGACGATGTTGAAGATATCCGTCTCAAAAAACGTGAGATCCAGCCCCAGGGTCCGGGCGTTCTCCTCAATGAGGGCGCGGTTGGCGGGAGTATAGCCGGGGTCCATGGTCAGGTAAACCGCCTCAAAGGGGATTTCGCTGTACTGCCGGAGGTGCTGTATGGCCTTGCCCAGCAGCATGGAATCCTTCCCGCCGGAGATGCAGACGGCGATCCTGTCACCGGGCCGGATCAGCTGATAGTCCTTGATGCCCGCTATCATCCGGTTCCAGATAGAGCGCCGGAATTTTTTCAGGATGCTCCGTTCAATCTCCTGAGGCCGGGACATCTCCCGCCCTTTCTTTTCCTCCAACACGTCCCGCCGCCTTTCCGAACAAACATATATGTCTTTCATTGAAATACAAGCCGCTTATTAATTTGCCAATGATTTCAGTTGACCGGTTCTTTCCCTATAATAGTATACTAATCTCTCCGTACCCTGTCAATAACCCATTTTTTCCTATACTGACGCTTTTTTCTCCTTTTTTACAAATATGTAAACTTTCAATTATAGCTGTTAGTATTTACACTTCATTCACAAAATGTTCCGAAAGATATTGTATCCTGTAAAAGTCAGATTCAGCGCATTTTATCCGTCAATCCGCATAGTTTTTTCTACATATGTTGTAACTGTTGACAAAGTTGACAGATGTATGTGTACAGGGATACTTTAAGAAGGGAAGGATTACTACTTATGGCAACCGCGGAAAAAACCAGAAAAAAGAAGAAGCTCATGATAGGTGGAGTGGTCCTGCTGGTTGTGGCGGCGGTGGTGTTTGCCACCTTTGGCAAGGGAGGCTCTGCCGCGCTGACCGTCCGCGCCATTCCCCTGGAACGTCAGACCCTTTCCAACACCGTAAGCGCCACCGGGGCGGTGGAAAGCAGTGAGGACCATAAGGTATATTCCACCGTCACCAGCCCGGTCAAGGAGATCAACGTCAAGGTGGGGGACCGGGTTGAAGCCGGACAGGTTCTGGCCCAGCTGGACACCGAGACACTGGAGCTGAACATCGCCCAGTCGGAGGCCACCATCAACCAGTCCAAAAATGTGGCCTACCAGCAGATTAAGCAGGCCCAGAAAAACCTGGACAACGCCAAAAAGACGCTGGAGGCGGGGCTGAATTCCAGCGCCATCAGCGCGGAAAGCGGGGTAAACTCCGCTGAAATCAACAAGGAAAACGCCGCCCTCTCCCTCCGGACCGCGGAGGACAACCAGGAGGCCACAGAGGATATGGTTGGCAGCTACCGCGATGCTTATTATGACGCTAGGTCGGATTATCAGTCTGCGAAAGCACAGTATGAGAAAGCAAAGAAAGCCTATGACAACTCTGTCAAGGGTACAAATTCTGCCGTACTGGAAAGCTTTAACCGGCAAATTAAAGATGCACAGGCTGGATATCAGGATCAGTTGAAAAATGTTGCTGTCTTATTACGGGAAATGCAATCGTGTGAAAGAGATTTAAATGTACGGACGATTGAGGCTGATAATGCACAAAAGGCAGTTGATGCCGATCCGGATAATACAGAGTTAAAAAAATTGTTGGATGAAGCTTTGGAAGATGTTGCTAAAGCTCAGGAAAATTTTATAACAGCTGAAGAAGAATACAAAGCAGCTGATAATATCGCCGAAAATATGCAGCTTGAAATTATAGATTTAAAAAGTCAGATGGCTGAATATGAACAGAATTTTGGTATTACAGAAGCAGCCAAGGCGCTAGAAGCTGCCACCCAGGTAAAAGATGCCGCAGAGGCCGCCATGCTCTCCGCTCAATCCCGCCTGGAATCCACCCGCACCCAGATTGACCAAGCTGACATGGCCCTGGACCAGGCGGAGCTGGGCAAAAAGAGCGCGGATACCTCCTATGAGACCTCCCTGAAGCAGCAGCAGGCCACCCTGGAGGGCATCAACCAGCAGATTGAGTCCTACGAGGACGCCCTCACCTCCTCCCGGATACAGGCAGATACCACCGCCCAGGAGATCAGCCTCCAGCTCCTCTACAAACAGTTGGAGGATTCCACCATCACCTCCCCCATCACCGGCGTGGTGACAGCGGTAAACGCCGAGGAGGGCGTTCCCGCCAATGGCGTGATGTTTGTCATTGAGGATGTGGAGCAGTTGGAAATCTCCACCTCCATCAAGGAATACGACGTCACCACCGTCAAGGAAGGAATGCCGGTGGTCATCCGCACCGATGCCATCGACGGCGAGGAGTTTGAGGGTGTCCTCAGCGAAATTGCCCCTACCGGCGTTAAAAATGCGTCCGGCGGCGCCGTCACCTTTGCCGCAAAGGTGACAATTCCCAAGCCGGGGGCCCTGCGCGTGGGGATGAATACCCGCATGGACATTGTGCTGGAGGAAAAGGAAAATGTCTTCCGCGTCCCCTTTGACGCAGTACATACTGCGGAGGATGAAAGCTTCTACATCACCGCTGTGGTCCCCAATGAATCCGGCGAGAAAAACGCCGCCCCCTTTGTCACCAAAAATATTCCCGTCACCACCGGGATGGAAACGGATTTCTATGTGGAGATTCTCTCCGACGAATTAGAGGAAGGTATGCAGATCATCCCCTCCGGGGACGTATATGCAGAGGGCACGCCTGTGCAGGTGATGTAGAATGGCAGTGGAAAACATAACGCTGTCAGCCAGCGTACAGGACACGCAGACCTCAGCCGCCCCTGAGACGGCCTCTCCCCTTGATTCCGGCACAGATACCGAAGCCGCCAACTGGACCATTCACCGCGATCCCCAGCGGGCCCCCGGCGGTTCCGGCTTTCTCCCCAAGGCCGAGCCGGACCTGACCATCCAGCCCCTGGACGATTTTTCCACCCAGGAGGCGGAGCCGGTTCACCTTGGTGAACCGATTATCCAGATGAAAAACATTGTAAAGACCTTCTACATCGGGGAGCCCAACGAGCTCCAGATTCTCCACGGCATTGACCTGACGGTCCGGCGGGGGGAATTCGTCGCGGTGGTCGGACAGTCCGGCGCGGGGAAATCCACCCTGATGAACATCATCGGGGTGCTGGATAAGCCCACCTCCGGGGAATACATCCTGGACGGCGTGGACGTGGCCAGGGCCAAGGACCGGGAGCTTTCCGCTATACGCAACGATAAGATCGGGTTTGTATTCCAGACCTTTAACTTGGTTCCCAGAACCAGCGCCCTGAAAAACGTGGAGCTGCCCATGCTGTACGCGGGGGTATCCAGGGGCGAACGTTCCCGGCGGGCAAAGGAGCTGCTGGGCATTGTGGGGATGGGCGACCGCATGTCCCACCAGCCCAACGAGCTTTCTGGCGGGCAAAAGCAGCGGGTCGCCATTGCCAGGGCCATGTCCAACGACCCAGCTATCATCCTGGCGGACGAGCCCACCGGGGCCCTTGACTCCGCCACTGGGCGGCTGATTATGGACCTTTTCCACCAGCTCCACAAGGAGCAGGGGAAAACCATTGTGCTGATCACCCACAGCAACGAGCTGGCGGCAGAAACCCAGAGAATCGTCACCATCTCCGACGGGCGCATCATCAGTGAGAGAAAGGGGATGGCATAGCGATGGATTTGTGGGAAAACATATACTTGGCTGTATCCGGCCTGTTGGCCAACAAGATGCGCGCTATCCTCACCATGCTGGGGATTATCATCGGCATTGCGGCGGTTATCGCCATCATGACCCTGGGCAATTCCGTCACCAATTCCGTCACCAATACCATGGCAGAAATGGGCGGCAACAACATTGTTGTCCAGCTCTCCCTGAAGGAAGACGTCGATACCTTTGTCATGACCGAGGACGACCTGATCAGCGATGAAATGCTGGAGCAGATGCGGGAAGTTTACGCCGACGACATTCTGGCGGTCAGTGTAGACGAAAACATTGGTTCTGGCTCCGTAAAGGACGGGAGAAAATACGCCAACGTCTCCATTTACGGCGTCAATGACGGATACCAGCTGGTCAACAATGTCAAAATGCTGACAGGCCGCTACATCAACGCCACTGACCAGGAAAAGGCCTCCAATGTGGCAGTGGTCTCCAACAAGACCTCTAAGGCCATCTTCGGAACAGAATTTGGGGCGCTGGGCCAGGAGGTCAAAATATACAGGGGCGACGAGATACTCGCCTATACGGTTGTGGGCATTTACGAATACGAGGAAAATCCCATGATGGCAATGATGATGGGAATGCAGGCGGAGGCCGACCGGCCGACAGACCTTTACATCCCCATTTCTACCTGTCAGCGGCTTACAAATTCAGATATGGGATATAACTATGTGACCATCATGACCAACTCCAACGTGGATTCTATCTCCTTTGCCGACACCTTATGGGGCTTTTTTGAAACCTTTTACCGTAAAAACCCCACATTCACTGTTTATGTCATGAGTATGCAGTCCGTTGTGGAGCAGATGACCACCATCATGGGCACCATGCAGCTTGCCATTGCGGTTATCGCGGGGATATCCCTGCTGGTGGGGGGCATCGGCGTGATGAACATCATGCTTGTCTCCATCACCGAACGCACCAGAGAAATCGGCACCAGAAAGGCCCTGGGGGCCACCAACAGCTCCATCCGAATGCAGTTTATCGTGGAGGCGGTGATTATCTGCCTGATCGGCGGAGCGATTGGAATTGTCCTGGGGGTTGCGGGAGGAATATACGGCGCCTCCTTGTTGGGAACGCC
Organism: Oscillospiraceae bacterium; assembly: GCA_022800935.1. GTDB lineage: Bacteria > Bacillota > Clostridia > Oscillospirales > Ruminococcaceae > UBA1405. The sequence goes on from JAAWRH010000024.1 coordinate 28,028, forward strand.
CGCGGCGCCTTCCGTCGGATCGGTTATCTTCGCGGTACTGTTCTCCATGGGAATCGGTATCTTCTTTGGATATTACCCCGCCAACAAGGCGGCAAAGATGGACCCCATTGAAGCCCTTCGGTACGAATAATAAAAGCAGGGACGAAAAAACGCAAAAGAAGTTTTTTCGTCCCTGCTTTGTCTGTAATTTGCGGTGGAATATTTCGTTGAAACATGGTATACTGAATACAGAGGAATCTGTTCATTAGAGGAGTGACATAAAGAAAATGGAGAAGCTGCAATACACCTTCAAAAACGATATACTGTTCAAGATGGTCTTTGTCAAATACCCGCACCTGTTAAAGTCGCTGGTAGCGGTAATTCTGCGGATAGAGACGAAAAGCATTACAGCGTTTGAGATTTTAAACTCCGAGATGACGCCGGAAAGCGTGAGGGATAAATTCTGCCGGCTGGACATCAACATGAGAGTAAACGGACAGCTGGTAGACATTGAGATGCAGGTCACTAACGAGGGGAACTACCCGGAGCGGGTGATGTATTACTGGGCGAGGGAATACTCCTCTGCCCTGCCGTCCGGAGAGAATTATTCCCAGCTTCCGCGGACCCTTGTCATCAGCATCATGGACTTTCGGTTATTTGACTGCGCAGAGTACCACTCGTTTTTCCAGCCCCTTGAGGTGACGCGGCACACACTGCTTTCGGATAAGATGGGTTTTCACTTTTTCGAGCTGCCCAAGGTACCTGCAGAGTTTGACCAGAAGGACGAGCTGCTGCTGTGGCTGTCCCTGTTCAACGCGAGGACAGAGGAAGATTTGGAAAAGCTGAATCGAACGGAGGGATCAATCATGAGTGAAGCAATCAACGCCTATCGCATAATAACAGCATCCCCGGAATACCGGGAATTGGAGCGGCTCCGTGAAAAGGCCAAACACGACGAGGCGCAGGCACTGCTCGCAGCGGAGCTCAGAGGCGAGGCCAGAGGAGAGGCTAGAGGAGAGGCCAGGGGTGTTTCAAAAGTAGCACAAACGCTTATCGGGATGGGCTTGCCCATTCAGCAGGTGATACAGGCCACAGGCCTCACACCGCAGGAAGTGGAGACAATCCAGCGCTCAAGCTATCTGTCATGAGCAACAGGCTTTGTTGAAAGCTGCTCAACCGCCGCGCTTTCCCATAAAACGCAAAAAAAGAAATAACCGTCTCAAAGCCCCCCTGTCAACGGTTATTTCTTTTCTTCAATGAACGGTCTGCCATTCCGCAGAACCCTTCATCTATCTTAATTATACTCATTTCCCTGTTTTTGTCAACCATAAAATGAAAGAAAAACATAGAAAGCAATATAAATCAAATTATCAGCACAAAAACAGCAAAACCGGAACCCAGTTCCACAATATTCCATTCAATCCATTTCCACATCCAGAATCCGCTTCACCTGTTGGGAAAGGTCCTTGGCGGACATTCGCAAAATCGCCCCAATATCTTCCAGGCCGTATTCAATCTCCTGGGCCAGAGGAAGCTTGAAAAAATCGCGGGAGCGGATGCGCTTGTACTTTTTGGCCAGCTTGATCAGGGTCGCCTCATGGAGCTTTTCCAGCTCCTCACGGTCCATCGGTGAGGAGAGGAGCATATCGTGCAGCTTGCCGCACTCCGCCAATATCTCCCGGTATTCCTCTCTGGTCTGCTGGATAAACCGCTCAATCAATTCCCGCTCGTCCTTCTGGTCGATAAAGCTTATCTCAATGATGGACGCTTCCCCGCCCATGCCCTTGATTTTTTCGGAAAGGCGGCGTAGAAATTCCACCTCCGCTTTCCGGTATGGCAGGACCGCCACCCCGGATTTATAGTAAACGGCTCCGGCCTCCTTCAGCTTTCGCCAGACATATACCCTGTTTTTCGATGGATTGATGGGCACATTATACCCCATGGCAATCCATTTTCTCTTATTGGCCATCCCACCAAACGCCTCCTTGCGGGTTCCCCGCCGGTTGTCTGTTTCTATTGTAACAGTTGATACAAAAAAGGTCAACCGTTCCGGGAAGGTTTTTCTACGAAACCTTCATCATTTATGGCGGAAACGCCAAACAGCCGTGGGAGAGCTCAAGATAACGTCCGCTATCTTGAGCTCTCCCACGGCTGTTTGGCATACTGATTGGTTGGAACGGCATCCCTTACGAGCCCGCAGCCGGATAGTCCTGCCACGGAACCGATACCGCCCGCCCGCAGGAAAGACTCCTGGGCAGATCGAGAATCCGCTGGTTCCGGCTCCCCCGGAAATGGAGCATCAGGCTTTTCTCCTCCTGCAAAAAGGGCCCATCTACCAGCGCGTCACAGTTCTCCAGCAGCGCCTGTATCTCCGGCTCCTCCCTGCCCTTTCTCACCAGGTCCTCATAAATGTACCCGGTATAGCACATCACATCCATCCCCAGGCTGTGGATTCTCCGCGCCAGCTCTGTCAACGCCCCCGGCTGACAGAAGGGCTCTCCCCCGCTGAAGGTGACTCCCTTGAGCAGGGGATTTTTGGTTATCTCCTGCAAAAGCTGATCCACCGTAAACACCGCCCCTCCCTCAAAGCTCTGGGCCTGGGCGTTCTGGCAGCCAGGGCACCGGTGAGGACACCCCTGGACAAACACCACAAACCGGATACCCGGTCCGTCTACAATGGATTCCCGCACAATTCCCGCAAGCCGCAGGGTGCATCCGCCCTCCAGGGCCGTCCTTGTTTCTCCCATTTTTACAATCCCCTTAAACGGCCAAAAAGAACGCAGGGAATTTAACCCTGCGGCTTTCCGCCTGTATTGACGGGGGACCGGACCTGTCCAGTCCCCCTATAATTATGAAAAGCTCTCCATTTTGCTGACGCTGTGCTTAATGCGGTCCTCTACCTCGGCGCGCTTGGCGTCGTTAAACCGGTCCAGGGTTCCCACCAGATATCCGGTGATTCTCCGGATGCGCTCAAACTTCGGGCCGCCGTCCTCCTCGGACCGGCCGCACTTGGGGCAGGTGTCCCCGATAATGCCGGTAAACCCGCACACCGGGTCCCGGTCCACCGGATGGTTCACCGAGCCATATCCCACTCCGCTTTCCTTCATACAGCGGACCACCTGTTCAAAGGCCTCCAAATTCTGGGTGGGGTCCCCGTCCAGCTCGACATAGGTGATGTGTCCGCCGTTGGTCAGCTCATGATAAGGGGCCTCCCGTTTGATCTTGTCAAAGGCGGAAATTTCATAATAAACCGGGATGTGGAAGGAATTGGTGTAGTATTCCCGGTCCGTCACCCCTGGAATGACGCCGTATCTCTTCTTGTCCAGCCGCACAAACCGGCCGGAAAGCCCCTCGGCGGGGGTGGCAATCACGGTGAAGTTCAGTCCGGTCCTCTTGGTCTCCTCATCCATCCGCTTGCGCATAAAGCCGACTATCTCCAGGCCCAGGTTCTGCGCCTCGTCCGATTCCCCGTGGTGCTTGCCAATCAGCGCCTTCAGGCACTCGGCCAGTCCAATAAAGCCGACGGTCAGGGAACCGTGCTTCAAAACCTCCTCCAGGGTATCCTCCGGTCCTAGCTTTTCCGAATCCAGCCATATCCCCTGCCCCATCAGGAAGGGGTAATTCTTTACCTTCTTTTCGCACTGGATGCGGAACCGGGCCTTCAGCTGTTCGATAACCAGCTCCAGCTTTTTCTCCAGCTCCTCAAAGAAGAAATCCACGTTCCCGTTGGCACGGATGGCCAGCCTGGGCAGGTTGATGGAGGTAAAGCTGAGGTTGCCCCGGCCGTTGACAATCTGCCGCTCTGGGTCATAGGCGTTGCCCACCACGCGGGTGCGGCAGCCCATGTAGGCGGCCTCTGTCTCCGGACGTCCCTCTTTGTAATACTGTATATTGTACGGCGCGTCCAGGAAGGAGAAATTGGGGAACAGCCGCTTGGCCGATACCCGGCAGGAAAGCTGGAACAAATCATAGTTGGGGTCCTCAGGGTTGTAGTTGATTCCTTCCTTTACCTTGAATATCTGGATGGGGAAGATGGGGGTTTCTCCGTTCCCCAGCCCCGCCTCGGTGGCGAGCAGCAGATTTTTCACCACCATGCGCCCCTCCGCGCTAGTGTCGGTGCCGTAATTCAGGGAGCTGAAGGGAATCTGGGCCCCCGCGCGGGAGTGCATGGTGTTCAGATTGTGGACAAGGGCCTCCATGGCCTGGTAGCAGATTCGATCCGTCTCTCGGACGGCGTACTTGCGGGTAAAATTCTGTATCCTCTCCGCAAGCTCCTGTCCATAGCGTTCCGCCAGGGGCTTGCGCTCCTCCTGCTCGTATCCGTTGTCCTCCGCCAGAACTGGGGACAGTCCAGCGCCTTTCAGGATTTCTCCGGTTATCTGGTCCGCCACAGCGCGGCCCTCTTCCTCTCCCGCCAGTAGCTCCAGGGCCTTTCCCAGGTTGGCGGTATAATGCTTCCGGTAGGTCTTGGCGACTCCCTCCGCCATGGAATAGTCAAAGTTAGGCACGCTCTGTCCGCCGTGCTGATCGTTTTGGTTGGACTGGATGGCAATGCAGGCCAGGGCGGAGTAGCTTTGAATATCGTTGGGCTCCCGCAAAAAGCCGTGGCCGGTGGAAAAGCCCCGTTTAAACAGCTTTTGCAGGTCGATCTGACAGCAGGTGGTGGTCAGGGTGTAGAAATCCAGGTCGTGGATGTGGATATCCCCTTCGATATGGGCCTTGGCGTGGTCCGGGCAGAGGATATACATCTCGTTAAACTGCTTCGCGCCCTCAGATCCGTACTTGAGCATAGTGCCCATAGCGGTATCGCCGTCGATGTTGGCGTTTTCCCGTTTGACGTCGTTATCTGCGGCGGACTGGAAAGTGAGGTCCTCGTATATTTTCATCAGGCGGGTGTTCATCTCTCTCACCCGCGTGCGGTTGGCGCGATACAGGATGTACTCCTTGGCGGTGCGGGCATGGCCCCGTTCCACCAAAACCTTTTCCACCGCGTCCTGTATCTCCTCTACCGACGGATGCCCGCTGTTACAGGTCTTTTCCAGGTATTCCTCCACCTGTCCGGCGACCTCCTTGGCCATCTCGTAGTCCCTTCCGCCGGTGGCCTGGGCCGCCTTATACACGGCGTCCGCTATCTTCTCCAGCTCAAAGGGAACCTCCCGTCCGTCACGCTTTACAATCGTCTCCAACATCTTTCACTACTTCCTTCCTGAAACGCTGATTCATTGATTCCTGGGATTATCTGACAAAACGACATTTTATCAATGCCGCCGGCTTGGTACAGTATATTGTGTTAATGACAAATTTCTCCACTAGATAATGTGCTTTTCTGCAACAGGCAATTACTATTGTAAGAGATACTCTGCTGGTTGTCAATCACATTTTTTATCGAATTTTCTCCTGGTTTACAGGAAAAGAATAGAAAATCGCTTGTTCATGCCTTTTGCGGAAGGAAAAAAATTTTTTTACCTATTGCTTTTTTTGCCGGTCCAGTATATACTGACATTGTTCGCAGAGTAGGAGCCTGTGCGTTGGTCCGTGGGCTTGCCTTTACCGGCATCCACCGACTGTCATAGCCGTCCCGACGGGGAGTTGCGGGGCGGGGGAAAAGCGCTGTCTATGCGCTTACGATACCGGCTCCGCATCCCGCTGCTGCATAATGTCCGAGATATTCCGCGCCTTTGGGCCGCGGATGCCCTCCTTTGTGCGGCAACGCTGTTACAAAGGAGGTTTTTATTTATGGTCCTGCACACTATCAAGGAGAAGCTTCAGGAGCTTGTCCGCCGCCTGGCCGCCTCGGCCCAAGAGCTTCACCGCGTCCCGTCTCTGACCGCCGCCGCCATGCTGGCCGCCGTCGCCCTTGTGCTCAATCAGTTCACCATTGCTGTCAGCCAGTTTTTGGAGATTGGCTTCACCTTTCTGGCCGCGGGGGTGTGCGCCTTCCTGTTCGGCCCCTGGATGGCCGGGCTGATGGGCATCGTCACTGACCTGATTGGCTACTTTCTGCGGCCCAACGGGGGATTCTTTCCCGGCTTTACCCTCAATGAGTTTCTCCTGGGATTCCTGTACGGCTGCTGGCTGTACAAAAAGCCCCCCTCCTGGAGGAGGACCTTTGCCGCCTGTCTATCGGCGGTGCTGATAATCAACCTGTTCCTCACCCCGCTGTGGCTGAATATGCTGTACGGACAGGCCCTTTTCCTCAGCAGCACGAGGCTGATTAAAAACGCTCTGAAGCTGCCGTTGGACGCCTCCCTGCTCTACCTTCTCCTGAAGGCCCTGAACCGCCGGAAACGGTGACCACAATTTCCGCGCCCCAAAGGATTTCACTTAAAATTCATCTTTTGGAAATTGCCATAGGGCGCGGCAATGTGATACAATAAAAGACAGAGTTCTTCCCAGCGCGAAAGGGGGAATCTGTTCGGATGAATTCATGGAAAGTCCGAGTTTACTCTGTTTTATTGACACTGCTGATATTCCTGACAGGATGCAGCCTGCCGGGAAGCGACGATAATCTGATACGTTACAACATCTCTGTCAACGTTGACAACCTGGACCCCCAGTACATCTCAACCGCCAACGAAACCCTGCTGATCCTCAACTGCTTTGAGGGGCTGATGAAGCTGGACGCCAGCGGGCAGCCCATTGCGGCCCTGGCGGAACGTTATACCCTTTCCGAGGACAAACAGGTATATACCTTTTACCTGCGGGAGGGGTTGAAATGGTCGGACGGGGAACCCCTGACTGCCGGCGACTTTGTCTTCGCCTTCCGCCGCCTGTTCAATCCCGATTCACCCTCCCCCAACGCGAGGGACTTCCGAAGCATGGAAAACGCTGATGCCATCCTCTCCGGTCAGCTTGCCGCTTCACGGCTGGGGATACGGGCGCTGGACAGCCGGACGCTGGAAATACGCCTGGCGGAGCCGGACTCCTTTTTCCTGGAACTGCTGGCCACCCCGGCGGCGATGCCCTGCCGGGAGGATTTTTTTCTCAGCTGCAACGGGCGCTACGGCCTTTCTTTAAAGTTTTTGCTCTTCAACGGCCCTTATGTTATGACTACCTGGAAAAGCGGCCGGTACATAGGACTCCGTCCCAACGAGGAATACTATGATCCCCTCTCTCTGCCTACGGCGGCAGTCAACCTGTACACAGTCCGCCCCGCCGAGGAAAACGCCCAGCTGCTGCTGGAGGACCGCTGCGACGGGGGACCAGTGCTCTTTGAGGACCTGGAAAGCCTGGAAGGCTTCTCCACCATCAGCTTTCAGAACACCGTCCACCTGCTGGTCTTCAACCCGGATATGGCCGTCTTCCAGGACAACGACATCCGCCTGGGGATGTGTACCGCCATCAACCGGCAGCTATTTCAGTCTGACATCCCGGACAATCTGGAAATCACCAACCTTCTTATCCCTCCCGCCGCCGCTATCCTGGGCCAATCCTACCGCAGCCTTGCCAACCGGGTAACGGGGCTTGTGTACCAGCGGGACGAGGCCAAGGGGCTGTTTGAAACCGGCCTGAACCGCCTGGAGCTGTCAAAGCTGCCCCGTTCCAGCATGATATGCCTGGAGACCGGCCAGCACCGCTTTCTGGCCGGATATTTACAGCGGCAGTGGCAGAAGGACCTGAACCTATACATCAACCTGGAGCCGCTGAGCGAGGAGAAGTTTTACTCCCGCCTGAGCAGGGGGGACTATCAGCTGGCCATCCTCCCTGTCAGCCTGGACCAGTCCAACCCCAGAACCATGCTGACGCGGATTGCCCAGTATCTGCCTGACACATCCCCAGAGGAGACAGAGGAAGAGGTGCCGGAGGAGGAAAGAGAAACAGCCAATACAGCCGACACCAACCCAAACGCCTCCTCAGAGGAAGATACACAGCCCCCCCAGCCCTATTCTACCACGGAAGCAGATAAAGAGGCATTGGAGCTTTACCTGAGTCTGGCGGGCAGCGGAGGGGCAGCGGAGGCGGCCCAGTGGTTTGCCAAGGCGGAGGAGCTTTTGCTGCAAAGGGGATATGTAGCACCGCTGTACTTTGAAAGCCACTACTTTTCCGTATCTCCCCACGTGTCGGACATCCATTTTACGCCCTATCCGGGGTGGATCTCCTTTCAGGAGGCAAAGAAGAAGTAAAAATCCTTAACATCATAAGTTCATTTTCCTCTCATATATGGGTATCCCTTAAAAAACTTAATCCATCCATGTCAATAGGGTCGAAAACCAATCATTTCGAGTTTTTCGACTCTATTTTTATATATTTCGACCTTTTTAGCGTCTCTCAACCTTGCAAACCTAGACCAAAAACGCTATACTAAGGAGGATGGACACATATTTCCGATTGGATGGGTCGCAAAATTTACAAAGCCTATAATGGGCACCCACCTTTGCTCGATAAAGGCTAAGGTACTGCCGAAATATGTAAAAAGGGAGACAAGAAACCATGAGTATGGAAAAAATCAAAAGGCAAAGGCAAAAGACTCCAAAAAAGAAGGATGGGGGAAAGCGAATCCTTCTGGCAGCGGTTGGTATCGCTGTCATTGTGCTGGCGGTATTTATCGCTGTTCCTCTCCTATTCAAAGGGAGTAAAGCAGACCGAACCAGCGTCATCACTGTTTCAACCCTGGAAAAAATCGTCAACACCAGCGAGCTTTCCACCTTTACGGCTGTGTACAACGGCATCGCCAAGGTAATGAATGAGAAGAAGCCGGAAGAAGTGGATTACTATGTATCCTACGAAGCAACGGTAGAGGCCGGAATCGACCTTGATCAGGTAAACATCACCATGGACGCTGAAACCAAAACTGTCACTGTAACCATACCGGGGGTCCGCATTACGGATAGCACTGTGGATATCCATACAATGGATTTCATCTTCTACAACGACAAGGCCAACACCTCGTCCGTAACCCAGGAGGCATATGCGGCCTGTGAAGCGGACGTGGATGAAGAAACCAAGACACATGAGGCGATTTTGGATTTGGCACATCAAAACGCTGTCAACGTCGTAAAGGCACTGCTGGCTCCTTTTATTGAGCAAGCGGGTTCTGACTACAGCTTAGTGGTTGAGTAAGGAGGGGAGCATTGTGAAAAAAGCATTTATTTTATTCCTGACGGTTGTTATACTGGCTGTGTCAACGGGCTGCGCCAAGCAACCTGAACCCATCAACATGGAGCCTGAGCTGACACAGATGAAATCCATCTGCAAATTATCCGTTATGGACTGCTATTACCACAACGTCGCGAAGTTCAAGGAAGAAAACGCTACAGGAATCCTCTTTTGGCAGAAGGACAAGAGCTTCTGGATAGAATACAGCGGCATTGTACGGCTGGGAATCGATGCCTCCCTGGTCAATATGGAGGTAAACGACACCCAGGTGACCATTACCATACCAGAGGCAAAGGTTCTGGGGTGCAAGGTGGATTCCTCCTCCCTCAACGAGGAATCCTATATTGTAGATAAGGATTCTGCCAAAATCACCGCCGAGGATGAGGTGGCGGCCTTTAAAGAGGCCCAGGACCAACTGGAGCAGACCGCGGCGAACAACAAGGCACTTCTGGCGGAGGCACAGCAGCAGGTACAGAATCTCCTTGAAAACTATGTGACCAATATTGGAAATGTCGTTGGCAAAACATACTCCATCAAGTGGGTTTATATGGATACAGACGGAAATTCTCTTGGCAGCTCCGGAAATACATCCGCGCCGTCCACACCGGAAAGCTCCGGGGCGGCAGAGAGCTCCTCAACCAGCGGATAAAGGACAACATATCAAAAACGCAGCCAAAAAACGGGCCTGAAAAGCGGTTCTCCAGCTTTCCAGGCCCGTCTTTTTTATCTATGGGAAAAAATTACACAAGCTCGATAATCGCCATCTCAGCGGCGTCGCCCCGGCGCGGTCCGATGCGGACAATGCGGGTGTAACCGCCGTTGGTATCCTTGTATTTCGGCGAAATTTCGTCAAATACCTTTTTGGCAACCGTTTCCTTTGTCACAAAGGAATAAACCTGCCGCTTGGCGTGCAGTGTATCATCTTTGCCGATGGTGATCATTTTCTCGGTCATCGAACGGACTTCCTTGGCCCGTGTCACAGTGGTCTCGATTTTGCCGGTCTCCAGCAGATATGTGACCATAGCGCGGAGCATCGCTTTTCTATGGTCGGAGGATCTGCCCAGCTTTCTTGTACCTGGCATCGAAATTCACTCCTTTACCATGGTTTTTATTGTTCGTCTTCGTCATTGAGCTGGAATCCAAGGCTCACCAGTTTGGAAATTACTTCCTCCAGGGACTTGGTGCCCAGATTGCGCACCTTCATCATTTCGCTCTTGGATTTGCTGATCAATTCTTTGACGGTGTTGATCCCAGCGCGTTTCAGGCAGTTGGAGGAGCGAACAGACAAGTCAAGCTCATCAATGGTCATCTCCAGGATAGAATCCTTACCGCTGTCTTCCTTCTCTACGATAGGCTCGGTGCTGTAAACCTCGGATGAGAGGTCCATAAACTTCACGAGATGGTCGTTGAGGACCTTGGCTCCCAGTGAGACAGCCTCGTCGGCGGCGATGGTGCCGTCTGTCCAAACTTCAAGAATCAACTTGTCATAGTCTGTTTTCTGTTCGACACGCTGGTTTTCCACAGCATAATGAACCTTCAGAACAGGTGTATAGATGCTGTCCATGGGAATCACGCCTATCACGTTCTGATCCCGGTCCAGCAGCTTGTTCTGTTCCGCAGGAACATAGCCTTTGCCTCTCCCCAGCGTCATCTCCATATGCAGCTCCGCGCCGGTTCCCAATGTGGCGATGTGCATATCCGGATTGAGTATCTCCACGTCCGAATCGGGGATGATGGAGCCCGCCGTCACCACGCACTCGCCCTTGGCCTCAATGCGTATCTTTTTCGGCGCGTCACAGTATAGCTTTGCCCGCAGCCCCTTCAGGTTAAGGACGATTTCGGTCACATCTTCCTTAATCCCCGGAATGGTTGAAAACTCATGCTGTACCCCATCAATCTTTACAGATGTGACGGCAACGCCAGGAAGCGAGGAGAGCAGCACGCGCCGCAGACTGTTGCCGATGGTCATCCCAAAGCCCCTGTCAAGGGGTTCAAAGATAAAGCGGCCATATGATCCGTCCGGCGCGATCTCGGCTATCTCGATCTCAGGACTTTTCGTCTTTTTGAACTCGTTCACAAGTAACCCTCCTTATGCGGCGGGCGTCAGACGCCCGGCCAGTATATCCGCATTCCCTTGCCGGCTGCTATCCACATTATTTGGAGTACAACTCCACGATGAGGTGTTCCTGAACGTCATAGTCAATATCATCTCTCGCCGGCATGGCAATAACCTTACCGGTGAAATGCTCCACATCCCGTTCCAGCCATTTGGGAACGACTGCCACTGCGTTGGCTTCCGCCAGTGCCTTAAACTTGGCAGAGCTGCGGCTGCCCTCTTTGACGGCAATGACCATTCCCGGCTTTACCAGGTAGGAAGGAATGTTTACCTTCTGTCCGTTTATGGTGAAGTGCCCATGGTTGATCAGCTGCTTGGCTTCCCGGCGGGTACTGGCGTAGCCCAGGCGGAACACCACATTGTCCAAACGCCTCTCCAGGAACTGGAGCAGGTTTTCACCGGTGATGCCGCTGGCCTTGGCCGCCATCTCATAGTAGTGGAAGAAGGGCTTCTCCAGCACGCCGTAGATAAATTTAACCTTCTGCTTCTCGTTGAGCTGCACGCCGTACTCACTCTGCTTGCGGCGCTTCTGCTTCATATTGCGGGTTGTTTCCTTCATGACGCCCAGGACGGCGGGGGACAGCCCAAGGGTCTTGCAGGTTTTCAGTACAGGTTCTCTGTTTTTAGCCATCTCGCTTTTACCTCCTTTTCGTATCGGTTATACGCGGCGTCTCTTAGGCGGACGGCAGCCGTTGTGGGGGATAGGGGTAACGTCCTTAATCATTGTTACCTCCAGGCCGGCGCCCTGCAAAGCGCGGATTGCCGCTTCACGTCCGGAACCGGGTCCCTTTACATAAACCTCCACGGTCTTCAGGCCATGCTCCATGGCGGCCTTGGCCGCGGTTTCAGCGGCTGTCTGGGCTGCGTAAGGGGTGGATTTTCTCGAACCTCTGAATCCAAGGCCGCCTGCGCTGGCCCAGGAGAGGGCGTTGCCCTGGGTATCGGTAATGGTGACAATCGTGTTGTTAAAGGTGGACTGAATATGGGCTGCGCCGCGCTCAACATTTTTGCGTTCGCGTCTTCTCACGCGTACCGCGGCTCCCTTTTTCCCATTTGAAGCTTTAGCCATTCTTCTGTTCCCTCCTTGCCTTATTTCTTCTTGTTGGCAATGGTCTTCTTAGGTCCCTTGCGGGTACGGGCGTTGGTCTTGGTGCGCTGTCCGCGTACCGGCAGGCCCTTCCTGTGGCGAACGCCCCGGTAGCACTGGATTTCCACCAGCCGCTTGATGTTCAGGGCAGTCTCCCGGCGGAGATCGCCTTCCACAATCAGGTGTTTTTCAATGTGTTCGCGCAGTTTGGCCGCCTCTTCCTCGGTCAGGTCCTTGACACGGGTGTCCGGATTGATGCCGGTCACCTTCAGGATATCGTTGGCCGTCTTGCGGCCCACGCCGAAAATATAGGTCAGGCCAATCTCCACCCTTTTTTCTCTGGGCAGGTCAACACCAGCTATACGAGCCATACTTCTTTTGCACCTCCATTTTTCAATCGTCCATCAGCCTTGGCGCTGTTTGTGCTTAGGGTTCGTACAGATTACCATAACGCGCCCCTTGCGCCGGATGATCTTGCATTTTTCGCAGATGGGCTTTACGGAAGGTCTTACTTTCATTTGAAATTACCTCCTTGGCGGCAATTGCGCCGTCTTTCTTCGCACATCGTATTGGTTTATTGATGCGGATTGGTTTGGATGCCGTTATAGTTTATGGGATGGAACGCCTTGCCGGACGGCTGTCCTGTCCTTATTTGGACCGCCAGGTAATGCGCCCTTTTGTCAGGTCATAGGGGGACATTTCCACCGTCACCTTATCGCCGGGCAGGATGCGGATGAAATTCATCCTCAGCTTTCCGGAAATATGGGCCAGTATCTTGTGCCCGTTGGGCAGCTCCACTGTAAAGGTGGCGTTGGGGAGGGCTTCCAGGACGGTGCCCTCAATCTCGATCACGTCGTCTTTCGCCAAGCAAATACCTCCTCTATACGCGTCGGCTGTTAGGAACTGTTTAGAAATTAGAAAGAAATTTTATAGATTTATTTCTAATTGGGAAATATTGCGGTTTTTCAAAAATGATTTTAAAAATCATTTTTGAACAGTTCCTTATCCTCTGCCGGTTCCCGGCGGTGTTGTTCCGGTTGATACAGGCTGGAAAGGGATTGGCGCAGCCGGCGGTCAGTGGCGTACTGCTCCGGCTTCAGGGCCGCTCCCACCGTGCGCAGATGCCTGGCACGCTTGCGCTTGGGGTTGGCCAGCTTCCGCCTTCTGCCGTCCGCCGTCAGGACAAAGCCCTCCTCCACAGACCGCTCCAGCACCACCATCAGGCGTCCCGCGTCCCTGCCCGCCAGGGACAGCACCACCTGTCCCGCCTGGGGCGTTTGGATTCGCGGCCTTCCGGCGCTTTTCATCCCTGCCGTACCCAGCCTCATTTCCGCGCCCCTTCCCTGTCGTACAGGATAGGGGTCTGGGAAATCTCCTCCCCTTCCAGGGGATCGGTTAAAATCACCGGGCCGTGCTCCGTAATGGCAATGGTGTTCTCAAAGTGGGCGGACAGCGCTCCGCTGGAGGTCACTACCGTCCATTTGTCGCCCAGTACCCGGACGTCGGTCCCCTTGGCGTTGATCATCGGCTCTATGGCGATAACCATGCCCGGAGTCAGCCGCACGCCCCGGCCCGCTTTCCCAAAGTTGGGGACCTCCGGGGATTCGTGCATATCCCGGCCCACGCCGTGTCCCACATACTTGCGCACCACGGCAAAGCCGTTTTGCTCCACATAGCTCTGTACGGCAAAGCCGATATCGCCGATGCGCGCGCCGGACTGGGCCGCCGCGATGCCCCGGTAGAGGCTTTCGCGGGTGACGTCCAGCAGCTTCTGCGCCTCCGGGGAGATTTTCCCCACCGCAAAGGTGTAGGCGTTGTCCCCGTGGAAGCCCTTGTAAAGGGCACCGACGTCTATGCTGACAATGTCCCCCTCCCGGAGCTTCCGGGGGCCGGGGATGCCGTGGATCACTTCGTTGTTGACAGAGATGCAGGCAGTGCCGGGAAACCCGCCGTATCCCAGAAAGGACGGAGTCGCGCCCTTGGAGCGGATGAAGTCATACAGAATCCGGTCCAGCTCCTTGGTCGTCATGCCGGCGCGGATATGCTGCCCCGCCGTCCGGAGGGCCTGGGCGGAAATCCGTCCCGCCTCCCGCATGGCCAGCAGCTCCTTGCGCGTTTTCAGAGTAATCATGATGTTATCATTCCTCGCTAATGCCTCCCGCCTCCAGTGCTTTCAGGACCAGGGCGGAGGTGTCCTCCACCTGCTCCTGCCCCTCCACCCGGTACAGCTTACCTCTGGCGGCGTAGAACGCCTTGACCGGTTCGGTCTGTCTGTGGTAAACGTCCAGCCGGTCCTGCACGGTGGCGGGCTCGTCGTCCCTGCGGATGATCAGCGCCCTGCCGCAGGCGTCGCAGACGCCCTCCTGCTTGGGGGGCTTAAAGTCCAGGTGATAGGATGCCCCGCAGCCCTCGCAGACTCTCCGCCCGGAAAGGCGGCGCTTGATGGTCTCGTCCGGAACCTCCAGGTCGATCACCTTGTCAATCTCCACGCCCATGGCTTCCAGCGCCTCGGCCTGCGCCACTGTGCGGGGAAAGCCGTCGAGAATATAGCCCTTTGCGCAGTCGTCCTTGGCAATGCGGTCCTTGACCACGCCGATGACCACGTCATCCGGCACCAGGCGGCCGCTGTCCATATCGGCCTTGGCCCGCAGGCCCAGGGGGGAACCGTTTTTTACCGCTTCCCGCAGGCAGTTGCCGGTGCTGATCGTCGGGATGTTCAGGTGTTTGCAGATAACCTCAGCTTGGGTGCCCTTTCCGGCGCCCGGCGCTCCCAAAAGGATGATTTTCATAAGGGTGCTTCCTTCCTTTCCGACGTATCGTCTTGCTTTCAGGCATACAGGGATTCGGGGGATTGCGTTTCGGTTTCTGTCAAGGTCTGGAGTCTACAGGTAAACCTGGCAGACCTGGTAAACCCGGTCAAAGCGTTACTCCAGGAACCCTTTGTAGTGGCGCATCATCATCTGGGATTCCAGCTGACGGGCGGTATCCATCGCCACGCCCACTACGATGATAACGGTTGTGCCGCCCAGGGCAATGTTCATCTTGGTGATTCCTCCCACCGCGATTGGCAGGATGGCGATAACCGCCAGGAAGAAGGCGCCCAGCAGAGTGACCTTGGAGATGACCTTGGAAATAAAGTCGGTGGTCGGCTTGCCGGGGCGGTAGCCGGGGACGGTACCGTTGTTTTTGCGCAGATTGTTGGAAATTTCCAACGGGTTATATTGGATCGCCACATAAAAGTAGTTGAAAGCGATGATAAGCAGGAAATACAGCACCGCATACAGCCACTGATTATAGTCGAACAGTCCCAGGAACTTGCCCACCCACCGTTCTGCGTCGGGGTCCACGAAGCCTTTAATGGTTCCGGGGATGGCCAGCAGGGAGCTGGCGAAGATGATGGGCATAACGCCGGACATGTTGACCTTGATGGGGATGTGTGTGCTCTGGCCGCCGTACATCTTCCGCCCCACCATACGCTTGGCGTACTGGACAGGGATGCGCCGCTCCGCGTTGGTCATCACGATGATGAACGCGATAAGCGCCAGGAAGATGACAAGAATCAGGGGTACAAAGAAGAGATACTGGGTGTTGCCCTCAAAGCCCCACTGGAGGTAGGTAATCATCCGCACCACCACAGAGGGCCCGCGGGAAACAATGCCCGCGAACAGCAGAATGGAAATGCCGTTTCCGATTCCCTTCTCGTTAACGCATTCTCCCAGCCACACCACAATGCAGGCTCCGGCTGTCAGCGCAAGAATGATCACCAGTGCGGCGAACACTCCCTGAAAACCGTCCCGGTAGGAAACTGCGTTCATGTTGCGGAACATGAAATAGTAGGCGATGGACTGAAACAGCGCCAGACCCACTGTGGTGTACCGGGTGATCTTATTCAGCTTTTTCCTGCCGTCCTCCCCTTCCTTAGAGAGCCTCTCCAGGTAAGGGATGGCGACCGAAAGGAGCTGAATAACGATGCTTGACGTAATGTATGGGGAGATGGACAGGGCGAACAGGGTAGCCTGACCAAAGGACCCGCCGGAGAGGATGTTCAGGTACCCGAACAGGCTTCCGTTGGCGTTGATCATGCTTTGCAGCGCCGCCGGGTTCAGGTAAGGCAGGGGGATGGCAGAACCAATGCGGAAAATAAAGATGATCAGCAGGGTGTAGAGGAGCTTCTTTCTTAAATCCGCGATCTTCCACGCATTTTTAAGAGTCTCGATCATCCCTACTTCACCTCAGCTTTCCCGCCCGCTTTCTCGATTTTCTCCTTCGCGGACGCGGAAAAAGCCGCAGCCTCAACGGTCAGCTTTTTGGTGAGCTCGCCGTTACCTAAGATTTTTACGCCGTCCAGCGTCTTCTTGAGAATACCGGCATTCACCAGCGCCTCGGCGTTGACGACAGCGCCGTCCTCAAAGGCGTTCAGGGCGGAAACGTTGATTGCTGCGTAATGGGTTGCGAAAATGTTGTTGAAGCCCCTCTTGGGGATGCGTCTCTGGAGAGGCATCTGGCCGCCCTCAAAGCCGGGGCGTACACCGCCGCCGGAACGGGCGTTCTGGCCCTTGTGGCCCTTACCGGCGGTCTTGCCGTTGCCGGAGCCGTGGCCCCTGCCAACGCGGAACGCCTTGTGGTTGGAGCCGGGGGCTGGACTGAGTTCATTGAGTTTCATTTGATTTCGCGCCTCCTTGTTTGGGATAGCAAATCGCTCCTTGCTTACATTCGTGCAGCCGGTTAAAACCGGCACGGAGTCTGGGAATATCCGGGAAACGGACTAGGCCTCTTCCTTTACTTCTACCAGATAGGAAATCGCCTTGATCTTACCCCTTGTCGCCTCGTTATCCGGCTGGGTGGTTTCGTCCCCGATCTTGTGCAGGCCCAGGGAATAGGCGGTAGCGATATGCTTGTCGTGGCGGCCTGCCAGACTCTTGACTAATTTGATTTTGAAAGCCATGCCGCTTCCTCCTATCTAATATCCTTAACCGCTTTGCCGCGGATTGCAGCGACATCCTCCACATTGCGCAGGGAGGAAAGTCCCGCGATGGTGGCGCTTACTACGTTGCAGGGATTGTTGGAACGGATGCACTTTGCGCGGATGTCCCGGATACCGGCGACCTCCAGCACGGCGCGCACCGGGCCGCCGGCCAAAACGCCGGTACCTTCGGGGGCCGGCATCAGCAGTACCTTGCCTGCGCCGTAAATGCCCACCACCTCATGGGGAATGGTGGTATCCTTCAGTGCAATCTGTCTGAGATTCTTTTTCGCGTCCTCAATGCCCTTGCGGATGGCGTCGGGGACTTCGGAAGCCTTTCCAAGACCGTAGCCGACAATGCCGTTGCCGTTGCCCACTACTACGAGGGCCGCGAACTTGAAGATACGTCCGCCCTTTACGGTTTTGGATACGCGGTTGATGGCAACAACCCTTTCGCTCAGGCTGTCCCGGAGCTCAGGGGAATTCGCGTCTATTCTAGCCAAAGGTGTCTCCCTCCTTCTTAGAAATTCAGCCCGTTTTCGCGGGCGCCTTCCGCCAGTGCCTTGACCCGGCCATGGTACACATAGCCGCTCCGGTCAAAAACGACCTCGGTGATGCCCTTCTCGGCGGCCTTTTTGGCCAGGGACTCTCCGACGGTCTTTGCGGCGTCACAGTTGCCGCCAAAGCCCTCGAAGCCCTTATCCATCGTGGACGCGCTGGCAAGGGTAACGCCGTTTACGTCGTCGATCAGCTGGGCGTAGATGTGCTTGGCGGAGCGGAATACGTTCAGGCGGGGACGCTCGGCGGTGCCGCTGATTTTGGCGCGGACCCTGGCGTGCCGCTTCAGCCTTGCTTTATTGCTGTCTGGCTTTTTCACCATGGTATTGATTCACTCCTTACTTTACTTCTTGCCGCCCTTGCCGCCCTTTGCGGCCTTGCCTTCCTTGCGGACGATCACTTCGTCGATATACTTGATGCCCTTGCCCTTGTAGGGTTCCGGCGGGCGCTTCTCGCGGATTTCGGCGGCGAACTGGCCTACCTGCTGCTTATCCGCCCCGTGGACGATGATCCGGTTGGGGGCCGGCACCTCAATGGTGATGCCGGGAATTTCCGGTACAATCACCTGATGGGAATACCCCAGGTTCATCACCAGGTTGGTTCCCTGCTTGGCGGCGCGGTAGCCTACACCGTTAATCTCCAGCTCCTTCTGGAAGCCCTTGGAGACGCCTGTCACCATATTGGAGACCAGGGTGCGGGTCAGACCATGAAGGGAGCGGTGCATCTGCCCATCGGTGGGACGGGCTACGACCACATGGCCGGCCTCCACCGAAATATCCATATCATGGTGGAAGGATTCCGTCAGGGTTCCTTTGGGCCCCTTGGCGGTGACGGTATGTCCGTCCACGGCGACTTCCACGCCGGCGGGGATTTCAATCGGTTTCCTGCCTATACGAGACATATCCTTTACCCTCCTTTACCAGACGAATGCCAGGACTTCGCCGCCTACCTTCTCCCTGCGCGCCTGACGGTCGGTCATAACGCCCTTGGAGGTGGAGAGGATGGCGATCCCCAGGCCCTTCATCACTCTGGGCATATCCTCGCAGCTGGAGTAGATGCGCAGACCGGGCTTGGATACCCGGCGGAGTCCGGTGATGACCTGGGACTTGTTGGGGCCGTACTTGAGGGCGATGCGGATAACGCCCTGCTTATTGTCTTCCAGCACCTGGAAGCTCTTGATATATCCCTCGTCCAGAAGGATCTGGGCGATTGCCTTTTTCATATTGGAGGCCGGGATATCAACCGTTTCATGTTTCGCTGAATTCGCATTGCGGATGCGGGTCAGCATGTCAGCGACGGTATCGGTGATATGCATGAGTTCTCCTCCTTTGTTCTCAACTGTGTGCCGCGCGTTCCCCGATGGTTTCTTCTAAACAGGACCTTTCAGGTTGTCGTCACATGCGCGGCGCCGTTCCAATCCCTGTGGGCTTAAGCCTTGCCGGCTTACCAGCTTGCTTTCTTTACGCCGGGAATTTGGCCCTTGTAGGCCAGCTCCCGAAAGCAGATGCGGCAAATCCCATAATCACGCAGGTAGGCATGCGGCCTGCCGCAGATTTTGCAGCGGTTGTAGCGGCGGGTTGAAAACTTGGGGTCCCGCTGCTGCTTGATAATCATTGACGTTTTAGCCACAAAGAAACCTCCCTTACTTCGCAAATGGGGCCCCAAGCAGGCTGAGCAGCTCGCGGGCTTCCTCATCGGTCTTGGCGGTAGTGACAAAGGTGATGTCCATGCCGCGCACCTGATCGATCTTGTCATACTCAATTTCGGGGAAGATCAACTGCTCCCGCAGTCCGCAGTTATAGTTGCCGCGGCCGTCAAAGGAGTTGGGGTTGATGCCCCGGAAGTCGCGTACCCTGGGCAGGGCCACGTTGAAAAAGCGGTCAACGAATTCATACATCCGGTCGGCGCGCAGCGTCACCTTTACGCCGATGGGCATGCCTTCGCGGATTTTAAAGTTAGCGACAGACTTCTTCGCCTTGCAGACCACGGGCCGCTGGCCGGTGATCTTGGAAAGGTCCGAAACGATGGCGTCGATTACCTTGGTGTTGTCCTTGGCTTCGCCGCAGCCGACGTTAATGACGACCTTTTCCAGCTTGGGGATCTGCATGACGCTTTTGTAGGTGAATTTTTTCATCAGGGCAGGCGCTACATCAGACGTGTAGGCTTCCTTCAGTCTGGCCATGTTTTCTCCTCCTCCTTAGAAAGTTTCGCCGCAGCCGGCGTTTTTGCAGACTCTTACTTTTGTTCCGTCGGCCAGGAATTTATGGGCGGCGCGGGTGGGCTTGCCGCATTTGGGGCAGACAGCCATTACCTTGCTAGCGTACAGCGCGCCTTCCGCCTTTACGATACCGCCGGGCTCGCCCATGCGGCGGGGCTTGACGTGCTTCGTCACCATGTTGCAGCCCTCTACGATAACCTTTCTCTCGGACGGGGAAACCTCCAGGACCTTACCCTTCTTCCCCTTATCCTTGCCGGACAGAATGACGACCGTATCGTCTTTCCGAACGTGTAGGGTATTCATTCAAAGCACCTCCATTACAGCACCTCTGGAGCGAGGCTTAATATCCGGAGGTAATCCTTGTCGCGCAGCTCCCTAGCCACCGGCCCAAAGATACGGGTACCTCTCGGGTTCTTGTCTTCCCTGATAATAACAGCCGCGTTCTCATCGAAGCGGATATAGGAGCCGTCCTCGCGGCGCAGGCCGCTGCGGGAACGGACGATGACAGCCCTGACTACGTCGCCTTTTTTGACCACGCCGCCGGGTGCTGCTTTTTTAACCGAAGCGACCACTACGTCGCCGATGTTTGCGTATCTCCTGCGGGTGCCGCCCAGCACGCGGATGCACATAAGCTCCTTGGCGCCGGTGTTGTCAGCCACCTTGAGATAGGTCTGCATCTGTATCACAGAGCGTTCCTCCTTTCGGCATGAGTGCCAAATTACTTAGCCTTTTCCACAATCTCCACGACTCTCCATCTTTTATCCTTGGAGAGGGGGCGGGTTTCCATAATCATCACGGTGTCGCCGACGCCGCAGGCATTCTGTTCGTCATGTGCCTTAAACTTTACGGTGCGCTTGATGATCTTTTTATATAAAGGATGCTTGACATTGTCCTGGATGGCGACCACGACGGTCTTATCCATCTTATCGCTGACGACCTTGCCAACCCTGGTTTTTCTGAGATTTCTCTCGCTCACAGCTTTCGTCCTCCTTCGTTAGATTACTGCACGCTTGACTCTCTCGCCCGCTGGATGGTCTTGACACGGGCGATGTCTTTTTTCACAGCCTTGATGCGCATGGGGTTTTCCAGCTGGTTGATGGCGTGCTGGAAGCGGAGGTTGAAAAGCTCGGATTTCAGGTCGGAAAGCTTCTGATCCAGCTCCGCGGATGACAGCTCCCGGATTTCGGCTGCTTTCATTACGCTTCACCCTCCTTTGTCTCTTTGGCGACGAATTTACACTTAATGGGAAGCTTGTAGCTGGCGAGGCGCATTGCCTCTCTTGCGAGTTCCTCGGAAACACCGGCAATCTCAAACATAACCCGGCCCGGCTTTACCACGGCCACCCAGTATTCGGGGGAGCCTTTACCGGAGCCCATGCGGGTCTCGGCGGGCTTTTCGGTTACGGGCTTGTCGGGGAAAATCTTAATCCAGACCTGTCCGCCGCGGCGGATGTAACGGGTCATAGCAATACGGGCGGCCTCAATCTGGTTGGAGGTGATCCAGCCGGGCTCCAGGGCCTGCAGCCCGAATTCACCGTTGGATACAAAGTTGCCGCGGGTTGCTACGCCCCTCATGCGGCCTCTCTGGACCCTTCTGTATTTCACTCTTTTCGGCAGAAGCATTACTTATTGCCCCCTTCCCTGGTTTTACGGGGCTTTTTGACGTCCCCCAGGACCTCCCCGGCATAAATCCAGACTTTGCAGCCGATCTTACCATAGGTGGTGTTGGCCTCGGCAAAGCCGTAGTCGATATCGGCGCGCAGGGTCTGCAGGGGGATAGTGCCCTCATGGTAGTGCTCGGTACGGGCGATTTCCGCTCCGCCCAGGCGGCCGGAAACGGACGTCTTGATGCCCTTTACGCCAAGCTTCATGGCGCGGCCCATAGACTGCTTCATGGCGCGGCGGAAGGAAACGCGGTGCTCCAGCTGGGAGGCGATGCTCTCCGCCACCAGTTGGGCGTTCTTATCGGGCTGACGGACCTCAACAATGTTGATATACACGCTGAGCTTGTTGTCCGCCCGTTTGGCGTTGATGAGCTTTTCGCACTGCTTGCGGAGCTTTTCGATGTCCGCGCCGCCCTTGCCAATTACCAGACCGGGACGGGCGCAGTGGATGTGGATGCGCACTCTGGCGGCGTCGCGCTCAATCTCAATGCGGGGCACGCCGGCGGCATACAGGTTTTTCTTGATGAACTTCCGAAGGTTGTAGTCCTCGACCAAAGTGTCGCCGAAAGCGTTGTCTTTCGCAAACCAGCGGGAGTCCCAATCCTTAATTACTCCCACACGCAGACCGTGGGGATTCACTTTCTGGCCCATAGTTTACCTCCTCTTTCGGCTTATTCCTTTTCATTCAGAACAATTGTTACATGGGATGTCCTCTTCAGTACCCGGAAAGCCCTGCCCTGGGCCCTGGGACGGATCCTCTTCAGGGTCGGTCCGGGGCAGACAAAGCACTCCGAAACATAAAGGGAATTCTTATCCATGTTGTGGTTGTTCTCGGCGTTTGCCATGGCCGATTTCAAAAGCTTTTCCAGCGGTTCACAAGCGGCCTTGGGGGTGTGCTTTAAAATCGCCATTGCCATCTCCACAGGCTGGTTGCGGATCTGGTCCAGAACGATGGAAACCTTCCGAGGCGCGATGCGGGCGTATCTCAAGGTAGCCCTTGCTTCCATAATATACTCCTCCTTCCCGTCTCGATTAACTTGTTTTCTTGGCTCCGGCGTGTCCGCGGTAGGTGCGGGTGGGAGCGAATTCTCCCAGCTTGTGCCCTACCATATCCTCGGTGACGTATACCGGGACATGCTTGCGGCCATCGTGAACGGCGAATGTATGCCCGACAAATTCAGGGAAAATGGTGGAGGCGCGGCTCCAGGTCTTCAGGACCCGCTTCTCACCGGACTGGTTCATTTCTTCGACCCTTTTCAGCAGTACAGGCTGCACATAGGGGCCTTTCTTAACGCTTCTTCCCATGGTTTAACTGCCTCCTTTCAGCCTGTCTTACTTGGCGTTGCGGCGCTTGACAATAAACTTGTCAGAGCTGTGGTGTTTCTTCCTGGTCTTATAGCCCAGAGCAGGTTTGCCCCAGGGGGTAACAGGTCCGGGACGGCCAATGGGGGATTTGCCTTCGCCGCCGCCGTGGGGATGGTCGTTGGGGTTCATGACCGAGCCGCGGACGGTGGGACGAATGCCCATGTGGCGGGTACGGCCCGCTTTGCCCAGAGATACGTTCTCGTGGTCAATATTTCCAACCTGTCCAATCGTGGCCTTGCAGTTCATGGAAACATTGCGCAGCTCGCCGGAGGGCAGACGGATGAGAGCGTACCCGTTCTCCTTAGCCATCACCTGCGCCATAATGCCTGCGGCGCGGGCAAGCTGTGCGCCCTTGCCGGGGTAAAGCTCGATGTTGTGGACAAAGGTACCGACGGGGATGTTGGCCAGGGGCAGCGTGTTGCCGGGCTTGATATCGGCGTGTACGCCGGTCTGGATGGTGTCGCCAACCTTCAGGCCCACGGGGGCGATGATATACCGCTTCTCGCCGTCGGCGTACTGCACCAGGGCGATGTGTGCGGAGCGGTTGGGATCATATTCCAGGGTGAGGACCTTGGCGTCCTCCGCCCTGTCCCTCTTAAAATCAATGATGCGGTATTTGTTGCGGTTGCCGCCGCCGTGGTGGCGGACGGTGATGCGGCCCGTGTTGTTACGGCCTGCGGTCTTTTTCAGGCTCTGGAGAAGGCTCTTCTCCGGCGCCACTTTGGACAGTTCGGAATAATCGGTGACTGTCATCTGCCGTCTGGCCGCGCTGGTGGGCTTATAGCTCTTAATCGCCATTGCGGATTCACACTCCTCATAATAATTCGCGGGATTATGAGAGTTCCCATACTCTTTGTTCGCCTTCCAAGCCCAGGGGGCTTTTCCGGTTACATCATGCTCTCAAAGAATTCGATTCCCTTGGAGCTGGGCTTTAAGGTGACAATCGCCTTTTTCCGGTCGGACTTGTATCCGCCGTGCTGCCCCATTCTCTTGTACTTGCCGGGGACGATGGAGGTATTTACCTTTGCAACGTCCACGCCGAACAGCTTGCTGACCGCCTGGGCAATCTCAATCTTGTTGGCATTTTTGGCCACATAGAAGGTGTACTTCTTATCGGCGATGCCAACCATAGAGGCCTCGGTGATTACGGGGGTGAGGATAATATCCTGAGGAGCTTTCATTACGCGTACACCTCCTGGAGCTTTTCAACAGCGGACTTGACAATCACAATCTTGTCGCAGTTGAGCATATCGTAAACGTTGAGGGAACCAACGATGGCAGTTTTCACGCCGGGGATGTTGGCCGCGCTCTTGACCACCTTCTGGTCAACGCCGTCGGTGACGATGAGGACCTTCTTGTCCGCGCCCAGGGCGGAAAGCATGTTGACGATGGTCTTGGTCTTGTAATCCTCCACAGTCAGGGCGCTGAGAACCACCATCTCATTGGCGGAAACCTTGCTGGAGAGGGCGGAACGGACCGCCAAACGCTTCACCTTGCGGTTCAGGCTGTAGCGGTAATCGCGGGGCTTGGGGCCGAGGGCAACGCCGCCGTGGGTCCACTGGGGGGCGCGGGTCGAGCCCTGGCGGGCATGCCCGGTTCCTTTTTGCCTCCAAGGCTTGCGGCCGCCGCCGCTGACCTCAGTGCGGGTAAGGGTGGACTGAGTGCCCTGGCGCTGGTTGGCCAGGTAGTTCACCACACAAGCGTGCATCACGCTGACATTCGGCTCAATGCCGAACACCGCGTCAGACAGCTCCATCTCGCCGACGCTGGCGCCGGACATATCAAAAACAGAAATCTTTGGCATGGTGTATTCCTCCTTCCTTACGCCTTCACACTATCGGTAATATAAACGATGCCGCCCTTGGGGCCCGGAAGAGCGCCCTTAAAAGCGATAAGGTTGTTTTCCGCGTCCACCTTGGCGACCACCAGGTTCTGGACGGTCACGCCAGCGCAGCCATAGTGGCCGGGAAGGCGTTTGCCCTTGCGGACTCTGGAGGGATCGGAGCAGGCGCCCATGGAACCGGCGTGGCGGTGAACAGGGCCTGTACCGTGGGTATCCTTCAGGGAGTGCTGGCCGTACCGCTTGATGGTACCGGCATAGCCGTGGCCCTTGGAGGTTCCGCGGACATCAACGGCGTCTCCCACCGCGAAGGTGTCAGCCTTGACGACTGTGCCCACCTCCAGGGAGGACATATCCTCCAGGCGGAACTCCTTCAAATATTTCTTAGGGGCAACGTCCGCCTTGGCGAAGTGGCCCTTGAGGGGCTTGTTGACCTTCTTGACAGGCACGTCTCCGAAGCCGAGCTGAACGGCCTCGTACCCGTCGTTTTCGACGGTCTTCTTCTGGACGACGACACAGGGGCCGACCTCCACGACAGTGACGGGGATGATCCTGCCCTTTTCATCGAAAAGCTGGGTCATGCCAATCTTTTTGCCGATGCTGCATTTTTTCATAGTAGCTACCTCCTTCGGTTATTGGTTGACGCGTGGCCGGTTTTTCACAGGGGAACCGCCGCGCCAACATGACCTTATACCAAAAACTGAACGAATTGCCGGACCTTTATCCGGGATGCCCCGCTGGTTTCCCGCAAATCCGCCAGAGGCTGGTAAATACTCGCTGTCGCCGGTTCCCCGGCAGGCGCGAGGGCCTTTCTGAGTTGTTTTGGGAACCTTCTGCCGCTTTCGGCGGTTGAAAGCTGCCGGAAATTACAGCTTGATTTCAACCTCTACGCCGGCGGGAAGTTCCAGGCTGGTGAGGGCCTCGACGGTCTTGTCGGAAGGACGAATCACGTCGATGAGCCTTTTGTGGGTTCTTCTCTCAAACTGCTCACGGCTGTCCTTGTACTTGTGGACGGCGCGCAGGATGGTAACGATTTCCTTCTCGGTGGGGAGAGGAATGGGGCCGGAAACGGCGGCGCCGGTTCTCTTGGCTGCCTCTACGATCTTTTCCGCGGACGCGTCCACCAACTGATGATCGTAACCCTTCAGTCTGATTCTGATTTTCTCCTTGACTGCCACTTTCATCGCCTCCTTGAGTTTTTCCTACGGGATAACGACAAATACTGAACACTGCGCCGTGTGTTTCTTCCACACATCATAAAAAAAGTTAAACTGAAACCAAGCAGCTTAACCGGAACACGCAGAAACCGCTTTTTTCAAGGCATAGCAGGCCCCCTAAAAAGGCCGTGCACCACAACTATCCATTTTCCCCGCCTCCCTGCCGGAAAGCTGCGGAAAAAAGGACATAAAAGCAGCTCTATCAGTTTATTCTGTCGCCCGGTTTGATAATCGGACATACTCGGCGGAAATTCCCTGCCTCAATGGGCAGCCACCTCCCGCTTCATCGCATATCTGTGCAGTCCGCGCTTTCGCGCTTTTTTATCATACCGCATTTGGTATAAAATTGCAAGTGAATTTTGGGCTTTTCCAAAATTTTGTAGACTTTGTGCGTTTTCCATCCCCCTCCGGTGCTTTTATGACGATTTTAACAAGGGAAAATGCGGTTTTCTCCCCTCTGGAAGGATATGCCTTAGAACAAGTGTGAACACAAATCCGCATTTTATGCCGCTTTCAGGAAGTTTTGTCTCAAAGGGCTCGATTTGTAATAACGCCATACGAACTCCATTGTTCCAAAACCTCTGCCCATCCAACGTTTTTATCCGTCTTCAGTTGTTCCTCAAGACAATTCCATTTTTGGCTCCTTTGTATTATATTTTGGAATAACATATTTCCGCCAAATGATATTCAAATTCTGCGGTAACGATTGGAACACTACAGTATAAGTCGCAGGCAGCTTGAAGATGCTTTGCATACCCATCAAGATCGTCCATCTCAAATGCCTTTACTGCCATATAAAATAGTGCTTGCACTTTTGCTCGTTCTTTCAATGTAGGCGGAAGTGTGTCTATTTGAGCAAGCATTTCTTCGCCATTGCATTTTCCCACTAAAAATTTTGCTGCTGCAAATTCAGGGGATAGCGTATTTTTATTTCTTAAACGGGTGTTTAGCAACCTTTTGCTTTCCTGCTTTGCCGTTTTGTCATTGAGCATTACTGCCTCATAATATAGAAGTCCAGGAGCCTGCGTTCTGGAACGGTCTTGATAAGCCGCCTGACTACCATCTCGAATTGCCTGTAGGGCTTCTGGGAATTTTTGGAGTTCAAAATATCCGATACTTAGGGCAACAAAGAATTTTGAAGAACTTTTATCTGTTTTGCAGGAGTTTTGCCGGATTTCTTCAATCGTTTCTAAACAAAAGGCAACCAAAGTTTCATATTGCCTTGCGCCTATTAGGGCTGTGACATAATTTCCAGGCATCAAATCTGCATACTCGGATTTGCTTTTTCGCAAATGGGCTTTTTCCAAATATAATGCACAAAATACGTCATATTCCTTTTTCGCAATCAGCTCAAACGCTCCCATTGCTGTATCCTCCTGATGCAGTCTTGTTATCTATGCTTTTTTATGCGTTGTGTAAAGAATATTTGAACGCATCGTATCACCTGCCAAAAGTCTTTGATGCTTTTGATTATAGCGGTTTTGGGAAGGAAGTTCAAGATAAAAGGCGGCTGTCTCAAATCGAAAATCTATTTCTGATCTGAGACAGCCGCTTATTTTATTGACCTCAGCACCGCCACCCGGCCCTCGAAAAATACTTTCAGCTCTAAACAAACAGTTCCCGAAGCCTTTTCTGCGCCTTCCGCGCCGAATGGAGGAATGAAGCCCTCATTAAAATCTGCCCGGTGGCAAACATTCCGGCGGAAATTGCCGTCAACTGCCAGGCGTTTTCAAAGCCGTCCACTATTCCGGCAGCAAGGCCGCACAGGAAAAAGAAGCCCACCCCGCCAAACCAGACCGACATCAATAGTTTTACTGACAGGTAAAGCCCCATCCGGACCACTATCTCCGAGCCGCCGCCTGCCGGAAGAACCCGGCCCTTTATCACCGGCAGGAAGGAATTGCGCCCCTGGATATAGGGACGGATGGAAAAGCCGGAGGTATCCGCCTTTCCGATAAACTCACAGTTGGTGGAAAAGGAAATATATCGGGATTCTGTCATGCCCTGCAACAGCCCGCAGACCTCATCCGGGGAGTGAGGCGATGTTATCCTGTCCCGAAGGGACGGAAAAAGCAGCATCCCTTATACCTGCTGTATCACCGGCAGTATCATGGGGCTGCGCTTGGTCTGGCTGTAAAAATAATCCGACAGTTCGTCCTTCAGCTTCATCTTGATGTTGGTCCATTCTCTCATTCCGCCGCCGCAGCATTCCTCAATGGTATCCCTAGCGACCTTGCGGGCCTCGTTCATCATAGTTTCCGCCTCACGGACATAGACAAAGCCCCTGGAAATGATGTCCGGACCGGCCACAACCAGGCCGCTTTCCGCGTCCAGCGCCACAACCACCACAATCAGGCCGTCCTGTGCCAGATGCTTCCTGTCCCGCAGGACAATGCTTCCCACATCGCCTACCCCCAGGCCGTCCACCAGAATCTGTCCGGCGGGGACGGTTCCCACAAACTTCATGTCCACGCCGTCGGTCTCCAGGACCTTTCCCACGTCGCTGATAAAGATGTGGTCAGGGGCCACGCCAAGGGACATGGCAAGCTCCGCGTGCTTTTTCATATGCTTAAATTCCCCGTGGACGGGGACAAAGAACTTCGGGCGGGTCAGGCCCAGCATCAGCTTCAGCTCGTCCTGGCAGGCGTGGCCGGAGGAGTGGACCTCGTACATCCTTTCGTAGATGACCTCCGCCCCCAGCTTCATCAGCTCGTTGACCACGTGGCTGACAGTTTTCTCATTGCCCGGAATGGGGGTGGCGGAGATGATGATAAAGTCGTTGGGCGTCACCGATACCTTCCGGTGGTCGCTCATGGACATGCGGGAGAGGGCGGACATGGGCTCCCCCTGGCTTCCGGTGGTGATAATGACCATCTGCTCGTCGCTGTACCGGCCGATGGTGTCAATATCCACCAGGGTGCCATCGGGAATATCCAGATAACCCAGCTCCAGGGCAGTGGCGGTGGCGTTGACCATGCTCCTGCCGGAGATGGCGACCTTCCGCTTGTGCTGTACCGCCGCGGAGATAATCTGCTGGATGCGGTGGATGTTGGAGGCAAAGGTGGCGATGATGATCCGCTTCTTTTCCGCCCGGTTAAAGAGGGATTCAAAGGATTCGCCCACCTTGCGCTCGCTGGTGGTGTGACCAGGGCGCTCCACGTTGGTGGATTCGCCCATCAGGACCAGGACCCCCTTGCTGCCCAGCTCTCCGAACCGGGCCAGGTCGATAATCTCCCCCTGAATGGGAGAATAGTCCACCTTAAAGTCCCCGGTGTGGACAATCACCCCGGCGGGGGTGTGGATGGCCAGGGCGCAGGCATCGGGGATGGAGTGGTTGACGTGGATAAATTCCACCGACATGCAGCCCGCCTTTACCACATCCTTGGGCTTGACCACATTGAGGTGGCAGGCGCCCAGGATATTGTGCTCCCGCAGCTTGCCCTCCAGCAGGCCCAGGGTGAGCTGGGTGCCATAGACGGGGACGTTGATGCGTTTGAGCAGATAGGGGAGGGAGCCGATGTGGTCCTCATGGCCGTGGGTGAGAAATATCCCCCGTATCTTTTCCCGGTTGCGCTCCAGATAGGTGAAATCGGGGATGACCAGGTCCACCCCCAGCATCTCGTCGTCCGGGAAGGCCAGGCCGCAGTCCACTATAATAATGTCGTTGGAGCATTCGTACAGGTAGATGTTTTTTCCGATTTCCCCCAGACCACCCAGGGAGATAATCCTGACAGGGGTCTTTCTCTGCTGGCGGGGGGTGCGTGTGGTCCGCCGTCCAGTGGACCGCTGTCCCTTCCCCTGGCTCGCGGCGGCAGTCTCCTGGGCAGGGGACTGGGCCGGCTGGGAATGGGCCGCGGCATCCGCCTGGGGGTCCCGTTTGGTGGAGGGCTTTCGGGGTCCGCTGCCCCTGCGGTAGGAGGGCCTTCTGTGGCGGCCCTCTGTGGATGATTTGTCTTCCGGTTGCTGCGATGCAGCTTTCTTTTCTTGTTGTGCCATTTTTTCCTCCAATTCCGGACCAGCTGACTGGTCCTTTGATGCTTTTTTCATTTCCACGCCTTTCGTTCCGTCTTCTATTTTCATGATAAAATCTAAGCTTCCGCCATAGACCAAACATAACCAAAACCCTGCAAAAAAGCTTCTGCAAAGCGGTTATCACAATATGATACAACAT
>JAAWRH010000025.1 GCA_022800935.1 Oscillospiraceae bacterium
TTTTGTGCGCACTTTTTCCTTCCTTTTTCCTCTCCACCAACAAAGGACGCCTCTTTCTGGCGTCCTTTGTTTGATTATGCCTCTTTTTTTACGGCCCCATTTTTGGCTATATTTCAATTCACACTGGGCCCCATGCCACTGAGCGAGCGTTCTTGGATTATTTTATGTCTTAAAAGACGGTTTTCTGATAAAAAACGACTGAAAATTTGCATAAAAAAAGAATAAAAATATGTTATAATATACACTATAAGATGTTGACCAACTTACTTTAATGATAACATGATGGAAGCGAAATGATGAAGAAAATAAAAAATTGCATTGGACTTCCCTTTAAAGGAAAAATAGGGGAACAGACAAGAGCCATTCTCCTCGTGACCAACGTCATGATTGGATGTGCTGCACTGTTTTCCATTACTGTGCTGATATTGTTTTTTAGCAGGCAGCGCTATCGCTTCGAGAGCGAGACGTTTTCCTATATATCCGGAGAACTGTACAGTTCTCTAAAGGATTCTGAGGTGCTTGTGCGTATGATGGCCTTTGATTCCGGCTTGACGGATTTACTGATGGAGCTTCGCGGCCTGCCGGAAGCCTCCGAAGAGAGCCAGAGGACGATGGAATCCATCCGTGAATCCGTCGCAAACTATTGCAACAGCAATCATTATATCTCATATGTAAATATCTGGCAGAGTTCAAGCGCCGCAGACAGCTTTGATGATAAGGTTGTGCGCTTCAGCCGGTATGCGCCGGCGTCAGAAATGCTTAACCGGGAGCAGCGCGGCCAGTTGGCCAGCAACGCGCTGGACCACAGCGGATTTGGCTGTTGGACATTTTTGGAGGGAGACCGGGAAGGCGTGTACTATGTGCGTCTGATTCGGACCATCAAGGAATACCAGTTTATCAATTTGGGGTATGTGGCGGTAAGGGTCAATCTCCAGCGGCTTATCAATGATTTGGCGGCGTCCGATGAGGGATATGGTCATAAAATCATTATGCTGGGCAGGGAAAAGGAGCTGACCCTGAGCTCCTCCGGAAATTTGGAGCCATTGGACACAGTCTATGAACAGATGTATGACAGCCGTGAAGAGTATCAGATTATCCGAACGGGAAAGCATTGGTACTTTATTGTGGCCACGTACATCCCTTCCCTGAATATGTTGTGTTGCTATATGGTTTTATACGATCAGCCCTACTTTATGGTGATTTGGGCGTATGTCATCTTTATTCCTGGAATGCTTCTGGTTTTGGCTGCTGCCCTGATGATTTCAGGAAAGGTGATGCGCCAGATTACCAGGCATTTTGACACGCTCTACTGCAAGATGCAGGTGTATAGCCGGGGAGAGCTGGCGCCACTGGACGTAGGATTTGACTACACCGGCGGGACCGACGAATTGAGCAAGGCCCATGTCCAGTTGGACAATATGGCGGTTCGGATTCAAAACCTGATCGACGACAACTATATCAAACAGCTGCGGATACAGGAGGCGGCTTTCAAAGCGCTGGAGCAGCAGATAAATCCCCATTTTCTCTATAACACTCTTTTTACCATCCAGTGGAAGGCGGTGGCGGCAGGCCAGACCGAGATATCTCAAATGGTCTGCTCTTTGGGCAATATCATGCGCTTTTCCCTGGGCAGTGAGGATACGGTTACGGTAAAGGACGAGATGGCCATTATACAGGATTATATGACCATCCAGAAGCTCCGCTATCAGGAACGTCTGGCATGGAAGGTACAGGTCGAGGAACAAAGCCTTCAACTGAAAATCCCCAAAATGACGATACAGCCGTTGGTGGAAAACGCTGTAAAATACGGCCTGGAGCAGTCGCTGGATGATGTATGTACCGTAGAAATCCGCGTCTGGGAGGCGGAGGACAGCTTTACAGTGGAGGTGAGAAACAACGGCTCCGCCTTTGAGGAGGGATTATTGGATAAGCTGCGTATGGGCCAGGTGGAGTCCAATGGACTGGGAATCGGTATGCTGAATATCGACGAAAGAATCCGGCTGCTGTGCGGCCGGCAATATGGACTCCAGATCAACAACGAGCAGGGCTATGCCGTGGTCAGGGCTGTCCTAAGCAAGCGTATCCCGGCTCCTGCAAAGGGGGAGAAGTATGTGGAAGATCATTCTGGTGGATGATGAAAAGGTCATCCGGGAAACCATAGGCCAGGTGCTCCGCTGGGAAGACATGGGAATTGAGCTGGCGGGAATCTGTAAAAACGGACTGGAAGCCTTTGATATGATTGTAGACGAAAGTCCGGATATTGTTTTGACCGACATCTGTATGCCCGGCTTTTCCGGACTGGATTTGATTGAAAAGGTCTGTTCCTCCCAAATTGATATTGAGTTCGTCATTCTTTCCGGATATGGAGAATTCGATTATGCCCAAAAGGCCATGGAATATGGAGTAAAGCACTACATCCTCAAGCCCTGTGACGAGCGGCAGATCAGGGAGGTGATCGAAAAAGCCGCGGCGGCCTGTGAAAAAAAGCGCCTGACAAGGGAGCGGGAAAGCAATGTGGTCAGGCGGGAACAGATTTTGCGGACCATGCGGGAAATAGGGACCACCCTTGCGGAGGGAGGCGAGCGGAAAGCCCAAGCGCTGGAGGATTTCCGCAGACAGCTGGAGGCGTCGGAAGACCTTTCCTTTGCCAAGGCTACCGCTGTACAGTTTTTGCTCAGCTTTTGGCAGGCGGTGGACGGCGTTTCCCAACTGATGTGGCTGAACCTTCTCTTTGACGTAAACGCAGCCCTGGATATGCAGCAGATATGGGAGCTTTCGATACAGGGAATCCAGCAGGCGCATATCGCCCATAAGCCCCAGGGAACGTATAAAGATTATATCAAAAAATGTATTTCCTATACCAACGAACACTATGGGGACCCTTCTCTTACACTCAAATGGATATCGGAAAACGTCCTTTATATGAATGTGGATTATGTCAGCAAACAATTCCTGTCCCAGGTGGGGGAGAAGTTTTCCGCTTATCTGGGAAGTCTCCGGATCAAAAAGGCACAGGCGCTGCTGGCAAATGGGGAAAAGGTAAACGCTGTAGCGCAGGAGGTGGGGTGCGGAAACAATCCCCAGTACTTCAGTCAGATGTTTAAAAAGTATACCGGTATGTCCCCTAAAAACTGGCAGATCCAAAATGAAACGGGTCAGTAAAACCTTTGGTATATCAGGAAAGCCTTGGCCAGGCAGCCAAGGCTTTCCATTTTATCCTTTTTAGCGGATAGATTTTTTACCTACTTGTCACGCCATCTGGGGAAGGAGAACTCCCCGCGATAGTTGGATGAATTGTAATGGGGGTACTTTTCGGGAATGTATTCCCTGCCGGTTACTTCGCAGGGGCGGTCCTGGGTGTAAATGTACATCTTTTTTTCATCCCACAGGACAATCTCGTCCCTGGCATCCCCTGTCAGGTCGATAACCTCCGCACAGAGGTCCGGATGCCCGTCGTCCGGGAAGACAACCACCGGATCGCCGTCGCCGTCCAGCATTCCGCCCAGTTTGATATTCCCATTGAGGAGGATAAGCTCCGTGCCGTCGCCCATCCAGTTGACCGGCGCGATAATATTTCCGTTTCCCCCGTTTTCCTGGTGCCACAGTTCATTCCCTTTGCAGTCGTAAAGGTATACAATGCCCTGATTGCCCCAATAAGTGGTGGTGCAGATTTCCATCCCACGGCGCTCCGGGCAGTAGTTCCCGGTGCTGATGCGCTGTCCGTGACCGTTGATGTCCCGCACCATGATGTTGCCCTGCTTGTCCACCATCATAAACCCTTCCCAGCCGGAGACAATGGCGATAAACTCATCGATATCCGGGTTCATTTTGCCTACGATAATCTCGTCGGTGTGGTCGGTGTGGATTGGCAGCTTCCAAACCAGCTTTCCATCGGAGGAGACCATGTTGTAGCAGCTGAAAATCTCGTCCTTCCCGTCGCCGTTGAAATCATAGCCATAGGGGAAATGCCCAGTGTTGTACTCGGTGAACATCCATTTGAAGTTCAGCTCTTTGTCATAAATCCAAAGGCGGCTGTACCGGTCCTTGATCATGATTTCCTCTGGCCGTGTATTTCCAGAGACATTGACAATGCGGATGGCATCCACATTCAGCCGCTCAAAGGCGTGCTTTCCGAATTCTATGCCGCATAGGTCCTCCGGCTGGTGCTCGTGGCGGGGAGTCGGCACAGACTTTTTGACCGTTCCGTCCCTGCCGTCCAGAATCATCAGCTTAAAATTCCGTGCTATAATTACCTCATCGATACCGTCTCCGTCAATGTCGTAAATCTGGAAGGGCAGGTCGGCAGTGAGGTAAGCGTTGTCAAGGGATTCGGAGGGTTCCCCCAGCTGCCACAGCACCTTACCCGTCTCCATGCTGACGGCGGTCAGGCAGCTGATAACGGCATAGCGGTCCTTAAAGACCCGTTTTTGATGCTGTGCCATCAGGAAAAACATTTCGTCTGTTCCGGTGAGATGGCCGAAACGAATCTGGCGGCCCGCGCCGAAGTTTTGGAGATCGATGATCTTATGCAGCTTGGGCTGCGGATATTTGAAACGTTTTTTGGCCAGAGCCTCGGCTTTTTCTCTCCTTTGGGCGGTCAGCGCCGCTATCTCCTCCTCCGTAGCGCTTACACGGACATCGGTGTACTGAGCGGGCATGTAGGAGGCCAGCGCAACCGAACCGTGGGAGTAACGACTGTCGGAGGCGGTCAGAACCGTCTTTCCGTCTATGGCCAGATCAATCTTGTCCCCACAGACAGAGGCTGTCAGGGTATAGAACGTATCAGTGTCAAAGGGAAAAGGCGCTTCAGCAATCAATTTCTTCTGCTCCTTTTCTATCAGGTACAGCTGCGCTCTGCTGTCAAACAGATAGAAGGCATAGTGCATCAGGCTGGTCTGATACCGGAAAAGGATTCCGGTGGGCTCCTTGCTGTATAGCGGGCGCATTTTCACGCTGAAGATGTAATTTTTCCAATCCTTGTCTCCGGCTGTCAGGGTGGGACAGGAGACATGGGGTCCGGGTGAGCTCAGGCGCATCTGTTCCATATACTTTACGCCGTCTTCCTCGGTGACAATCCAGCTTGGCCCCCGATAGGAGGAGCCGGTAATCGGATCGTACCATACGCCGTGATATCCTTTGGAGGGGTAGAAATGATATTCGCCCATGGCGGAATGATCCGGATCATAGGGGAAGGGGCCTATGGCGAAGTCACTAAAGTCACAGGACAGCAATTTGATCTGGTTTGACATAATCTCAGCTCCTTTGTATTGCTTCCATGCAGTCCGCTTTGGAACGAACTGCATGGAAGGGATTTTTATTTGTTGTAGGAGGTGTTATACCAGTCTGTATACAGCTCCACCCACTTGTCGCCTCCGGCGGATTTCCATCCGGAGACGAACTCGTCCCAGGTAGATTCCACATCCTTTTGCCCCATGATCACCTGGTTCCTGTATTGGGACACATAGGTGTCCAGATCATAGTCGGTCAGCTCACTGAAGGTGGGGGAGGAGACATACAGGGGATCGTTGGAGCCAAACTTCTCCGACAGCTTAAGCTGGTCAATGGCTGTTTCCCCCCAGGACTGTGTCAGGATATTCATCAGTTGGTCGTCCACCTTGGCCTTCTGATGGCCCAGGGTGATAAAACGCCATGCCCAGTTGATGCCTACCCGGTCCGGGCGGATGACAAGCCTGCCGTCCACGCGGTCCCAGTCGTAACCCTCCACACCGGCGTGGATAAATTCCGCGCCCGCGTCTGTCTCGGACCAATCGTACAGCTTCAGGATTGCCTCAGGGTGTTTGCACTGGGTGGTGATGCCGATAAAGTGCCGGACAGGGGTCTGGTAGACATAGGTGGACCGGCCGCTGCCGTCTACCCGTTCCGGCGGGGTGAGGGGAACCAGGATATCCCGCATCTCGTTGAGTTCGGAGAGGGACCAGAACAGGTTCAAAACGCCGAACTTTCCGTTTTTAAATTCTTCCTCGGTCTGCTTCTGGGTCTTGGTGATGTAGTCGGGGACGATAATGCCGTCGGTGTACAGCTTGGCCAGGAACGCCAGGTAGTCCTTGTATCCGTCGTTCAGATAGTTGGGATAAACCTTGCCGTCTTCAATAAACATGTTGGCGGCATTAAAGGCGTCCTGAAACAGCATTCCAATGTACCGTTCGCCTGTGCTGTAGCTGGCAGCGGTATCGTTGGACGCGCCGGAGAGGCCGTAGGTGTCGTTGACGCCGTTTCCGTCCGGGTCGTCAAAGGTAAAGGCCTTGAGAAGCTGGTAATAGTCGTTCACGGTTTTCAGCTCCTCCGCCTTCAGTCCCAGCTTGTCCATCCAGTCCCGGCGGGCATAGGAGATATAGGGGGTGGTGTCATAGCGGGAGAAGGGAATGGCGTAAATTTTTCCGTCTACCCGGCTGTAGTTCCAGAATTTTTCATCAACGCCCGCCATTAGGTTGGGGTAGTCGGTTTCATTGAGCAGGCCGTCAAGCTGGAGCAGCATCCCCTCTTGGGCATACTGGAAATACTGGGCTTTGGGGAGCTGAACATAGTCCGGGAGATCACCGGAGGCCATCATAGTAGAAACCTTGGTGCTGTAATTGGCGCTCTCGCTGATGATCTCAATATTGAGGCCGTGGGTTTCCCGCAGGTAGTTGATATAGGGGTTATCGTTTACGTCATAGCCTTCGGTATCGACGTTGATCTGGCACAAAAAGACAAGATCAATGGGACTGTCGGATTTTGGGGAGGACGCCGGTTCGGAGGAGGCGTTCCCGGAAGGGGAGGCGGAAGGCGCCGGCGCTGAGGGCGAGGCGCTGCTCTGGCCGGAACAGCCCGCAAGCGTCCCCAGAAGCATGGAAGCTGCCAGGAGCAGGGCCAGCCTTTGTCTTTTAGAACGTTTTTTCTTGCTTTCAGCCATAATGATTCTCCTTTCATTGACAGAGCTGCAAATTTATCCTTTCACGGAACCGACCATAATACCCTTTACAAAGTATTTCTGCAAAAAGGGATATACAACCAGGATCGGCAGCGTTGAGGCCACAATGGTTGCGGTTTTCAGCGACATGGTGGGGAGCCATTTGCTGGAGGAATCCTGAAACAGGTCCTCGGTCTGTCCTGCCAGAACAATGTCGTTGAGGTAGACCTGAAGGGGCTTTTTGGCAGGGGTATTGATGTAGAGGATTCCGTCCATCAGGGCGTTCCAATGGTAGACCGCGATAAACAGGGTGATGGTCGCGATAGCAGGCATAGCCACGGGAATCATCAGCTTTGCGAAAATCACCAGATCGTTGGCGCCGTCTATCTTGGCGGACTCCTCCAGCTCCGCGGGGACTGCCTGGAAAAAATTGATGAGGACAATGATGTTGAAGGTATTGAGCATATTCGGCAGAATCAGCGCCCAAAAGGTGTCGATGATTCCGGTGTATCTGACCACCAGATAGGTAGGGATGATGCCGCCGTTAAACAGCATGGTGAAGACCAGAAAGACGGTAAAGAAACGGTGCCCGTGGAGATAGGGCCTGGACACAGCGTAGGCCATGGCGCTGGATATGCTCACCCCCAGGGCCGTCCCGATAATGGTGCGGAACACGGAAATCCGGAAGGCACTGTAAAACCTTGCGTGGGAAAAGGTGATCCGGTATGCCTCCAGGGAAAATCCCTTCGGCCAGAGAATCATTGCCCCTTCCCGCACATTGGCGGGGTCGCTGATGGAAACCGTGATGATATAGTAAAAGGGAAAGACGCACAGGATTGCGAAAAGGGTCATGGAGATATAGCTGAGGATAACCGGCGCGTCATAGGTATCGCGGATAAGCCTGCTGTTCTTTTTGGACATATGGGCTGCCCTCCTTTTTGCGTTTTCAATTACCATTTACCGTTTAACGGTTACCACAGCCCTTTGTCAAAGGCTTTCCGGCTGATGGCGTTGCAGGTGGTCAAAAGGATAAACCCGACTACAGACTGGAACAGCCCGATAGAGGTGGTGAGGCTGAACCGCCCCTGTCCGAGCCCAAGGCGGTAGACATAGGTGCTGATGACATCCCCGGTTTCGTAAACGGTGGGGTTGGCCAGAACATAAATCTGTTCAAAGCTGACGTTCATCATCCGCCCGATGTCCAGCAAAAGCATGACCACAATGGTTTCGGAGATACAGGGGAGGGTGATGTAGAAGGCGGTCTGCCATTTGGAGGCGCCGTCTATCCGGCCTGCTTCGTACAGGGAAGGGTCAACGCCGGTGATGGCCGCCAGATAGATGATTGTCCCATAGCCTGCCTCCTTCCAGATATCCGACAGAATCACGATAGGGCGGAAATAATCGGGATTGCTCATAAAGAAAACGGGTTGGCCGCCGAATGCCTGGATGATTTGATTGACAATCCCCTCCGTGGGATTCAGAAAGGTGATGATAATGCTGCCGAATACCACCCAGGAGACAAAATGGGGGAGGTAGATGAGCGTTTGGAGGGTGCGCTTGAATTTAACCGAGCGGATTTCGTTGAGCATCAGGGCAAAGACAATAGGGGCGGGAAAATAAAAAATTAGCTTGTACAGGTTAATCAAAAGGGTGTTGGAAACAAGCTGCCAGAAATTCCGATGTTCAAAGAAGATATACTTGAAATATTTGAGGCCGACGAATTCGCCTCCGAAAATTCCCTTGGCAAAGCTGAACTCGTTGAAGGCGATGTAGAGGCCGAACATAGGCAGATAGCGGTACACCACAAACCAGATAATGCCGGGGAGCATCAAAAGATAGAGCCACCGGTCACGGACCAGCTCTCTGCCGAGTTTTTTCCAGTCTCTCTTTTTTTCCTTTGGAATCAAAGCGGCTGCGGTTTGGGACTGCTTCATAAGTGCTCCCTCCAATTACCATTATTTTAAAAATATTCAGCAAATTATGTTTACAAATATACTATAATGGATTATCCAAAAAATAAACAGCATACAAAAACGAGCATATACATCAAAAAACCGGCTGAATCATTTAAAAAATCATGTAGGTTTAACATAAAAGGCAATTAATAGCCGCAAAAAAACGCCTGTGCGATTCACACAGACGGCTTTTTGCGGCTATTTGGACGGTTCAAAACGGTTTCGGACACAGGCTGGCGAGCGCTCCCCCTTCAACCTCACTCGGTGCGGGGCAGGATAACCGTCACCTGCGTTCCGGTGCCATAGGTGCTGAATAGCTCCAACTGGGCCCGGCCCTCATAGTAAAGGTACAGCCTCCGGGCAATATTGGCCAGCGCCACTCCGTGAGATTCTCCGCAGCCTTTCTGATGCGTTTTCAGGCTTTGTCTGATCTGTTCCAGGCGGTCCGGAGCTATGCCGGTTCCGTTGTCCAGAATGCGGACCAGCATCTGCTCCCCCGACAGTTCCGTGATGCTGATTTTTACATGCAGGGGCAGACTCCCCATGGGCATCCCGTGCTTTACCGTGTTTTCCACCAAGGGCTGGAGCATCAGGGAGGGCATGCGGACGTTATCCAGTCCAGGTTCTATCTGTATCTGCAAGTGGATCCGTCCGTCGAACCGGATATTTTCCAGCTGGACATAGCTTTGCACCAGGGAGATTTCCTCCGCCACCGTGGATTGGGACTGGTGCCTGGTGCGGACGCGCATCAACGCCCCCAAAGACATCAGGGCATTGCACACCTTTTCCGAATCTCCCAGCATGGCCGTCATTCGGATTGCCTCCAGGGCGTTAAAGAGAAAATGGGGTTCTATCTGCGCCCGCAGATAGGAGCTTGTGGCCTCGTTCTCCGCCAGCTTGACGCTGTAGACCTTGTTAATCAGCAGGGAGAGGGTTTTGTTTATCTGCCCTATTTCATCGTTTTGCAGATCGTCAAATACAACATCGTCATACCCGGCCCGCAGTTGGTTCATCCGGGCATTGAGAAGCTCCAGGCGAATAAAGAATTTTTTATAGCTCCAAAAGGTAAAACAACAGAAAAGAAAGAGAAAAACCAGCAAAATAGAGAGCAGAATCATAAACTCAACCCGGCTCTGGTCATAAACGGAACGGTTCGGACAGGCGATTACCAGCGTCAGCTCCGGTTCGGCAATGGAATAGGTGAAAAAATGATATTTCTGACCGCCGATGCGGAGACAATGGTCATAAAGGCCGGGAGTCAGGGAAAGTCCAGCCACCTCGCCGGAAATGCAGCCGATATCATTGTAGGCGTAGATGACCTTTTCATCCTCGACAATGTATATCTGCTCAATATCCAGGTTCATATCCGAAACATCCAAAAGTGTTTCCGCTTCTACGATACATTCCAGATAGGCGATGGGGTGAGGGGAAAGGGAGGAGTACATCTGGGAAAACTGAGAAAAGGTCAGCGTGTCCGAAAGCGTGTTTACTGGAAAGCAAAGCTGTCTTTGGTTGCTTTGGTTCTGATAGGAAAAGAGGGGAGCGCTGTGCATCATCTTATAGGAACGGTAGGGAATTTGGGGCAAAGCTTCATACAGCGGCAGTCCTTTCAGGGCGGCATATGGGAATATGAGATATTGATACCGCGGCGTCTGTTCGTTCAGCGCCCAGATGCGTATTGCCGTGATATTGCTGTTTGCCTGCCGGATGCTGTCCAGGAAGGGGCCAAGCTCCTGGGTGGTTTTCAGGTAACTCTCATAATTGAAGGACATATCCTCCTGCTCCAGATACGCCACCAGGGAGGGATCCGCGCTGACAATATCCGCAATCAAATTCATTTCGTTTGCCTTGTTTTGATAGGAGCTGGTTATTATGCCGGATATATTGTCGATTTCTGTGTAAAGGCGGCTGCGCGTTGTATTTATGATGTGCCTGCACCAGAACAGACTGACAAGCAGCACTGGGACAAACAGCAGCAGAAGAAAGAGAAGAACCAGACGCTGGCCCATGGAAAGAAGATATTTTCCCCGCAAGTTTTTCACCTCTGTTGATTGGTATAGCGTCAGAAAAGGTTTTTAAGCTTGTGATAATTATAACAGACAAAAGTTCAACATAAAAGTTTGATTTTTTGTTGGATATTGATAAAATAACATACCTTTTCTAAAAAAACGAACTTGTGAACTTTTTGTGGATTTTTTATAATAAATATAGAGAATGATTCAGTGTTTAGCTTCTAAAAGACAAAGATGAGGTGAATTCTATGGCATCCGAAAAAAAACTGAAGGCATATCAGCAGTCTGTCCTAGGAAGAAATCCGAAATCCCAATTATCCCTCCAGCTTATGGCGCTTCCGGCGCTGCTGGCCACGCTGTTGTTTTCCTATTTCCCGATGTACGGGGTCATTATCGCCTTTAAAAATTATAACATTTTTAAAGGCATTATGGCAAGCCCATGGGCGGCCAGCAATGGGTTGGAACACTTTATCGACTTTTTTAATACTCCCGCGGCGATGGGTGTGGTACTCAATACCATTAAGATGGCTGTTTTGATGCTTCTCTTTACCACCTGGCCGCCTATGCTCCTTGCAATTCTGCTCAACGAGGTGAGGGGCACGGCGTTTTTAAAGACGGTCCAGACCTGCTCCTATCTGCCCCACTTTATTTCCTGGGCCGTGTGCGGGGGTATTTTTTACAGTCTGCTCAATCCAACCAGCGGAGCGGTCAATATTCTCCTGACACAGCTTGGAGTTCTGGACAAGTCCATCAATTTCCTCTCCGATTCCCGCTTTTTGGTCCCCATCATGGTGCTTCTGCGGGTTTGGAAGGGAATCGGCTGGGGTTCCATTATCTACCTGGGGGTTATTGTTTCCATCGACCAGGAGCTGTATGAGGCCGTGGAGATAGACGGAGGCCGGAGATACGCCAAAATCCGGTACGTGACCATCCCCCACCTGATTCCCACCTTTGCTCTCCTGTTTATCCTGGAGTGCGGCAAGATTATGTCCGGCGGCGATACCTTCAATCAGGTCTATGTCTTCAGCAATATGACCAACCGGCAGCTGATCGATGTTCTGGACAACTATATTCTCCGCACCGGCTTTGAAAACGGACGGTATTCCTATTCCACAGCGGTCAACCTATTTAAATCCGTCATCAATGTCATGCTGCTCCTCAGCGCCAACTGGGTCAGCAAAAAGGCGACGGAAACATCACTGTTCTAAAGGAGGGAACGCAATGGCTCACCGGCTCAAACGGATTACGGCTTTTGATGTAGTCAATTACATTTTGCTGGGACTGCTGACCTTTATCATCGTTTATCCCTTTTATTACATTGTCATCAATTCCTTTAACGGGCTTTTGACCCACCGGCCCTCCTTTTTCTGGCCGGAAGCGCCTACAGT
This sequence comes from Oscillospiraceae bacterium, assembly GCA_022800935.1. Classification (GTDB taxonomy): domain Bacteria; phylum Bacillota; class Clostridia; order Oscillospirales; family Ruminococcaceae; genus UBA1405. Next base: position 12,266 of record JAAWRH010000025.1, read on the forward strand.
GCGCACCTATAAGACCGTGTTTTCGGACGATTCCCTTCTGATGGCCTTTTTTGTATCGGTGGCCAGGACGGTCTGCGGCACTTTGCTTACCGTGACCTGCACATCGCTGTGCGCTTACGCTTTGAGCAAGCCCTATCTGCGCTTCCGCAATTTTTACATGGCTTTTTTGATTGTCCCAACCTTCTTTAACGGCGGCACCATTCCGGTTTACCTGAACCTGAAGGCGCTCCATCTGGTGGATTCCTTTTTGGTGTACATTCTTCCCAACGCCTTTACCTTTTTCTACATGGTGATGCTGATGAGTGCTTTCCGCAATGTTCCCTCCACCCTGGAGGATGCGGCCCTCATTGACGGCGCGGGCTGCTGGAGAATTTTTGTCCAGATCATCCTGCCTGTGACCATCCCCACCTTTGCCACCATTGCCCTGTACGCCGCTGTCGGCCAGTGGAACCAGTGGTATGATACCATGTACTACACCAATAAGGACAGCCTGCAAACCCTTGCCTCCGTATTGATGCGGATTATCCGGGAAAACCTAGGAACAGAGATGGCTTCGGATATGATGTCCGACCTGGAGAACAACTCCTTTAACCCGGAGGGGGTTAAGTTCGCCACCATGGTGGTGTCCGTCACACCGATTTTATGCATCTATCCCTTTCTCCAAAGGTACTTTGTCAAGGGCGTTATGATAGGCTCCATCAAGGGATGATACAAACGCGGGTTTTTACGGTACGCGCCGCGTGCCGGTCAACCATAAATTTTTTAAGGAGGTTCCAATACATGCGTAAATATCTGAGAACGTTATCGCTAACTCTGGCGGCCGCCATGATAGCGGCTACAGCTGGCGGGTGTTCTTCGCCGGCCGGCAGCTCCTCGTCCAGCTCTGTCGCAAATTCCGGCAGTACAGCGCCTAGCACCCAGTCCCAAAGCTCCTCCGCCTCTTCTGAAGCGGCACCCGGCAATAGCTGGGAGGGAAAGGAGCCTGTCACCATTACCTATTACTATGACAAGAGCATCGCCACCTCTGACTTTGACAAGTGGTGGGGGAAGGACTCTGTCTCCAAGTACCTGATGGAGAACACCAACGTGGATATCGAATGGATGATGGCCCCTGATAACGACCACAGCAAGCTCCAGATTATTGTGGCCTCCGGAACCCTTCCCGATGTTATCACCACCGAGCGCAGCCTTGCCTTGATGCGGGACCTGGTGGCCAACGACATGGTATGGCCCATCAACGAACTGGAGAAAACCGCCGCCCCCGACTTTTTGGAGCGCAACATCCCGGATAACGTAAAGCTTCAGTTCCGCATTTCCTTTGACTCCATGAATATTTACTGCCTGCCTTGTCAGTGGTATTCCGAGGAGGCGATTGCCGATCCGTCGCTGATTAAAAACGCCGCCGGGGTTGCGGTTATCGAGCAGCTTTATCAGGAAATGGGCTCTCCCGACACCTCTACACTGGACGGACTGTTGGACATGCTTCGCCAAGCGAAAGCCAAATATCCGGATATGATTCCGGTCCAGGCCTCCCGCAACTCCGGCCTGGACGGGGACGGCAATGTCCGTATGATCTATAAGATATTCAATATGTTTGACCTCGCCTCCCGTTACGACATCGGGGAGGACGGCACCTACATGAAGTACTTCCACAGCCCCAAGTTCCTGGACCTGCTCAAATTCGTCAACACCCTTTACAACGAAGGACTGATGGATCCCGCCGAGCTGACCGATACCTCCGAGACCATGCAGGCCAAGCTGTTTAACGGCATGGTGTTCTGCAACCTGAACCAAGACTCCGACAATATCGACTGGTTCAGCACCGAGCTCCAGAAGGTTCACCCGGAGTGGAACTGGACCATGATTGACGCCCCCAGCGCTTACGCCGATCAGGGTATTACCTATTCCAACGACGGCATCGGCGGCGGTGTCGGCGATGTGCTCAATCACTTTATCATCAAAAACCCCAATGCGGAACGGGTGCTCCAGTTCTTTGATTTTATTTTCCAGGAGCAGGCACAATTTTACATCGCCCGTGGTATGGAGGATTCCTGGGAATCCTATGATGAAAACGAAAAGATTGCCGTTCTGAAGCCCGATATTGATAAGGCCGACGACAGCATCAAAAAGGGACAGTACGGTGTGGGCGCCTACTGGCTGTGGCGCAACAGCGATATCACCGCCCGCCACAAGAAGATCGGCGCTTCTGATTACCAGATTGCCAGCCTGGACCACAACGCCCAGTATTACAAGGACTACTCCTTCTTCTCCGGCGCGGAGACCTATGCCTCCGACAGCCAGGAAAACAAAATATTCTCCCAGGTGAAGGAATACTACCAAACCGCGGTTGTGGATATCATTATGTGTAATCCTTCAGAGGTGGAGACCAGGTACAACGCCATGATGGATCAGCTGGAATCCCTTGGTCAGGGGACGCTGGACGAGCATATCAACAGCTATTTCCAGAATAAGGCCAGCATTGAGGCCAAGTACAGCGAGGACCTTGACCTGAGCTACATGAAGAAATAGGATGACAGTGATGGTCCTGCTTTAACCCGGCACTCCATCCGGACAGAGACAGCCGGCCTGATGCGTTTATGGCCGGCTGTCCTGTTGGAAGGCGTCGAATATGTTTTCACCCTCCGTTTCTTATCCACGACCGGGTGTGATATGTGAGGTGTTTTTTGTATGTATACGCTGATGCTGGTGGATGATCACAAGATTATCCTTGACGGAATTCAGATGATGATCCAGGGAATGGATGTGGCGTTTGACCGGTTTATCTGCGCGAGTAATGGACAGGAGGCCTTGGAGCTGCTGGAGCGGGAACGGCCCGACGCGGTGATTACGGATATCCGTATGCCCGCTATGGACGGACTTTCCTTCTGTAAGACGGTGCGCGGGATGAAAAACGATATCCCCATTATTCTGCTGACTGGATACGACGACTTTGAGTATGCCCGGCAGGGAATAGAGATACAGGCAGTCTGTTATCTGTTAAAGCCGGTGGAAAAGGACGAGCTGTTCGCCGCGCTGAAAACCGTGGAGCTGATGCTGGACGAACAGGCCGGCCGCACTCTGGAGGCATGCAGTGAAAATGCCTCGGTAATTATACGGGCCGTCAACGGAGAAAAGCTGCTGAAAACCTTTCATCAGCAGATGGCGCTGTATCATTTTCTCCCCAGGGGGGAGGCGGTTTCCAAGGAACTTGCCCGGCAGGTCAAGGAGCTGTTCGGACAAAGCCTTCTCTCTATCTATGTAAGGGCCTCGGAAATACTGTGCCTTGCCCAGTGGGACGAGGAGCGGCGCTTTCCCCCCGAACTGTCCGACAGGGTGGAAATCAACGTCAGCTCCATGTTTGAGGGACTTGATTATCTGGGGGACGCTCTGCGTCAGCTTTATATTGTCCACATCAAGCGCAGCGGGAGAAGGGAATCCCAGGCATTGTCCTTTGAGGAGGTTTCCCATCCGGGTGAAAGTCTGAAAACGCCCTCAAACGGGGAGCTGGAGGAGATCAACAATGCCATTGCCTTTTTTGACAGGGACCGGTTGGACAAGGCGCTGAACCGGCTGGATGACAAGCTTGCTTCTCAGAAAAATGCGGAGGAAATTGCCGCCGCCTGGTACAGCTCCGTATGTATGAGCGTCTATAAGCACTTTTACGAGCATATCTCTAAACCCAATATGTCCGAGGAGTTTAACTATCTTCTTTACGGCGAGCTCCTTTTGGCAAAGGAGCGCAGCCGGGAAAATATGGCCCGGTTTATGCGGGAGCGACTGCATGTATTCCTTGCCAAGCTCTGTGAAAACAACAAGGAAAGTGTTGTGGAAAAGGCAAAAGCCCTTTTAAAGGAAAACCCCGGAAGGAGCCAGCAGGAGCTGGCGGATGCCCTGCACATTTCCAGCCAGTATTTCAGCAGGCTTTTTCGGAGGGAGACAGGGGAGAGCTTCAGCGGCTACTCCATACGCCTGCGAATTGAAACGGCCAAAAAATGTCTGACAACCTCCGGCCTGACGGTGGAGCAGATCGGCAAAAAGGTAGGATATGACAGTGAGAAGCACTTCTATACCGTTTTCCGCAAAATGACAGGGATGTCCCCCGCTCAATACCGCCGCCTTCATTCCAAACAATAAGGGGTTATTCCGGAATTCGGCACACTCGGATTGCGCTGTTGAATTTTTATTGGTATTATATCTGTATCAAAACAAAGGAGGGTCTAGTATGTCTGTAAACGTACTGCCAAAGCCCGGCGAGCCTGTCAGAACCGTGCTGATTGGCGCGGGAAACCGCACTAAGAATATTTATGCCCCTATGATGAAGGGCTTGAAGCCCTGGGTGGATATCGTTGCGGTGGTGGACCCAGTACAGGAGCACTGCGACGCTATCGCCGAAAAGATAGGCGCGAGGCCCTATTGCGATATCAAGGACGCAGTCAGGGAGCAGGCCCCGGAGGCAGCCATTGTAGTGGCACCTATCCCCCTGCACCACGCCTATTCGGTTTTCCTCTCCGAGAACAAGATACATAACTTAATCGAAACCTCCTGGTGCGCTACTGTCCTTCAGGCGCGGGATATGATTCAAAAGGCAAAGGAGAATCATGTGTACACGCGGGTGGGGGAGAACTTTTTCCGCTATCCCATCGACAGCTTTGCCCGCGCCCTGCGGGACAGCGGTTATATCGGCGACATCAAGCGCATTTTCACCTATAACGACCACACCGGCTATCACAACAACTCCCGCTGGACTGTGTTCGCGGGGGAGTATCCGGAATGGATCAGCGCCTTTGAGCACACCATGCCCACCATGCCCTACTATGAATCCCCCCAAAGGTTCCACGATTCGGAGACCTTCCGTTCCCGGTACATCAGCTTTCCCAGCGGCCTCACAGTCATAGATCAGGCCGCCAACATCAAGGGAATGCTGGGGCGTCAGGTGCGTCCGGGATTCACCGAGTGGCATGGGACCATGGGAACACTGGTCCAGCAGGGCGGCAGATACGCAGCTCCTACCCACTATATCCTGGACAACAACAAGCGGGTCGAGGTGGGGAAGGGGGTCCACAGCGAGTGGACCGCTGAAATCCGCCGCTGTATGTACGGGGATACTACAGTCCTCACCGATGCAATCCGCCCTGCCAACCCCAACTACATCTCCAAGGTGGAGCGGTTCTACAACGAGGATGGCTATTATATGGGGGTGCGGGCGCAGATTCCCGGCGGAGAGATACGCTTTGACAATCCCATCCAGATTGGCGCGCGCTCCGACCATTATTTCCCCGAATATGGGGTCTGTGTGGCGGGCCATATCATCGACTTTGCCCTCCAGATACGGGGGCTGCGGGACAGCGAATTTGACGAGCAGGATGCCCTGATGTCCCTGATGATGGAAATCGCCGCGCGGGAGTCCATCATCAACGAGGGCAAACGGATCAGGCTGCCCCTGGAAGGGGATATTGAGTCCGACCATATCGTTCTGGAGGGACTGCGGAAACGCCTGGGCTTTGATCCCCTGGATATCGAGGCTGTGCTGGGCTACAAGGCTCCCAAGCCGTGAGGAGTGTCAGAAGATGAAGCAGATTTATCCATCAGAGCGCCGGCAGATTGTTGACCGGGCAACCGGCCGCGCTGTCACCCAGATCACCGATTTTCCGGCTGTCAACCATCATCCCTTTTTTCTTATCCCGGCCTATGACAGGGCGATGAAACGGCTGTACTTTGTCTCCCACCGGACGGGAACCCCGCAGGTGTTCGCCTATAACCGGCAGCAGGACGTCATTGAACAGCTTTCTCAGGTGGGAGAGCTGAATGAGTGGTCGGTACATCCCAGCGGGGACGGACAATTTGTCTACTATGTGGCGGACGGCTGCGCCATGCGGGCCGAGGTAGAGACCGGAAAGGCCGAAACGCTGTTGACCGCCAGGGACCTGACGGCCCTTGGCGGTGGAAAGGTCAATCCGGGGACCAACAACCTGACCCCTGGGACAACGGCCCTCAGCGCCGATGACCGCTTCTGGGCCATCCGTTCCGTCTCGGACGAGGGGTATTCCGTGCTGGTCTTTGACAGCCGGAAGGGGAGCTGGAAAAGGGAATGCACCTGTGATATGGTTTCCCATATGCAGTTCTGCCCGGAGGACAGCAATCTGCTTTTCTGCGCTGGGCCCCTTACCGATAGGGTGTGGATTCTGGACCGGGCCTCCGGAGAGCGCAGGCGTATCTTCAAACGAAATCAGGCGGAAAAGCAGTGGATTACCCACGAGTCCTGGATTCCGGGAAGCCGTTCCCTGTCGCTAGTGGACTGGCCCCACGGCATCCTTCGGGTTCATGCCGATACGGGGGAGGTAAAGCGCATAGCTGACTTTAACGCCTGGCATGCCATTGCCAACCATGCAGGCTCCATGATGATAGCGGACACCAATTTCCCCGACAACGGTCTGATTCTCCTAAACCTTTCCGATGGAAGCACCCAGCTCCTATGCAGACCGGAGGCCACCTGTGTGGGTGCCCACTGGAATGGACCCTTTCCCTACGACAACGGGCCAATCCAAACCTATGCTCCCCAGCACACCCATCCCCATCCCCGCTTCAGTCCGGATGACAGGAAGGTGGCCTACACCTCCGACGCCAGCGGTCACGCACAGGTATTTGAGATTGACCTGCCGTAAGCGTTGCGCCGTCCATACAACAAAACGAAAAGGAGAAACAGCAAATGGCAAAGAAAACCAGTTGGAAAACCATATTTCCCGCAATGTGCATCCCCCTCAACGACGATTACACCGTAAACGAGCCTGAGCTGCGCCGTTACGCCTCCTGGCTGGCAAGCTTTGACGAGATTGGCGGGGTTGTCACTAACGGCCATACTGGGGAAATCACCTCCCTGAGCCTGGAGCAGCGTGTCCAGGTCACACGCATTGTGGCAGATGAAATTGGAGACAAGGTGCTGGTCATCTCCGGCGTATGCTCCGAGGGGACCCTGACCGCCATCAAAGAGGCCCAGGCCGCTCAGGCCGCGGGGGCGGACGGTATCCTGCTGATGCCGCCTCACATCTGGCTGCGGTTCGGCATGACCAGGGAAGCGGTGATCAACCATTTCCGGAAGGTGGCGGAGGCCATCGACATCGGCATTATCATCCACCAGTATCCCTATATCACCAAGGCATATTACGACGCGGAGCTGATTGCGGAGCTTGCCAAGATTCCCAATGTCAAGGCGCTGAAAATCGGAACCAGGCAGGAAGCGGTTTACGAGCGGGATATCCGCCTTCTGCGGAAATCCGCTCCGGACCTCTCCATCATCACCTGCCATGACGAATATCTGGTCACGTCCATGATTGCAGGCCATGTGGATGGCGCATTGATTGGCTTTGCGGGGTGTATCCCGGAGCTGATTACCGAAGCGTGGAAGTCAATCAAGGCCGGTGATTACGCCAAAGCTCTGGAGCTGGACAAATACATCGCCCCCATGTCTGAGGCCATCTACGGGGTGGGGCAGCCCTCCGGGGAGGCTCATGCCCGCATGAAGGAAGCGCTGTACCAAAGAAAAATATTTTCCTCGCCCCTGATGCTCCAGCCGGTTATGCCGATTAAGCAGAAGGAGAAGGATCAGGTCACCGCCGCGCTGAAGGAGGCGCGCCTGCTGTAAGGGGAACCTAAAGTCAGGAAAAACCGCATCTGCCGTAAATATGGCGGGTGCGGTTTTGTCCTATTAGTCTATTGAGATACTGTTTCTGGCAATTCCCTCTTCATTTTATTGTCAGTATATCTGTATTTTAGAAATGTGTCAAATACATTTGGAATCAGCTACCCAAATAATCTTCTTAAAATTTGTATGGATCTTTTGAATAAGAGGCTAAGGATACGATAGTTAAAACCTTGAATTGTTGTTTCAGTTCAATTGATTATTCTTCCAAAATATGTTACACTGGTAAAGAACGCAGACAACGGAAGGATGATATCACATGGTTCAACTGGAGCAGATTAAAATTTACCTGCTGGATATGGACGGCACCTTTTACCTGGGCAACCGGATTTTCGACTGGTCCTATTCGTTTTTGGATAAGCTGGCGGAGCAGAATAAGGACTTTTACTTTCTCACCAACAATTCCTCCAACAGCCGGGAACGGTATGTGGAAAAGCTGGCCCGGATGGGACTGAAGGTGACGCCGGATAAAGTGATTACCTCCGGAGAGGCGGCGACCATCCACCTGAACAGCCGCAAGCCCGGCGCAAGAGTGTACCTGGCCGGAACCCCTGCCCTGGAAAAGGAGTTTGCCGACGCGGGCTTTGTCCTCACCGACGAGCGGCCGGATTTTGTGGTCATCGGCTTCGACACCACCCTGACCTATGAAAAGCTGTGGAAGGTGTGCGACTTTGTGCGGGACGGCGTGGAGTATATCGCCACCCATCCGGACTACAACTGCCCCATTGAGGGCGGGTACATGCCGGATATCGGCGGTATCATTGCCTTTGTAAAGGCCTGCACCGGCAGAGAGCCGGATAAGATTATCGGCAAGCCCTATCACTATATCGTGGACGCGGTGATGGAAAAGCTGGGGGTGGACAAAAGTCAGGTCGCCATGGTGGGGGACAGGCTTTACACCGATATCGCCATGGGGGCTAACAGCGGGATTACCTCTATCCTGGTTCTCAGCGGCGAAACGGCCTTGAAGGACCTGGAGGGCTCCAGCGTGCAGCCGGATTATATTTTTGACCATCTGGGAAAAATAGCAGAGGCGATATCATAAACCGTCCCGACAAATCAGACAGGAGCAGTGAGAATAAAAATGAATATTGAAAAGATTGTAGTCAAAAAGACCGTGGCGGCAAAGGATTACCGGTATGCCATTTACTTCAATGTGCTGCTGCGCAATCGCTTTATGCTCATAGGAATGGGGATACTGTCCGCCATTGCGGTGGCGGAGATTGTCTACTGCATTGCCACGGGGATCGCCAACCACCTGAACTATATGCTGCTTTCGGCGGTGCTTATCATCGGCTTTACCGCATATATCCTGTATAAAACGGAAAAGACCGCCAGAAAGGCTGTCAAAAACGCCGAAGGGATGATGGGCCAGACCCGGAGCGTTATTTTCAGCGAGGCAAACGTGGTGGCGGAGGGGCTGGAAAAGGGGGACTACACCCCCATGGAATGGGATTCTCTCAGCAAGGCCTATGAGCTGAAAAATTATTTTATCATATTTTTCACCGCCCCCAAGACCATTGTGGTACCCAAGGAGTACATGGACTTTGACCAGATGCGGGATTTGACCAAGTTGCTCCAGAAAAAGGCCAACGACAATTTCATCAAACGTGCCTAACAGATGCGGCACATGTCAAAGGATAAAAGGTGATAGAAGATGAAAAAGCAAACGGCGGTTTTCCTGGGGGCCCTCTCCGCCCTGACCGCGGCAGGAGGGTATCTGTATCACTATGAAAACAACTGTCTGCAAATTACGCGCTATGAGATGAAAGCAGACATGGAACGCCCCCTAAAGCTTGTCCACCTTTCGGACCTTCACGGCAAAAAATTCGGCAAGAGCCAACAGAAGCTCATCGGTGGGGTGATGTCCTGCGGCCCGGACCTAATCGCCGTGACCGGGGACATGGTCAACGGAAGAAATGCGGACCAAAGGGAGCTGGAGGAAACAGCACAGCTCCTTTCCGCCCTCAACGATTACGCGCCGGTCCTGTATGTGGCCGGGAACCACGAGCATCATCTGGGAAAAAGGGGATTCGCGGCCTTCCGGAAAGTCCTTTCAGACCACCGGATTATTGTCCTGTCCAATGAGATGGTGTCCATCCGGGCGGGGGGACAGAATGTCACCGTTCTGGGGATGGACGAGATGGAGGGCGCCGTTGACCGGCAGACCCTCCAAACCCTCATGGGGGATTTTGAGGTGCAGGAGGGCTTCCGTCTGCTGCTCTGCCACTATCCGGCGCGGTTTGCCCTGGACGGGGAGGATTCCTATCAGAACTTCTGCTTTGACCTGATGCTGGCGGGGCACTCCCACGGGGGGCAGATCGTTCTGCCGGGAATCGGCGGGCTGTATTCGCCGGACCAGGGGCTTTTTCCAAAGTACTACAAGGGAATGTACGGAGATATGCCCAAGCTGATTGTCAGCGGGGGACTGGGGCCCAGCTTTTTCCCGGTTCGGCTGTTTAACCGTCCGGAGGTTGTCTGCGTCACAGTATCGCCCAACCAGGAATAGCCGTCCCGGCCTTTTGCGGCAGGGGTTGGATTGTTAAAACGAGGGGGCCTGCGTCCGGTATACCGGGCGCAGGCCCCCTTTTCAGGGAAAAATAGTGCGGAGTGGATTACAGAGAACCGCCCTTATCCGCTACAATTACCTGACCGGTCACAGTAGCGGAAAGGCTGCAAGCCAGCATCAAAGCCACGTTTGCCACCTCTTCCGGCTCGGAGGAGGTGATATTGCCGTCGGTATGGGCTCCGATGGCCTGCATCACTGACATGTCTATCTTGGAATAGTCCATGCCGCTGGTCATAGGGGTGTTGATACCGCCGGGGCAGACCGCGTTGCAGCGGATTCCCTGGGAAGCATAGCAAAGGGCAATCTGCTTGGTCACGCCGAGGATTGCCGCCTTGGAGGCGGAATAAGTTACACCTGCTGTGCCCTTGGAACCGCCGATGGAGTTGATATTTACAATCGAGGCCCCTGCGGTCATATGGGGGATGACAGCACGAATGCAGTTCATGGTTCCCATTGTGTTGATATTGAGCATCCGCAGCAGCTCACCGTCATCATAGGAGACTATTCCAGCAAAGGAGCTGTCCAGCACGCCTGCGTTGTTTACCAGGATATCGATCTTACCAAAGGCGGCAATGGTCTTTTCCACCAGCGCCTCTACGCTGGCTTTATCGGAAATGTCGGTGGGAACGCAGAGAACCTCTCCGTTTTCCGCCCGGATTTCGGCGGCAACAGCCTCCAGCGGTTCCGCGCGGCGGGCGCAGATGACGACCTTAGCGCCCTCGCTGGCAAACAGCTTGGCGGCAGCCGCGCCCACGCCGGAGTTGGCTCCGGTAATGATAGCTACTTTGTCCTTGAGAAGAATCATTAGACGACTTCCTTTCTTTTTTATATTATTTTGCTGTAATGGAATGTTAAATAAAGTATAGCAGGATTGATAAAATCTGTCAACCGCTTGTTTCAGTATTCTTCATATTCTGCCATCCGTCGCTTCTCCCGCCGGTAGAGCTGGTATGCCCCATAGCCGATGACATACAATCCCCCTACCAGCAGCATGATGGTGTACCGGAGGCGGTTGTGGGCCACATAGCTTTCCGCCGTGTACTTTGGCTCCACCGTGATATAGGTGTTGGTGTCCTTAATGGAGAGCACCCGGCGCTGGGTGGTTTTTCCTTCTCTAATCCACTGCTTTCCGATGTATTCAGAGGAGGTTTCCTCCTTCCACTGATAGCCGCTTTTTTCGGTGGTTTTATAGGTGACAATGTAAACCGTCTGGGTGGTGGTTCTTGTGCGGTTGTTTCCCGCATAGGTGCGGACCTGCTTCTGGGTGGGGTGAACGGTGCTGGCCTTAAAGGTGTATATTCCCTTGTCCTCATATGCCTCGGCAGGGCGCTCCTGCATGGTAAAGTAAAAGGAGTAGCCCATCAACAGTACCGACAGGCCGCACAAGCAGATTCCGGCGGTTTTCAGCCAGTCCGACAGCTTTTCGTTTTTTCCCTTTCCCTTTTTGGCGGGAGTGTCAGAAGGGGAGGATAGCTCCGCCATAGACTGGCGCACCACCTCCCTGTCCCGGCCTTCTCCCCATTTCCGCAGCCGGCGGAAGATCAGCCACAGGATTCCCGTAATGACCCAGACAATGGCAAACATAAATATCCGGACAAACAGGATAAAGAATACTCCGGTAAGGTTTTGAAGCATTTCAGGGGAAAGCAGGAACAGCCCCGTCCAGCCGACTGCCTCCCCCAGCAGATTCATGCAGAACCACAGCGGTACCCGGCTCAGCCGGAGATGCCGGTAAAACAGACTCCCCAAAAATAAAAAGGTGACCGCGGACAAAACCGGGTTTACATAAAACAGAAAGGTGTTCCGGAAGCCGCCTAACAGCAGAATCCAGCCCAGTATGAAGTAGAAACCGTTCAGCAGGGATGCGCCGGCAACCGCAAAAAATTTTTTCATTCGGCCTTTCTCCATTCACTGTGTTCTTCCAGGGCGATTCTCCTCTTTTCCCTGCCGTGCAGCTGGAACGCCACATAGACGGCCAGGTACAAACCCGATACCAGCAGTAGAGTGGTCCCCATTCCTGCACCGGCGGGAAGCTGCTGCAAATGGTAAGAAAAGCCGAGAGCCCCAACCGACAGAAGGCACAAAAGCATTCCCGCGCCCCTTAAAAGCAGCCTTGGGCAGTTTACTCCCTGCTCCTTCAGTTTATGTAAGAGGAGCGACGCCGCCCATATCGCAACCCAGATAACCGCAAACACAGCGAACCGGGTCAGCACGACCCGCATAAATCCCAAAAGGTTTTTGATCATCTCAGGGGTTCTTTCCGTCAAATAAGAAAGCCCGACCCAGCCCATATATTCCCCCATGATGTTCATGGTCAGCCACAGGCCCGTCCGGTCCAGCCTTATGAGCCTGTAAAAGAGCCGGCTCAGAAACAGAAAGGTGGCCGCCGACAGAACAGGAGCGATATAGAACAGGAACACACTGCTGTATCCGCTGAGTATCAGATGCCATCCAAAGACAAAGAAGGACGCGTTCAACAACGTGCAGAAAACCAGAGCGCAGAATTTTTTCACAGGTCTCACTCCATTCACGATATATTCTATAACCATTATAACAAATTGAGGAAAATTTGACAAGGATTAAAAACGAAAATCTTTTGTTCTTTTCTATATGGGACGATACAGCAAAACCGAATCGATTTCGGTAAATCCGTTTTTCAGGTAAAACCGGTGGGATGGAAACCCCCTCTGGGTCCCCAAAAGAACCGAATCACAGCCCTCCTTTTTCGCCTCCTCTAAAATCCCCTTCATAAACAGGGTACCATAACCCATCCTCTGCTTTTCGGCTGAGACGCAGAAGTCCTCAATCCTGAAATAGGGAGCGTCTATACTGGGGACGACCAGAATCAGGGCCACCCCCATAATCTCCCCATTTTCCTCCGCCGCAAGGCATTTTCTCCCATCCTGGCCGCAGAATCCGGCAAGATAGGCCTCTATCTTTCCCTTTTCATACACTTCCTTCCACGGTTCCCCGCCATAGGCGGACAGGTAGACACCGGCACATGCGGACAATTCCCCTTTGGAGGGCTCCATCAATCTAAACATAGCTTTCCCCCATAAAAGGACGACAGGAGCGCTCCTTTTAGAAGACGCTCCCCAGTCCTATATCATATTTTTATGACTTTCGGTTTACTTGTTTTCCATAGCCGCTTTGAACTCATCCTTTACCTGCTGAAGCAGCTCCGGTTTTGTCGCCAGCTGGTAGGCGGTCATGGCAAAGGCGCGGACATTTAAAATCATCTGGTCGTTGGCGTAACCGGTGAGGGTGCAGGCCGCGAAATCCCTGGTGTGCCCCGGAACCTTTCCGTGGTCGCTGATGGAGAAGTAGGGCTGAATCATGGGGCATTTCTGGCTGACGTTCCCCGCGTCGGAGGAGCCCTTGGAGGGCCGTGCCTCTCCCACCTCCGGGACCCCTGCCTGGAGCAGGTTTTCGGTGAATAGGTCGGAAAGGGTTTCGTTGGTAATCATGTTGTCGTAGCAGGCTTCAAAGTTGGTAATCTTCACCGTGGCCCCGTTGGAGAGGGCGGCAGCCTCGGCGCAGGCCTTCACCTGGTTTACCAGCTTTTCCAGGTAGCTCTTTTTATCGGCCCGGACATAGAACTCGGCCATGGTGTAATCCGGCACTACGTTTGCCGCCTCTCCGCCCTTTTTGATGACCCCGTGGACCCTGGCGTCGGGCTGGAAGTGCTCCCGCAGGGCGCTGATGTTGTTGAACAGGGAGATACAGGCGTGAAGGGCGTTGATCCCCTCCTCCGGGCAGGCGGCGGCGTGGGCGGTCCTGCCAAAGAATTCAAACCGCAGCGGCACAATCCCCAGGGAGGGGCCGCTTCTGTAGTAGCAGTCGCTGGGGTGGGTCATCAGGGCCGCATCCACCTTGTCAAAGGCTCCGCCGTCGGCAAGGGCGGCCTTGCTGCCGTCGGTTTCCTCGGCGGGGGTGCCGTATACCTCAACCGTTCCGCCAATGTTTTCCAGAATCTTTGCGGAGACAATGCCTGCCCCAACGCTGGTGGCCCCCAGGATATTGTGGCCGCAGCCGTGGCCGATGCCCGGCAATGCATCGTATTCCGCCAAAAAGGCGATGGTAGGGCCGGGTTTTCCGGTTTTTTTGACCGCTTTAAAGGCGGTTTCAATGCCCATAAACCCCTTTTCCACGGCAAAGCCGTACTTCTCCAGCAGGGCGCAGTGCTGGCCGGAGGCGAAGACCTCCTCCTTGCCCAGCTCCGGGTGGTCAAAAATCGCCTTGCTGACCGCGGTCAGCTCCGGCCTCAGGGCTTCGGCGGCTTGCTGGACAGATGAAAAAATCTCAGACATATCTGTGACACTCCTTTTTACTGTTTTAGGCAAAGGCGGCCTTTCCGGTTGGGAAAGGCCGCCAACATTTGTTGAAGGACTTGTATGGTTTAGAAGGGACCATAGTTGATGGCGTTGCCCACCAGAACAAACACCGCGCCAATGGCAATCCATATCAGCACCAGCTTGCCGACAAATTTGCACCATTTCTCATAGGAGATTTTAGCGACGGAAAGGGTGGCCATCAGCACGCCGGAAACCGGCAGGATGTTGTTGGTAAAGCCGTCACCGAACTGGAAGCAGAGAACCGCAACCTGACGGTTGATGCCCAGAACATCGGAGATGGGGGTCATGATGGGCATGGTGGCGGCGGCCTGGCCGGAACCGGAGGGGACCAGGAAGTTGACAATCAGTTGGACCATATACATTCCCAGCACCGAGATGGACTTGGGCAGGAAGGAGATGGAGTCCGCCAGGGCGTGGATGATGGTGTCCTTGATCATGCTCTCTTCCATGACAAAGAGGATGGCGCGAGCGATGCCGCACATGATAGCACCAGTGGCGATATCGGTGACGCCCGCCAGCATTTTATCGCAGATTTCGGCGGGCTTGTAGCCGTTGATCAGTCCCGCGATGATGCCCATTCCCAGGAACAGGGCGGCAATTTCGGTGATATACCAGCCCAGCTTGACAACGCCGAATACCAGGAAGATAAAGCCGGCGGCGACGGCAATGAGAATGAGCTTTTGACGAAGGGTCATTTTGGGGATGTTGTCCAGGTCAATGTTGTCCCGCTGGACATTTTCTCCGTAAAGGTAGCTCTTGGTGGGATCAGCCTTGATCTTCTTGGCGTAGAGGATGATAAACGCGGAGGTGACAGCCCACAGCACCGCCCAGATAATGCCCCGGTACAGCAGGCCGGAGAACATGGGCAGCTCCGCAATGGACTGGGCCACGCCGATGGTAAAGGGGTTCATAAACCCGGCGCAAAAGCCCACCGCAGCGCCCATAACCACAATGGCCGTACCCACCATGGCGTCAAAGCCCAGGGCGGTGGCCAGGGCGATGCCGATAGGGACAAACACGATATTTTCCTCAGACATACCGAAGGTGGCTCCACCGATGGAAAACACCAGGACAATCAGGGGAATCATTAGGTATTCCATGTGGCGGCAGGTGTGGGCAAGCCTTGCGATGCCCGCGTTGATAGCGCCGGTGGCGGTGATGATGCCGAACGCCGCGCCGGTGATCATAATAAAGAAGGTGATCTCAGCGGCAGCGGTCATGCCCTGGGGGAAGGACATGAGGAATTTGAAGGGAGTGATGGGGTTTTTATCCACGACAGTATAACTGTTTGGGTCAACGACCATGCGTCCGCTGTTGACATCCTTTACCATTTCGTACTGTCCGGCGGGGATAACCCAGCTGAGCAGGGAAAGGATCAGCACAATGACAAACATGAGTACAACCGGATGGGGGAACTTCAGCCTGAATTTTTTCTTTTCCGGGGCGCCGCTTTGGGTGGACATAACTACTCCTCTTTCTTTTCGCGATAACCGCGTTTCTATGGGACCGCTGTCACAGAAGCCTGTCCTGCGTCCGTTGCATGAAAAAAAGAGCCTGCATCTATTGATGATGCAAACTCCCTTTTGAGCAGACTGCAATCAATAGCTCCTCTGTGTGTTCGCACAGGAGTCCACACGGTATTCCCGTATGTCCCAGCCTGCCGCCATACCTGACGGCCGCTTCGGCAAAGTTCCCTTTCACCGCCATCACCGGATGTCTCCTCCGGCGGGTACTATTTCCCTTTGCGCCTCTACTAACTTATTTTACATAATAGCAGAAAATCAGACGTTTGTAAACAAAAAATTTAAATTTTTTTGACTTGTCCCCTGATAAAACTTGCATATATGTACCCAATAAAGGTAAAAAAGGGTTTTGAGCAGCGGAAAAAGGTGGATAAAATGCCGTTTTATCTTTAAACGCATGCAGCTCCGCTGTCTTGCCTTTGCAGGGGAGGTATAGTATAATGTTAATATCCAAATCACGGAAACAGAAAAGGAGTGTGAGACCAAATGGAAAGCTATCAATTTTCCAAGCTGCCCTATGTTCCCAACGATTTTCCCGCCATTCAGGAGAAGCTGAACGGGTTTACGGAGAAAATAAAGTCGGCGTCCTCCGTGGAGGAGGTTTTGGAAATCATTGGACAGTGCGACGCCCTTTTGGAGGAGACAGGGCATCAGATGACCCTGGCCTACATCCGCTCCAGTCTGGACTGCACCGACCAGTTTTACGCAGAGGCCATTCAGCGGGAGAGCGCGGGCTGCGCCACCCTGGAACAGGCACCCTACACAAACGCCCTGCTGGAAAGTCCCTTTCTGCCGGAGCTGGAGAAGAAATTCGGCCCCGAATACCGTCCACGCCTGGAGCGGGAGGCCAGGCTGCTTTCCTCCGGGCTGGAGCTGATGGCCAGGGAGAGCGAACTGGTGAACCAGTACCAGCAGAAAAAGGCGATGGTGAAGATCCCCTTCCAGGGCAGGGACTGCTCGGAGGGGGAGATGTACGCCCTTTTTGAAAGCCCGGACCGGCAGACCCGCATTGACGCCCGAAGGGCTACCTTTGAAGCCTTCCTGGAGAAAAAGGAGGAGTTTGCCCCCATGCTGCTGGAGCTGGTGGAGCTGCGGCACAAGATAGCGAAGGCCAACGACTTTGACAGCTATCTGGATTACGCCAACCTCAGCTTTTTCCGCCGGGGCTATGGGGAGGAGGAGCTGACCGCCTTCTGTGGGCAGGTAAAGACCGACCTGGTTCCGCTGCTCCGGGAGCTGCGGGAGGAGCAGCGCCGGGAGCTGGGGGTAGACAAGCTGATGGTCTACGACCTTCCGGTCCGCTTCCGGGACGGCAACGCCCGCCCTGCCGGGGATGCGGCATACCTGACCGAGGCCTCCAAAAAGATGTACGATGGCCTTTCCACGAAATTCGGGGCGTTTTTCCGCAGGATGGTGGAATCGGAAAGCCTGGATGTGACCGCCTCCCCCAACAAGGTGGCGGGGATGGGCTTCTGCACCACGCTGAAAAAGGGATGCCTGCCCTATGTGTTCGGCAACTGCAACGGCACCGATTCGGATGTGGCGGTGTTCACCCACGAGATCGGCCACGCCTGGCAGGCGTATCTCACCGAAGAGCAGGGATACCCGGATATCTTCAAGGAAATGGCCCTGGACGCGGTGGAGATTCCCTCCAAGACCATGGAGCTGTTCGCCTATCCCTATGCCGGGGAGTTTTTCGGCAAAGACGCGGAGAAATTCCGAAGGGGACATTTCCGGGAGGCATTGGTGGAAATCGCCAAGTACTGCTCCATCCACGAGACCAACACCTGGCTGTATACCCATCCGGACGCTTCTTTTGAAGAAATTGCCGCCGCCTATGAGGAAATTGAGCGGGAATATGAGCCGGGTTTGGATAACGGCGAGCTGGAGGACTACATCCGGCAGGGCGCGTCCCTGCTGCGAAATATGGCCATTTACAGCTTCCCCAGGTATGTGATCAGCTATTCCCTGTCGGAGATGTGCGCCATGGAGCTGTTTGCCCGGATGCAGACCGACCCCAAGGGGGCATGGAATTCCTATGAGAAGCTGTGTATTTCCGGGGGAATCAGAAGCTATCCGGATACGCTGAGGCAGGCCGGGCTGGAGCCCGCCTACGCGCCGGGCAGCGTGAAAAAGGTGGCGGAGTTTGCGCGGGAATATCTGAAGAAGCAATAGGAACTAGGGGTTTCTTATAGTCTTGGAAAAAAATGTATAGAAAGAAGGTAAAGGTATGGGCAGCGAAAGGGCAAAAAAGCGTCCGGTGTACATAAAAATCAAGGACGAGGACAATGTCGCCATCACAGTGGACCGGGTTTCCGCCGGTTCGGAGGTCATGCCGGGGGTTGTGGCCAAAACGGATATCCCCCAGGGGCACAAAATCGCCCTGTGCGATATTCCGGCAGAGGGCAGCATCATTCGGTACGGCGTCACCCTGGGCTATGCCATCAACGATATCCGGAAGGGCGACTGGATCAACGAGAATATGCTCGCCCTCCCCACGCCACCCAGTGTAGACGAGATGAAGTGGGGGGTCAACATCCGTACCGATCTCCCCAAGCCGGAGCGCGCTACCTGGGAGGGCTACCGCAACGCGGAGGGCTTCGCGGGGACCCGGAACCTGCTGGGAATTGTCACCACGGTTCAGTGTGTCGCCGGGGTTCTGGAGGCGGCGGTGAAGCGAATCAGGGAGGAGCTGCTCCCCAAATACCCCAATGTGGACGGGGTGGTGGCTGTCACCCACGCCTATGGCTGCGGGGTTGCCATCAATGCGCCGGAAGCCAAGGTACCCATCCGGCAGATTGCCAACATGTGCAAGCATCCCAACTTCGGCGGGGAGCTGATGGTTGTGGGGCTGGGCTGTGAAAAGCTGACGCCGGACCGTATCACCGACCGGCTGGGGCCGGACACGGTGCTGATTCTCCAGGACTACAAGGGCTTTGGCGCACAGGTGGAGGCCATTATGGCCCTGGCGGAAACCAAGCTGAAGCGGCTGAACCAGAGAAGGCGGGAGACGCTGCCCCTTTCCGACCTTATCATCGGGATGCAGTGCGGAGGCAGCGACGCCTTTTCCGGGATTACGGCCAACTCGGCGGCGGGGTACGCATCAGACCTGCTGGTGGGCGGAGGTGCGACGGTGCTGTTTTCCGAGGTGACTGAGGTCCGGGACGGCGTATATCTGCTGGGAGAGCGGACGGTTGACGAGGCAACCTGCCGCAAGCTGGCCGGAGAAATGAAGTGGTATGACAGTTACCTGGAGCTGGGCGGCGCGGACCGGAGCGCCAACCCCACCCCCGGCAATAAAAAAGGCGGGCTTTCCAACATCGTGGAGAAGGCCATGGGATCTATTGCCAAGTCGGGGACCTCGCCCATTGTAGAGGTGCTTTCCCCTGGGGAGCGGCCCACCAAAAAGGGGCTGATTTACGCCGCCACCCCTGCCAGCGACATTGTATGCGGGCCCTGCCAGCTGGCCTCCGGCATCACGTTGCAGGTGTTTATGACCGGGCGTGGGACGCCTTATGGATTGGAGGCCGCCCCGGTGGTGAAGGTATCCTCCAGGACGAATCTGAAGGAGCAGTGGCCGGACCTGATTGACATTGACGCGGGGACCATTGCCACAGGCGACGCGACGATACCAGAGGTAGGGACCGAGCTGTTCAACTTCATATTGGATGTGGCCAGCGGAAAGAAGGAGAGCTGGGCAGAGCACTGGAAGCTGTACAATTACATGTGCTTCTTCAATCCCGCGCCCATCACCTGATAAAGCCCCCGACGGGGCCAATGGCGCAGAACCAAAACGACAGCCCTGAACTTTCTGGCAATCTGGAAAGTTCAGGGCTGTTGTCCCCTTGGCTATTCGTTTTTGAGGGAATTTTCCGATGGGGGGGGGGTATTTTGCAGCTTCAGCTGATTGACCAGCTTTTGGTAAGCCTCCACGCTGAGCACCACCAGGTCGCCGTATCCGTTTTTGGTCAGAAAGACCGGCTCGCCGCTTTGGTGGGCCAGCCGGGAAATCTCCGCGAACCGGCTGCGCAGGTCGGAGATGGGCCGGATATCCGGCATGGCTTCCGCCTCCTTTCTCAGAGTCTATAAGCTGACATTTGCCAAAAAGGACAGCCTCCGGCCTTGCCCGAAGCTGTCCCTCTGACTGTTCGCCTTGTTTATAGAACCAGATCAGCCTGCCACCTTGCACGCAAGGGCGGATTTCTTTCTGGCAGCGTTGTTCTTGTGGATCAGGCCCTTTGCGCACGCCTGGTCGATACGCTTTACTGCATACTGCACAACCTCAGCCTTGTTGTCGTCATCATTGACAATGGCGGCTTCCGCCTTTTTGATGACAGTGCGCAGGTTGGACATCAGCATTTTGTTCTGCAAATTCTTCGCGGAGGTCACTTTGACACGCTTTTTCGCGGATTTAATATTCGGCATACTCTTTACACCTCCTTTGCACGGAACGCTTACCATAATATCTTAGCACAATTTCTTGGAAATTGCAACCGTTTCACAGATTTTTTTGAAAAAAGCTTTGTAAAAAATATCAGGTATATTCCTTCCGGGTTTGTCCATATTTAAAAAAACGAAGCCTTTGCTTTTGCCGGAGTGTATCCGGCAGAAATTTTTGGAAGGGAGTGCTGATGATGGTAAAAAATGTAAGAACAGACCTTGCGGTGGAGACAATCGAACCGGAGCAAAACAGCCTGCCAAAGGGCGTCAGATTTTCCCGAAGGGACAGAGAGGGGGTCCCGGTGGAGGAGGTGGAGGTTTTGTCCGCGGAGGGCTCCAAGGCACTGGGAAAGCCCATCGGCAGGTACATCACCATGACCCTGCCCCCGCTGTGGAAGGGGGACGGGGAAGCCATGGAGGCGGGGACGGCGCTGTTGGCGGAGTATCTGCGGGAGATGCTCCCCAAGGAGGGGATGGTCCTGACCCTGGGGCTGGGGAATCCTGGCCTGACGGCTGATTCCCTCGGCCCCAAAACCGCCGCCGGAATACTGGCCACGCGGCATCTGACCGGGCTGGAGCCGGAATTTTTCCGCTCCCTCCGGCCCTGCGCGGTGCTGGCCCCCGGCGTGCTGGGCCAGACGGGGCTGGAGAGCGCGGAGCTGGCGGCGGCGGTGACCGAGCGGTTCCGGCCGGGGGCGGTGATAGTGGTGGACGCCCTGGCTGCGGGGGACACCGCCAGGCTGGGGACCACGGTGCAGCTTTCGGACAGTGGCATTGCACCAGGGGCCGGGGCGATGAACCGGAGGATGGAGCTGAACGAGGCGACGCTGAAGGCGCCGGTGTTTTCCCTGGGGATTCCCACGGTGTGTGAGGCGTATGTGTTTGCGTCGTCGCTGCTGGGCGCCCTGCCGGGGGAAGTGGAGGCGGGAGAGAGGCGGCAGATGGAGGGATTTTTGGTTACGCCCAAGGAGATAGACCAGCTTTCCGCCAGAGGGGCGGCGATGCTTTCGGCGGGGATTAACCGGGCCTTGCAGCCGAACCTGACCAAGGAGGAGCTGGCGTTTTTGACGGCATAGCCGTGTAAATGTAAAATTATTTTATTCTCCCTGGAAAATCTTTTCAAGCCGGGTAAAGTGTGGTATCATTATTTCATCTCATGCCAACAATATACACAAATTGCCGCAGGAAAAAGGGAGTTGGAAGCTTTATGAACTGGCTGGATAAACTGGAACGGAAATACGGCAGGCTCGGTATCCCCAATTTAATGCTCTATATTGTGACAACCATGCTGTTTGTCGCTATTTTTGACATTGTACTGGGCATTCCACTGTCAGGCTACTTTGCCCTCAACCGAGCGCTGGTGATGCGGGGGCAGGTCTGGAGATTGCTTACCTTTATCTTTATTCCCCCCTCCTCGTCGGTGCTGACCCTGGTGCTTGGACTGTATTTTTACTACTTCATCGGCAGCACCCTGGAGAAGGTCTGGGGGACCTTCCGCTTTAACGTGTACTACCTTTTCGGTGTGCTGGGTTGTATGATCGCCGGGCTCATCACCGGCTACGGCTCCAACGACTACCTGAACCTCTCCCTATTCCTGGCCTTTGCCTACCTGTTCCCCAACCATGAGGTGCTGCTCTTCTTTTTCATTCCCATCAAAATGAAATATCTGGCCTACCTGGACTGGGCACTGTTCGCCATAAGCCTTATCTTCGGCAGCTGGGCCAGCCGTGCCGCCGTTATCGCTTCCTTGGTCAACTTCTTTATCTTCTTTGGACCGGACATCTGGTACCGCATCAAGATGCGCCGCGGCAACGACGTGCAGCGCAACTTCCGCAAGTATTACCGGCAGAACCGGAACCGGTGGTAGTACCATCCGCCGGATGAATTAGGGCCGGGCGTTCCCTTGCTTTTTGGGAATGCCCGGCCTTTTTCTGCCTTTTTCAGTTTTATGGGGTTTCCGGGCAGAGCGCCGTCCCTGTCTTCTCCGCCTTTGGAAAGCTTACCTCCGCCGTAAACAGGTCGGCGTCTGTGGTAACCCGAAGGGTTCCGCCGCAGGCCTCTGTAAAGCTCTTGGCGATGGACAGCCCCAGACCACTCCCGCCGTCAGTCCGGCTTTCGTCCCCGCGGACAAACCGCTCGGTAAAATCCACCCCGTCCGGCAGCTCCGTCTTTGAGGTGTTCTTCACCGCCGCTGTAAACCACCCGTTCTCCTCCTTCAGCGTGATGTATATCCTGGACCCCTCCAGGGAATAGCTCAGGGCATTCTCTATCAGGTTCTGGAACACCCGGTATAGCCGCTGCCCGTCGGCATGGATGGGCGCGGGAGCTTCAGGGATATCCGTCCGGATGATAAAGGGGGAAGCGGAAATCCGATCGTCCATGTCCGCCAGGGTCTGACGCATCAGCTTGCCGAAATCCAGCCGCTCCTCCTTCAGCGGGAGCTGGTGGGTGGCCGCCTTGCTGATGTCGAATAAATCCTGGAACATCTCCTTGAGGCGGCGGGTTTTCTGCTCCAGAATCCTGACATAGTCCGCTGTCTCCGGGGAGAGCTCCTCCTGCTTCATCAGGTCGATATAGCTGACAATGGAGGTCAGGGGTGTTTTGATGTCGTGGGATACGTTGGTGATAAGCTCCACCTTCATCCGTTCGCTGCGGATGGTCTCCTGCAAAGCGGTCTCAAAGCCTTGCTGGATGTGGTTGAGATCGTCCATGGCCTCCCAAAGGTCCGCGTCCGGGACGGCGGGCAGGGGCCGGACCGGTTCGCCCTGACTCATACAGTGGAGCTGGTCCAGCACCGCCTCCAGTTGGACGGCGGTTTTTCCGGTGTGCCTGGCCCCCAGCAGCAGGGAGGCCAGCAGAACCAGAAAGGCGATGGCGCAGGGCAAAAGAACAATCAACAGCTTATCCGCATGGCGGGTCACGGCAAACGATGTCGCTCCAACCGCAGCCGCCAACATCAGCGCCGCTTCTGCGACAGGGAGCAAAAATATCCGGGAAAATCTCCGGCTGACCGGATAACGCAGATTTCCAGCGTATATCTGGGCGATAAAGCTGTTTTCCAGGCTGTCCTTCTGGTATCGTATTTCATTGCACAGCAGATAGAACGGACAAAACAACAGGAAACAGAGGACAATCAGCCAAAAATCCGGGATGGATGGCTTTACACACAAGGCGATGAGGGCCACGGCGGCGCTCAGGCACAGCAGCAGCTTCCATTCCAGGTGTATTCTGGCTGTCTTTTGGGCAAGCCATTGGTCGGCAGCGGTCTTGTCCCTGCGCAGCAGCAGATAAACCAGAAGAGACACCAGTCCCAGCACTGCAAACGCAGCGTATAGATAGAGGGCTATGCGGATATTTTGATTGGCCGCGACACTGGGCAGGCTGAAGCCGATGTCAATGGTCGAGGAGGTTCCCACAGGTGCGTGGGAAAGATGGTATTCGGTGGGTTCCCTCCGGACGGCGAGATAGACCTCCAGGCGCTCGGCCATGGCCTGGACGAGGCCGCTGCTGTAGCCGGGTATCTGCCGGTTGAAGGTATAGGCGAAATGCTCTGTGTAGTTTTGATCATCGTAAAAGGGCACATACTGCCCGTCCTTTATTCCGTAGACCTTTTGGCCGTCAAAGTACAGCAGAAAGTTGTAGTCCTCCGACAGGGTGGTATTCATTTTATTCCAGTGGATTCTTTGATTGTTGTTGCTTTTTCTCAGGGATCCGTCCTTGAATACAGCGAAGACGATGTTTTTGTCCTCCTGTTCTATGCGGTTTTTAAGGTACTGTATTCTTTTGAGATATTCCCTTAAGCTGTCAAAATCCTTGATTCTGTCGGCGCCGCCCAGTCCGGCGGCGACTATCAGATCATTCTGGAGCCGGAGCCCCTGATAAGAGTTCCACTGGAGCGCGGACCAGCTTTCAATTCCCTCCAGGTCAGGTTCGTCGCCCGCAACCGCTGTGAAAATGTGGTAGTCCAGCCGTTCGGCGATGTTCCTGCGGAAGGCCGCGGTGTTCTGGAAGTCTGTTTCGAATACATCCTCAAACACCTCCATAGCCCTTGCGTCATAGGAGAGAAAAACCTTGCAGGCGGTCAGCACTGTGACCGAAAGCTGAAAAAATGCCAGAACAAATGCCGCAAACCCAATGACAGCCCTACATTTTTTCCATTTTGTAGCCAATTCCCCACACCACCTTTAAATATTCCGGTTCCTTTGGGTTTAACTCAATCTTCTCCCGTATGTGGCGGATATGCACCATCACCGTGTTTTCCGGGGAAACCGGTTCCGCCTCCCACACCCTCCGGTAGATTTCCTCCGCCGGGAAAATCCGCCCCGGACTGCGCATCAGCAGGTCGATGATTTTGGTCTCCGTGGCCGTCAGGCGGACGGGTTCCCCGTCGGCGTACAAGACGCCCTCGCCGGGCCGGTAGCAGAGGCGGCCGCTGCGGATTTCCTCTCCGGCAGCCTTGTGGATGTCCCCCAGGGTGGTATACCGGCGGAGGTGACTTCGCACCCGCGCCGCCAGCTCCTGGGGGTTGTACGGCTTGGTGACATAGTCGTCCGCGCCGATGGAGAGGCCCAACACCTTGTCGGTATCCTCGCTTTTGGCGCTCAGCAGAATGATGGGGATATTCCGGCGCTCCCGTATTTTCATCACCGCCGACAGCCCGTCCAGCTTAGGCATCATGATATCGATGATGATGAGCTGGACCGGTCGGGACGCCAATGCTTCCAGGGCGCCGGCTCCGTCGTAGGCGCGGAGCACATCGTAGCCCTCCCGGTTCAGAAGAATGGCTATGGCGTTTACAATTTCCCGGTCGTCATCTGCGACCAGGATACAGGAATTCAGATTTCCGCTCACGATTGTCCCTCCTTTTTCCGCTGTATATAGTATAGCGTGAATTTCTTACGGAATGAAGAGGGAGTTTCTTATAAAATTCTTAGGAATTTCTGAAAAGCTTCGCGCTGCACGTTGCGTTTTTTGCAAGACGAAGGATCTCCCATGCAAAGTTCGCGATTAATTCTGTGAGTCTAATAATAAACGCAAAAGATGAATTTGAATTTCTTTAATCAGTGGAATTCGCTTTAATTTGTATCCTTTCGGTAATTTTTTTGATTTTTATGAGTGGTTTAATTGATATATCTAAATATTTGTCACAATTTTTCAAAAAATTTTAAATTATTTTAAAAAATGTTGACAAAAGCATAGGGGGGGGGTATACTATATTAAAATCATTTTTACAAAAAGGAGGGTCCAGATGAAGGGAAAAACTGGCGTTCATGCCAAAGAGACGCTTTGGCAGCGTGTCCGCAAGGAGTTTGCCAAGAATTGGAGTCTGTATCTTCTGGTGTCCATCCCGCTGGCTTACCTGATTATCTTCCGCTATGTCCCCATGTACGGGGTGCAGATTGCCTTCCGGCGGTATCAGCCGGTGCGGGGAATCCTGGGGAGCCCATGGGTCGGACTGGATTACTTCAGGCAGTTTATCACCAACCATCGCTTCTGGTCCATCATCCGCAATACGCTGAGCATCAGCCTGTATACCCTGGCCACCTTCCCGCTGGCTATTATTTTGGCGGTGCTGCTCAACTATATCCCGATGCAGGGCTTTAAGAAGACGGTGCAACTGGTAAGCTATGCCCCCCATTTTATCTCCACCGTGGTTATGGTCTCCATTATCCTACAGTTTCTGGATACCCGCAACGGCTTGATCAACATCCTGATCACCTCTCTGGGCGGGGAAGCGGTCAATTTTATGGCCAAGGAAGAGGCGTTTTACCACATCTATGTGTGGAGCGGCGTTTGGCAGTCCATCGGGTACTCCTCCATTATCTACATAGCTGCCCTGGCGGGGGTTTCGCCGGAGCTCCACGAGGCGGCCATTATGGATGGTGCCACCATCCTCAAACGGGTGTGGCACATTGACATCCCCAGCATCCTCCCCACAGTGATGATTATGTTCATCATGCAGTGCGGCACGGTGATGAGCGTGGGCTATGAAAAGGTGTTCCTGATGCAGAACGATTTGAACCTGAACGTTTCGGAGGTCATCGACACCTATGTGTACAAGCAGGGCCTGACCGCTTCCATGCCAAAGTATTCCTACTCGACGGCTGTCGGGCTGTTCGTGTCGATTATTAACAGCATCCTGCTGATTTTCGTCAACTGGGTCTCGAAGAAATTCAGCGGAAGTTCGCTGTGGTAAGGGGGGACAATCAATGGAAGCAAGTAAAAAAGGGAGCCGAGCAATCCGCCATACCATCGGCGACCGTATCTTTTTAACGGTGGACTTTATCGTTCTTCTTCTGCTGCTGGTTGTGATTGTCTATCCACTGCTGTATATCTTCTTCGCCTCCTTTAACGGGCAGACAACCAAGATGGGCCTTTCCCTGCTCCCCAAAAAGTGGTCGCTGCAGGGATACGTGGCCATCTTTGAGTACAAATATATCTGGAGCGGCTACCTCAACACCCTCATCTATACCGTGGTGGGCACTGCCATCAACCTGTTTGTCACCATCTGCTGCGCCTACCCCCTTTCCAGAAGGGACTTCAAGGGCAGAGGCTTTATCATGGTGCTCTGTATGATTACCATGTATTTCAGCGGCGGTCTGATTCCCACCTACCTGGTGGTGAAGAACCTGGGGCTGCTCAACTCCATTTGGGCCATCGTGCTGCCCAACGCCATGTCAGTGTACAACATGATTGTCATGCGCACCTACTTTGACAACCAGATTCCGGATGAGCTGCTGGAGTCTGCCCAGCTGGACGGCTGCGGCAACATCGGGTTTCTGCGGTCCATTGTACTTCCCCTGTCGGTGCCGATACTGGCGGTGGTGGGGCTGTTCTACGCGGTCAACCACTGGAACGCCTACTTTAACGCCATGGTGTACATCACCGACCGGACCAAGTATCCCCTACAGGTAATTCTGCGGGATATCCTGATCACCAACACCCTGGACCCCACCGAGACCTCCACCGATATTATCGCCCAGCAGGGCATGGAGGAGCGGCGCAATGTCATGAAATACTCCCTTATCATTGTGGCGTCTCTGCCGGTTCTGGTGCTCTACCCATTTATTCAGAGGTACTTTGTCAAGGGCATGATGATCGGCGCCCTCAAGGGATAATTTTCCCTATGGGCAATCCAATCGCTGTATACGTGTTTTCGCCGCGGCGTTCCCCCATGGAGGGGTGTCCGGCGGAGGGCGTATCCTATAGAAAAAAAGCCGGTTTTGCCGGCAAATCCAACTTTACACAAGGAGGAATTACTGCGATGAAAAGAGCTTTAGCAATTCTTTTGGCCGCCGCTATGGCAGTTTCCGTTGCCGGGTGCAGCGGGTCCGAAAGCTCCAGCAGCCAGGCCAGCACAGGAGGTTCCAGCAGCGTCGGTACATCCAGCGCCAGCCAGGCTGCTCCGTCCGAGAGCGGCTCCGGCAGCGACGAAACCGTTTCCAAGGTCTACGAATGGCCCCTGGTTTCCGAGCCCACCGAGCTTACTGTGTTCACCAAGCTTCTGCCCCAGGTAGAGGACTTTGACACCAACAAGACAACCCAGTGGTATGAGGAAAAGACCGGCGTACACATCAACTGGATTCAGGTTCCCTCTGCGGACTTTACCACCCAGCTGAACCTGAGCTACGCCAGTGACGACTGGCCCGACGTTTACGCCTGCGAGCTGAGCACCGACCAACTGCTGATGATGCGCAACGGCGGCGTTATCGAGCCCCTGGACGATCTGCTGGACAACTACGCCTACTGGGCAAACCAGATTTTCAAGGATCACCCCGAATACAAGGACTATCTGACCGCGCCGGACGGCCACATCTACTCCCTGTGGTACAACGATACCGGCAAGCATATGTACTCCACCTACAAGATGTTCGTCAAGCAGGCATGGCTGGATAAGCTGGGAATCAAATCCCCCACCACCACCGCCGAATTTGAGGAGATGCTCAAGGCGTTCCGCGACCAGGATATGAACGGCAACGGCGACACCACCGATGAAATCCCCTACATGTCCTCCATGAACGCATGGGGCGGCAGTCCGTTCTACTATCTGGTGTACCCCTTCCAGCTCCAGTCCATCCGCGGCGTGTACAAGGATGATTCCGGTGCGTGGCAGCTGGCCGGTGTACAGGACGGCTACAGGGACGCCATGGCGTGGATTCACTCCCTGTTTGAGCAGGGTCTGATTGCCGAGGAGACCTTCACTCAGGACAAGGCGCAGTTTAAGTCCCTTCTCAACGTCGGTTCCGAGGCAGAGACAGTGATCGGATGCTTTACCGCTGCCTACCAGGGCGAGGTCATTGACAGCACCGCTGCCACCCTTCCCAACGATTACCAGGTGGTTGAGCCCCTGACCGGTCCCACCGGCATTAAGCAGGCCGCTACCAACGGTTACGGCGAGTTTAAGCCCCGTACCACCATTACCACCGCCTGCAAGAACCCCAAGGTTGCCATGCAGTGGCTGGATTTCTGGCTGAGCAAGGAAGGCCGTGTCATCCAGGAATACGGCGTGGAAGAGGGCGTGGACTATGAGATGATTAATCAGAAGTCCATTTACGGGGATGAAAAATCCTACAACCGTCTGTTCAACCTGGCTGCTCTCCAGAACGTCGTCTGGTACAACCACACCACTCCCCGTCACGACTGGGAAGATATCCGCTATGGCGCAGCCGCGGAGGACGGTTCTCTGGACACCCTGCTGTATGAAGCGGCGCTGGTTTACGAGCCCTACCATGTGCTGACCGGCATTCCGGCCCTTTCCTGGAACGAGGATGAGGGCGAAGCGGAGGAGTTCTCCACCTTGAAGGCGGAGATTGACGAATATGTCAAGAGCAACTCTGCCGCCTTTGCCATTGGCCGCCGCAGTCTGGACGAGTGGGATGCGTATGTCAAGGAAATTGAGAATATGAACCTGTCCCGTTACCTGGAACTGGTAGCGAAGACATATGACGGTTCCAAGGTGGATTACAAGTAATCTGTCCCTGGAAAAAGTCAGAGGAGGGGCGCTGCGGAAGGGCAGCGCCCCTTTTCGCGATAAAATCCGTTTTGTGAAGAACCAGAAATTGCGATTGTTAATGGTTCTGTTTTGTGGTATACTATTCCAATATAGAAGAAATGCGTGATGGAGGTGAGATTGGTGATAAAATCATTTATTTTTGAGAAATTCAAAGGATTTGATCGTGCGGTTCTGTGGCTGGAACAGGTGACAACACTGATTGGTTCAAATGCGTCGGGCAAAAGCAACGCAATCGAGGGAATCCAAATTCTCTCGGAGCTTGCGTCGGGTCGGGATTTAAATGTGGTTTTTGACGGGACAAAAAACGGCGAGGGGAGCATTCGCGGCGGCGCAAAGGGCTGCTGCCGTTATGGGGGCAGTTCTTTTCTTTTGGGCTGCACTTTGGATTGGGATGACAAGTCCGACCTGCTCTATCGTGTCCGAATCAACACGTCGGGACGCATCGCAATAGAGGAAGAATCTCTGTATTTGGTCAAAAACGCGCAGACCGACGCAGTAAACGGGACTGTAATTTTCAAAGCGTCTGCTGCCGACGCGGACAGCGGCGATATTGTTGTGGAATATGCAAATGGGAGACGGGGCAAATATCCGGAATGCCGGGCGCTGCGCAGTATGTCTGTACTTTCGCAGATGCATGGACGCCTTCCTCTGGATATTGTCAATTATGAAGATACCATTCAGAAAATACAAATGGTGCAGAACAGCCTAACACAAATGTTTATTCTTGACCCGGTTCCTTCCCTTATGCGGGGCTACAGCCGGGTTGGGGACAGTACTCTGCGCCGCAGCTGCAACAACATATCCGCGGTCTTATATGACATTCAGAAGAACAAGCTGGATGAGTGGAAGGAGTTTTGCAGGATTGTAAAGGAACTTCCCGAAAATGAAATCAGCGATATCCAGTTTGTAAAAACGCAGATCAATGACGTGATACTTGTTCAAAGGGAGCAGAACGGGAAACGCTCCGAAAGCATTGACGCCGCCCGGCTGTCCGATGGAACATTGAGATGTATCGCCGCTTTGGCTGCGGTAATGAGTGAGCCGGAGCATAGCCTCATTGCCATTGAGGAGATGGACAACGGCATTCATCCGAGCCGGATCATTAAGCTGATGAACGCCCTTTGTGAGGCGGCAAAAAGGCGCAATATTGACCTGATTCTGACGACCCACAATGTTACCGTCCTAAATGGGCTGGGAAAACAGGAGATTTTAGGCGTATCGGTGGTATACCGCGACCCTAAGACGCTGGCCAGCAAGATTATTCCCTTTGTCGATATTAAAAACCAGGCGGGCTTATTGGCGTCAGGCGGGCTTGGGGATGCGGTGGAATCCGAAAAACTGATTGAATCTATCAAAAATTGGGCGTCAAACAAACCGTTTTCATTTGACGCAGAAATTGCAGGGGATAGATATGAGTAAAATTCACTTTGTAGATACCTCCGTGCTGACAGAGCTGCTGAATATCCCCGGCTTTAACAAGCGGCATAAACAAATAATTGCGGAATATTTGCAGCTTGAGGGGAACGGAGATATATTTGTTCTTCCTGTGGCGGTTTTGGTAGAGACGGGGAATCACATCGCCCATGTCTCTGACGGAAATATGAGGTATCAAATTGCAGGGAAGCTTGCTTCCTTGGTGAAGGGCGCAATGGATGGAAAAAACAGCTGGAACGTTGCCCCTGAAATACCACCCGATGTTCTGGAGGCTATTTTGGCTCAGCTTCCGGCGCAGACCCAGCAGGGAAGGGGTTTTGGAGACGTAAGTATCATAGAACAGTTCAATGACTATTGGAAAAATAAGCAGCCAATCGGAGAGATGCGGATATGGTCCCTTGACACCCATTTGTCAGGGTATTCACAAACCGGCGGGCTGTCTCGCCGGAAAAACAAATAGGTATAGTTAAATACATATTCTCCCACAATTCACCGATAATGAAACCAAAACCCATTGACTCCAATATCAATTTTTGTTAAACTAAAAACAGCGCAAAAACCATATTTCAAGCCCATAATCATATCATGAAAATAACTAAGGAGGCTTCCCTATGAACAACCTGAAAAAGCTGGACGAGTTCCGCACCGAAGCCAGCGGCGCGCTTTTTAACAAATCCCAGGCCGTGGCCGTCACCCTGCGGCTGCTGGAGGCGGAGATGAACGCCTGTGAAACCCCGGAGGAGGCGGAGGTTTTTGCCCGCGCCCTCAAGATAGCCCATGTGGGATACCTGGATTCCACCAACACCGAGACCGATGCCATGCTGGACAGCTTGGGGGTTGCGCGGATTACCTCCGAGCAGATTGTTTCGGCGGTGCAGGCGATTCTGTTTGATGCGAAATAAATTTTCTCTGCGGTATCAGAAGGCCCCATCCTCTGCCGCGTTTGCAGCAGAGGATGGGGCTTGTTTTTTGCTTTTATGGTTGGTTTGTACGCAGCGCCAGTTACCGTCCACTCAGGACAGCGAAGCCTCTTTGTTTGCCCGGAGCAGTTCAATGGCGTCCTCAATGATTGCTACTCCCTGGGAACGCCGTGCCTCTTCATCTTCCGTCCACTCCTCCGCGGCCATTTTTTCCATGGAAACAAGCTTCTCTGTCCCGCCGGTAATATAGGGATAGTATACCCGCAGTTCCCCTTCTTCTATCATCAGGGTGACAGGCGTGCCAATCCGCTCTGTCTCCGGCCAGGACTGCATTTCTGTCAACCAGTCATCCGCAATCTCCAGGGCGTATGCTTGTTCTTCGGGATTGTCCAGATCCTGGGCAGCCTGATACAGCCCTTGAATCAGCGGGTCGTCCTCCGGCTGGCGGACAGATACCCAGTCGGCATAAAACACGCCGTCTGCCCGGTTTTGCCAGTTGTCAAATAAGCTGTCAATATCCATTTCCAGAGAGGTGTTTTCCAAACGGTAGCGGACCTTCTCCGCATCTCCAATGATTACGGCAATCTGTGCTGCCAGTTCCTCCAGTTTTTTTAAAACCTGTTTGCTCAGGACAAGGTTTCTCTCCGGTCCGTCGGAAAAGGTGAGCTTGATGCGGCTGTTTGGCATCTCAGTGGGGAGGGATATTTCTTTCTCCGTATTGTGCTCAATTACATATTTGCTCCGCTTCATCTGCTCTTTTGCGCGCTCCAAGGTGTCCATGTTTTCTGTCAGATAGGTCTGGGCAACATCCGCAGCATCCTTTGAAAGGGGAGGCTCCTGTTTGTCATCTACTGCGGCGGTAGTGGCGCAGGCCGTGGTTATGGAGAGTATCAGAGTCAGGGCGAGAAGCTTCGATAAAAAAGACGATTTTTTATATTTCATAATGGCTGTAATCCTTTCTTCTGCCGCGGTCCTGCAAAAGCCGCTGGACAGCAGGGCGGGACCGCTTCGTATTTCTTCCATACCAATGAGTGTTCGGGCATAGGAGGCTTTGGCGCTTTCCCCAAAATGATCTACCACACATTCATCACAGACCAGTTCAATATCCCTGTTGAGCAGGCAGGTCATCAGCCAGACCAGGGGATTGAACCAGTGGATGCACAGGGCAAGCACGGCGGCCAGCTTTGTCACCGCATCCCAGCGGCGAATGTGGGTGTGTTCGTGCAAGAGGATATGGGATATCTTCCCTTCATCCATCAAGTCCGTTCCCCTGGGCAGAAGGATGACAGGGTGAAGGATGCCATAGGTCAAGGGGGATGAAATTCTGTCCGACTGACGGATGGCAACCGGCCGCTTCAGTGGATGGTCTTTCAACCATTCCAAAGTGAAATGGTCGGAAACCGGAACCGCCCCCTGGAACAAGCGTCGGTTGCGCAGGTAGCACAGGACAAAAAAGCTTCCGCAGACGCCTGCTCCGGCGCACCAGATAAGAAAAGGATGAAAAGTCGGCTTATTCTGTTCCAAATCGGGCTTCTCCTCCGGCATAATCACCGTCGGAATTTCCTGGGTGGGGAACACGATGCCAGCCTCACAGCCCTGAGAAACAGCGGCGGGGGAAGCTGCCGGGAGCTCACGCCCCGCCAGGGAATAGATGCTGAAACCGGAGGGAACAGAAAGGGGGAGCAGCAGCCGGAGCAGCACCACGGCCCACAGGGCCAGCATCCCCTTTTTGGGCAGCGTCCGCAGGAACAGCGGACGAACGACCGCCGCCGCCAGAATCATGACGGCTCCGGAAAAGCTCATCTGCCACAAGCTCATCCTTCCATCTCCTCTACCATCTCCTTCAGCCGTTCAATCTGCTGGGCGGAAAGCTTTTTCCGGCCCAGCAGGGAGGCGAACAGCTTGTCGGCGGAGCCGTCGAAAATTTTATCGATAAGCTCGTTGGTCTCCGCTTCCTGGACCTCCTCCTTGGGGATCAGGGCATGGCACATGAAGTTGGGTTCGGTGCGCTGGATGGCGTTTTTCTTGATGCACCGCTTGATCAGGGTGTAGGTGGTGTTGACATTCCAGCCGGTTTGCTCGTGGAGGACAGAGGCAATGTGCTTGGCGGTGCAGTCCCC
The DNA here is from genome assembly GCA_022800935.1 of Oscillospiraceae bacterium. GTDB lineage: Bacteria > Bacillota > Clostridia > Oscillospirales > Ruminococcaceae > UBA1405. Next base: position 46,336 of record JAAWRH010000025.1, read on the forward strand.
CTCCCGCCAGAGTACCCCCATGACCTTCAGCTCTGAATCGAACAGCTTGATATCCATCATGTATCTCCTTTCTTGGAAATATAAAAGACTGTGGTAGTTTGTCTTTATATATACTACCATAGTCTTTTAAATAATGCAAGGGGGATAAAATATTTTTTGGAGTCTGCCGCTTTCGCTGTAGTACAGTAAAAGGGACTGCGATTCTTCCTTCGCAGTCCCTTCCTCTATTTAAGCAAGAATGAAATGCCTTAGTTCTGTCCCTGCATGGCGTTCATGGCGTCCTTGCGGGAAAGATTGATGCGTCCCTGCTGGTCGATCTCTGTTACCTTGACGAAGATTTCGTCCCCTACATTGACCACGTCCTCCACACGGTTGACACGGTGGTTCTCCAGCTTGGAGATGTGAACCAGCCCTTCCTTGCCGGGGGCGATTTCCACAAACGCGCCAAAGTTCATCAGCCGGGTGACGCGGCCCTTGTAAATGGCCCCTACCTCCGGGTCCATGGCAATGGTCTTGATAATCTGGAGCGCCCGGTTGCAGTTGTCCATGTTGATGCCGGAGACAAAGACGGAGCCGTCCTCCTCAATGTCTATCTTCACATCACACTCGGCGCATATCTTCTGGATTACCTTGCCGCCGGAGCCGATGACCTCGCGGATTTTATCGGTGGGAATCTTGATGGAGAGCATCTTGGGGGCAAACTCGGAAAGCTGGGAGCGAACCTCCGGAATGGCTTTCTTCATGACCCCGTCCAGGATGGCAATTCTGCCCTCCCTGGTGGTCTCCAGCGCCTGCTTGATGATGTCCAGGGTCAGGCCCTCAATCTTCATATCCACCTGAATGGCGGTGATGCCCTTGTGGGTGCCGCCGACCTTGAAGTCCATATCGCCGAAGAAGTCCTCCAGACCCTGGATGTCGATCATGGTGTCCCACCGGTCCCCCTCGGTGATAAGGCCGCAGGAAATACCGGCGACAGGGGTCTTGATGGGGACGCCCGCGTCCATCAACGCCAGGGTGGAGCCGCAGATGGAGGCCTGGGAGGTGGAACCGTTGGAGGAGAGCACCTCCGAAACCAGACGCATGGCGTAGGGGAACTCCTCTACAGAGGGGAGAACCGCCTCCAGGGCACGCTCCGCCAGAGCGCCGTGACCGATTTCACGCCGGCCGGGGCCGCGGCTGGGACGGGTTTCTCCTACCGAGTAGGAGGGGAAGTTGTACTGGTGCATATATCTCTTGGAGGTCTCGCCGTCGATGCCGTCCAGGCTCTGGGAATCGCTGATGGGCCCCAGGGTGGCAATGGTCATCACCTGGGTCTGGCCCCTGGTGAACATACCGGAGCCGTGTACTCTGGGAATCAGGCCGACTTCCGCGGCCAGGGGGCGGATTTCATCCATCTTGCGGCCGTCAACCCGCTTGCCCTCGTCCAGCAGCCAGCGGCGGACAACGTGCTTTTGCAGCTTGTAGATGCACTCGTCAATCATGGGGATGTTTTCCGGATATTTTTCGTCAAACTCGGCGTGAATCTTGTCCACAATGGGGGCAAGGCGGGCCTCGCGGACGTTTTTGTCGTCGGTATCCAGGGCGAACTTGATGTCGTCAATGGCAAAGGCCATGACAGCCTCGAACATGTCGTGGTCCACTTCCTTGGACTCAAAGGCAAACTTGGGCTTGCCTATCTCCTTCTGAACCCCGGCAAGGAAGGCGACCATTTTGCTGTTGACCTCCTGGCCCTTGGCAATGGCGGCCAGCATCACATCTTCGGGGACTTCATTGGCGCCGCACTCCACCATGACAATCTTATCCGCCGTGCCGACCACGGTCAGGTTCAGGTCGCTGTTCTGGCGCTGCTCATAATTGGGGTTGACGATAATCTCACCCTCTACCAGTCCCACATTGACGCCGCAGATGGGACCATGGAAGGGAATGTCCGAAACGGACAGGGCAAAGGAGGTGCCCAGCATACCGGCGATTTCCGGCAGGAAGTCAGGCTCCACCGAAAGCACCGTCATGACCACGGAAACGTCGTTGCGCATATCCTTGGGGAAGAGGGGACGGATGGGACGGTCCACCAGACGGGAATTGAGGATGGCCTTGTCGGTGGGACGGCCCTCCCTTTTGATAAAGGAGCCGGGGATGCGGCCCACAGAGTACATCTTCTCCTCAAAGTCCACAGACAGGGGGAAGAAGTCGATGCCGTCGCGGGGCTTCTGGGAAGCGGTCACGTTGACCAGGACAGTGGTGCTGCCGTACTTGACCAGAACGGAGCCGTTGGAAAGGCCGCACATCTTTCCGGTTTCAAATACGACCTTCTGTCCCGCAAATTCGGTTTCAAAGGTGCGGTAAGAGCTGAATTCCATTTCCTTATAAAATGCCACCTGTTTTTACCTCCGTTTTCTTTTCTTCTGTCAGGCGGCTCGTTTTAGCAATGAATCCAAAAAACCGCGGGAGCGATTCTTTCGATTTACTGCTAAAACTGCGGGCGCGCCTGAAAGAGTTTTTTGTTTGGGCTTTCTGTTGTTTTGCTGAGAATCCGCGCCGTATCCCGCCATGGCAAAAAGGCAGACACATGACTGCGTCTGCCTTCGACTACGTTATTACTTACGCAGGCCAAGCTTGGCGACAATGGCACGGTACCGCTCGATATCTGTTTTCATCAGATAGTTGAGCAGGTTGCGGCGATGGCCGACCATCTTCAGCAGACCGCGGCGGGAGTGATGGTCCTTTTTGTGGACCTTCAGGTGCTCGGTCAGGTCAGCGATGCGCTGGGTCAGTACCGCAATCTGGACTTCGGGGGAACCGGTGTCCTTCTCGTTGATGCGGTAGGTTTCGATGATGGAAGTTTTCTGTTCTTTTTGCATCATATCGGATATATCACCTCTTTAAAGATTTGGGACGGCTGCTGCTGGCTGTGGGACCAAAGCCCGTTCCCCTGCCGCTTAATCTCCGTACAGGGAAGGTGACGTCTCTCTACCAAAGAGCTGAAACCACTGACCGAGACTAAGTGGAACTGCCGGTGTATTGTGGAGTACATCAGCCTTTTTATGATAGCATAATTTTGGCTGGCTGTAAAGCAATTTTTAGAAAAATAACGGCAAAAAACCGCCTTTTTCCGGAAACAATTCAGTTTTCCCAGCTTTTTTTTGTTTTATGTCCCAAACTTGTGAAAAATGCTATTGTCACCTTTGCCTCCGGAATATATAATAAAAAGGTAAACATCAATACATCCACATAAAAGAAAGAGGAATGAATTTGGAAATTAAACTGATTGCACTTGATATGGACGGCACCCTCCTCAACAACCGGAAGGAGATCTCGCCCCGCACCCTGAAGGCGCTGGAAACCGCCTCCCAAAAGGGCGCGGAAACCGTCATCTGCACCGGGCGGGTGATGCAGGGAATCCGGGATTACCTCTCCATCTTGCCCTTTGTCCGTTACTGCGTCACCTCCAACGGCGCGTCGGTCTTTGACCTGAAGGAGAACCGGTATCTCCACCAGAATTTAATCCCCACCCAAAAGGCCCAAAAGGTCCTCCAGCTGTACCGCTCCTCCGGCGGATTGGCAGAGGTGTACAGCCGGAATATGTCATATATGAGCATGGAGGATTACGGCGATCTCTCCAACCGCTACGGAGCCAGCCAGACGGTGCGCTCCTATCTGCTCAGGAAGAACGAGCCGGTGGAGTCCCTCTCCCAGCTGATAGAGAGCCGTACCGAGGGGGTCGAAAAGTTCAACCTCTCCTTCTTCCCCGCCGTCACCTATTCCCAGATATGGAACCGCCTCAACGTTCTGGGCGGGCTGAGCCTGACCTATTCGGATATCCGCAACATTGAGGTCAACGTCCACGACTGCAACAAGGGGACCGGCCTGGCCGCGCTGGCGGAAGACCTGAACATCCCCGCCGGGCAGGTGATGGCCATTGGCGACAGCCTGAACGACCGGGAAATGCTGCTGTATGCCGGGCATCCCGTGGCCATGGGCAACGCCTCCGACGATATCAAGGCCCTGACCGACACTGTTATCCATTCCAACGATGAGGACGGCATCGCCCATTTCCTGGAGATTCTTTTCCAACAGTATTCCTGACCGGCTGAAAACCAATGCCGGGAGCTTTTCCCATTCAGAAAGCTCCCGGCATTTTAAACCGTATTCAGAACGACAGGTGGAATTTCCCTTAGAATTCCGCCGAACCCGTCGTTCTGGGGAAGGGCAGAACGTCCCGGATGTTGGAGACGCCGGTGATGTACATGATCAGCCGTTCAAAGCCCAGACCAAATCCCGCGTGCTTGGTGCCGCCGAATCTTCTCAGGTCCAGATACCAGCTGTAATCCTCCGGGTTCAGCTTCAGCTCCTCCATCCGCTTGAGCAGTACGTCCAGGCGCTCCTCGCGCTGGCTGCCGCCGATAATCTCCCCCACGCCGGGGACCAGCAGGTCCACCGCGGCCACGGTTTTGCCGTCGTCGTTGAGGCGCATGTAGAAGGCTTTGATCTCCTTGGGGTAGTCGGTGACAAACAGGGGCTTTTTATACACCTGCTCGGTGAGGTACCGCTCGTGCTCGGTCTGTAAATCGGAGCCCCAGGAAACAGGGTACTCAAACTGGCCGGGGTTCTCCGCCTGGGCCTTCTGGAGCTGCTCCACCGCCTCGGTGTAGGTGACGCGGGCAAAGTCCGAATCCACAATGCCACGCAGCCGCTCCAGCAGCCCCTTATCGTAGAAGTCGTTGAAGAACTTCATCTCGTCGGGGCAGTGGTCCATCACATAGGCCAGCACAAACTTCAGCATATCCGAGGCCAGGGCCATGTCGTCCTGGAGGTCGGCAAAGGCGATCTCCGGCTCAATCATCCAGAACTCCGCGGCATGGCGCTGGGTGTAGGACTGCTCGGCGCGGAAGGTGGGGCCAAAGGTGTACACCTTGCCGAAGGCCATGGCCATGCACTCGGCCTCCAGCTGGCCGGAGACGGTCAGGCTGGTTGGCTTGCCGAAGAAGTCCTGGGAGAAATCCACCTCTCCGCTTTCGGTCCTGGGGGGATTGGATGGGTCCAGGGTGGTGATGCGGAACATCTCCCCCGCGCCCTCGCAGTCGCTGCCGGTGACGATGGGGGTGTGGCAGTAGACAAAGCCCCGTTCGTTGAAGAACTTGTGGATGGCGTAGGCCGCTGTGGAGCGGACGCGGAACACCGCGTTAAAGGTATTGGCGCGGGGCCGCAGGTGGGCGATGGAGCGCAGGTATTCCAGGGAATGGCGCTTTTTCTGCAGGGGGTACTCCGGGGCGGACTTCCCCTCCACCTCAATGGCGGCGGCGTGGACCTCAAAGGGCTGCTTGGCGTCGGGGGTGAGCACAAGGCGGCCCTTGACCACCAGGGCGGAGCCCACGTTGCACTTGCCAATCTCCTTGAAGTTTTCCACCTTGCCATCCTCAAACACAACTTGGAGGCTGCGGAAGGAGGAGCCGTCGTTGAGCTCAATGAAGCCAAGGGCCTTGGAGGTGCGGATGGTGCGCACCCAGCCTCCCACGGTGATTTCACCCTCCTGAAGCTGTTCGGGGGCGGCAAAGAGCTGTTTGATTTCTGTTCTTAACATTTTTGTAGTCTCCATTCTAAAAGGATTTGTACCGTTATCTTATTATAGTACAATTCGGTTGGAAAACGCAACCTATTTCAAAAAATGACCGAAAAATCCATTGCCCGCCCGGCGTTTGCCCTGGGGCAATGGCTCACATATTCACATTATCTGTTATGGAGGTGTCAACCCACATGAGAAAGACAAAGATTGTATGCACCCTGGGGCCTTCCACCGACAACGAGGAAACCCTCCGCGCCCTGATTCTGGCGGGGATGAACGTGGCGCGCTTCAACTTTTCCCACGGCACCCACGCGGAGCAGAAGGCGCGGATGAACCGCCTCAAGCAGATACGCCGGGAGATGAAGCTGCCGGTCGCCGCCATGATGGACACCAAGGGCCCGGAAATCCGCCTGGGCTGCTTTACCGGAGGGGCCGTCCAGCTGATGGAAAACCAGACCTTTACCCTGACCCCCAAGGATGTGGCCGGGGATTCCTCCATGGCTTCCATCACCTATCCGGAGCTGTACCAGGATGTAAAGGCTGGGACCCACATCCTCATCGACGACGGCCTTATCGATATGGAGGTTGTGGGCATTGAGGACCGGGACGTGGTCTGCCGGGTGATCAACGGGGGGAGGGTTTCCGACCGGAAAGGGGTCAACGTCCCCAACGCCCAGCTCCACATGCCCTTTATCAGCCCCAAGGACCGGGACGACATATTGTTCGCCATCCGGGAGGACTTTGACTTTATCGCCGCCTCCTTTACCCGCAGCGCCGAGGATATCATGGAAATCCGCAGGCTGCTGAAAGCCAACGGGAGAAACACCATCCACATCATCGCAAAGATTGAGAACCAGCAGGGAATCGACAACCTGGACGAGATTCTGGAGGCCGCCGACGGCATCATGGTGGCCAGGGGAGACCTGGGGGTGGAGATACCCATGGAGGAGGTCCCGGCGATACAGAAGACCATCATCCAGAAGACCTGCCAGGCGGGAAAGCAGGTGATTACCGCCACACAGATGCTGGATTCCATGATGAACAACCCCCGCCCCACCCGCGCCGAGGTGACCGATGTGGCCAACGCCATCTACCAGGGGACCAGCGCGGTGATGCTCTCCGGGGAGACCGCCGCGGGGAAGTACCCGGTGGAATCGGTGCAGACCATGGCCAAGATTGCCCTGCGGACAGAGGCCAACATCGACTACCGGTCCGACCTCCACGCCAAGCACCGGCTGGGGGAGCCGGGGATCACCAACGCCATCTCCCACGCCACCTGCACCACGGCTGACGATTTGAACGCGGCGGCGATTATCACCGTCACCAAATCCGGGGTGACGGCCAAGATGATTTCCCGCTACCGCCCGCCCTGCCCCATCATCGGGTGTACCACCTACAAAAACGTCTGCCGCCAGCTGAACCTGAGCTGGGGAATCATCCCGCTGCTGATTGAGGAGCAGCAGGATCCGGAGGAGCTGTTCGCCCACGCGGTCCAGGCCGCCAGAAGCGCGGGGCTGGTGCAGGATGGGGATGTAGTGGTGCTGACAGCAGGGGTGCCCCTGGGCATTCCCGGCAAGACCAATATGATTAGGGCCATTGTTGTGGGGGAGTAGTCTCAGGCGAAGTTTTCCACAGGGGAGGAAAAGCTCCTCTGTGGAATTTTTTTGTCCCTTTTGTTACAAAAATAAGGGAATCCATATTGACAAAGCATTTTCTGTGTGATATATTGTATTTAGATATATATTTATCGGCGATAGTATAGAAAAACACTATACAGAGGAGAAATAAAAATGTTAAACAGAAGAACAAAGGCGGCGGGTGCATTTTTGCTGTCGGGGATGCTGGCGCTGACGGCCTGCAATGCCGGTTCAAAGCCGGATGAAAAGGGGCTGTTAACGGTATACCGGGTGGAGAGTGACGCCCTTTATATGTCGGCGTTGGATACATATCAAAAGGAAAATCCGGATCTGGAGATAAAAACCTTCCCCACCTACCAGGAGATGAAGGACCAGCTCAATACCGAGCTGATGAGCGGCAAGGGACCGGACGTGCTGCTGTACAACAGCCTGTACAGCGAAAGCGACCCCTTAAAGCTGGCGGACAGCGGTGCTTTTCTTTCGCTGGACGAGTATGTGAAGGGGCTTTCCGATGACGAATACTTTGGAACGATTCTGGAGGCGGGGAAGATTGAAGGAACGCAGTATCTGCTGCCCTTGAGCTGGAATGTTCCCCTTGCGTATACAAGCCAAAGTCTGGCGAAGGAGCAGAACTATCTGGATCAGATAGTGTTTGATATTCTCCCGGCAGAAGCAAAACGCCTAGAGAGCGACAGTGAGGCTTCCCCCTGTTCGATACAGTTCGGCAGGACTGACGGAATCAACTTTGTGGCGGAGATGGCGGGAACCCCTGTTATCAATCATAATGGGGAAATCACCATCGATCAGGAAAGCTTCCGCCATGTGGCGGAGCTTACCAAACTTCTTGTTGAAAGCAATTCCAAAATAAATGCCCAAAAGTATGGAAACGATTTTGCAAGCGTAGGTTCTCATTACAGCTTTTTCCTGGAAAACTACTCTTTTATGCACAACCTTCGGTTTTATCAGGTAGTCTTTCATACTGCGTTTAATGAGGATGTGATGATGTATCCTATCCAGCAGCCTGACGGAGGAGTGACCGCGCAGGTGATCAACTATGGGGCGGTCAATGCCAACAGCAGAAATCCGGATGGGGCTTGGAACCTTCTGAAAGCCATCGCTGACGCCCCCTGCACCATGGATTACGGCAAATACGAGAAGAACAACATATATTATACACCGGTAAACGTCTCGGCCTATGAGGAGTGTGTCAAGGAGCTGTTTCTCCAGCGGGCAAAGATCAAAAACACGCGGGAAGCCTTAAACGAGGAAAACTCCGAAATCCTGCGGGCTTTCCCCGAAAAAGTAACATCCGCCCTGATTCCCAACCCTTCGGTGGGCGCGCTGGTGCAGGACTGCATGGACCCGTATCTGACGGGAGATAAGGACTTTGAAAGCTGCTATCAGGAGTTAATGAGCAAGCTGGCGTTATATCTGGACGAATAATAGATTGGAACGGGATGACCTATGAAGAACATACAGCGAAAACAACTTGCCTTCCTTCTCCCCAGCCTTTTGGGACTGACGGCCTTCTTCCTTGTGCCGCTGTTCTACTGCTTTGTCTTTTCGGCCAGCAGGACCTTTGGGCGATTCCGGTTTGCCGGGGCGGATAACTACCTCGCCCTCATGGGCTCTAAGGCTTTCCGTCTGGCCTATGGCAATACCTTTGTCCTCATGGCCGGATATATCGCCGCACTATTGATCCTCTCCCTGCTGGTCAGCTATGTCCTGGAAAATTCTAAGGGGACTATGGCCTTTCTGGCGGTGATGTCGGCGGCCATGTTCCTGCCGTCGGTGCTGGTTGTGCGGTTTGTGGGCATCCTGCCCGGCGCGGCGGAAAATTCCCCCCGGCTGGTGTTCCTGTTCATCTTCCTGTGGAAGCATGTGGGGATCAACGCCCTGATTCTCCGCTCCGCCTCCAACCGCATGGACCCCGCCTGGCGGGAGGCCGCCATGATAGACGGCGCGGGCAAGGGTGCGTTTTTTTGGCATGTGGAGTTTTTCTACCTGCTGCCCTACCTCAAGTTCCTGTTCATCTTTGACACCACCTGCTTTTTCAAGCTGTTCCGGGAAAGCTATCTCCTCTACGGGCTTTACCCGCCGGACGGGGTGTATATGATACAGAACTTCTTCTTCAACAACTTTGAAAACGCCAACTATCAGCGCCTTTCCTCTGGGGGGACCATCGCGGTGCTGACCCTGTTCGCCGTCAACCTTCTGGTGTATAAGGCAGGTGAAAAACGTGAGATTTCACAGTAAAAGCTCCGGCTTTGCCCGGATGGCGGTCCGGCTTCTGCTGGGCGGGTTCGTGCTGCTGCCCGTGGGGGCAGTGGCGGCGCTGTCCCTGCGCAGCCCCGTTTCCCTGAAGGTGACAGACCTGGTGGGGGCGGCGGAGCAGTTCCTCTCTTGGGGGCAGTACCGGAACATCCTGTTCCACAGCCCGGAATACTGGAAGTGCTTCTGGAACACCCTGTTCCTGCTGGTTCCCGCCATGGCGCTGACCGTTCTGTTTGCGACGCTGGCGGCCTACGGCCTTTCCTGCGGGCGGCGTTCGCGGGCACAGACCGGGGCGGTGATGGTCTACATCCTCCTCTCTCTGCTGCCCACCCAGATTCTGCTGGTCCCCAACTTTGTGGCCCTTTCGGCCATGGGGCTGATCGGCTCCCGGCTGTCGGTGGTTCTGGTCTGCGCTTTCAGCCCCTATTATGTCTACTTCATGTTCCGCATCTGCCGCCAGATTGCACCGGAAATCTATGAGGCCGCCCGGATGGAGGGGGCCGGGGAGCTGAAAATCTACCGCTCCATCGCCATGCCCCAGATGAAGTCCGGGATATGGCTGCTGGTGCTGATTGGCTCCGCCGACCTGTGGAATATGGTGGAACAGCCGCTGGTGTTTATACAGGACCCCTCCAAGTACCCGCTGACCGTCTATCTGCGGGATATGGACAACAGCGCCGGATACGCCGGGTCCATTGTATTTTCGCTGCCGGTGATGCTGCTGTTCCTGCTGTGCGGCCGGGATACGGTCGAGCAGATTGAGCTTCTATGACAAAGGGGGAATCCACCATGACACGACGCAGATTATGGCTTTTTATCCTATCGGTGCTTTTGCTTATTACGGTCTGCACCGCCGTTTCTTTTAAAAACTACACCGCGGGGCTCAACCGGGTTTCCGTCTCCTCCACGGCCCCCAACCAGATACGCACCAAGGCGGACGCCAGCGGCATCTTCCTTTTTTCCGATATCCAAAAGCTCTCCCTGCCCGCGGACTGCCGGGTGGAGGAGGTATTGGTTTCCGTAGGGGAGAACTTTAAAGAGGGACAACCCCTGATAAAGCTGAACCAGGACGACGTGGCCATCCTATACTATCAGATGCTTCTCCAGCAGCGGACGCTGGAGGAGCAGGCGAACCAGACAGATGAAATCTGGCGGGAGATTGCCGCCCACAGCCTTTCACGGCTGGAGGAGCAGACGGCGTTCCTCTCTCAGCTCCAGCAGAACGAGGGGGTGGTATACGCCGAGTTCCCCGGCCAGATCACGGAACTGAATGTGATTCCCGGAGATATCACCACCGCCCGTTCCTCCCTGTCCTATGGCAATCTGGAGGGGGAGGGGCATTTTGAATGGTACATTGACGCCAAGCAGTACCGCGCCTTCACCGGAACCACCGCCGGGGGAGACGGCTTTTCCCTGGAGCTGAAAATCTCCTCTCGGCTGTACCTGGAGGACAAAAAGCTGTACCGTTACACTTCCAAGCCGGTGCTGCTGGAGTCCATCCCCGAACCGGTCCACGGGATGTACACGGCCATCCAGATGGAGTATTTCAGCGAGGATTACGCCGCGGTGCTGCCGAAAAACTGTATTGAGACGGACAGCGACGGGGGAAATTATGTATACCTCCTACGGGAGCGGGACGGGGTACTGGGCAAGGAAAGCTATCTGCAAAGGGTGGGCGTGACCGTTCTGGAGACAGACAACATCAACGCCGCAGTGATGAAGCCCCTGAAAAACCTGGTGGTACACAGCGCCAGGCCGCCCCAGGATCTGGAAAAGGTGCTGGTGATTGACACCGAAGCATAGCTTTTGATTAATGATTTTTTAAATCTAAAACATTTTATATCCATAGGTAATGATCTCTATACCTTTGTTGCAAATGGCACAAGCGTTACCGCAGGAGATAAAAAGATTGAGATTGGTACCGACCTGGATTCTACACTTGATAATATCGTTTCTGCGATTGGCTCTTCTGCTACTAAGGAATCCGTTACTCTTTCCGATGGCTCTACTGGCAATGCAGTTGTAGTACGTGGCGCTTCCGCTGGTGTTGCAGCTCCTGAACTGGCCAGTGTCGGTTTGACCCTCCAAATTGGAGACACCGCTGATCCCTTCAACAAGATGAATGTTGCTGTTAAGGATATGAGCGCCAAGGGTTTGGGACTGGAAGGTCTCAAGCAGACCGGTATCATGACCGAAGCCAGCTCCAGTAATGCTATTGATACCATCAAAAAGGCTATCAATACTGTTTCTTCAACCCGTGCTTCTATGGGCGCCCTCCAGAATCGTCTGGAGCACACCATCAACAACCTGGATGTAGCCGTTGAAAACCTGTCCGCCGCCAACAGCCGTATCCGCGACACCGATATGGCCAAAGAGATGATGAACTACACCAAGATGAACGTTCTGGTGCAGTCC
>JAAWRH010000026.1 GCA_022800935.1 Oscillospiraceae bacterium
AAGCTTTCCCATACCCGTTGGTATGCGCTCTTGTTGGTCCTCTGCTCCTGGAGCTCCTGCCGAATCATCGCCGCCAGTTCTTCACGGATTTCTGCTGTCATTGTCATGGACATTTACGCTGCCTCCTTATTTAGTATCTAATAGCATCTTTATAATACACCATTAAAAGGTGCTTGTCAATATCTATTTGCACCTAATAAGCATCTTTTTTTCGTGCATCTAATATGATATTATTAAGATACTAAAAGGGGGTGTCTTTTGTGCCAGCAGCTATACCAGGTAGAATTCCCACCCAAATTCGCATTGATGAAATTACTTGGAAAAAGCTTAAAGTAATTGCTAAAATGGAAAATCGCAACGCAAACTCCCAGCTTGAATACTTTGTAAAAAGGGATGTTGCTGCTTACGAGGCCGAGCACGGGCCTATTTCGCTTCCAGTTGAAGATTAGGCTTAGCCTCCCATAATTTTTTCCCTTGTTCCAATAAAATAACAAGAAAAGCATTTTGAGCTATTCCCATTCGTGCTGCTTCCTGCTTGATATACTCATGTATTCCATAGGGGAGTCTAACCTGTGTACAAATTGGATCATTTTTCATTTTACGGTATTCTCCTTATTAAATCACGAAAGGATATGTTGAATTATGGACGAAACAGAAGCCTTAGTTTGTCCCCATTGCGGAAATCCAGAATGCACAGAAGATGATCAATATTGTTTCAACTGCGGAAAGCCTCTAAGAAATTATTGTACAAACCAAGGATGTGAGATTTGCATAGGTAATATTGAATTGTCGCCAAATATGTGCTATTGTCCAGAGTGCGGAGAAGAAACATTCTTTATGAAACTAGAATATATCTCTCCCCAAACATTTTAGACGTTGATTTCCGCATCTAGGGCAAAAGTTCCACAGATTACTTACTTCACGATTACAGATATGACAATTTGTGCTTTCCGTTGGTTTAATTCGTCTATCTGCCACCTGCTTCTGCGTCATGCCCTTGTCCTTACGGGCCTTTCTCAAATTTTCTCGCACGACTTCCCCTTCTTTCTTCATTTACCTATGTATCATACTGGACTCTAATGTGAACCTCCTTTACACTGTCTGTTTTTTAAAGTCCCTCATCATTTCCAGTACCTTCCTCATAAACTCCTTCATCTCCGGCTCCTTATCCGCCGGGAGCTGGGAGACAGTGTCTACCTCAAAAACTGCCCTGATAAGCGTTCCTATTGCACTTTTGACCTTTTGGCTGCACTTCCGGGGAAAATGAAACTCCCGAATCTCTCCCTCGCTGTTCCGGATTCTCTCATCCTTGACGTAGTTGAAGCTGCTGAGTTCGTCGGAAAAGCTTTCCCATACCCGTTGGTATGCGCTCTTGTTGGTCCTCTGCTCCTGGAGCTCCTGCCGGATCATTGCTGCCAGTTCTTCTCGGATTTCTGCTGTCATTGTCATGGACATTTTGTGTTCCTCCTTTACGTTCTTTTTGTATGACGTGCTATCAGTACGTTGTTCGTATCATTATTATAGCGTACAATTAGCACGTAGTCAAGAGTATAGGAGGAAAAATTTATGTTTAATACGAGACTGCGTGAAGTGCGAATGGCCCGCCATCTAACACAACAAAAATTATCAGACGCGATAGGGTTAGCCTTGAGAAGCTATCAGTGTTACGAGCAGGGGACTAGAGAACCTCCCTTAGACATGTTGGTCAAACTGGCTGATGTATTGGAAGTGCCTACAGATTATCTGCTTTGCCGGGATTTGTCTCTCTTAAAATCCTTTGATGGATTCCAATAATGTCCTCCAGTGTGTCCCATATGGTGAAATCTCCGGTTCTGTCACCAGCTTCAATTTGCTGATAATACCGCAAACTGATTCCCAGCTTGTCCGCCATAGTCTGCTGCGTCATGCCCTTACTCTTCCGGGCTTGGCGTAGGTTGTTGCGCATTCCCTCACCTCCCTCCCCTGAACCACGCCGCAATCCGCTCGATCCAGCTATGTACCGCCATCCCCAGCATGACGCCCATCAGGCACGCCACCAGGAAATAGGCCCCCACAATGTTCGGCGGCCACATCAGTGTGCCTCTGCTTTCCGGCAGCGTTCCATCATATCCTTGATGTTCTCCACCATGTCATGGGTCCGCTCGTGCTCCCGCTCATACCCCCGCTTGGGGGCCTCGAATTTCCAGTCAGCGCTGATTTCGTGCAGATGGTTCATCAGCTGGTCCAGAATGATTTCCAGGGTTTCGTAATTGGTCATGAAAGTCCCTCCTTATTGATGTACCGGAACTTCAATTCCGGTATATTCTGTAAACTTCACCGAAGAAATAAAATAACTCCAATCCTTCATTTTAACTGCATAGCCCCAGGGAAAAACCCCATCCTGCAGTCCGCGTGTAATCCAATCTCTTGACTTCCCCATTAACTTTGCTGCCAAGGTTACAGGAAGGTTTAAAACAACTGTTTGGGTATCAGGTATATCGTCGAATTTCTCAAAATAGTTGTCCTGGAGGTGAAAGGTACGGGCGATTGCCTGTCGGCGGGCCTTTGAAGGTTCATTTTTTCCGGACAGATACTGACTGATGGAAGACCTTCCTATCCCTGTCATCTCCGAAAGCTGGGTCTGCGATATGTCCTGTTCTATCATCAGCTCTTGCAATTTCTCTGCAAATGCCATTGAAATTCAACTCCTTTGCCTTCAGATTTCTGTCTCATTCATAAAATGACCTCCGGTGGAGAAATCCCAGTCGATTTCTCCGTCATCGTACTGGCCCACGCCGTGGGCTTTGAATGTCCATCCGCTGGCCAGGTTCTGCATAACAGCAACCCCACCCTGGGCTTCCAGGCAGCGGAACAGACTGGTTATGATGCTGTTGTTGGATTTTAGGGTGTAGACCCCCGGCTCCGGGGTGATATGTTTTCGGTTCATGGTTTGTCTTCCCTTCTGCCCACTCATGCGGGGCCTTTTTTGTTCCTCCATCTTGCTGTACTCCAAAATCCCCTCTATAATGTAATCACAGGCTTTCTGCCAAAAGCCGAGTATCATAGAAAGGAGGTTAGTTGAATGGCAAGTTTACCTATTCCGGGCGACCAGTATTTCCGTGACTTCGCGTTCGACATGGTGGATTATTCCATAGAGCGTGGCGGAGCTGTGATTGCCTCCGTCCGTGGCCTTTCCAACAGTGAACACGGGCGGGCATACATCCACGTTCCTCTCGGCACGGATATTTGCCCCGGAGATGCTCTTGTTGCAGGAAACTCCCGTTTCATCATTCGCGCCGTTGAAACGGACACCTACAACGGAGAGCCCAGTTTGCTCAAGGCTTTGTCTTGAGCTCATTCCCACTTTCCAAGTAAAATGTCCTGCAAGTCTGTGCTAATTTGCTCAGAAGCGCCTCAACGTATTCTTCCTGGAAACTGCCCAGCGTGGTAATTGACATGGCAACCACTGCGATTTCCACGCCATCATCCGTTTCAACCACGCACTGCTTTGAGAAAGTCCGCGTTCTGATCTCGGTGCGCGGGCTTTCACTTGTCTTCTGTTCCATTGTCCCTCACCTCCTCTATCACGCTGTGCCTTTTTGTGTTCCGCCCTGCTATGCGAGGTTTCTCTTTTGACCTTAAACACAAAATATTGTGTTATCAAATTCACCCCCTAAATAAAAACTGTCGGATGCAGCAGCTCAATCATTTTATAGAGCTGCTCCACCGCTTTCATGGAGATTATAAGAGCGTCCGTAAGCGATGTGAGAATTTCATAGACATTTCGCAGGGAAAAGATAAGCCTGATTCCGCTAATGACCAACAGGATATTGCAAATTCCCAGGATACAGCAGTTCCGCTCTAACCTCTTAACTCTCTGATGAATATTCTCTTCCTCAATAAGTTCCACCTTTTGAAACCACTTCATAAATTTATTACCACCTTACTTCCCCTGCCGTCCCGCTCACGCGGGGCTTTTCCTATGTGTTGACCTCCTTCCTTTATGGTTTATTGCATTTATGCGAGTTTTACCATAAAAAAATAGATGCAGCTTCATCGTGAGTTAAATTCAAGACCTCTGCAATTTTGTGCATCTGGCCAACAGTAAATGTCATTCCATCAGATTTCATCTTGCGATAGAAAGTGCTCGTATCAACTCCTATCTTCTTTGCCATTTCTTCCGAATTGATTCGTCTTTCTACCATCTTTCCGCGAAGCACATCCATATTTGTGCTCAATCTCTGTCACCCCATTTCTTGCATTTTTGCTAGTATTGATATTATAATACCACTCGCACAAATGCATGTCAAGTCCAATTTCGCGATTTTGCAATTTTTTTATTTTTCCTATATTAAAATATTGCATTTTTGCAAAAAATCGTGTATAGTAATATAGGAGGTGTCAAAAAGTGACTACTGGAGAACGCATGAAAACAAGAAGAAAAGAAATAGGCCTATCTGCAGAACGTGTAGCAGAAATATTAGGCGTTTCCCCTGCAACGATTTATAGATATGAAAATGGAGACATAGAAAAAATACCGGGAGATAGGCTGGAGCCAATTGCTACCGCATTGCAAACGACTCCACAATTTCTTATGGGCTGGGCAGAATTTCCTTTTCAATCAGGCAATATTTACTCTGTCAAAAATATCTCCCCTATGCCGGAAATGAAAAAAATCCCTCTCCTTGGAACCATTGCCTGCGGCGCTCCTATCCTAGCTGTGGAAAATATAGATGATTATATTGAAATCCCAAAACATATCAAAGCTGACTTTGCCCTGACCTGTCATGGAGACAGCATGATCGGCGCACGGATTGTAGACGGAGACTTAGTATATATCCGCGCACAGCCTGATGTGGACAACGGACAGATAGCTGCTGTTTTAATAGATAATGAGGCTACTCTGAAACGTGTATATAAATACCCCAATACGTTAGTACTTCGCGCAGAAAACCCAAACTTCAGGGAATTGGTCTATCAGAACCAGGAACTGGAGGAAATACGGATTTTAGGTTTGGCGGTAGCTTTTTCCAGTGCTGTTAAATAGGCAATCTCCGCTAAGGAGCGGTAAAATAAAGGAGGATATGAGGATGTCTAAAAAAGAAGGAGTCAAAAAGCCAATTTATAAAAAGTGGTGGTTCTGGGTTATTGTTCTTTTGGGACTCAGTGCTATTGGGAACCTTGGGAAAGAAACAGAAGACGATAGCAGCAGTCAAAGTTCGTCTTCCCAAACCACCTCAGTACAGTCGAGCTCTGTAGCCTCGTCATCTGAAATTAAAGGCAGCTCAGACAGGGACAGCCTGAACGAGGCATTGGGAGACCCTTCTGCGTTGTTTTATGATAATGTGCAGAATGATGTTACCGGAAACTGGCGCTTGATGGTCTATAGTTCCCCAGAAACCATCGTGGACCATGCTGTGGAATATTATAATGCTTATTTTGAATCTGATAAGGAAATTCACTGGGCTGTAAACCAGGAACTGAAAACAACCAGCTGTATTTCAGTTGTTTTAGGAGATTTACATATTGATGTGCATGAGTATGTTGATAAAGAAGAAAACGACGCTAAAGTTCTTGGCGGCGGCAAGCTACTCAATTCGTACATTGTCAATCCCTCTTCTGGGGAAATCGACAATCTTTCTAATGTAACAGGTAAATCCGGTGAGTCTGTCAGTTTGGAATCTATCAAAGAATCCATAGTAGCCCTACTTCCGCAGGAGTATCGGTCCGGAAAATGGTTTGATGTTTCTCTGAATACTGGGTTCGATGAAAGTGTCTCTGTTTTTATACAAATTGACCAGGGCTCTGATGACTCTGACTCTGCCCTATCTTTAGCTACTGAATATTTTGAAATCGTAAAACAGGAAGTTGAAAACGCTGGCGTGACTTTTGATTCTTTCAGTATGAATGTAGTTAATAACGGCGCTCCTGTTGGTCTATTTTCAACAAGTGATGGAAAGAATTTCGTTTCTATTGCCAATGGGAAAAGGACAGAAATTTCTTTGCCTTAATACTGTATACAAAAAATCCGCCCCCTGCGGCAACAGGAGGCGGATTTAAGGCAACCAATTCAAGACGCAAGCAAAGAATCATGAAATGGTCCGCTATTATTATACCATTCCATGATGAAAAAAAGTGCGGTAAGATAAAGGAATAAAAAAGCCCCCCCCCAACAGGACGATTTAAAGGAGGAGACGATATGTCAGAAGCATACCAGGAGAATTTACGCGAAGAGATGCTGGACGGCAGAATAGTGGCGATGGCCCCGCCCACGATATGGCATCATGAAATTTCGTTTCATCTAGCGCTTGCCTTCAAGGAATTTCTCCGTGGAAAACCCTGCAAGGCATTTTCCGACGGCGTAGCGGTATATTTGACAGAAAAGGATTATGTAATTCCCGATGTAATGATTGTATGCAATCCAAATATCATTGGATCAAACGGCATCCACGGCGCACCAAATCTAATTGTAGAGATTCTTTCTCCCGGAACGCAAAAAAACGATAGAGGGTATAAAAAAGAGCTTTATGAAAAAAACGGGATCGAGGAATATTGGATTATTTCCCCGACAGAAAAAACCATAGAAGTTTACCTTCTGAAAAATGGAAAATACTGGTTAGATGAAGTCTATCAAATCTGCCCGGAAAACATAATTCTTCTCCCAGGCGAAAAGGAAAAATATAAGGACACTGTAAAGGTATCCCTATATGAAAACTTCTATATTCCCCTTGAACAAATTTTTGGAAACAATCCCTGACCAAAAACGCCCGCAGGTAATTGAATAAATTTAAATACCCCAATACGTTAGTACTTCGCGCAGAAAACCCAAACTTCAGGGAATTGGTCTATCAGAACCAGGAACTGGAGGAAATACGAATATTAGGGTTGGCGGTGGCTTTTTCCAGTGCTGTTAAATAAAAAAGCATTGACAAAACCTTGAAAATTGCATATAATGAGGGTGCAAGGGAAACCTTGAAGATATGGTCGTAGAGTGCGACCATCGCGAAAAAAGAAAGCTCACTGAGTTGATTTCGTCGTAGAGTGCGACGAACTAAAAATAAAGAAAACTCAACAGAAGATCGCCCCCTCATGAATGTGAGGGGGTATTTTTATGACTTTTATATTTCTTTCGGCGTCATTTTTCCAGGACTATGCCAATTGTCCAGAGATTGAACAAAAGGCAAATCGACCGTATATTTGCACCTATATAGAGGTGAATGGTATTAGCTTTGCAATTCCTCTTCGTTCCCACATCAACCATCCGCATGTGCTGTGGACAGATAAAGAAAACCATTGCGGGTTGGACTTTTCCAAAACCGTGGTACTGACTAAGCCCTCTTATATCGATGCAAATAAAAAACCACATATCCGGCAGAACGAATTTGACGCGCTTCGGGGAAAAGACTATCTGATACAACAACGGTTGCTGAAGTATATCAGTGCTTATAAAAAAGCGAAAGAGCGGCTGGATGTTCCCAGAAACCAAATCCTTTGCAGCTGCAGCACACTGCAGTATTTTGAATCATACATATAAAAAATCCGCCCCCTGCGGCAACAGGAGGCGGATTTAAAGCAACCAATTCAAGACACAAGCAAAGAATCATGAAATGGTCAATTCCCATTATACCATTCCATGATGAAAAAAGCAATGAAAGGAATGGTATTTTATGACCGGCGGGGTACGAAAAAGAGGTTCTACCTGGTCTTACTATTTTGATCTGGGTAAGGTATCGGGAAAACGGCAAAAGAAAGAAAAGGGCGGTTTTAAAACCAAGAAAGAGGCAGAGGCAGCCTTGTCCAAGGCTGTCAGCGAATATAACCACGCCGGAATTCTTTTTGAGCCCTCCGATATCACTGTATCTGATTATCTGGATCAATGGTATGAGCTATATTGCAAGCCAAATCTAAAATATAATACTCAGGTAGGTTATCTTCGCATTATAGAGGGTCATTTAAAACCAAAGTTTGGAAAATATCGCCTGAAGGCGCTTTCCTCTGCCACCTTGCAGGAGTATGCAAACCTCCTGAAAATGAACGGATTTTCCAAAAGTCACATTGTTGGCATTCTGTCTGTAATGGGCGCATCTATGGACTATGCTGTCGAGCCGCTTCACTACCTTACCGCAAATCCAATGAAATATGTAAGGTTTCCAAAAGTAGAAAGAAAACCCCGTGAAAGGATCATACTGGAAATACCTGACTGGCAAAGAATCATAGAACGTTTTCCCGCTGGGAACCGCTTTCACATCCCTTTGATGATTGGCTTTTATACCGGGCTGAGGATTTCAGAAGCCTTTGCCCTCACCTGGGAGGACATTGACTTTGACAAGCGGGAAATCATCGTAAACAAGCAGGTGATAAAGCGCAACTTTGGAGCAGATGTCCGCAAAGCGGTTGAAAAAAAGGGCAAAAAGGAGCTGAAATCTTCCTGGTATTTCTCCACTACAAAGACAGAGTCTTCCGTGCGCAGAGTAAAATTTGGAGAGGTACTATATCAGGCCTTGAAGCAGGAATATAAAGCACAATCGGCCAACGAACTGAAATATGCAGAATATTACACAATTCATGTCTTAAAACCAGAAAAAGACGAAAAGGGTAATACAATGCAGCGAATTGTTCCGATTCAAAAATGTGTTGAAACGTATCTCCCCCGTGTCAAAATGGTCTGCATTGCAGAAAACGGAGAATATACTTCAACGGATTCTTTCAAATACTGCTCCCGAATCATTCATACAGAGCTGGGCCTTGCCTTTGATTATCACTCGTTGCGGCACACCCATGCCACAATTCTGATTGAATCCGGAGCAAATGTGAAGGATGTTCAAACCAGATTGGGGCATACCAACATCCAGACAACTCTGCAAACTTATGTACACGACACAGAGGCCATGGCATCACAATCGGTGGATATCTTTGAGACTGCCACCAGGCAAGACAGACCTTCGTAATTTCAAACAGGGCTGATCCGAAAGTTCAACGGTTCAGTCCTGTTTTTGTATTCAAAACCCATTTTCAAAATCAGGGTGGCAAATCGGTGGCAAATCGGGATTATGGCAAATGAATTCAGAGAATAAGCCCTTATTTTATGCGGTTTAATTGGCACACTGTCTCCACATGCTTAGTAAACGGAAACATATCCACCGGCTGAATCCTCTCCACGTGATATCCCTTTCTGGTCAAAAGCTGCAAATCCCGCTGAAGGGTCTCCGGGTTGCAGGAGATGTACACCACCCGCTCCGGGGCCATCTCCGCGACGGCGTTTAAAAATTCCTTTTCACATCCTGCGCGGGGTGGGTCCATGAAGACGACGTCCGCCCTCTCCCCCTGGGCCGCCAGGTCTGTCAGCAGCTCACCGGCATCCCGGCAGTAAAAGGAAGCTTTCTCTATTCGGTTGAGTTTGGCGTTGGTGCGGGCGTCCTCAATGGCGTCGGGGTTCTGTTCCACCGCTATCACCTGACCGGCGTCTTTGCTGGCGATCAGGCCAATGGTCCCGATGCCGCAGTACGCGTCGATGACCTTTTCCTTCCCCGTCAGTTTGGCAAACTCCACCGCCTTTTGGTACAGCGCCTGGGTCTGAGCCGGGTTGACTTGGTAAAAGGACTTGGCGCTGATGCGAAAACGCAGCCCGCACAGCTCGTCCTCAATATATCCGCTGCCGTAGAGCAGCTTTTCCCTCTCCCCCAGCACCATGCTGGTAAACCCCGGATTGATGTTCTGCACCACTGTGTTAATCTCGGGATGGCGCTCCCGCAATGCCTGGACAAAGCGGTTTTTGGCCGGGAAAATGGGGCCGGACGTCACCAGAACCACCATGACTTCCCCGGTGGAAAAGCCACGCTTGACCAGGACATGGCGCAAAAGCCCTGTGCCCCTGTACTCGTTATAGGGCACAATTTTAAAGCTTTTCAGCAGACCCCGAATGGTGACAATGATCTCGTCCGCTTTCTGGTCCTCAATCATGCACCGGTCCACCGGAACAATGCGGTGGGTGCTGGACTGATATACTCCGGAGATGCTCCTGCCGCTGCGGTCGGTGGAAAAAGCGGCGGAGACCTTGTTCCGGTAGTGAAGGGGATTCTCCATTCCAATGATGGACTCCGGTTTGCAAAAGCCCCCCAGCAGCTTCTGCACCAGGCGCTGTTTCCACTCCAACTGTTTCGGATACTCCAGATTTTGCAGCTGGCATCCGCCACACTTGCGGTAGTGAGGGCAGAGCCCCTTGGGCGGCTCCTTCTTTTCCTGACGGGACTGGGAGCGGTCTGCCTTTTTGGCTTTCTGCACCTTTTCCGCCCTTTTTTCTCCCATTGCGCCTGCTTTTTTCTTTTCCATTGCTTTCAACCTCCCATATACCGCAAAAACGGAATAAAAGCCATTTCGTCTCTCCTCCCAGTATACCACATAACGGGAGAAAACGGTATGGTTTTTATTCCGTTCTATCTATTTTTAATAAGAAAAAAGGCGTTTCACCTCTCTGCTTACTCCGGATGGTAATATCCCATGGTAACGGAAAGAATGGAAATCTCCTCCACCGGCACGCCCTTTTCATCACATTCCGCCTGAAGAATTTTTTCCACCACATCCATCCCCTGGTACACCTGGGCAAATATTGGATACAGCCGGGAATAACTGGGAGCGCCTCCCTGTTCCTGGAACTTTTCAATCACCTTGTCGGGGAAGTTGGCCTTTTTCATCCGCTGAACGGTGATATCGTCTATCTCCTGGCTCCCCACCACAAAAAACCGACTGTCCACCCTTCCAATATCAGAACCGTAGGCAGATACCGCTCCCGGAAAGTGCCACAGATTTTCGCTGAGCTCTGAACGAAAGGGACCTGTACGGTAGACAGTCTTTCCACGGCTGCCGGCTTCATTTGTGGCCCCCGCCAGAAAAGCCGCATCCCTTTCATTCCCCTCACTGTCCGTCATCTTCTGAATGGAAAAGACGCTTTTCCCGTCATAAAAGCCCTCCTGGGCCAGTGTGATAAAGTTGGAAACCGCCTTTGGGGCCTCGCTTGGGAAAAAGCGAAGATAGATGTCCCCCTCTGTGGTGGCCACAACCGCAATCTCCTCCCCTTCCCGCATGGGCTCCAGCTGATAGAAAACCAACTTTTCCTGGGGCTGCTCCATTTGGGCGGAAGCATGTCCGATACATCCGGAGATAGAGACAGAAAGCATGAGCATAAGGGCGGAGCATCGCATCCGCCTTTTCAGCAAACCTCCAACCATTCCAATTCCTCCTTACGCCAAAAAGGGGCCTCCGCCCGCCTGAATGCTCCCTTTTTCCAGGCAGGCAGACCAAAGGCCCCCTTTTAAAACACAGAGTCATTTTCGGTGCAGCCGCTGTTTCTTCCGGACCGGAATAATTCCGGCGCGCCTGGGCGGACGGCAGCAATCCTCCCCTTATCCGGCCAAAAGCACCATAATCACAAGCACAAGCACAAGCACAAGCTTTTTTACTCGCCTGCGATACGATTATTATAGAGCTATATTGGACAAAAAAACAGTGGAAACAATTCAATATTTTATGAATGATATGTAAAGGTTTTGCGGTTTCCTTCATTGGACTCAGCGTTAAAGCTGTCTTTCCAGGTCAGCCTTCAGCTTTTTGATGATTCGCTTTTCCAGCCGGGAAATATAGGATTGGGAAATCCCGATAATATCCGCAACCTCCTTTTGAGTCCTCTCCTTTCCGTCCTTCAGCCCGAACCGCAGCTCCATGATGGTCTTCTCCCGCTTGCCCAGCCGATCCACCGATTCCAGCAGCAGGCTTCTCTCCAGGTCCTGCTCGATCCCCCGGTTGACGCTGTCGCTCTCGGTGCCCAGAATATCTGAAAGCAGCATCTCGTTCCCGTCCCAGTCGATGTTCAGCGGCTCGTCAATGGAGACCTCCATCCTCTGGTGCTGGTGCTTGCGCAGATACATGAGTATCTCGTTTTCGATGCACCTGGAGGCATAGGTGGCCAGCTTGATGTTCTTCTGGGGACAGAAGGTGTTAACCGCCTTGATAAGTCCTATGGTCCCGATGGAAACCAGGTCCTCCACCCCCACCCCGCTGGACTCAAACTTTCTGGCAATATACACCACCAGCCGGAGATTGTGGGTGATCAGCTCCTGACGGGCCTGTGCCTCCTCCTCCGGATAGTCCAGTTTGAGGAAGATCACTGCCTCCTCCTCCCGGCTGAGGGGGGCGGGAAGGGTCTCCGGACCGTTGATATAGTATACCTCTCCCGCCGGCAGCCGCCGGATCAGTCTTTTCCATAGGTTTCCCAGGGACATCCTTCTGCGCCTGCCCGTTCCCGGTAAGCGTACCAAATTTTCCCCCGCTCCCCTGCCGCAGTAAAATTCCGCCGCAACGTTTCCCTCTGTCCTGCATTCAGCCATGCCTTTTTCCGCCTTTCTGCTTTTATAGTTTGATAGAGTCTATCTTAAGGAACCTTTGAATAAATCCCTTTTGGCTTTTCTTCAAAATGCACCTCCGGATTGAGTAAAATATCATATCCCTGGCGGAACGGCCTTGCCGCCACCGCCACCGCCGCCTGAAACGCTTTTTTCTCCCCGCTCTTTTCCACCATCCACAACCCCTGAGGCAGGAAAGCGGGAAGAACCCCATTCCCTCCTATTCCGGAAAAGGGAATCAGCCGCAGCCGAAGGGCCGCTATCCGTTCCGGCTGCGCAGAAGCAAGGAACCCCCGTTCCTCCACCCACCGGACCCCTTCCTCCCCGATTACGGGTTTCAGGGACGCGGCAGTACACAGTACCACCGGAAGTCCGGAAAAGGCATCGGTCAGATGGTTGGCAGTGTCCAGATATCCTCTGAGTCTCACCTGTATCCCCTCTGCCTCCAGCAAAACCTCCGCGACCCTTGCCGTCACCCGTCCCCTTGCCAGCGCCCCTTGGAACAGGAGGGACAGAGCATACAGCAGAGCCGCGCAGGCAATCAGCAGCAGGGGCGGTATCTGAAAATAAAACGCGCCGTTGAGAAACAGCAGTCCTCTGGGCGATTTGATCTGACACAGCAAAAAAATCCCCCCTGCAAACAGCAGATTGACACAATAAAAAACAACCGTCCCGGAAAAAAAATCCCTTCGCCCCGTCCAGGGGAAGGCCAGCCGGACAATTCCCCCGGACAGGACCAGATTGACCGCAACGCTCCAAAGGGGAGCCAGCGGGGGCAGAAACACCATCAGACTGGTAAGGGAGGAGACCGCCGCGGAGAGAAGCAGCCGCTTGGCGGACGCTCCCCTCCCCAGGAGGATTGAGGTGAGCCGCAGGAGGAAATAATCCACAATGAAATTGATTGTAAGCAGGATGTCTACGTATACCGGCACCGATACCGGCTGTCCCATTCGGTCTTCCTCCCTTCCTGTCTTTCTTACAGTATAACCCCTTGGACGGGAAAAAAGTTGTCAGATTTGGGGCAGGCGTTTCTGTTTTCACAGAGGAAACAGCGGCGGCATATATTGTATGGGAGGCAACCAATATGGGTTCTATCCCAAAGGAGATGATTTTATGGAAATGCAAACCAGCTGCTGCTGCAATCTTCCGGAAAGAAACTGCGGATGCGAATGCTGCTGCAATCAGAATATGCCCCGCTGTGCCGCGGGATATGAATATGTCTGCGGATGCGACGGATGCGGCTGTTATCCATCGGAGTGCCGGGATCCCTTCTGGCCGTCCTTCAGCCATCCCCGGTGGCTGAGCCTGGAGACACTGTACTCCTCGTCAAATTGCAGATGCAGGTGTGAATGCTGCTGCGAGCGCGACTGTGGGTGTGAAGATCTGCGGTGCGCAGGGTGCTGCTGCCGCTAAGTTGAGCTGTTATCAACCATAGTCGAGCCGAAAAAGGCCGTAAGGCCCATGAAGCAACTGTTCATGGACCTTACGGCCTGACTTTTATAAGTCAAGAAAACGCTTGTCAGTGATTCTCTTTTGGGGGCGCCTCCCAACGCCATTTGGAAATTTCCCCGATCAGTTCTAGGGGCAGGGGCCTATCATAAGGTAGTTGAATCGAACCCTTACTGATCTTAAATCCCTGAAGCCGTCTGGCGAAAGCCTCAACGGCCTCCGGCCCCGGATACAGTCCAATGTGGTTTTTAAAGGCCGCAAACTGAATCCGATTGACCTTTTTCCAATAGGTGGGCATGCTCCAGGATATCTTTTCCACAGCTTTTTAACGCGCGGTCTACCGGATTCTCTCCATGCGATAGGGCAATACCTCAACCTTGCCCGTCAGTCCGTATTCCTGTACCTGGGGGAAGCTTTCGTCCCAACCGGACCCCTTCTCCTGATAATTCCGCTGTATCATCCGGTTGGTCAGGGTGGACGCTGTCTCGATTCTCAGGCTGTTCTCCCCGGTGCGAATCCACTGGGAAATATCCACGCAGAGGGTGCGGGTATCCACTGCGGGAATCAGATGCCCGTTGACTTCAACCTGTACCGATGCGCCGCCCGCGTTTTCCATCCTCAGCAGCGCGCCGCAGCCCTCCCAGCCGTCGGACAGGACAAAGCTCGCCCGGTAGGTCCCGATGCCGGAAACATGGGCCATGGAGGGCTTCTCCCCCGCTAATTGAGAAAGCTGTTCCCCAGCTGCGGGCAGGTCCTTCCACGGGGCAAGGGGGATATCGTGAAATTCCAGCGGAGTCTTTTTGGTGGTGTAGTAAACCTCGGTGGTGCGGTGGCCGAACTTCTCCTCGTAATTGACCATCCGCTCCCCTTCGTTCCAGTCCTCCACGGTGATATCCCACCTGGGAATCTCCACCGCCTGAGGCAGCCGGATATCGCAGCTCACCTTTTTGCCGCCGGTCAGCTCCGCCTCATAGCCGCCGCTTTGCAGGGCTCTGAGCCAGAGCCCTCCCTCCCGGTCCACCACATCGCCGGAGGCGGACACCGCGTGAACCCCCTCGCCGCCGGTCAGGTCCAGGGCGATGAGCCTCTGTTCCCCCGGACGCAGGGAAAGCTCTATCGAGGTTCTTCCCTTTTGCCGGCAATACAGCCCGGATTTCTCCACCTTCCCGCTCCACGGGTCGATGAAATAGGGGTTTCCCTCCCCCTCCAGCTCCAGGGTGAAGGTGCAGGCAGGCCCGCCCTTCTCCACCGCGAACTTATAGGCGTAGGCAAAGGTATAGAGAATCCCGTTCTCCCGGTCCAGGCGGGACATGGTGAGGATGCTGTCGTTGGGCTGCGCAAAGGCGGCGCGGGGCTCTACCCCCAGGGACCGCACGGCTTCCAGCGCCTTGTCCGGGCTGTCAACCTCCCGGACGTTGGGCAGCTTTTTAATCTCGGCGGCGACCCGGTTCAGCTCTTCGTCGCTGTCCCCCAGATGGCGACTGACCGACGCGGCCTTTTTGTTGGCAATCACCGCCCCGTCGTGGCAGAGGATTTCGGTGTTATTGTTGACAAAGACCACCGGCAGACCGTCAGAGGCAATCTCCAGCAGCTTTTTGGCGGCGGAGAGCTCCATCATCTCCTGGTAGACGATGATTGCCCGGTAATCGGGGCCGTTTGGCTGTAAGCTGCTGCCGGTCCAGGAGACGTTTTCCCCGTCCTCCAGTAGCAGCGGGGAGAAGTAATCATAGGTGTACCCGGCCCGCTGGAGGGAAAGGTCCTGGAAGAAATAGGGCTTGCCGTACATGGAAAAGTTGTCGGCAAAGGTGTTATTCCCCTTTGGCTGGCCGTAGTTGATGAAAAAGTAATCGGTGCGCAGGATGGCGATATCCCGCACCGCGGTGCCCTGGCGCATGGCCTTCTGGATGCGGCCCAGCATCTCGGTCCAGGCAGGATAGTGGAGGGAGGCGGGCTGACGGCAGTTGAACCGCTCGGAGAACTTGGCGTACATCCCCTCGTGACCGGGCCAGAAGGTGTCCTGCTCTGAGCCCTCAATGGCGGAATAGCCGTGGAACACCGTCCGGCTCACCCCCTCGGCAAACTGGAGGAAGCAGACCTGGGTCCAGTCGTCCATGTTGTAGTAGTAGTTGTGGGCAAAGACCGCCCCGGTCTCGCTGGAGAAAATCCGCCCGTACATATTGGCCGCCCCGGACATTCCCCGGTAGAGGTCGATATCCGCCACCTGGGCAAAGGATTCCGTTTCAATGCCGTCGATGGCGCGGGCGGGGGTGGAAATTTCATAGGGCATCCCGTAGGAGGGTTCTGCCCGAAGGGTCATCCCCAGGGAGTGGAGCCATTTCTGGAGGGGCAGCAGCACGTTTTCCACATACATATCGCTGAGGACGCTGTAAAAATCCATCCGCGCCTTCTGGGCGGTCAGGTTTCCCTCCGGTGTCCCCGCCTGGTAATCGTACTGCTTGACCTTGCGGGATTCGCAGCGGATGCCGTCCATGGTCAGCAGGGGCAGATAGGGCAGCAGGTCGTATCCCCGGCGGCGGCGGAACTCCTCCCGCAGGTCATATCCCCAGAAGATTCCCCCTGCGCCGTATGTCACCAGCTCCAGGGAATCCATATAGATTTCACCCCGGCCGTTTTTCCGGATGGTCTCCCGCATACTGTCGGTGAGGACGATTTCCTCCCAGTAGTCGATGAGGGCCTCCACCCCGTACCGGTCCACATAGTTGATGGTGTAGTTGGTGCTCACCGACGGGGAAGCGGTCTGTCCGGTGCCGTGCATCCAGTAGACAAACAGGGCGTACTCCCCGTCCTCCGGCGCGGTCCAGTCCAGACAATAGCATCCCTCCGGCTGCACCTGCCCGCTGAGGTCGGTAAGGGTATCGGAGTCGATCACTCCAGTGCCGGTTCCCTGGTCAAAGCCGTACTCCTGGCCGGACTGCTCCCTGGGCGTGATCAGCCTGGCGGCTATCACCCCCTGAAAAAGCTGCTCCCGGTAGGTCGCGGCCGTTCCGTGGATGTCCCCGGATACGGATTCAATTTGTTTGGGAAGGGGCAGCTTTCCGCAGAACCGCTCCCCAGGCTTCAGGCGGATGGTGGCGTAGTCCAGTTCCTTGGCCGCGGCCTTGTTATCCGGGGTATAGGGCTGTCCCTTCCAGGAATAGGTATCGGGGAGGTTGGCGTTAGCCCAGTGGGACCCGCTTGTCAGGCTGAATCCCAGCCCCAGCCGGGTGGATTCCTCCACAATTAGGCGGGTATCGCTGGTCCACTCCTCGGACCCCCAGCCGTAGATGGAGGAATCCGCCCCCGGCTCCGGCATGGCCAGGAATTCGGCGGAACCAAAGCCGGAATCGTGAATCTGCTGGACATTCTTTTTTAAGGTCTCGTCGGTGTTGAGCCCCTCCGCCAGCCACCAGCGCAGGTCGGGGCGGTATCGGGTTTCGATGGAGTCATACATCTCGTGGAGTTTTTGGGCAAACGGGTCTTTGGAGAGATTAGACATGTTGTTTATTTCCTTTCGTCTTTAAAATTCTGCCGCCATTGGCCTGTCCTCCAGATAGGCAATCATATTGAGCACCAGGAAATCCCAGTTCTGGAAGCCGTGGGTCATAATGGGTTCCCCGGTGTCGGGGTGATAGAACTCGTGGAGGGAGCCGTTGGTCTCCAGGTCCTGGCCGAACAGCCGAACCGTTTTTTCCGCCAGCTCCCTGGCGTCCTGGTGGAAGCCGTATTTTTGCAGGCCCCGGAACACCATATAGTTGCTGACCCCCCAGATGGGCCCCAGCCAGTTGGAGGGGTTGTTGGAGGCCCCCAGGTTGTACATCTTTTCCAGCTGTGAAAGGGTGCGGACTCCATAGCGGGCGTTAAAGGTCCGGGTGTCCCGGTAACGCTCCAGCATCCGCTCCGCCTGGGCCCTGGTGGCGATTCCGGCCCACATTGGCAGGAAGCTGGACCAGTTGTCCACCCGCAGCAGCAGGCTGTTCCAGGTGCGGGGCGCACCCCTGTGGAGCCAATCCTCCGGGTCGATGGGCCGGAGGTTCAGGTCCACGCTGTAGAAGGTGCCGTCCCGCTCGTCCCAGCAGTGGGTCTGGACAGCCCCGGCCAGCTCCTGGGCCCTTTTCCGCCAGAGGTTGGCCTCCTTTACCTCCCCCAGCATCTCCCAGAGGTATCCATAGGCCAGCAGTTCCCGGTACAGAAGGCTGTTCAGATAGATGGAGCCGCAGCTCTTATCCGGGCGGTAGAAGACCGAGGGGTCGTTATCCACCCCCACGGCAAAGTCGCTCTGCCAATAGGCCAGCCCGGTTTCCCGGTGGATATGGCTGGTGAGGTAACGGTTGACGAAAAGCCCCAGCTTTTCCATCAGGGGTTTCACCCATTCCACATCGCCGGAGCGCTGCACCAGCATAGCTGCCTGCTGAACCAGCATGGGCTTGTGCATGTTCTCGTCAAAGGGACCCCTGCCAGGGAGCCTGCGGCTCATGATGCCCTTGTCACTGATCTGGATGGGAACCACACCGTCCTCCCCGGTGTGGTCCAGGTAATTGCGGACGCACCCGGCCTCGTATTCGAAGAACCTGCCCTTTTCGCCGGTATCCCGCTCCATCTGGCCCATAACCACGCTGATAAACCAGGAATCCCAGTCCCACAGGGTCATAGAATAGTAGGGGGAATTGGGGCTGCTGGGCACGGTGTAGGGATATTTGAGGATATGAGACGGTTCACGGGTCATCTGAGAGCAGTTCTCGATAATGAATTCTTTCAGCATTTGGATGTATCGTTCCATAGGTATGTCCTCCTTTATGGGTTCTCAATCCGTTGACGGAATATTTATCCCTATTAACTATACCGTTGAATGGGGGATTTGTCAAAAGGTATTGAGAGATAGAAATAAATTTTATTAGTTTTTCGTATATTACCTGAAAACGGCCATGGCATCCGGTTGGACAGCCATGACCGTTCCCGATGATCCAGGGATTCGGGTTTGTTCAGAAAATAGGACTATTTGCGGCGGTCATAGGCGGTCTGGTAGATTTCCAGATAGCGGTCCAGCTTTCGGTCCTTGCAGCCCTGCACAAACTGATCAAAGTTATCCAGGGATTCCTCCCCTGCAATGAACTTGGAAACCATCTGACGGAGATAGGGATCCAGGTCTGCACGGATCAGGGAAAGCTCGTCTATCTCCTCCGCGGAGAACTTTGTAGAGGAGGGCCAGCCTACCTTGTAATAAGGGGTATAGTTGTTATTGATGGCATCGTTCAGTGCAAGCTCGTTTTCACTGGATTCCACCATGGTAAATTCGGAACGGTTGACCGGAATACTGGCCCAGCCGGGACTTAAAGTCGCTTCACGCCATTTGCTTTCATTGGGATATTCGGCGGGAACGGTAAAATTCATCCGGATGGCGTTTTCACCGTAGCTTGCGTCAAGGTGTTCCAGAACATATCCTCCCTCTCGCCCTGGAACCGTGCCTACCTCGTACCCGCCAAGATGAATCAGGTATGCTTCCTGGGTAAAGCACCAATCGGCAAAGCGGAGCAGATCGACTGGATCACTGCACTTGTCGGTAATGGCGAATTGGCCGAGCATCTTCACATCATGGGCAGGCCAAACCTTTGTCTGGTTGACGTCGCTTGTCATGGGTTCTAATCCATCCCATTGACTGTAAAGAGCGGGATCAGTCATCTGAAGCCACTGGGCATTATCACAAAAAGCGGCGACCTTTCCGGAAGCAATTTTTGCATCTCTCTGGTCCTTTGACTGTGTAAAAAATTCATTATCCAAAAGCTGCTCCTGGTAAAGGCGGCGCATATACGCCAATATTTCTTTGAAATTATCCTCAATGGGTACATAAATTACTTTCCCATCCTTGACATCCACGTATGTTGTTTCTGTGCGGGTGCTGAAAGAAAGCGCATAGCCATACGCGGCCAAAACCGGAGTAAGAATAGAGGACGGATCATTTTCAAAGGAACCGCTGATGGGATATTCGTCATCGGTATTTCCATCTCCATCTGCGTCTCCATCCTTAACCGCTTTCAGATAGGTGTAGTATTCATCCAAATTTGTGGGAACCTTTACTCCCAGATTCTCCGCCCACTTCTTGTTAATGAAAAAACGTGTCTGGGCGTATTCACGGATATTGGTCTTGTCATAGCCCGAAATGTGGTACAGATGCCCGTCATAGGATTGCGTCGCGGCTTTCAATTCAGGGTATTTCTGGTAGATTCCGGCGATATTAGGCGTTATTTCCGGGGTGATATAGGAATTCAGGTCCAGAATGATTCCCTGACTTCCATAGGTCTGACGGTCTGTCTCGGTAAGGCCGTTCAGGAAAAAATCAGGATATTCGTTGGTTGCAAAGGCAATGTTGATCTTTTCATTCCATACGCTCCCCGGAATCTCTGTAATTTCCAGGTCAAACCCAAATTTTTCCTGGACATACTCAAATAAGTACATGTCCTTCCAAGGCCCGTCATTGGAATCCGTTTTCCCCGTAAGGGTGTAAACCTTTTTCTCCCCGGTACCGGCCTCGCTGGATTGGGTGGGCGCAGCGGACTGTGTGCCGGAGCCGGACTGTGCGGGCGCCTGAGACGCAGGCGAAGAGGACGCTGACGGGGCGCAGGCGGTCAGCAGAAGCGCCAGACACATGCCAACGGACAACGTTTTTTTCATTGAAGTACTCCTCCTTAATTTTTTATGGTCATCCCTTGAGGGAACCAATCATAACTCCCTGTACAAAATAC
The DNA here is from genome assembly GCA_022800935.1 of Oscillospiraceae bacterium. Taxonomy (GTDB): domain Bacteria; phylum Bacillota; class Clostridia; order Oscillospirales; family Ruminococcaceae; genus UBA1405. Next base: position 20,561 of record JAAWRH010000026.1, read on the forward strand.
CGCTGCAAAAACGGGTAAAGGGCCAGCATGGGGAACGATGCGATTACAATCAGGGAGTATTTCATAATTTTTGTCATCCTCGCCAGCTCCTGGACCGATTTCAGGTCCGCGGACTGGAGATCGACAAACTCGTTTTGGAGCAGAATCTCCCGCAGGAATATCTGCAGGGGCTGCCATTCCCGCCGGTTGAGGTACATCAGAGCCGGGAAGTAGCTGTTCCAGTGCCCCAGTCCATAATAAAGGGCCAGGATAGCGATGACCGGACCGGACAAGGGAAAAACAATTTTCCAGCACAGGTCGAAGTCAGAGCAGCCGTCAATCCGCGCCGCCTCCTGGAGCTCGCCGGGGATACTGTTCTGGATAAAGGTCCGGCAGATTACAAAGTTGTAAGCGGATACCGCCCCCATGATAATCAGCACCAGGGGGGAATCCACCAGCCCCAGGCTGCGCACCACCAAAAAGGTGGGAATCAGGCCGCCGTTGAACCACATGGTAAACACGATAAAAAAGGTGAGAAATTTTCTCCCGTAAATATCCCTGCGTGAAAGGGCGTATGCCCCGGTGAAGGTGACAAAAATATCCAGGGATGTGCCCAGCAGCAGATAAAACAGGCTGTTCCGGTACCCCACCAGAACCCATTTGGACTTGAACACCATGGTGTACCCCTGGAGCTGAAAGCCCACCGGCAGCAGCCACACCTTTCCGGCGTTCACCGCGTTTGGGTCACTGACCGAAGCCGCCAAAACAAAGAGAAGCGGATACAGCACAATCAGGGCTGTGACGCCCAGGAGTATGTACACAATGGCGATAAATATTCTGTCTGACATACTGTCCTTGATTTTTCCGGATGCTTTTGAGGACACAAAAGATTCCCCCTTTCAAAACAGGCTTGTTTCGCTGAGCTTTTGGGAAATTCCATTGACCAAAAGCAGTACGACAACATTGATTACATTGTTAAAAAGTCCGATTGCCGTTGTATAGCTGTATTTTACATTGAGAAGGCCGGTTTTATAGACATATGTGGAAATGACCTCCGAAACCTCCATGTTGAGGGAATTCTGCATCAGATAGACCTTTTCATATCCCACATTCATGATTTGTCCGCAGCTCATAATAAATAAAATAGTCGCCGTGGGCAGGATGCAGGGGACGTTGATGTGCCACACCCGCTGGATACGGGACGCTCCGTCTATCTGTGCCGCTTCATGCAGCTGGGTATCCACTCCGGAGAGGGCGGCCAGGTAGATAATGGAGGACCACCCGGTTCCCTGCCATATCCCGGAGGCTATGTATACAGTCCGAAAATAGGCCGCCTTGCCCAGAAAGTCTATCTTTGTTCCGCCGAGGGCCCCAATCACCTGGTTGATCATGCCGTCCTGCTGGGCCAAGAACAGGTTCAGCATACTGACTAATACCACAGTGGAAATAAAATAGGGCATATAAGTGACATTTTGCACAAATTTCTTATACCCTATATGTGATACCTCATTGAGCATCAGTGCCAACAGAATGGGAAAGGGAAAATTCCACAACAGGGAAAAGAGGCTGAGCTTAACGGTATTGACCAGCAGGGAGGAAAATTGAGGGGATGAGAAAAAATACTGAAAATGCTTCATTCCCACCCATGGGCTGCCTGTGATTCCTTTGTTTGCTACAAAGTCACGGAACGCAATCTGTATGCCATACATGGGAACATAATTGAAAATAAACAGATACAGAATCGTCGGCGCCAGCAAAACATATAGCTGCCAGCTGCGAAGCATATAAAACAGCGGACTTTTTCGCCCTGTTTTTTTCCCAATTTGTAAAATCTGTACACTGCTTGGATTTTGTTTCATTATGTACACCTCGCATATTTTTTATGGTTTTAAAAAATTTTTTCTGTCTTTTCTGACTAAAGCATAGCATAAAAAACCTGAAAACTGCAATAAAAAATCACTGTGTAAAAATTTCACACAGTGATTTTACGATTTTATTCCATTTAGTGCATGTCATAGAACCTTAGAACGGAAATTCCTGCATAAAATGCAAAACTCACAAATCAGCCCCGCTTTTTTTCTTACGATATTTTCCTGGGCTGGTCTTATAAGTTTGGGTAAACTTTCTGGTAAAACTGGACACATCAATATAGCCTACACGGGATACAATCTCCTTTATGCTCAGTTCGGTATCGTTTAACAGCTCGGCAGCCTTTTCCATCCGTTTGTCTGAAAGGTAATCAATAAAACGAATGTGAAAATACTGGCTGAACAGCCGGCTCAGCGTCGAAGCCGTTAAATTGAACCGCTCCGCGATGGCCGCAAGACTGATATCCTGCTCTGCATAATGGGCGTCAATGTATTGGAGAATGTCGTTTAACAGCTCGTCCTGCTGCCTTTCTCTGGAGCTTCGAACCTGAAGTGCGGCGTGTGTGCAAAAGGCGGAAAGCTGCTGAATAAAATCGTTTGTATCCCCATAATGGAGCATCCTGTTGATCTCCCAGTAAACATCGGGCAGGGAGAGTCTGTCCGTAATCAACAGCATATCATGAATCACACTGTAAAGGGAAAAGCGGAACTGCCGATGATCGCTGGAGGACTGTACAGAACGCAGATGTTCCTCGATTTCTTTCATGATTGGTTCAACAGCGTTTACATTTCCCTGCGACACCGCCTCCGCCAGACGAAGCTGTGCCTTGTTGGGGAACCATTCCGCTGTTCCGGAGTGGTTCCCATAAAAGGAAGCAAAGAAAACCATTGACCCCAGCGCGTCTGAATCCAAAGCTGACAGGGCTTCGATATAGCTGACGTGAATCAGCGAGGGATCGGCATACGTCTGACCTACACCAATGCGCCCATTGGGAACGCCCAATTTTTTTAAAATACCCAGCATTGCGTAAGCATCGCCCTTGTTTTCTGAGGGTATTTTCTCATATTTCGTATTTCTAAGAAGGGCGATATATTTTTGCGGCAGGGTTTCCACCACATTTTCACTCTGTGTACGCAGTTCCTGATAAACGGTATTTTGCAGGGCCGGGGATACCATCTCTCCCAGGCGGAATACCATCACCTGATAATACGGCCCTGTCAAATGAATTCCCCTTTGCTCCAGCTCCTCCAAACGTTCCTTTACCTGTCCAAAGCTGCCGTCCAGCAGTTGAATCAGCGTACTCTGCCGCTGCATTTCCTTATTTTCATCCAGCTCATGGATCATGGTCGCATTGTCCTGGACAATCTCGTAAATTTTTCTTTGCATCTGTTCTAATTGACCTGAACGGGGAGCGGCGGCTGTCAGAGCGGGTTCCGGTAATGCCTCCCAAATCCGCCGGATCGGTTTATAATGGTAAACCGCTAACAGTACGCCAACCGTCAGGCCGCAGGTCAGCAAAAGCAGTATGAGAATGAACTGATAAAGATTCTGGTCCGCCAGCAGATGGAACAGCTTATTTTTGGGGATAAAGGCCAGATACTGCCATCCATTATAGGGAGAAACACACCTGGAAGCCGTATACTCAACGCCGTTAAAGAAGAGCTTTCCCGTATCCAGGTAACGCGCAATCTCACTGGACAGGGCAGCCCAATCCATCTGAATATCTGAATGGAACAGCAGCCTCCCCTGGGAATCCAGCAGCACGGCAATGCTGTCGGAATCCACTACCGCCCCGTTTAGGATTGACTGAAAATAATTTTGATCCACCATTCCAATAAAGGTTCCGTATCGAACCCCGCTGTTAATCCAAGGGGAGGCCAGCAGAACATATTGTTCTCCCCGTACCGAATTCCGGCTGACCGTACAGCCGGGGGGTGAAATTTTTGTGTGGGCGGCATCTTTCAGAAGCTGAAGCATCTCCTCCTGCCCCCAATTGCCGTTGTAGGTATATAGTTCATTGAAATAGTACAATGAAAGATTGCCGGATGGGCTGTAAAGCATCTCATGCCCGTCAATATAAATGTATATTTGAAACAGATTCAGCGGGGCCGTATAGATTCCAAGGCGGCGCAGTGCGGAAACGGAACCCCAATACCCCGACTGGAGCTGATAGGGCGTTAATCCGGAGTCGGTAGAGGCATATCCGGACATTTCTGTAAAACCGCTTAAGGTGTTGTCAATATTCTGCATCGCCTGGGTTAAGGAGGTTTCCTGCATGGTCTCCATTTCCTCGCTGACCTGACGGTAAGCATTGGTATAAATAATATAAGTAAACGCGGAAACCAAAATCAGCACCAGAAAGACGTTCATCAGCACATAGGTGGCAAACAGAGAGATTCGTTTCATTGGTTTTCCTTTCTCCTGTTGGTTTTTTCTATAGGTATTATACAATAAAACCGGTTTGTTGTGAATATGGCCTTTGAAAAACGTACACTCCCCAATCCCTTCATTGACACCCCTCTTCCCCATATGCTATAATCTGGAATACAATATTCTCTTTCTCAATTCTACGGAGGTTAAACCATACCATGAAAAATGTTGTTAAAAGCCTGTGTCTCTGGCTTGCCCTTCTCCTCATGCTCCTCCTCTGTCTCCCCGCCTGCTCCCCCCAACCTGCGGAAACCACACCAGGCGCGGAGGATTCCTCCTTCTCCTCCCTGGTCCTCTCCGAAGCCGCCTCCACCGTCACCGTCCAGGACGCGGAGGGGGAAAAGACGCTGAATAAGTCCCCCAAACGGGTGGTATGCCTGTACAACTCCATCCTGGACCTGTGGTATCTGAACGGCGGGGAGGCCATTGCCCGCGTGGCCGGGGATACCGAGCTTCCCCCCGCTGCCGCCGCCCTGCCGGAGGTGGGGAGCATGAGCTCCATCGGCCTGGAACAGGTTGCGGCGCTGGAGCCGGACCTGGTCCTGCTCACCGCCTCCCTGGACGGACAGCGGGATATCGCCAAGGGTCTTGCGGAAAACAACATCCCCTACCTCCTCTGCGACCTGCGGGAGGACCCCTTCGGTTCCTTTGGCCGGTACAGCTATCTGTTTTCCAAGATAAACGGCTTGGACAGCCATTATCAGGAGGTGATCCAGCCTGTCATTCAGCAGTGCCTGGAACTGACGGAAAAGACCAAGGCCGTTCAGGATCAGCCCACCGTGGCGGTGCTGTTCTCCGCCCCAAGGTATGTAAAGGCGGAGACCGGCCTCTCCCAGCTGGGGCAGATGGTGGAGATGCTGGGGGCGGAGAACATCCTCGCCCCCGATGAGGTCCCCAGCGACGGCTCGGTCCGGGTGGACCTGAGCTTTGAGGTTCTGCTGGCCCGCGACCCGGATTACATCCTCATCGCCACCATGGGGGATGAGGAAAAATGCCGCGCCACCTTTGAGCAGACCCTCTCCTCCAACCCCGCCTGGGGGGAGCTTTCCGCCGTCAAGGAAGGGCGGATGGTCTATGTCCCCAAGGAGTACTCCCTCAACAAGCCCAATGAGCGGTATCCGGAGGCCTTCGCCTATCTGGCCGGACTGCTCTACCCTGATTTGGAATCAAAAACAGAGGGGTGACAAACGCTGAAACGGAAAACCCGAACCTTCCGCTGTGTTTTTTTCGCGGCTTTGATTGCTTTTACGCTCTTTTCTTTTTTCCTCAGCATCTGCGTGGGGGCCCAGCCCCTGGGCCTTGGCGAGGTGTGGTCCGCCCTTTTCCGGGAGGGCGATGGACTCAACCGCACCATTGTCTGGAACATTCGTTTTCCCCGCGCCCTGGTGGGGGCGCTGGCCGGGGCGTGTCTGGCGGTTTCCGGCGTGGTTTTACAGGGCATCATGCGCAACCCCCTGGCCTCGCCGGGCACCATCGGCGTCAACTCCGGCGCGGGGCTGGCGGCGGCCCTCTGTCTGGTGCTGTTTCCCCATATGGAACCCCTCCTGACCCCCGCCGCCTTTCTGGGGGCCTTTGGTACGACGATATTAATCTACGCCCTCTCCTGGAAAAACGGCGTCAGCCCCCTTAGAATGGTACTGGCGGGTATGGCGGTCTCCTCCTTTGTCTCCGCTGTCATCAACGCCATCCACCTCTTCTTCCCCGAACGGATTCAGAACACCCTGAACTTCAGCGTGGGCAGTCTGGCCGCCAAGGGCTGGCGGGATTTCTTCACCCTGCTGCCCTATGCCGCCGGGGGGATCGCCCTGGCCTTCCTCTTTGCCCAAAAGCTGAACCTCCTGGCCCTGGGGGATGAAACCGCCGCCGGGCTGGGGCTGCCGGTGGAGCGGGTGCGGTTTTTCTTTATCGCCGTCTCCTCCCTGCTGTCCGCCGGGGCGGTGGCGGTGGTGGGACTGCTGGGGTTTGTGGGACTGATTGTCCCTCACGGGATGCGGCTGCTCACCGGCTCCGACCACCGGCTGCTGTTCCCCGCCAGCGCCCTGGCGGGGGCCTCCTTTGTGATGGTCTGCGACTGCTTCTCCCGCCTGGTAATCCGCCCCGCCGAAATGCCGGTGGGGATTGTCATCGCCCTGATGGGCGCGCCCTTTTTCCTCTATCTTCTGCGGGAAAGGATGGACGCCAATGCTTGAGCTTTGCTCCCTTTCGGTGGAATACGGCGGTGTTCCGGCGGTAAAACAAGTTTCTCTTTCCGTTCCCAAGGGATGCTGTGCGGCCTTCATCGGGCCCAACGGCTGCGGGAAATCCACCCTGCTGAAGGCTGCCGCCCATCTGATTAAGCCCGCTGAAGGAACTGTCCTTCTGGATGGGGAGGATTCCTCCCGCTGGAACAACCGCCGGATTGCCCGGACTCTGGCCTATCTGCCCCAGCAGTTTTCCGCGCCGGGGGATTACACTGTCCGCAAGCTGGTGGAATTCGGCAGGACCCCCTTTCTCTCCTTTGGACAGAGGCTCCAAAAAAGGGACCTGGGAATCATCGACTGGGCGATTCACGAAATGAACCTGGACGGATTTCAGGAACGCCAGGTCGCTTCCCTGTCCGGCGGAGAGCGGCAGCGGGTATGGATTGCCATGCGGCTGGCCCAGCAGCCCCGGCTCCTTTTGCTGGACGAACCCACCACCTATCTGGACATCGCCGCCCAGTACGAAACCCTCCGGCTGGTCCGCAAGCTGAACCGGGAGACGGGGCTGACCGTTCTGACGGTCCTCCACGACCTGAACCAGGCGGCCAGGTTTTCCGACATCATCTTCGCCATGAGGGAGGGCAGGATGGAGGGCACCGGCACGCCGGAGGAAATGATAACCGCACCCATGGTGCGGAGCGTATTCGGGATAGACGGCGTGGTAACGTCCGACCCGGTGACGGGGATGCCTATGTTTGTACCGGAGAAATAGGGCATTACAGGTCTCTGCTGATGAGGGATTGCATTTTCGTTTTGCTTGCTGTATACTGGATTCAGAAAAGGGGGACTGCTATGCTTTTATATCACGGCAGTAACGTCGAAGTAAGAAATCCAAAAATAATCATCTCCAGCAGAACACTTGATTTCGGGGCGGGATTTTACACTACATCTGATAAGGAGCAGGCCATTAAATGGTCACAAACACAGACTCTGCGCCGCCGAACAGGAAGTCCTGTTGTTTCCGTCTATGAATTTGATCAACAAAAATCAAAAGAAATGTCTGTTCTGCATTTCAAACTTGCGGACATTGAATGGCTGCGGTATGTAGCAGATAACAGAAAGGGGATTTACAGCGGACCAAAGTATGACATTGTGATTGGTCCTGTCGCAAATGACACAACCATGCTTGTAATCAGCAATTATATGTCAGGAATCATCAATGAACAGACTGCGCTGATTTTATTAAAGCCCCAAAAGCTATCGAATCAAATTGCATTTTTAACCTGGAGGGGGCTTTCCACTATAAAATTTTTGGAGGCGGCTTCTTATGAAAAAAAGAACTGACCCGTCAATCCTTCAAAATTTTGATTCCGAGCTTGCTTCCCTTATTTCAAAAAATCGGGGTATATCTGAAATGGACGCGCTGCGTGTATTTCTGAATTCAGAGACACACGCCATGCTGGAGGAGGACGACCTGAAGCTGTGGCACTTTAGCCCTCTGGCAATCTTTGACATATGGGAATCAGAAGAAATTACAGGAGACCCAAGGAATTCTTTTTATCTGCGAGGTGACGAAATTGAGTAAAGAATTTAGGTTTTTTACCTTTCTCCTTGAAAGCTACGCAAAGCATAAAGGAATAACTGCCGCCGAGGTTTTAAAAGCGCTGGACGAAAAGGACCTTACAGATTTCATCTATCAAATGTACGAAATATACCATGTTGAAGCGATAGAAAACGCCTATATGGATATTGACAGCTTAATCAGCACTGGAAAAACCGCATGGTAATTATAATATTGAGAGGGCAGACCGCATCAAACGGCCTGCCCTCTTTATATATGCGTTCAAACGCAAGTCCTTACATGATAACAACCGGCTTAATCAAATCGCGGGGCTTATTCTTCATCAGCATCAGCGCCTCCTCAATCTTGTCAAAGCCCTGGAACCTGTGGGTGATCAGCTTGCTGGTATCCAGCCTGCCGGTGGTCAGCAGAGAGGCCAGCTTCTCCATCCTCAGCCGTCCGCCGGGCATCAGGCCGCATTTGATCTGCTTGTGGCTCATGCCGCAGCCCCATTCCACTCTGGGCAGCTTGACGTAGTCCCCCTCGCCCAGGTAGTTGACGTTGCCAATCTGTCCGCCGGGCTTGAGCATCTGGATGGCCTGGGCAAAGGTGTCGTTGTCGCCGCCTGCGATGACAACCCGGTCAACCCCCTGTCCGCCTGTCAGGTCCAAAACCTGCTTGACAATATCGCCTTCCTTGTAATTGATGATATCTGTCGCCCCGTATTCCTTTGCAATCTGTACGCAGTTGGGGCGGGAGCCCACAGCCATCAGGCGGGACGCGCCTCTCAGGGCAGCCCCTGCTACCGACATCAATCCCACAGGGCCGATGCCCACAACCACAACCGAGTCGCCGAACTGAACATCAGCCAGCTCTACGCCGTGGAGGCCGGTGGGAACCATATCCGCCAGCATACAGGCGGCCGCGGGGTCGAGGCCATCCGGCAGCAGGGCCAGGTTGCCGTCCGCGTCGTTGACATGGAAGAACTCGCCGAAGACCCCGTCTTTAAAGTTGGAGAACTTCCAGCCCGCCAGCATCCCTCCGGAGTGCATGGAAAATCCCTTCTGCGCCTCCAGGGAATTCCAGTCCGGGGTAATGGCGGGGACAATTACCCTGTCGCCGGGCTTGAAGTCCTTTACCAGGGAGCCAACCTCAACAACCTCTCCCACAGCCTCATGTCCAAGGATCATATTGTGTCTGTCCCCGATGGCTCCGGCCCAGACGGTGTGGACGTCCGAGGTGCAGGGTGCAATGGCGATGGGGCGGACGATGGCGTCCAAAGGCCCGCAGGCGGGCCTCTCCTTCTCAATCCAACCCGTCTGCCCGATTTTGAGCATTGCATAGCCTTTCATAATAAAATTCCTCCATTCTCTGTATGTGTGTTTCAAAACATTGTTAAAATTATAACATATCTTTCACGACAATACCAGAATTTTCTCTGAATTATCTGTGACCGATCTGTTATAATTTATGAAAATATTGTATCCGAGCCTCTCCTCGATATCCGGTATATTCCCCCGGAGAAATATTTTTCTATTTTTTGATGCTTTTGGAAAAAAGGTGCCATACTATAGAAAACCGCATATACGGAGGACTTGTTTTATGTTGGATAACCACATTCCCAGGCTCCGGGAGGAGCAGCGCATCTGTACGGCAAACCTGTATTTAACAACGGCCCTTCTGGTCATCTGTGCAATTGTAAGCTTTCTCACTGTGGAGGCTGTCACCGGCTGGCTGCTGCTGGGCTGCGCGGTCATCCTCTGCGCCGCCTACATTGCCATGGGAAAGCTGGACGCGGGCATCACCTCCAAGGCCCTGCTCTCCGCCCTCTGCCAGCCCCTTCTTATCCTCTATCTGGCGGGCGGAGAGGAAAACGGGATGCTATGGCTTGCCTTGGCGGCGGACCTAATCCTGACCGGGGCCTATTTTCGCCTTTGGGTCACGCTGCCCCAGTTTCTTTTTACCGACGCTCTGCTGTTGGTCAGCCGCTTTATCTTCCCCGCTTCGGACATTTTCCCTATTTTGGGCTTCCAACTGGCGGGGGCGGCCCTGCTGCTGACAATCTGGCGCGGGTGCGTCTCCTGGAAGGCCTGCCGCAATCTCTCCGAGGAGCTGGAAACGGTTCTGGAGCTGCTGGACGATCTCCACGGGAGGCTGAACCAGGGCTTTGACCGGACGCTGGTCCGGCTGGCGCAGATGCGGGAGCAGGACGAGCTTCTGGGAGAGTGCTCCGCTGTTCTGCGCGCTAAGGTCAACCCGGTTTCCTCCGGAATCGGGAAGGCGGAGGAGCTGCTGGGCAAGCTGTCAGAGGCGGAATCGCCTTCACAGGAGATCTCCCAGGCCCAAAAAAATCTTCAGGCCGCGCAGGACGCCCTGGAGGAACGCCAAAAGGCCGTGGCGCAGGTGGCGGGAATCCTCAGGAGCCATCAGGGGGATATCCGGGCGATTCAAATAGAGTCCCAGTCCCTTGCACGCCTGACAGCACAGCTTTATTCCCTTCTGCGGGTGCAGAAGGACGCTATTCATCCGGTAAACAGGTAAACAACAGGTCCCGCCGCGTCAATGCGGCGGGACCTGCCCTTTGTTACAGCTTTTCTACATTCGACTCCTGGTAGACCTTCCTAATCTCATCCTTGTCCAGCACCATAAAGTTCCCCAGGGTCCGCTTTCCGAACCAGGTCGCCTTCACTGTCAGGTCCTCTATCTCCTCCTCGGTCATCCTCCGCCCCAGCATCTCCGCCACCGTGATGGGCATCCCGATGGAGTGGAAGAATTCCCTCGTCGCTTCAATGGCCTTTACCGCCGTCTCCTCCGGGGTGCCGCTCCCCTGCTCGATTCCCCATACATTCTTCGCGTACCGCACAAACCGGCTCACATCCGCCTTGTACACATGGTACGCCCAGGGGCCCCAGATGGCCGCCAGCCCCGCGCCGTGGGCAACGTCAAACTTCCCCCCCAGCTCGTGCTCCAGCTGATGGGGGGACCAGTCCCCCGGTCTTCCCAGACCGGTGAGGTGGTTGTGGGAAAGGCTCCCCGCCCACATTACCTCGGAGCGGGCCTCGTAGTTGTCCGGCTCCTTCATGCAGATGGCCCCGTAACGTATCACATTGCGCAGCAGGCTCTCGGCGATGAGGTCGGTCATCTCGTTGGTTCCGCCATAGGAGAAGTACCGGTCCAGGGTGTGCATCATAATGTCCACCACGCCGCAGGCCGTCTGGTAGGGGGGCAGGGTGTAGAGCAGCTCCGGATTCATCAGCGTGAATTTGGGGCGGTTAAAGGGGGTGGAATACCCCTTCTTCAGCCAACCGTCCTCGTTGGTAATCACCGAGCTGTCGCTGGTCTCGCTTCCGGAGGCTGCCAGGGTAGGGATGTTCCCGTGGGGCAGCGCCTTCACCGGGACGTTTTTTCTGTCGTAAAAGTCCCACACCTCCCCGTCGTAGGGCACGCCCAGGGCGATGGCCTTGGCGGAGTCCATGGCGGAACCGCCGCCCACAGCCAGGATAAAGTCTATCTTCTCCTTCCGCGCCAGCTCGATTCCCTCGTGGACCAGGGACAGGTGAGGGTTAGGCTGCGCCCCGCCCAGGGAGACATAGTACAAGCCCGCCTCCTTCAAAGCGGCCTCCACCCGGTCCAGCAGGCCGCTCTTCTTTACGCTTCCGGTACCGTAGTGGACCAGAATGCGGCTGCCGCCCCATTTTTTGATCTCCTCCCCGACCTGGTTTTCCACCCCTTTGCCGAAGATAACCTTAGTTGGCGAGTAAAACTCAAACGAATTCATACGCTTTGCTCCTCCTTAAATCATTGATGGATATCATGACCGGCCCATCCGGGGGACGCGCCGGAATCACTGTATTTATTCTCCGGCCCGAACCTTGGTCTCCGCCGACATTCCCCCAATCAGCATACGGGACAGGGGCGACGGGGTGTCCGAATCGGGCAGGTCGCCGATGGTGCAGAACTTCCCGTTGGCCTCCAGGTCCTGGCGGTTGACCGAATCCTTGGTGGCAAACAGCACCCGCTCCACCGTCTCCACCGATTGGCTGAAGGGGAATTCCTTCTGGAACAGCGTCTCCCCCTCCCGCTGGGCTGTAAAGATATATCTGGCGGATACGCAGTCGTATTCCACCCGCAGGTCATACCACGTTCCCAGGGCATGGGGGAAGATGTCGTGGTAAACGCCGTTGCCCTTTACCCGCAGCATTCCGTCAGAGGAAAAGGTGATGCGCATCGGGGCAGCGCCCCTGCGGTCCTGGAGCTCGATGTACATGGGCGCTCCTCCTACCGCCTCCGCCATGACACGGAAGGTCAAACTCCCCGCCTGGGCCTCCGGGATGGCCCGTTCCGCCTTGGCGCGGTCATATGGGTCGGTGTCGCTGAGAGAGAGGACGGTTTTTCCGTCCCTCTTGGCATACCTCACCGGAGCCCACAGGGGGGAATAGATGTTCCAGCCCTCTATTTCATCGGTTTCTCCCTTTTCCAATTTGGAAAAATCCTCGGAAAAGTCCCCCTGCTGGACCCCTGTGAGGGGGACCGGCGCGTGGGTGATCCAGATGTCCTCCTTGTTGACGCTGTAGGCGATCCACATATCCCCATCGGGGGACTGGGAAAAGCCCTCTACAATGCCCCGCATATACTGGGGCCCAAAGTTTTTGGCAAAGCCCTGATACCGGCAGGGGGCAACCTCATCGGTGAGGGCCAGCATATCTCCAAACAGATGCCCGTCCTCCCCGGAGACCACCGCCAGGGGCCAGCGGTGCATGGAATCGGAGGAGGGATTGTACACCAGGGCATACCGCCCGTCGGAGGTCCGCTGCCCCCACACCTTTCCGGTGGAGGTCTCCAGGGAAAGGCACCGGACCGGCTTGGTCCAGCTCTCCCCGCCGTCCTCGGTGACGGTGCAGAGGCCGTGCTTGTACACCCCGACAATCTTCCCCGCCCAGTCGGTATAGGTGCAGAGGGCCTGTCCGCCGTGCTGGGTAAACAGCTCCTTGTCCAGCCGCTGCTCCTCCCACCACTGCTGAATCATGACCTTATCGGCCAGCAGCTCCCGGCAGGCGGCTTTAAAGTCCTCGTCGCCGCTCTCCTCAAAGTAAGGGAATCCGTCCGCCGCGCCGCGGTCATACCCCGCGACGGCGTTGTAATAGATAAAATACACGGGGGAAAGGGTGAAGTCCGGGTAAATCTCCCGCACCACCCGCCCGATGCCCCAGCCGTTGTTGGGGGCCGTATGGGGTTCGGGGCTGATGCCGTAAAAGCCGGTGATAAGCATTTTTCCGCCCTTGGTCTGGTAAAAGCCGCAGCGCTGGTGCATCACGGCGCAGAATTTCCCCTCCTTGGGCAGCAGCTCCTTTTTGGGCCCCTGATAGTGCTCCGCCGTCAGCCAGTACTGAGGAAAGATCACCTCCGGCTGATTCCAATGGATGCCGTCCCTGGAGCGGGCCAGAAGGGTATGGGACTCTCCAGTGTGCTCGCTGACAGGGTTGCTCAGGTATTCCAGCAGAAAATGCCCCTGCCAATAGGCCAGCATGGCGGCGTGGTTATAGGTAAAGCCGAAGCCCTCCTGCAAATCCGGTCTGGCGCGGCAGGCGCGTACCACCTGATAGCTTTTCGCCCCCCGCAGGTGGCGCAGTCCGCCGTCGTACCGGCGAATGTCCGCCTTGGCGGTACCGGTAATTCGGATGGGGTCTCTGATGGTTTGCCGTTCTTGATAGGTCACGGGGAAATCCTCCTTTATTGTGATCGTATGTCTTCTCCTTTCAGTATACCATCTTTCACCTAATCAGGGAATAGCATCCAAAAAAAGTATCATAAATCAGTGGAAAAGTTTAAGAAAGGACAAAAAAGCTGCCAAGGCCCCATCAGTAAAAGGATATCGTTTTTGCACTTAAAATGGACTGAATTAGCAAAGGGAATTTGCAACATAGGCCACTGTCAAAAAGCGTACCTTTTGACAGTGGCCTTTTCTACGATATCTATTGTAAAAAATCTTTGTTATTTCTTCCGGTCCAGCGTCAGTCTTTTTCCTGGAAAATCCCCTCCAGCCCTTCCGCTTCGGGGGCGTCCCAGATTTTGTATTTGTTTCCCTGCATATAGCAGTTGTAGGTTTTAACCAGATCGTTCATTTGGCATTTCCCCACGCATTTTCCCGTTTGGTAATTTTCAACGCCCTCCATACAAAGCTTCGAGAAGGCCGTTTGGGTTTGGGAATCAAACGAGCCGGTCATCTCAATCCCTGAAAATTCCTGATACCGGCCCCCCATATGCCGCAGCATCAGCTGAACCACATAGACCTGGTCACAGCGCTGGTCCGGCTCCAGGTCCCATTCCATGCAGGAAAATACATTGGGCATATTGGGCGGGGCGTTTTTGCTGCGCATACGGTTATAAAGCCCTCTGGCCATATCCCAGGTCTCCTGATCTGTGACTCCGGTTGGCTTCAGTCCGCAGGCGCTTTGGAATGCCTGGACAGCCTCAGCCGTTTCGGGGCCATATATCCCATCGGCGGCCACAAAGGGGATATTGGGATACTGCGCCCTCGCGGCCTGCAAAAACAACTGCATCTCATAGATTGAACCCCGCAGGTCTGCGGTGTTAGGCTGCAAAGTGTCCTCCATGTGATATCGATCTCCTTTCACGGATTGTTTGGCGGAATTCCCCTGCAAGGCTCCCTTTAGTTGGAACTCATGGCGGAACCGGGATACTGTCCGAACTGTACCCCGCGGCTGTCCATCAGGGTGGTATAGATGCTGACAATCCGGTTCCAGGTCTCCATTCCCACCATACCATCTACCGCCAGGCCGTACTGCCTTTGGAAGGAGACTACCGAATTATAGGTCTGATCCCCAAAATATCCTGTGATCGGCACCGAGGGAATGGAGGTGTCATAAAGGGAGATTGCGGTGAGATACTCCTGAAGCAGCGCTACGTTTTCCCCCCTGCTGCCGGAGCGGAGCACATAACCCGGATAGGGCTGCGCGGTAGTGACAGCAAAGAGCGGCACCTGCGCCCCCGCTCCGCGGACCGTGCGGTAAAGCCTGATCCAGGTCTGCTGCCCCACAATTCCGTCCTGGGCCAGACCCTGCTGCCGCTGGAAAGCCATAACCGCCTGGCGGGTCGCCTCTCCGAATATGCCGTCAACGATTACCGGCGGGATTGCGTCGTTGAACCTTGCCGCCACCTGAAGATAATACTGAATGACCCGTACCCCGTCGCCCGTACTCCCCAGCTGAAGGGTATCCGGAAACTGTTGGGATATTTCCGCAAATTGCAGGCCCTCGGAATTGAGCTCTGCCAGCCGCTTGACGTTGTTATACACAAAGGCGATCTGGTACCAGGTAGCCTTTCCCACCACCCCGTCAACCGTCAGTTTAAAAATCTGCTGGAATTTCCGCACCGCGCTTTCCGTGGCGGTGTTGAAGCGGCCGTCTGTCTCCGGAATCTTGGGAATATTGGGATAGTTGCGGGCAATCCGGTTCAGACGTATCTGGAGGAGCTTTACCGCGTTGCTATTCTGGCCGAACTCCAGGGGATACCCCGGATAGGATTCCTGAATCGCCTGGACGGGAGCGCCGCGTACAATCTCGATATCCTCTCCATAGTAATACTGCAATATCTCATAGGGGGTCATGCCCTGTCTGGCAAGGTCCACCGAGCCCCATTGGGAAAGTCCGGCGCAGGTAACGGTGGTCCCGTTGCAGAACTGGGCAAACAGCGGTTCAACGTTCCCCTCACGGCGCAGGTAGTTGTTGAATATTTCGTCAACGATGGAATTGACCGAGGCGAAAATATCCCGTCCGTGGATGTACTTTTGGTCATACTGGGTTGAGGAGGTGATATCGAAGGAGTAGCCCTGGCTCCGGTACCACTCGGTAAATATCCGGTTCAGGGCAAAGGAAATCTGGGCATAGATGTTGGCCCGGAGCGCGCTTTCCGGCCAGGTGGGATAAATCTCGCTGGAGGCCACGTTTTTGATATAGTCCGGGAAGGAAACCGTCACATTGGAGGCATTGGAACTGGGCGTCCCTAGGTGTACCGTGATGGATTCCGGAATGTAAACGCTTGGCACTGCTGCTCCCTCCTTCTGTCATTGCGTCGGTGATATCCGTTTTTAGTTAAAGAGCGGTATAATTTGCCCCTATGGAGGAGGGAGGAGGCACCTGGGGCTCCATCAATGGAACCAGCGCCACCGGAAGCAGGGTGGACATGCCCCCGAACACCGCTACATTGCCATGGAACTGGGGCCGGTAACCTTCGGCGGTCACTACTACCCGGTAGGTGGTATAGGGCAGATACTCTCCGGGCGCCTGGGCAAGCTCCCGGTCCGGGGCGGGCAGCGTAACGACCGGGGTCTGGCCGCTTTCATCAGTGCCCATCACCCGGATCAGGGTTTCCAGCTGCTGTCCTGGGTCCTGCCGGGACAGCAGCACCAGGGCGTCGGTGACAGGAATGGCCTGTTGGGCCGCTGTCACCAAAACCTGCAAAGTGGCCTCATCGGTGAGGGGAGCCGGTTTAGCGCCGGCCGGGGCCAGGGTCTCCTCGTCCTCTGGGTTCTGGACGCCTTCGTCCGTATCCCCCCGGAGGTTATCCGAGGTGTTGTCTCCCCTGTATTCCGCCGGTTCCGGTACGGGGGCTGAAGACTCCATAGGCTCTGCCCCAGGGGCTTCCATGGATACAGGCTGCTCCGAATTCTCTGTGGCCAATGGAAACACGGAAGGTTGGGGAACCGGGGGAGCTGAGGCGGCGGAAGACATCTCAGCCGCCTCGGACAAGGGGGCAATCGTCTGCTGGACGGCAGGCTCCTGGACGGTCCTGCCCAGCATTTTGTCCACACTGCGCCGGATGGCAAGGAGCTCGTCAGCATACCGCTGGCGCATGACTTCAAAGTCCTGCTGGCTGATTGTATTGGGAGCTTCGGAGGAACGGTTGTTCTGATTGGGTGAATCCAATTCCATTCTGTTACCTGCCTTTCTGATTGAATCGGAGGGCTGGGGGGGCTGGGGGCTGGGGGGCTGTATCCATTTTTATGCGGCCATTCCCAGTTTCATGACTGTCTATGCCGTTTTATCCCGAAAATCCACCGCCGCTGCCAGCAGCCGTACAAACGCAGTGCCAAAGTTCATCTCCGGCACGTCCTCCGCCGCTTCAACCGCGTACCGGCCTACTTCCTTCCCGTCTATCCGCACCACCACGTTTCCAATCACCTGTCCCTTCTTTACAGGCGCTTCCACCTCCGGGGCAATTTCCAGGGTCTGCTCCAGCTTTTTTTCCTCCCCCTTTTTCACCACAATGCCCTCCGGCTGGCGGCTCACCGGCATCACTGACTCCTGCACGCCCCCCAGCACCTTTACCGGCAAAAACTGATCGTCCATGGCAGGGGGCTGGGCAAGGCTGTAGTTGGCAAAGCCGTAGTCCAGCATCCTGCGGCAGCTTGTAAAACGTTCGTCACTGGTAGCGCTTCCTAGGGAAACCGCTACCAACGATAGTCCACCCCTTGTAGCCGTGGCCGCAAGGCAGCTTCCAGCCCCGTCGGTGGTTCCGGTTTTCAGGCCGGTGGCCCCGTCGTAAAAGCGCACCAGCTTATTGGTGTTCACCAGCTGGGTGGCCCCATCCCGCAGGCTGTCCATCCAGATGGAGGAATACTCCCGGATCATGGGGTGGCGGATCAGCTCCTTGGCCATGATTGCAATGTCCCGCGCCGTGGTCAGGTGCCCCTGGGCGTCCAGGCCGGTGCAGTTGACAAAATGGGTTCTGCTCATTCCCAGCTCTGCCGCCCGCTGGTTCATCTGGTCCACAAAGGCCTCCTCGCTCCCGGCAATCTGCTCCCCCAGGGCCACGGAGGCGTCGTTGGCGCTGGCCACAGCCGTGGCCTTGATCAGGTCCCGGACCGACATCTGCTCCCCCGGCTCCAGCCATATCTGGGAGCCGCCCATGGAGCAGGCGTGGGGGGAGGCCGAAACCGTTTCATCCACCGACAGCCTTCCCGATTCCACCGCCTCCATCACCAGCAGCAGCGTCATAATCTTGGTGATGGACGCGGGGGGCATCTGTTCGTCGGCGTTCATCTCGCACAGCACCTTTCCGGTGGACTGCTCCATCAGGATGGCGGACTTTGCCGGAACCTCCACCGGCATCCCCGCGTTTTCCGTCTGGGACGACTGGGGCTGGGGGGGCTGGGGGGTATTGGCGGCCCAGACCGTTTCGGACGCCGCCGCCAGCCCCCCAAGCCCTGTCAGCCCTGCGGCCGCGGCCGCGGCAAGCCGCTTTGCCAAATTCCTCTTTATATGCGGGAATGAAAATAATTTTTTCTCCCTGCGCTGTAAAAAACTGCCTTTCATCGCTACAGTGTCCTCCTTCAATGGATTGGAACCCGCGCCTTTTTTCGGCCAGGGGCAGGCTCTTTCACTGTAAGGATATGACAGGCTTCCGCTGAAAATGCAGTCTGTCCGCGCAGGAGCGCAAAAAATGGATTCTGTTGTGAACCGCGGAATGAACCGCGGCATTTTTACGACACAATCCCCCGATTTCCACCGATTTTAAATGGCTCATTTTAAAATTTGTAAGAAATAATGCAGCCCAAATTCACGGCCATATTTCGCCAAAAAAGCCGCACGGCCAAAAGAAAAACCCGTCGTTAAGCCAAAACTTAACAACGGGTTTTCTTTATGAGCCATCGGAGATTCGAACTCCGGACGCCTTGATTAAAAGTCAAGTGCTCTGCCAACTGAGCTAATGGCCCGCGCTGAATGCTTTGCTATTATAGCAAATATTTCTTTTATTGTCAACCAAAAATGAAAACTTTTCGGAAAACCGTCCTTTTCCGAGGGAACCAGGGGGCAGGGCGGCTTTTCTATTTCAATAGTCCCGGCCCCGATATAGCAGCCCGACTCCCGCTAAGGGCTGGCGCTGTCGTTTATTCAAAGGTCTTTTTTGCTTCCTGGCCCAGGTCCAGGCTGCGTATCAGCTTGCGAAGGGGCAGCACCGCTGCCGGGGATACCGAAAGCTCATCCAGCCCCATCCGCAGGAAGGTCTCAGTCAGTGTCTGGTCCGCGCCCAGCTCGCCGCAAATGCCCACCCAGCAGTTGTGCCGGTGTCCAGCCTCCACCGTCTGGCGTATCATCCGCAGCACCGCCGGGTGATGGGGATCGTAGAAGGTGTCCAGCTTGGGGTTCTGTCTGTCAATGGCCAGGGTGTACTGGGTCAGGTCGTTGGTACCCAGGGAGAAGAACTCCACCTCCTCCGCCAGCTCGTCTGCAATCATAACAGCGGCGGGGGTCTCCACCATGATGCCCACCTCTACACGGCCCATGGCGGCACCCTCTGCCTGAAGCTCCGCTCTGCACTCCTCCAGAATTTCCTTGGCGTCCCGAACCTCCCGGACGGAAATCACCATAGGGAACATGATGGAAACAGTTCCAAAGGCGCTGGCGCGGAGAATCGCCCGAAGCTGCTGCTTGAATACGTCCCGCCGCGTCAGGCAGATGCGGATGGCACGGTACCCCAGAGCGGGATTCTCCTCTTTGTCCAGGTTAAAGTAATCCGCCTGTTTGTCCGCGCCGATATCCAGGGTACGGATGATGACCTTTTTCCCCGCCATCGTCTCCACCACCCGCTTGTAAATGGCAAACTGCTGATCCTCGGTTGGGTAATCCTCGGAATCCAGGTACAGGAACTCGCTGCGGAACAGACCGATTCCCTGGGCATCGTTCTGGAGCGCCAGACCCACGTCCTCCACATTGCCGGTGTTGGCGTAAACCTTAATTTCCCTGCCGTCCAACGTAACGTTTGGCTTTCGCTTCAGCCCCTGGAGCAGCGCCTCCTGCTTCAGATGGCCCTTGCGCTTCTCCTCCATGGCGGAGAGCAGCCCAGCGGTTGGTTCAATGTAGACGCGGCTGTTGTAGCCGTCCAGAACCGCCAGCCTGCCGTCCCAGCTTTCGTCAAAGTCCACCCCCACCAGCGCTGGGATGTTCATGGTCCGGGCCAAGATGGCGGTGTGACTGTTGCTGGAGCCGTGCCGGGTGATAAAGCCCAGAATCTTGGACCTGTCAAGCTGAACCGTCTCGCTGGGGGTCAGGTCGTCCGCCACCAGGATAGCAGGCTGTCCGTCCGGCATCTGGGCATCTCCGCTTCCCAAAAGGACATTGACCACCCGGTGAGAGATGTCCTTGATATCCACGGAGCGGGCTCGCATATACGCGTCCTCCAGCGCGGCAAAGGCCGCCGCAAAACTGTCCCCCGTGGCGGTGACGGCGTATTCCGCAGTGGCGTTTTGGGTCTCAATGACGTTCTTAACGGCATCCGTATAATCGACGTCATCCAGGAGCATCTGGTGGATTTCAAAGATAGCCGCGTTATCCTCGCCTACCTTCTCCAGTGCCTTTTCGTACAGCTTTCCAAGCTGCTCCTGGGCCTTCAACCGTGCCTCCTTGAACCGCGCAAGCTCCTTTTCAGGGGTCAGCGCCGAGGTCATGGAAATCTTCATCTCCGCCCTTTTGTGAATCCGCAGCGGGCCTATGGCGATGCCGTTAAGGATTGATTTTCCGGTTGCTACCTGCATTCGGCCTTCTCCTTCCGGTTTACAGATTTTCTTTGAAGAACGCCTCCATTGCAGCCGCGCTGGCTTCCTCGTTTCCGCCCTCTATTGTGACAATCACTGTATCTCCTCCCTTGACGCCCAAACCCATCACCGCCATCAGCCTGGTGGCGTCAGCGGATTTCCCGCCGGATTTCTCAACGGTGACGGCGCTGTCCAACGCCTTTGCCGCCTTTACCAGCAGTCCCGCAGGGCGAGCATGAATTCCAAGCCCGTCAGTGATGACATACTCAAATTTTTTCATGGTTGTGTCTCCTTTCTATCTCATTTTAATTTCTTTTCACATAAGTCGTGCTCCATATAAACAAAAGCTCTAATTGCTCTGCCCGGCATCTGCCATAAGCCAGGCGAAGCCGTTGGGGTAAAGCTCCACATCCTCTATCCGGTCATAATGGTTTTCATACATCAGCTCGGTATAGCCGCCCTCCCGTTTTATCCCGGCACGGACAAACTCCGGGCTGAAGTTAAACAGGCAAAGCAGCTTCTGCCCGTTTTTCCTGCGGCACAGGGCCAGAACATGGGGACTGCCGCTGTCCTCCGCCCAAACCTCTGCGTCGGCGTCAAAGCAGGGGTTTTGGGCGCGGAGCTGTTCCAGCCTCCGTAAGCCCTGGAACAGCTTTCCCGGCCGGGTATCAGGGTCTCCGCGCAGCTCTGCCAGCTCCCATTGGAAGTTTCCCCGGTGAATATACCGGCTGTCCTCCCGCTTCTCCGGCTCCTCGTGGTAGGCCCAGTCGTTGAGCTGCCCAATCTCGTCCCCGCTGTAAATCACGGGAATGCCGCTTTGGGAGAGCATCCAGGCGTGCAGGGTCAGGTCACAGGAGATGGCCCGCTCCAGCCGGAAGGGGTCCTTCTCGTATTCCGCCGCTTCCACACCGCACAGGGAGGCAGTGGTTCCGCACAGGCGGGCGTCACCCAGGCGGGGGTCGTCGTTGTACAGCTCTCCACGGCTGCCGCTTCCGGGCCATTTTCCGGTAAAGTAGTCGTTGAGATACTTTTTATGGGGAACCTCCTCAATGCCGAACCGTTCCCGCAGCCAGGGATAATCCAGCCCCCAGCCGATGTCGTCGTGGCAGCGCAGATAGTTTAAAAACAGGAACTCCTTGGGCAGGGCGCAGACCGCCTCCATCTGCCGCCGGAGCAGAGAGATATCGCCGGTGGCCAGGGTGTGCCAGGTGGAGGCCATGGTGGTAACGTTGTAAAGCATATGGCACTCCGGCCTATCCCAAGTTCCAAAGTAGGGGACCACCTTGGCGGGCTCCATCACCACCTCCCCCAGCAGCAGAACGCTGGGGCATACCGTCTCGCAGGCGATCCGCAGCATCCGGGACAGGGTGTGTACTTGGGGGAGATTCCGGCAGGATGTCCCTAATTCCTTCCATATATATGGTACAGCATCCAGCCTGATTACGTCAATACCCCGATTGGCAAGATAAAGCAAATTTTCCGTCATATCACAAAAAACAACAGGGTTTCCATAGTTCAGGTCCCACTGATAGGGGTAAAAGTTGGTCATGACAATCTGCCCGTCCTCCAGCTGGGTGAAGCTCCCCGGCGCGGTGGTGGGGAACACCTGGGGCACTGTCTTTTCAAATTCCCTGGGTATCTCCCAGGAATCGTAGAAGAAGTACCTCTCCCGATAGCTCTGCTCTCCCTCCCTGGCCCTTTTCGCCCATTCGTGCTCCTCGCTGGTGTGGTTCATCACAAAGTCCAGGCAGAGGCAGATACCCTTTTCCCGGCAGGAATCCGCCAAGGACTCCAGGTCCTCCATGGTCCCCAGCTCCTTCTGGACGGAGCGGAAGTCCGAAACCGCGTACCCGCCGTCGCTGCGCCCCTTGGGGCTTTTCAGCAGGGGCATCAGATGCAGGTAGTTGACTCCGCACTCCTGGATATAGGGCAGCTTGCTCTCCACCCCCTTCAGGTTCCCCGCAAAGGCCCCGGTGTACAGCATCATCCCCAGCATATCCCTGCGCCGGTACCAGTCAGGGTTCTGCTCCCGCAGCTGGTCCTGCTCCTGGAGCTGGGGCTTCCGGGCCTTCCAGCTGCGCCGGAGCATCTCCACAAATCCGTCAAAGCCGTCCCCACTGTCCGGATAAAGGCTGTTGTACAGCTTTTCCAGCTCCTCCCAGCGGCGGTTCAGGCGGGCTTCAAATACCCTGTCTTCCCTGGGCGAGGACAGGTCCCCTTCCCTTTTTTTCATATCGTAAAGTCCTCCACTTCCTTTAAGGTAGGCATGGCCGATATGGCCCCGCTGCGGGAACAGGTCAGGGCCGCGGCCCGGTTGGCAAACCGCAGAATATCCTCCAGCTCCGATCTGTCCAGGTTGTCCAGGAGGTTTTCCTCCCTGCGGCACAGCCGGCTGAGCACCGCGCCCAAAAAGGTATCCCCCGCGCCGTTGGTATCCGCCGTCTGCACCGGTATGCCGGGCACCCGGAAGGACTCACCCTTCCAGCGGCAAAGAACGCCCTCCCTGCCAAGGGTAATCAAGACCAGGGAAATCCCCTTTTCCTCCAGAAGTTTTCCGCCCGCCTCCAAATCCCTCTCACCGGTGAGGAGAAAAACCTCCTCCTCCGAGAGCTTGATGATGTCCACCAAAGGCAGCGGGATGGTCATCCACTCCTTGGCGTCCCGCTCGGACCGCCAGAGGGCCGCCCGGTAGTTGGGGTCATAGCTCACCAGCTTTCCCGCTCGGTGGGCCGTCCGCGCGGCAAAAACCGTCGCGCTGCGGGACATACCGGGGGTCAGGCTGACCGAGCCGAAGTGAAGTATCCTGGTATTGAGGACGTCGTGTTCGTCCACCTCCTCCGGCCACAGCTCAATATCCGCACCCCGGATAAACTCAAAGCTGCGCTCCCCGGCTCGGTCAATGGTGACAATCGCCATAGTGGTGGGATGAGAGGAACGCCGGATTCCCTTACACCCGACCCTGTTCTCCTCCAGCACCCGCTGGAGATACGCTCCAAAACCGTCCCGCCCCACCTTTCCAATAAAGGCGGTTTCAGCGCCAAGGCGGGAGGCTGCAACCGCCACATTGGCGGGCGCGCCGCCGGGGTTGGCGGAGAACTGGGGAATTCCGGCTTCATTGAAGTGGGTCTGGGTCAAGTCGATTAAAAGTTCGCCGATAGCTGTGATATCTGCCATGATGGCCCTCCTTACTTCCTTTTGCATTTTCGCA
The DNA here is from genome assembly GCA_022800935.1 of Oscillospiraceae bacterium. Classification (GTDB taxonomy): domain Bacteria; phylum Bacillota; class Clostridia; order Oscillospirales; family Ruminococcaceae; genus UBA1405. The sequence continues at coordinate 44,341 of JAAWRH010000026.1, forward strand.
GAAATCATAACAAATACAGTAAACGCGGGTGCGGTATTCCGCACCCTTGGAGGCTGCGCGGCGTATCTTTGCGCGGCCCCGCCTGAGCTTTGCCTGATGCCGTTTTGAGTGAAGGGGATTATAAAACGCGCCTTTACATTTGGAAACAGTTAATGCTGCAGCGCGAATTTTACACTTAAATTGCCATCAGACACGCAGGGAACAGCCGCTTGCTCCGCCCCTTGCAATTTAGCCATTGTAATCATAGACATAGGGCTATGATTACACATTTACATCAATCAATGCTATGATATCACAAGGTTCTATGGGACACAATTCATGTTTTGTATAAATTATGTTTGTTTTTTTTGGCGAGAAATTACAAATTCGTTTTTCAGTTTGAATGAATCTAAAAGGGCCTGTCTGAATTATGAAAATTCTTCAAAATTGCTTTTTTCGCCGAAAGGTCATACCAGCGCTGAAAAATAATAAAAAAGGGAATCGAAGGCCAAACCCGGCCCTCGATTCCCCTGCCCGTCTATCTGTCAGAAAACGCGTGAATTTGCCGGAATCAGTCCGCAAACATGGGGGTGGACAGATACCGGTCCCCTGTATCGGGCAGCAGAACAACGACGGTCTTTCCCTCGTTCTCCGGCCTTTTGGCCAGCTGCATCGCGGCCCAAAGGGCCGCTCCGGAGGAAATCCCCACCAGCACACCCTCGCTTCTGCCCATCGCCTTCCCGGCTGCATAGGCGTCCTTGTCCTCTACGGGGATTATTTCATCGTAGACCGCTGTGTCCAGTATTTCCGGGATAAACCCCGCTCCAATCCCCTGGAGGCCGTGTTTTCCCGCCTTTCCGCCGCTGAGCACCGGGGAGGAAGCGGGCTCCACCGCCACAACCTTCACCTGGGGATTTTTTTCCTTCAGATATCTCCCCACGCCGGTAATGGTCCCGCCGGTGCCAACCCCGGCCACAAAGATATCCACCTTCCCGCCGGTATCCTCCCAGATTTCCGGTCCGGTGGAGGCCATATGGGCGGCGGGGTTGACCGGGTTGACAAACTGTCCGGGGATAAAGCTGCCGGGGATTTCCCGCGCCAGCTCATCGGCCCTTTCGATTGCCCCCTGCATCCCCTTTGCGCCGTCGGTGAGGACCAGCTCCGCGCCGTATGCCCTCATCAGCTGGCGGCGCTCCATGCTCATGGTTTCGGGCATGACGATGATAATCCTGTACCCCCGCGCCGCCGCCACAGCGGCCAGGCCGATGCCGGTGTTGCCGGAGGTGGGCTCAATGATTACGGAGCCGGGCTTTAGCCGTCCTTTTGCCTCTGCGTCGTCCAGCATGGCCTTGGCGACCCGGTCCTTGACCGAACCGGCCGGGTTCAGGTACTCCAGCTTTGCCAGGATTCTGGCCTTTACCCCCTCCTGCCGCTCAATATTGCACAGCTCCAGCAGGGGGGTGTTTCCGATTAATTGGTCCACAGAAGAATAAATTCTGCCCATGGTAAATCGCTCCTTTATCAGTATAATGCAGTATCTGCCTGCGGTGAATATTTCCTAGTATAATGATATGATATCATTATACTGTAATTGACCGCTAATGTCAATGAAAAGTGGAAAAGATTGAGAATTTATCAATAAACCCCAAAAAGACAAAAAGAGAGCAAGCCCATCCTAGTAAGGACGAACTTACTCTCCACAGCATTCAGAAAGCAGCGGCGTAAATTTTACTTGAATTTACGCTTCCGAGCAGCTTCAGACTTCTTCTTGCGCTTTACGGAAGGCTTTTCATAATGTTCTCTTTTGCGCACTTCCTGTAAGACGCCGGAACGGGCACACTGTCTCTTAAAGCGTCTCAGTGCGTTTTCCAAATCGTTGTCTTTTACACGAATTTCTGACATTTCCTAAATCCCTCCCCACGCCACGCGGCAGGAGTATGCACATAGACCATTCAAAGGGGACAGCCCTGTGCATTTTTGCTGTATCTACCAGGGCCCTGGACGTATTCACAGTACAAAAATCGTATGCTCACACCAGATACAACATGTTATATTATACAGGATTCTTGCCGGTTATGTCAATAGGAAACTAAAATTTTTTTGCATTTTCATGGAAAATCCATAATGGGGCGCATAACCGCAGAATCCCCGTCCAATCACTTCACAACCAGGTTCACCAGACGGCCCGGAACAAATATCTCTTTGATAATATTCTTGCCCTCCAGCAGGGCCTTCACCGTCCCGTCCTCCTTGGCCGCCTTCAGCGTCGCGTCCTTGTCCGCGTCCACCGGCAGCATAATCCGGCTGCGGATTTTTCCGTTGACCTGCACCGCGATTTCCGCGGCAGCGTCCACGCACTTGGCGGGGTCGTACTCCGGCCAGCTCTGCTCATGGACCAGCCCGCCGAAGCCCTGCTTCTCCCAGATTTCCTCCGTCAGGTGGGGAGCAAAGGGATTGAGCAAAATCAGAAGGGTCTTGTACTCCCCTCTGGTAATGCTCCCCTTGGCCTGAATATCGTTGAGCAGCGCCATCATCGCCGCGATGGCGGTGTTGAACTTCATTGCCTCAATGTCCTCGCTGACCTTCTTCACCGTCTTGTGCATGGCGGTCTCCAGCTCCTTGCTGTATTCCTCGCCGTCCACAAGGCATTCCTGGAGCTCCCAGACACGGTCGATAAATCTCCGGCACCCCTTGATGGAGGAGGAGCTCCAGGGCGCGGATTTCTCAAAGTCGCCGATGAACATCTCATAAAGACGCATGGTGTCCGCGCCGTACTCGTTTATCACATCGTCGGGGTTGACAACGTTCCCCCTGGATTTGCTCATCTTCTCGCCGTTTTCCCCCAGAATCATGCCGTGGCTGGTGCGCTTGGCATAGGGTTCGGGGGTGTTGACCACGCCGATATCGTACAGGAACTTGTGCCAGAACCTGGAGTACAGCAGATGCAGGGTGGTGTGCTCCATGCCGCCGTTGTACCAGTCCACCGGCATCCAGTAGTCCAGCGCCTCCTTGGAGGCCAGGGCCTTGTCGTTGTGGGGGTCGGTATACCGCAGGAAATACCAGGAGGATCCCGCCCACTGGGGCATGGTGTCGGTCTCCCGCCGGGCGGGTCCGCCGCAGCAGGGGCAGGTGGTATTGACCCAGTCGGCCATGGCGGCCAGGGGGGATTCCCCGTTGTCGGTGGGCTCGTAAGATTCCACCTCCGGCAGGGTCAGGGGCAGCTGGTCCTCCGGCAGGGGGACATAGCCGCACTTGTCGCAGATGACAATGGGCACCGGCTCTCCCCAGTATCTCTGGCGGGAGAACACCCAGTCACGCAGCTTGAAGTTGACCTTAGGCTTGCCCTTCCCGGTCTTTTCCAAGTTTTCAATGATGGCCTTTTTCGCCTCTTCCACGCTCAGGCCGTCCAGAAACCCGGAGTTTACCATCACGCCGGTTTCGCAGTCGGTAAAGGCTTCCTTCTCCACGTCGCCGCCCTTGACCACCTCGATGATGGGCAGGCCGAACTTTTTGGCGAACTCCCAGTCCCGCTCGTCGTGGGCGGGCACAGCCATAATCGCGCCAGTTCCATAGGACATGAGGACGTAATCCGACACATAGATGGGAATCTCCTTGTCGTTGACCGGGCAGATGCCCCGAACGCCCTTGATCTCCACGCCGGTCTTGTCCTTGGCCACCTCGGTGCGCTCAAAGTCGGACTTTTTGGCGGCGGCCTCCTGATAGGCCTTGATTTCGTCCATATTTTCTATCTTGTCCGCCCATTTTTTCAGGTAGGGGTGCTCCGGGGAGATGACCATATAGGTGGCCCCGAACAGGGTATCCGGGCGGGTGGTGTAGATCAGCAGTTCGTCCCCGGCGGTGGTGGGGAACTTGACCTCCGCGCCGGTGGAGCGGCCAATCCAGTTTTTCTGGGAGACCTTTACCTTTTCGATGTAATCCACCTGGTCCAGGCCGTCCAGCAGCCGCTGGGCGTATTCGGTAATCTTCAGCATCCACTGGCTCTTTTCCTTGTGGACCACCTCGCTGCCGCACCGCTCGCAGACGCCGCCCACAACCTCCTCGTTGGCCAACACGCATTTACAGGAAGTACACCAGTTGACGGTGGTCATCTTTTTATAGGCCAGCCCCTTTTTGAAGAGCTGGAGGAAAATCCACTGGGTCCACTTGTAGTAATTGGGGTCTGTGGTATCCACCTCCCGCGACCAGTCAAAGGAAAGCCCCAGGGACTTCATCTGCTGCTTAAAGCGGGCGATGTTCTGCTTGGTGATAATCTCCGGGTGGATGTGATTTTTGATGGCATAGTTTTCGGTCGGCAGGCCGAAAGCGTCCCAGCCGATGGGGAACAGCACATTGTAGCCCTGCATCCGGCGCTTTCTCGCCACAATGTCCAGGGCGGTATAGGGGCGGGGATGCCCCACATGAAGCCCCTGCCCGGAGGGATAGGGGAACTCAATCAACGCGAAATACTTGGGCTTGCTGCGGTCCTCCGACGCGGCAAAGGTGTTGTTTTCGTCCCAGTACCTCTGCCATTTCCGCTCCGCGGCCTTAAAATCGTACTTTTCATATTTCATCTGCTTGTCTCATTCCTTTCCAGTAACGCCGCCGGGGGAAATTTCTGCCGGCGTTTTTCTGCTTTTTCTATTATGGTACAACTACATCCGAAATGTCAAGAGAAATTCCGTCCGACCACAGCTTATCCAGGGCGTAGTACTGGCGGGATTCCTTGTAAAAGATGTGTACGATGATATCGTTAAAATCCAGCAGCACCCAGTTGGCGCTCTGATAGCCCTCAATGCGCCGGGGCTCTATGCCCAGCTCCTTGGACATCATCTCCTCCACGTCGTCGCAGAGGGATTGGACGTGGGGGATGTTGGACGCGCTGCAAATGACGAAGTAATCGGTCAGGGCGGACTGCCCCGCGATGTTGATGGCCCGGATGTCAAGGGCTTTTTTGCTGTCCAGCAGCTTGACAATTTTCTTTACCTTTGGGACCAGCTCCAATGTTTCAGCCATAAAACGGCCTCCTTTTAACAGTTTTTATTTTTGGGGGAGACGGCCTGATTAAACGCCTCCCATGTGTATCTTCCGATGGGTACCTTCTTTTGAGCCAGATGGGCGATGGAGTATTGCAGGCAGGCCAGTACCCCTTCCTCCACGGAGTCCCTGGAAGCCTCCCGCAGCTCCGCCGCGCCGGGGTAGAGACGGTCTATGGAAACCGCGTCAGCCAGGAAAACAATCTTCTCCAGGGGGGACATATCCTTCCGGCCGGTGGTGTGGTAGCGGATGGCGTTCAGCAGCTCCTCGTCCAGGATGCCAAACCGTTCCTTTAAAAGGACCGCCCCGGCAAAGCCGTGCCACACAGACGGCGTTTCAAAAAGGGTCGGATCCCACTCCAGGCCCTCCCGCCGGATAAGCGCCAGCTGTGCCTCTCCCGGCTCCTCCCGGCAGATGTCGTGAAGCAGCCCAGCGAGCCTGGCCCGTTTGGGATCCACCCGGCCGGGGAAAAAACGCTCCGCCATTTCCTGGGACATATCCGCCACACAACGGCAGTGGAACAGCCGCCGGGGCGAAAGCCGCTCCTTCAGGAGGGGCACAAACCGGAGGCATTCCGGGTCCTTTTCCGGTTCGCCGCTTTGGTAGTACTCCCGCTCCAGCACCGTCCGGGCCGCCCCCTCCGGCATCCAGGCGGAAAGATAGTCTATATCCGCCCCCAGGGCCGCCGCCCGGCGCAGCTGGGTGGAGGAGACCTGAAAGACCGGCAGGTCCAGCAGGACGCAGGACGCTCCCAGCCGCTCCAGCTCCCTCTTTTTTTCCTCCAGCCGGAGGATATCCGCTTTTTCCCTGGCCCCGGTGCATATCCGCGCCAGCTTGAAAATCTCCCCGCTGTTTTTCCAGGTGTCGATGGTCAGGAACATATCCGAGCCCACAATCAGCGTAAACTCCGCGCCGGGGAACTGCTCCTTCAAGGCGGTGAGGGTGTCAACGGTGTAGCTGGGCCCCTCCCGCTTCAGCTCCATGTCCGAAACCTCCAGCTCCGGATAGGGCCCGCAGGCAATCCGGCACAGCTCCAGCCGGGCCTTGCCGGGGAGAAGGCCGTCGGCCTCCTTGTGGGGCGGGATGCGGTCCGGGATGATCAACACCTGGTCCAGCCGGAGGTTCTCCCGCACATAGCGGGCCAGCCGGATGTGGCCGGTATGGATGGGGTTAAAGGTCCCGCCTAAAATTCCTATGGACTGTGGCTGCATCCCCTCTGCTCCTTTCCCCCTGTGGGTTTATTTTTTGGTCTTTTTCAGTTGGATTTTCGGGTTTTTCTGGTTCCTCCGGTAGAGGATGAACTTGGTGCCGATCACCTGCACCACCTCCGAACGGGTGGCCTCCGCCAGCTGCTGGGCGGTCTCCCTGGCAAAGTCCGGGGCGGTCTCCAGAACGTGGGCCTTGACCAGCTCCCTGGCGGTCAGGGCGTCGTCCATCTGGCGTATCAGGTTGTCGTTGATGCCGCCCTTCCCAATCTGTACAATGGCCTCCAGCGTATTGCCCATGGCCCGCAGCTCGGCCCTCTGTTTAGAAGTCAGCAAATCGTTTCACTTCCCTATCATAAAATCATTCAAAAGCTATTGCTTCAAAAAACCGGCCAGCTCCTCCCGGAACCGCCTCATGGCCTTGCCCCGGTGGCTGATGGCATCCTTTTCCCCGCCGGACATCTGGGCAAAGCTCCTCTCCCCCACATAGAAGATGGGGTCATAGCCAAAGCCCTCGGTTCCCTCCTTGGAAAATCCGATGTACCCCTCGCACTCCCCCCGGCAGGTCAGCCTTTTTCCCTCCGGGAACACACAGCAGATGGCACTGACAAACCGCGCCGTCCGCCTCTCTTTGGGCACACCCTCCAGCCGCTTTAGGACCAGGTCCATGCGGCTGTCATCGGTTGCGCCCGCTCCCAGCAGCTCTGCGCCGTAGCGGGCGGTATACACGCCAGGCTCCCCGTTCAGGGCGTCGATGCAGAGGCCGGAGTCATCCGCAAAGGCGGCCAGGCCGGTCCTCTCACAGATGGCGGCTGCCTTCAGCAGGGCGTTTTGCTCAAAGGTGGTACCGGTTTCCTCCACCTCCAGCTCCGGGCAGACCTCCGCCCAGGAAATAAGCTCCACGGCAAGCCCCTCCAGCAGGCGGCGGAACTCCTCCAGCTTTCCTTTATTTTTTGTTGCGGCGACTATTTTGAGCATATTGTCTTCTCCTTTGCTCCATCCTATGGGTTCTACCGTCTAACGCCGGTCCCCCGCATGGATGACATAAAAATCGTCCTCGAACAATCTTTCCCCCGCGCAGAACGGCTGGAAGCTTTCCCGGCACCACCGGTTCAGTCTTCTCTCATACCAATCCTGGCCGCGCCATCTGTCAAAGTGGATTGCCACGCTGCACAGAATCGACAGCACAAAGCAGGCGTCCAGCGCGCCGTAATGGACGGTTCCGCCCGCCTCCCGGTATCCCTGGACAATGCTCTGCCGGGCCGATAGACCGTCTATGTTGCCGAAAAGATTGGCGAGGTCAAACATGGGGTGTCCCACCCCGAACAGGGAAAAATCGATGGCCGCAAGGCCGTCCCCTGTCTCCAGAATGTTGGAAAGGGACAGGTCCGCGTGAATCGTCAAAAACTCGCTTCTCAGCTTCTCCAGCGCCGCGCCTACCGCGTCGCAGGCCCTTTCCATGGCCCGGAAATAGGCGGGGTCCAGGTCGCAGCCCTCCAGGCTCTGAATTCTTTTTTTGATGCAGGCACACTGGTGTCCATCATAGGCTATCACAGGAGAACCCCGGAACCCCCTGGCGCACCTGTGCAGCTGGGCCGTCAGTGCGCCGATGCGGCGGTACTGTTCACTGTTGAGCTCCAGCTTGTCCAGCGACTCCCCCTCTATCCACCTGGACACTGTCGCCGTTACGCCGCTGTCCAGCATGGTGATTAGCTCCCCGGCGCGGTTTTCCACCGGCTCCCGAACCGTCACACCCCGCTCCTTCAGGTACAGGAGGAACCTGAGCTCCGTTCCGCGCACCGCCGTGCGGTCTGTCTCCTCGTAGATATGCCCAATCCGAAAGCCCTCTACCGGCTGGTGAATCTGCAAAAGATACTCCGTCCCGACGCGGAAGGTCATATTCTCGTTATGCCGCAGCAGCACCGCCTGGGCCTCCGGGATATCATAATGGGACAGGGCTTCCTTTACGCATAGATATTCCATAGGCCCTTCATTTCCCGTCACTCTTCTCCCTCCGCGGGCGCAAACAGCGCCTCCACAAACTCCCTGGGCTCAAAGGGCTGGAGGTCGTCCAGCTTCTCCCCCACCCCGATATACTTGATGGGAATCTGCAATTCCTGTTTGATGGCAATGACCACGCCCCCCTTGGCGGTGCCGTCCAGCTTGGTCAGAATGATGCCGGTCAGCCCCGCCGCCTCCCGGAAGGTCCTGGCCTGGACCACGGCGTTCTGTCCAGTGGTGGCATCCAATACCAGCAGAACCTCCAAGTCCGCCTCCGGGGCCTCCCGGTGGATGACCCTGGAAATTTTGGAGAGCTCGTCCATCAGGTTTTTCTTGTTGTGGAGCCGCCCGGCGGTGTCACAGATAATCACGTCCGCCCCTCTGGCCTTGCCTGCGGCGATGGTGTCGAAGACCACAGCGGCGGGGTCGGATCCCTCGCTCTGGCGGATCATCTCCACCCCGGCCCGGTCGGCCCACACCTGGAGCTGTTCGATGGCGGCGGCGCGGAAGGTGTCGGCGGCCCCCAGCAGCACCTTTTTGCCCTCCGCCTTTAAGTTGGCGGCCAGCTTGCCGATGGTGGTGGTCTTCCCCACCCCGTTGACCCCGATGACCAGGATGACCGACGGCTTGGTGGAGATGTGCAGGGAGGAATCCCCGTCCATCATGTCGGCGACAATCTCCTTCATCAGCTCCTTGACCCCTTCGCCGTCGGCGACGCCCCGCTCCTTCACGCCCTTTCTCAGCCGGGAGCAGATTTCCTCCGAGGTCGCCACCCCCACGTCGGACATGATTAAGGTCTCCTCCAGCTCCTCAAAGAGCTCCTCGTCGATGGGACGGAAGGAGTTGAAAATCCGTTCCACCTTCTGCATCATCGACTCTTTTGTCTTTTTCAGCCCTTCGCTTATCTTTTGAAAAAATCCCATAGGTTCCTCCTGTGTTCATTTTTTATTTTCTTTTTTGATGCACCGGTATGCAATCAGGCTTACAGCGATATATCCCACAATGGAAATCATTGAGGCTTCCACCCCAAATTCTCCCCCGGTAATGGCAAAGGAATTGGTTTCCAGGATGTAGCTAAAAAGGCTGTGCTTCCCTGCCGTTTCTCCGATATAGAGCACTCCCCCCAAAATAATAAAGTTCCAGACAGCGTGTACCGCTGCGCTGTTCCATACAGAGCGTCCCTCCAGGGCAATCAGCGAAAACATAATCCCCACAAGGGTTCCGGCCACAATCACCTGAATACAGCTGAGCATTCCAAAGCCCATGCCCAGAATATGGACGGCGCCAAACAACAGGGAGGGAAGCAGAATCGCGGGAAGTCTCCCGAATCTTTTATCCAGCAGATTCATAATAAACCCGCGGAACACCATTTCCTCCACCGTACCCGCCGCCAGACCTGTAAAGAATATTCCCGCGCAGAGGTACGGCGCCGCCTCCACCAATGGAATTCCCCTTTGCAGCTTCCCCGGAAAAAGGAAGTAAGACCCTGACACCAACAGCGGCAGAAGAAACGCGGTGAAAAGCCATTTGGGCGCAATCTTTATTTTGGGAATTCCAAGTTCTGAGAGCCTCATCTTCATTCCCTTTTCCGCAAACAGCTTTAATAAGAGAAAGGCAATCACGGCATATAGGATTCCTCCGGCGATATTGCAGAGCGCCGCAGGCAGATGTAATGCTGCAAAAAGACCCGCCAGCAGCTGCGCGGCAAGCTGGGAAACAATCAGCGCCAGAACCGCGCCGGTAATGCCCAAAACCACTTTCCCGGTTTTCATTTTATAGTTTCCTCCTATCTGTCAATCAGTTTGTCAGGACCATCTCCTTGGCGGCGGTCTCTACCTCCAGCTTCAGCAGCTTGGAAACCCCCTCCTCCTGCATGGTCACGCCGTAGAGCACATCGGCCTCCTCCATGGTGCCCCGGCGGTGGGTGATGGCAATGAACTGGGTCCCCTGGGGGCCCCCCAGCCGCTTGAGGTACTGGGCAAACCGGCTGACATTGACGTCGTCCAGGGCGGCCTCTATCTCGTCCAGCAGGCAGAAGGCCGCGGGGCGGTATTTCAGGATGGCAAAGTAGATGGCGATGGCCACAAAGGCCTGTTCCCCGCCGGAGAGAAGTCCCAGATTCTTGATGATCTTCCCCGGCGGCTCCACAAATATCTCAATGCCGCTATCCAGCAGCTGGTCCGGCTCGGTCAGCTTCAGGCTGGCGCTCCCGCCGCCGAACAGCTCCACAAATATCTTTGAAAAGTTGGCGCTGATCTGGGCAAAGCTCTCCGAAAAGGACTGCTCCATCTGCCCGGTCAGCTCCTGTATCAGCTTTTCCAGGTTGGCCTTGGAGGTCTGGATGTCCTCAAGCTGGTGCTTGAGGAACAGATACCGCTCGTTGACCTCCTTGTATTCCTCCAGGGCGGACAGGTTGACGCTGCCCAGCTCCCGGATTTTATTCTTCAGCTCGGTCAGCTCCCCCTGGGCGGCAATGCGGTTTTCGGCGGGCCTTGCCAGCTCCTCCGCCTGGGAGCGGGTGAGCTGGTACTCGTCCCACATGGCGGCCACAATGCGGTCGTAGCTGCCCTGGAGGGTGTTCTGCTGCTCCTCCAGCCTTGCCAGCTCCCTGGACATGGACTCCTTCTGCTCGCTCAGCTCCCGGCTTTTGGCCCTGGCCCGCGTGTTCTCCCCCTCCAGGGCGATGCGGAGGGCCGCGTTTTCGGTGATGGCCGCCTCATCCTCCCGGTTGAGACGGATAAACTCCTGGTCCTGGGCCTCCAGCCGCTGTATCTCCTCCTGGGCAGTCCGGATATCCTCTTTTAAACTATTCACCCGCTGTCCGGCACGCTCCAGCGCGCCGCTCTGGTCGCTCTGCTGTTGGAGCAGCCGCTCCTTTTCCTGCTCATGGAGCTGTATCTGCCCGGCAATCTGGGTGCCCTCCACCCGCTTTTCGTTCTCCTGGGCGGAGCGCCGGTCCAGCCTGTCCCGGAGGGTTTGGCGCAGCGCCTCGGTCTCCTCCGTCTTTTGGGCCATCTCCGCCAAACGTCTGCGGTAGCGCAGCAGCACCTGGTCGGCGCTGACCCCCTGGGAGCCCAGCTCCTCGATCCGGCTTTCCGCCTCCTTCAGCTCCCGGCGGATTGTCTCCTCCTGGCGCTGGAGCTCCAAAAAGCCTTGCTCTATCCGCAGCTGCTCCGACTGCCCCCGGATGATGTCCTCTCTGGCAATCCGAAGCTGCCCCTCTGTCTCCACCCGGCTCTGCTCCAGCTGGCCGATCTCCCGGCGGACCGAATCCCCCTCCTGATGGAAGGCCTTAAGCTGCTCTGACTTCTCCCCGGCCTGCTGGCGGAGGGAATCCATCTCCACCCGGCGGCTGAGGATACCCGCGCCCCGCACCACCGAGCCTCCGGTAAAGGAACCGCCTGTGTTGATGACCTGTCCGTCCAGGGTGACAATCCGGAAGGAAAAGCCGTTTTTCTTGGCAATCTCGGCGGCGCTGTCCAGCTCCCGCACCACGGCCACCCGCCCCAGCAGGGATTCCACAATTCCCCGGTACCGGGGGTCGAACCGGACCAAATCACTGCCCAGCCCCACAAAGGCGGGCTCCTTTTCCAGCCTGTCCACAACGGCGGGGTCCAGCCTCCTGCCCTTTACGGTGGTCAGGGGCAGAAGGGTTGCCCGGCCCGCGTTTTCCCGCTTCAGGGAGCCGATGGCCCGCTTGGCCGCCTCCTCGTTTTCCACCACCACATTCTGTATGGAGGCCCCCAGCGCCGTTTCCAGGGCAAGGGCACAGTCCTTGCGGACATGGATGAGGTCGGTCACTGCCCCCAGTATCCCCTTGAGCACCCCGCTGCGGGACTGCCGGAGCAAAAACTTGACACTGTTCTGGAAGCCGTCGTGGTTCTGCTCCATGGCCTCCAGCAGGGAGGCCTTCTGGTACAGGCCGTCGATCTCCCGCTGCATGGTCTTTTCCCGCTCTTCCTGCTTTTCCAGGGCCTGGCGGCGGGAATCCCGCTTCAGATCAATGGCCTTCAGCACATTTTGCAGGCTCTCCTCCTGCTGTTTGGCGGCGGCGGAAAGGGCTTCAAACTGCTGCTTTTCCCCCTCCATCCTCCGGCGGCTCTCCCGGCAGTCCGCCTCCTGCTGCCGAAGCTGCTCCACCCGCCTGCGGGATTCCTCTGCCAGGGAGGCCGCGGTGATGGCATCCGCCTGAACCTTGCTCTGCTCCCCTAAAATCTTCTGCCGCTCCTGGGCCAGTTCGGAGGCCAGGGCCAGGGCCTCCTGGTCCTGGCGGCGCAGCTCCTCCAGTTCCCCGGCCAGCTTTTCCCGCTCTATCCGGTTCTGCTCCAGCTGGAGGCCGTCCTCACGGAGCAGCTGCTCCAGCTCCTCCAGCCGCTTTTTCAGCAGCCCGCCGGAGGCCTCCGCGTCCGCGATTTCCTCCTCCAGCCTTTTGATATCCACTTTGGCGTGCTCGATATCGTTGCGCCGCACCGCGCTGCGGGATTTGTTCTCCGCCATCCTTCCTTCCCGCTCCCGGATGTCCGCCCGGCACCGCTCCACCCGCGCGGAACAGGTCTGCATCTGCTGGTACAGGTCGTTGATCTCCTGCTCCAGGCTCTCCGCCTGGGCCTCCAGAGCGCCGTACTGGCGGCGGGTGATCTGGATGCGGTTGTCCTGCTCCTCCATCCGCTGGCGGCTCTCGTTTAAATCCGATATCCAGATGGAAAGCTCCAGCCCCTTTTTCCGCTCCGAAAGCTCCAGGAAGGTCTTGGCCTTTTCCGCCTGAACGCGCAGGGGCTCCACCCGTCCCTCCAGCTCGGACAGGATGTCGGTAAGGCGAGAAAGGTTGTCCTCCGCCATGGCCAGGCGCTTTTCCGCCTCCCCCTTGCGGTAACGGAACTTGGAGATGCCCGCCGCTTCCTCAAATATCTCCCGCCGCTCCTTATCCCTGGCGGAGACAATCTCAGCAATGCGCCCCTGGCCGATGATGGAATAGCCGTCCCTGCCCAGGCCGGTGTCCATCAGCATCTCGTAGATATCCCTTAAACGGACTGACGCGCCGTTTAACCGGTACTCGCTCTCGCCTGAGCGATAGAGGCGGCGGGTGATGGAAACCTCATCGGAATCCACCGCAAGCTGGCGGCCGGCGTTGTCGATGGTGAGGGTGACCTGGGCCAGCCCCTGGGGACGGCGGTTCTTGGTGCCGGAAAAGATAACGTCCTCCATCTTGCTGCCCCGCAGGCTTTTGGTGGACTGCTCCCCCAGCACCCAGCGGACCGCGTCGCTGATGTTGCTCTTGCCGCTGCCGTTGGGCCCCACGACCACGGTCAGCCCCTGGCCAAAGTCCAGGCGGGTCTTGTCGGGAAAGGATTTAAAGCCTTGGATTTCCAGGGATTTGAGCTGCAAATTCCATCACTCCTGATTTCTGCTAATGTAATACTTTTTCTTGAAAGAAAAAGTATCAAAAAGAACTTTAATACGCACCAAACCATCAATCATTTAGACTTTTCGCCCGGTAACGAAAGTAAGGTTTTT
>JAAWRH010000066.1 GCA_022800935.1 Oscillospiraceae bacterium
GTCCTCAAAAGCCCCCTGGTCGCGCCCGCAGGCGCGAAACACCCCTGCACTAACCAAAAAATTCGTTAAGGCATGCCTAAAAAGCACTTTAATCAAAAAGCCCGTCTTTTACCTGTTCAGGTGGTAGAACAAGAACAGTTTTCGTAAACCCATCAAAGGAAACAATCCGGGCTTTTTGACCCAGCGAAAGGTTGTCAGCGGCGCATAGCCGCTGACAACATCTTTCACGGACCGTGAGATGGCGCCAAGAATCACAGAACCATCCAAAAAAGGCGCAAAAAGGGCACTATCTATCCCTCCATCACAAAAAATGGATTGCAATCCCAAAAAAGATGATGTATAATTAAAAAACCGGATATAAAGGTTATCAATATTAAATTTACCTATGACCTTATGCCGGGATGATTTTATAAATATACAGGAGGTAGCATATGAACAGAACACATAGTGTATATATGAACGCCATAGGCCGTATCGTCACCTTGCTTCTCTGCGCCGTGATGGCTGTGTCACTTGTTCCGGGACTTTCCGGGAAGGTGTACGCGGCGGAGGTGAAGGGTCCCAGGCTACTGATCCAGGTGCAGGGGGAAAAGGGCTACCGGGTTCCGGGGCTGGAGATTTATTATCTCCCGCCGGATACCCCCTCCGGGGTGGAATCCAAGCTTTTGGGCAAGACCGATGCCAGAGGGGAGCTGGTCTTCACCGATTTGGAGAAGGGGGAGTTCCAGTTCTTCTATTCGGTGCCGGGTGAGAAGGGGAAGATGAAGATTCCCTATACCATCAAGGACACCAACGGACGGCCCACCCTGACCATCAACGACCCCCGGCTGAAGGGGGACGCCAAGGCGGCCCAGGTTGAAAATGCCCCGTTGAAGCTGGATATTGTGGGCTTCCAGGTGGTGGACGCCCAAGGGACTCCCTTGCCCAACGCCAAGCTGGCTTTCCAGAAGTGTCCCTCCTCCGGCTGTACCGACAGCAAGGCAAGCGGACACACCCGTGTGTTTACCACCATCACCGACCGGGAGGGGAACTGCGCCTACAGCGGCCTCCAGACCGGCAGCTACCATGTGGAGGCGACGGTGTACGACAACTATCACCGGGAGCTGTTTTCCGAGACAGTGGTGCTCAACGTCGCCGCTGAGGACAACAAGCAGACCCGCACCATCCCCCTTTCCAAGGTCAAGCCGGCGGAGACGGCAAAGCCAGGGAACAGTGTGCTGACCCTTGCCTTTACAGACAAGGACGGGAAGCCGGTAACAGACGTCCGCGTGGGGTACCGGGAGCCGGGGCAAACAGAGGACTACTGGCTGGGCTGCACCGACGGCAAGGGTGAAATCTGCCTGGCAGGGCTGAAGAAGGGGACATATACCTTTTTCCACTACTCGGAGCAGGACAACAACAAGAAGGACAACCGCACGGATTTTACCTATGAGGTGAAGGACCCGGCTGTGGCTGAGACGGTGCCGGTGAAGGTTGCAAGGTATGTGGGGAGTGAATATGCGACTCCGTTGCATAAGGGGGATAGGCCGGAGATTGATACCGGATTTGATTGGCCTTGGATAAGTCCGCAAACGGGAATCGCTGAACCAATTTATGATGAGATTGTTCCTAAGACCACAATTACGATTTTGGATCAGAATGAGAAGCCGGTTGCGGGCGCAAAATGTGTGATTACCAGCAGGTGCTGGTCAAAAAATAACAACAATAAAGGGGAGCAATCTAATCCCGCTGATTTACAATATACCTCGGAAGTGTATGCAGACAATGAGGGGAAGGCGGTCTTTACCAACTTCCATACAGGGTCATGGGAGATTCGTGTTTATCGCAAGGATGAATTTCAGAGATATATACTTGTCGGACGTACATCAGGCTATTTTGTATCAGAGATTGATACCAAAAAAGAGGTGAAATACACCGTTTACGCCGACGAGGTGGAGAACGGCATAAAAGAGTAACCGCAGGAGGACAAAATGAGGAGAATACATCGTGCGTACACAAACGCCATATCCCGCCTGCTGGCGGCGTTGCTCTGCGCGGTGATGGCCGTCGCGCTGGTTCCCGGCCTTTCCGGGTGGGCGTATGCGGCGGAGGTGAAGGGCCAGCGGCTTTTGATCCAGGTGAAGGGAGAAAACGGCTACCGGGTGCCGTGGCTGGAGATTTACTACCTGCCCCCCTATACCCCCGCCGGGGTGGAGCCCCAGCTCCTGGGGACAACCGACGCCAGGGGCGAGGTGGTATTTACCCAGCTGGAGAACGGGGAGTTCCAGTTCTTCTATTCGGTGCCCGGCGAACAGGGACGGGTAAGAGTTCCCTATACCATTGAGGACTTTAACGGCAGACACACCATGACCATCGACGACCCCCGGCTGAAGGGGGAGAAGGACGGGGAGTTTGCGGAAAATACCACGTTGAAGCTGGACATTGTGGGGTACCAGGTGGTGGACGCCAAGGGGGACCCTTTGCCCAATGCCAAGCTGGCCTTCTGGAAATGCCCCTCCTCCAGGTGTACCGACAGCAGGGCCGAGGGACACAGCCGGGTGTTTACCACCATCACCGACCGGGAGGGAAACTGCGCCTACAGCGGCATTGACACCGGCAGGTACCATGTGGAGGCGACGGTATACGACAGCTGGCACAGAAAGCTGTTTTCCGAGACCATGGCCCTGGACGTTGCGGTTGAGGACGAGAAGAAGTCCCGGACCATCACCCTGACCACGGCGAAGGCCGCGGAGGCGGCAAAGCCGGGCAGCGGGGTGCTGACCCTGGCCTTTGCAGACGCCAAGGGCAAGCCGGTGACGGATGTCCGTGTGGGCTACCGGGAGCCAGGGGCCAAGGAGGACTACTGGCTGGGCTGTACCGACGGCAAGGGGGAAATCTCCCTGGCCAAGGTGAAAAAGGGGACATACACCTTTTTCTACTACATGGAGCAGGACAACAACAAGAAGGACAACCGGAAGGATTTCACCTGTGAGGTGAAGGACCCGGCTGTGTCCAAGACGGTGCCGGTGAAGGCAATAGCTTATGGGTATGATAAATATATTTCTCCGCTGGATATGGGGAGTAAACCTCCGGTGGAGCCTGATTATGCTGGTGCTTGGAGCACTCCTTCAATCGGGTTAGCTGCACCTATTGTGGACGGGATTATTCCAAAGGCAGTCATCACAGTTCTGGACCAATACAAAAAGCCGGTTGCCGGTGCAAAGTGTGTAATTGCCAGCAGGTGCGCATCGAAAAAAGGCCTTGAAAAAGAGGATTTGCACTATAAAGCGGAAGCCTATACGGACAGCGAGGGAAAAGCCGTCTTTAAAAATTTCCATGCGGGGGATTGGACAATCTCCCTTTACCGCACGGACCGGTTTCAGAGGGAGAGAATCGTCGGCTGTACTGGAAATCATTTTTCATCCAATACCAAAGAAGAAAAATACACCGTTTACGCCGACGAGCCATGGAATCTTGTGAACGCCGACAACGACAAATGGAACAGGAAATAGCATGAAACACGCGGGAACGTGGTAAGTTGTTTTGAGAGTGCCGGGATTTGCTGGTTGCATTTTCCGGGCAGTTGTGTTAGAATATTTAGGCATTTGACAGCCGCCGTCCGCCTGGACGGTGGGGATTAATGCCTGGCTTTTTGCCAAGACATTAAAGCGGGTATTCCTCTGCCGGCAGTACCGGGTATGAATATCTGAAAACTTTAGGAGGAAAAACAATGGACGCAATTAAGCTGATGACCCAGGACTGTATGAAGTCCGAGGTCCCTACCCTCAATATCGGCGACACTGTAAAGGTTCACTGCCGCATCAAGGAAGGCGAGCGTGAAAGAATTCAGATTTTTGAGGGAACCATCATCGCCAAGAAGCACGGAGGCATCAACGAAACCTTCACCGTCCGCCGGGTAGCCTATGGTTGCGGCGTGGAGAGGGTTTTCCCGGTGCATTCCCCCAATGTGGAGAAGGTTGAACTGGTCCGCCGGGGCAGAGTTCGCCGGGCCAAGCTGTACTACCTGCGGGATCGCGTGGGCAAGGCGGCAAAGGTCAAGAGCATTATCCGCTGAATTACAAGATAAGTGGCAGGAAGGGGACGTTTCGATGTCCCCTTTTTTGCATATGGAAGAAAGGGAAGCGTATGGGGATCGAAATTCCGAAATATGATCCATCTGCCTTCAGCTTGGGGAGAGAGCTGCTGGAATGGCTGGAATCAATTACATTTGCCGGGGTTGTGGCGTTCTTTTTGTTTACCTTTGTGGTGCGGCTGGTGACGGTGGAGGGCCACTCCATGCAGCCCACCCTGGAGGAGCACGACCGCCTGGTGATACAGACCATCAACTACGAGCCGGAGCTGGGGGATATTGTGGTCATCAAGCTGCCGGACGAAAGGCCGCTTATTAAACGCATCATTGCCATGGAGGGGCAGACCATAGACATCGACTTTGACAACGGCATTGTATACCGGGACGGGGAGATGCTGGAGGAGCCCTATATCCTGGAGCCCACCTACCGGAGCAAGGATGTGGAGTTCCCCGCCACGGTGCCAGAGGGGTGCATCTTTGTCATGGGGGACAACCGCAACCATTCCTCCGACAGCCGGGAGGCCGCCGTGGGCATGGTGCCGCTGGAAAGGGTAGTCGGAAAGGCGGTATTTCGCTTTATGCCGCTGGAGACCATCGGCGGTTTGTATGATAATCTGGAGGGTTCCGCACAGACCGGTGTGGGCATGGAGCTGGTGCCGGTGGAATAAGCCCAAAGATTTGATACTTTTTCTTTCAAGAAAAAGTATCAAAATATGAAATCAGGAATCAGGAATGGGGAAATAACATGAACGATATACCGTCCATCCAGTGGTTTCCGGGGCATATGGCCAAAACCCGCCGCCTTATGGGGGAAAGCCTCAAGCTGGTGGATATTGTGGTGGAGCTCATCGACGCCCGCGTCCCACGCTCCAGCCGCAACCCGGAGCTGGATAAATGGGTCCGGGGAAAGCCCCGCCTTGTAGTGGTCAATAAGTGCGACACCGCCGACAAAACCGTCACCCAGAAGTGGCTGGATTGGTTCGCGGCGAAAAAGATTCCCGCCATTGCCATCGACTGCAAGACCAAACAGGGGGTAAAGGGCTTTATCCCCGCCGTGCGGAAGGTCCTGGCCCCGGAGCTTGTCCGGCGGAGCGAAAAGGGAATGTCCGGCAAGCCCCTGAGAATGATGATTGTGGGAATTCCCAACGTGGGAAAATCCTCCCTCATCAACACCCTGGCCGGGGGCAAGCGGGCCAAGGTGGAGGACCGCCCCGGCGTCACCAGGGGGAGACAGTGGGTTTCGCTGGATAACGGCGTGGACCTGCTGGATATGCCCGGCGTGCTGTGGCCCAAGTTCGAGGACCCCATCGTGGGGGAGCACCTGGCCTTTACCGGTGCGGTCAAGGACGACGTGGTGGATATAGAATGGCTGGCCATGCGGCTGCTGTACCTGCTGAATATGGATTATCATGAGCTGCTGGTTCAGCGATACGGCCTGGGAGAGGATTCGGTGGAAATGGACGGCCCCGGCCTGCTGGCTCAGGTTGCCAAGCGGCGGGGAATGCTGCTGCCCGGCGGACTGCCCAACCTGGAGCGGGCGGCGGTGACGGTGCTGGATGAGTTCCGCGGCGGCAGAATAGGCCGCATTTCCCTGGAATCGCCGGAGGACACCTTCGCCAAGTTCAAGGAGAGGGCCATTCCGGACCCCATGGCGGAACAGCCGGGAGAGGAGAATGACAGCCTGTGACAATGACATTGGAACAGCAGGCCGCCATGCTGGAGCTGGAAAACAAGGCCCAGGAGGCGGGCTTCCAGGCGGTCTGCGGGATAGACGAGGCCGGACGGGGGCCCCTGGCCGGGCCGGTGTTTGCCGCGGCGGTGATTCTGCCGCCGGGGCTTATCATTGAAGGACTCAACGATTCCAAAAAGCTCAGTGAGAAGAAGCGGGAGGAGCTCTTTGACGTGATACGCCGGGACGCTGCCGCCTATGGAATCGGGATGGCGGACCACAAGGAGATCGACCGGCTGAACATCCTCCAGGCCACCTTCCTGGCCATGAAGCGGGCGGTGGAGGCGTTGTCCCGCACCCCCGACCTGCTGCTGGTGGACGGCAACCGGGACCCCGGACTGGGGATTGAAACAATGACCATCGTAAAGGGGGACGCCAAGAGCGCCTCCATTGCCGCCGCCTCGGTGCTGGCCAAGGTCAGCCGGGACCGCTTTATGCTGGAGCTGGACCGGGAGTACCCGGCCTATCAGTTCGCCCAGCACAAGGGATACCCCACCAAGGCCCATTACCAGGCCATCCGGGAGAACGGCATCTCGCCGGTCCACCGGAAAACCTTTTTAAAGAAGATGCACTGATGGAAAGAAACAATGCAAACCTATCTGGTTCCCTGGGGGAGGAATATGCTGCGGAATACCTGCGGGAGCGGGGATATGAAATTGCGGCGGTCAACTACCGGGTGAGGGGCGGAGAGATTGATATTATTGCCCGAAGGGACGGATTCATCGCCTTTGTGGAGGTGAAGACCAGAAAGCGTGGGGCTCTTTCACCGGGGTACGAGGCGGTTTCCGCCGCCAAGCGCCGGAGGATTATCGCCGCCGCCCGGCATTTTCTCTACCGTTACCCTGTAAACCTCCAGCCCAGGTTTGACGTGCTCTGCCTGGAGACGGCCCCCGGAGAGGAATTTCAGGTCCTGTCCGCCGAATATTATGAGAATGCCTTTTGGGCGGAGGGGTATTCGCCCTTTTGACAGTCATTTATCACAAAGGGGGTTGAACGCATGTATTTTGACCTGCACTGCGACACCGTCACTGTCCTGAACCGGGAACACGCCAGGCTGGCCCGCAACGAACGGATGGTTTCCCTGGAAAAGGGGAGGACGCTGAAAAACTGGGCCCAGACCTACGCCATCTTTATGCCGGACCATCTGCGGGGCCCTGAAGCGGTGGAATTTTACGAGGACAATCTGGCCTTTTTCCGCCGGGAGATGGCGGAAAACGCGGGGAAGGTCTCCAGCGCGGTTCGCTATGGCGATATCGCCGGGGCCTGGCAGCGGGGAGAGGCCGCCGCGGTTCTGGCAGTAGAGGGCGGTTCGGTACTGGCGGGGGACATTACCCGTGTGGAAAAGCTGGCAGACGACGGGGTGAAGTTCCTGACCCTGACCTGGAACGGAAAGAACGAGCTGGGCTCCGGAAACGATACCCAGGAGGGGCTTTCCGATTTCGGGCGGGAGGCTGTGGGGGAGCTGGAGCGCCGGGGCATTGCCGTGGACGTCTCCCACCTCAACGACAAGGGATTTGACGACCTGGTCCATACTGCCAAGAAGCCCTTTATCGCCACCCATTCCAACCTGCGGGCTGTCTGCGGGCACAAGAGAAATCTGACGGATGACCAATTCCGGGAGATTGTGCGGCGGGGCGGCATTGTGGGGATCAATTTCTGCAAGGCTTTTCTCAACGACGATAAGGAGAAGGCGGGGTTCCCCGATCTGGTCCGGCACATCGAGCGGATGCTGATGCTGGGCGGGGAGGACGTGATTGCCATGGGCTCCGACTTTGACGGGACAACAGTGCCGGAGGGAATGGAGTCGGTGGAAAAGCTGGCGGATGTGGAGCGGTATTTGTTGAAGGCCGGATTGGGGGAGAAGCAGACGGAGAAGATCATGGGGGGAAACGCCTGCGCTTTCTTCCGGCGTATGTGGGGATAAAAACTATGAACAAAAAGGATGACTGAGAAAATATGAAATATATCAGTACGCGCAACAAAGGGGAGGCAGTCGCCTCCGCCCAGGCAATCGCCCAGGGAATTTCGCCGGAGGGCGGGCTGTATGTTCCGGAGGAGCTCCCTAAGCTGACGCTGACGGAGATCAATGAAATGGCCCACGAGAGCTATCAGGAGCGGGCCTGCAAGATACTCGGCCTGTTCCTCACGGACTTTACCCAGGAGGAGATACGGGCCTGTGTGGAGGGGGCATACGGCACAGACGAGGATTCCAGCCGCTTTGGAGGCAATCCCGCCCCCATTGCCAAGCTCTGCCCGGACACCTATATGCTGGAGCTGTGGCATGGGCCCACCTGCGCCTTTAAGGACATGGCCCTCCAGCTTCTTCCCCGGTTGATGGCTGTCTCCGCCGCCAAGGTGATGCCGGACAAAAAGATATGTATCCTCACCGCCACCTCCGGCGACACCGGCAAGGCGGCGCTGGAGGGCTTCCGGGACGTGGCAGGGACCAGGATCATGGTCTTCTATCCCCGGCATGGGGTCAGCGAGATGCAGAAGCTCCAGATGGTGACTCAGGAGGGGGAAAATGTCTCGGTCTGCGCGGTGGAGGGCAACTTTGACGACGCTCAGACAGGGGTGAAACGCCTGTTTACCGACCCGGCCCTGAAGGAAAAGCTGGCAAAGGGGGGCTGGACCTTCTCCAGCGCCAACTCCATCAACTGGGGGCGGCTGGTTCCTCAGATTGTCTATTATTTCAGCGTGTACTGCGACCTGCTGGCCGACGGGGAGATTTTACAGGGAGAGCCCATCAATATCACGGTGCCCACCGGCAACTTTGGGAACATCCTGGCCGCCTACTATGCCAAGGAGATAGGACTGCCCATCAGGAGGCTGATCTGCGCCTCCAACCGCAACAACGTGCTCACGGATTTTATCCAGACCGGGGCGTATAATAAGAAGCGCCCCTTCTACGCCACCACCTCGCCGTCAATGGACATTCTGGTGTCCAGCAACCTGGAGCGGCTGCTCTTTGCCCTTTCGGGCGGGGACGACAAGCTGGTTTCCGGACTGATGGAGAGCCTTGGCCGGGAGGGGGAGTACCATATCCCCGACGGGATGAGGGAGAAGCTGGACCAGTGCTTCTCCGCTTTCTGGTGCGGCGACGGGCAGGCCGGGGAGGAGATTCACCGGCTGTTTGAGGAGTTTTCCTATCTCTGCGACCCCCATACCGCCGTGGCCTCCTACGCCTGCCGCAGGTACCGGGAGGAGACAGGGGACATGACCAAGAACGTGGTGGTTTCCACCGCCAGCCCCTACAAGTTCCCCGCCAGCGTACTGGGGGCGGTGACAGGGGAGGAGCTGAGGGCCGCCGCGCCGGAGGAGGAATTTGCCCTGGCCCAGCGGTTGGAGCAGCTTTCCGGCGCGCCCCAGCCCCAGTCCCTGGTGCGGCTGAGGGAAAAGCCGGTCCGCTTCACCGGGCGCTGCGCCGGGGAGGAGATGGAAGGGGCGGTCTGTGCCTTCCTGGGTCTTTGAGACCTCCGCGGGAAAGGAGACAGGATGAGGCTGTATACGATTGGTGACACCCACCTATCCCTGGGATGCGATAAACCCATGGACATCTTCAGCGGTTGGGACGGCTACGTCCAGCGGCTGGAGGAAAACTGGCGCGCCAAGGTGGGGCCGGAGGATACCGTTGTTCTGGCGGGGGATATCTCCTGGGGAATTACCCTGGAGGAGGCACTGGAGGACTTTCGGTTTCTCCATGACCTGCCGGGAAAAAAGGTCATCCTCAAGGGCAACCACGATTACTGGTGGTCCACCCGGAATAAAATGGAGCATTTTTTTGAGCGGAACGGTTTAAATTCCCTTTCGATTCTCCATAATAACTGCGTCCCCTTTGGACGGTTCGGCATCTGCGGGACCAGGGGATGGATTTTTGAAAACGGGGAGGCCCAGGACGCCAAGGTGCTGGCCAGGGAAAACGGGAGGCTGGAGGCTTCCCTGGCGGAGTGCAGAAGGATGGGGCTGGAGCCGGTTGTCTTTCTCCACTACCCGCCCCTCTACGGAGCGGAGCGCTCCCGGCCCATTTTGAATACCCTGCTGGAACATCGAGTCCGCCGGTGCTTTTACGGGCACCTCCACGGCCCGGCTATCCGCGCCGCGTTTTTAGGGCCGTGGCATGGAGTGGAAATGTCTCTAGTCTCCTGCGACTTTTTGGGGTTTGACCCCCTGCTGGTGGAGGGGACGGAGGGATAATTCATCTTTCCCAGCGGAAAGAATCCATTTTTTCTTAAAAATGATTTCTAAATTGCAATATCAAATAGGACACGAGAAAAGAGATCAGAAGCGGAGGAATAATGGAAGATTTTTCTAGGAAGATGATTGATCCAGAACTCTACT
>JAAWRH010000067.1 GCA_022800935.1 Oscillospiraceae bacterium
GACAGGAATTTCATTTGCCATGTGCTTTATTGCCATGACAACGGGATATACCTTTTCGATTACAGAAAAGAACTCTATGGAACGGCTTTACGGTATTTTGCCAATCCGAAAAAGTGACATGGTTATTGGGCGGTATATTTTTATTATTATCATGGGCTTAACTGCACTGATATTTTCTTTAATTGCTCACCCTGTCATATTAACTATTTTGGGAGAAAGCATTGGCATAGTCGATTATATAAGTGCTGCTGTCATAGGGATATTCCTTTTTGCCCTTTATACAGTTTTTCAACTGCCCGGATATTATAAACTTGGTTCTATCAAAGGTAGGGTGTTTATGTATATCCCGGTTGCGGGATTTTTGATAACCTTGCTGCTCATTACAAAAAGTCCTGTTGGCGAGAGCAAGCTACTTTTTACTATTTTCAACTCCCCTGTCCTGCTAATGTTATTGACTATCATTTTTGTTATTGTAATGTATATTGTTTCTATATTGGTATCTATTAAGATATTGAAAAATAAAGAAGCGTGAGGTGAGAATATGGACTTTACAATTATAATCGTGGGGCTTTTAATTGGTGTTGGAATACCGCTTAGGAACAAGGCTATTAAGGAATATAGGAAAAAAAGGGGACAAAGACAGCAATCTTCAAAAACCGATAAAGGAGAATGATTTTTTATGGGTGAAGTAGACTGGATTTTATGCCCTTTCTGCGGAAGTAAGACAAGGACTAAAATACGCGAAGATACCGTTCTTATAAATTTTCCCCTATTTTGTCCTAAATGCAAACAGGAAAGTTTAATCGAAGCAAAAGAATATCAAATATTTGTTATCAAAGAGCCAGACGCACAGACGCAGAGCCGATAACGCATGAGTTATTTACTCATAGTTATTAGCTCTGCTTTTTTGTTTATCTTATAGAATTAAGAAAGGCTTATACATGAAAAAATATATCTTAGAAGTAAATAACCTTTGCAAAAAATATGGAAATACCCTAGTTTTACAGCAAGTGTCTTTATCAGTGCCGACAGGAAGTATTTACGGGCTTATTGGTGAAAATGGTGCCGGAAAAACGACATTGTTTCGTATTTTGGCGGGACTATCTCGACAAACTTCCGGCTCAATGGTATTAGTTAATGCTAATACAGAAGCAGAGATTATAAAGCAACGTAGAAATATCGGATTTATGATTGAGGCTCCTGCCCTATATCCTAATTTGTCTGTTTTGGAAAACCTATATATCAGCCAATTACAATATTGCGGAAAAAAAGATGTTGATGATGCAAAACGGACTTTAGAATTGGTAGGATTGTGTGCTCAAAAGCAAAAGAGGGCAAAGCATTTATCTTTGGGTATGAAGCAGCGGTTATCACTTGCTGTGGCATTACTCCACAATCCTAAAGTTCTCATACTGGACGAACCGACTAACGGGCTTGACCCAATGGGAATGATTGCATTTAGGCAGCTGTTACTGAAGCTTAACGCAGATAACAAAATCTCAATCGTTATATCAAGCCATATTTTGAATGAGTTAGAACATATTGCAACACATTATGGTTTCCTGCACAAGGGCAGGCTTCTTAAAGAAATATCTTCCCCTGATATTTTCAAATCCGCAGATAGCTTAGAACATTATTATGAAAACATGATGGGGGATTATCGACAATGATGTGCTTAATGAAAGCAGAGCTCTATAAGTTCAAAAGGGATATTTCAGTATGGATTATTTCCTTGACTTTAATCTGCTGCGCAGGTATTTCCATCTTTACAGGGGTATATTCCAGTGTGGAAAATGCTGTGCTGAATTTGGGGAAAGATTATATGGGTTTCATTTTGGCTTTTGCTGTCTATGCCGGATTTTCCTGCACGGATGACTTCACCAACCGTACAGTCATATATGCAATTACTTATGGAAATAAAAGATTTCAAATTCTATTGGTAAAATGCTGCCGCTATATCCTTGGCTGCACCATAATCATAGTTTCAAATATGACGGTTTTCATGATGCTTTCCCTTTTGGCACTGGGAACAGAAACAGCCTTGCCCGATCTATTGATATACGCTGTAAAAAGCCTACTCCTCTCCTTGCCGTTATTTTGGGCAATTGCTGTGATTTTTTTCTTCTTTGCGATCATTACGAGAAAATCAACTGTGACAATGGGCATTTCGATTGCGTGTTCTATTATAGGTGTAGTATTCACAAATAAGGCTTATTTTTCTATGCAACAACCTAACAGCAGCTTACTGCGATTTTCTCCGGTGGTACAGCTTCCGATGATTTATGAACAAACGCTTTCTGCTTGTGATTATTGGGGCGCAATCAGTATCTCGATATTTATGGCGGTTATTATACTCTCGGCTGGTACTATCATTTTCAATCAAGCAGAACTGTAATGACAGCACCCTCAAAAAAAGCTCTGTGGAGGCCGTCCAAAAAACAGCATTCCACAGAGCCTTTTTGGGCTTTCACCTGATACTACTCCACCCGGAACTGCTCCACCTGGGGCAAAGCCCGCCGGTCCACCAGGGCGTCAACGCGGGTGCCCTTTTCCGTGTATTCCTCCGAAAAAATCCTTCCCTCCTGCCGGATCAGCCCCAGGAGATGTCCCTTTTCAAAGGGAATCTCCAGCCAAAGCCGGGTCTGGGTCTTCTCCAGCAGGGCGGCGATTTTGTGCAGCAGCTCCTCCAGACCGGTCCCCGCCGCCGCGGAAATGACCGCAACTTTTTCGTTGACCGGAACAGGGCAGTCCTCTACCAGGTCGCACTTGTTCAGCACCGTTAAGATTGGTTTTTCCTCTGTCTCCCGGCGGTCCTTTGACTTTTCCCGCAGCTCCCGGATGACCTCCTCCGTCACCGAAATCTGTTCCTGCACCTCCGGGGAGGAGATGTCGCACACGTTCAGCAGCAGGTCCGCCTGCACCGCTTCCTCCAGGGTGGAGTGGAACGCCTCCACCAACTGGTGAGGCAGGCGGCGTACCAGTCCGACGGTGTCGATGAGCATGACCGTCCGGCCGTCCGGCAGCTCCAGAGCGCGGGCGGTGGGGTCCAGCGTTGCGAACAGCTTGTCCTCCGCCAATACCCCCGCATTGGTCAGGGCGTTGAGAAGGGTGGATTTTCCCACATTGGTGTACCCCACGATGGCGACGCAGGGCACACCGCTCTTTTTCCGGCGGCTGCGCAGAAGGTCTCGCTGGCCCTCCAGCTCCTTCAGCTGCTTTTCCAGGGCCGTAATGCGGCGTCGGACATGGCGGCGGTCGGACTCCAGCTGGCTTTCACCGGGGCCCCGCGTCCCGATTCCGCCCCCCAGGCGGGACAGCACATTCCCCTGTCCCCCCAGACGGGGCAGGCGGTACTTTTGCTGGGCCAGCTCTACCTGAAGCCGCCCCGCGCTGGTAACAGCCCGCTGGGCGAAAATGTCCAGTATCAGGGTGGTCCGGTCGATGACCTCCACCCCGGTGATGTTCTCAATGTTGCGCACCTGGCTGGCGGAGAGCTCGCCGTCAAAGATAATCAGGTTGGCCCCGTCGTTTTGGCAGAACTCCTTTACCTCCTCCAGGCATCCGGCTCCCACACAGGTGGCTGGGTCGTAGCCCGTCCGTTTTTGGCTGACCTTGGCGGCGGTTTGGGCCCCGGCGGTCTGTGCCAGCTCAGAGAGCTCGTCGAGAGACATGTTTACATCATATTCCCCAATATCCGCCGCCAGCAGGACGGCGCGCTGTATTTCTTGCCGGTTGGTTTCAAACATATAGAAATCCCTCCCATGATTATGATATTTTTTCATGCCGGATTCCGCGCAAAAAACAAGCCAAAATCCACCGGGTGGGTTTTGGCTTGCGGCTTATATCAATTATGGAAAGGCTTTGGGCAGAAAAGCACATACTATCCCCCTGCCGCAGTAAACCGGACTCTCCCCTCCCTCCGGGCACACAAAAGCCCAGTTATCAGTTATCAGCTATGGGATGGGATATTGCCTTGCGGCACACAAAAGACCCTTTTCCATTTGTATAAGTAATAGCAGACACACCAAACACACCCACATTGCTGTGGAAATGCTCACCTTTTGCCGCGTTACCGATACAAACGAATACGCATCTTCTGCCGGGCCTCCTTTTACGGCTTTATCGCCTTGGTA
This sequence comes from Oscillospiraceae bacterium, assembly GCA_022800935.1. Taxonomy (GTDB): domain Bacteria; phylum Bacillota; class Clostridia; order Oscillospirales; family Ruminococcaceae; genus UBA1405. Next base: position 4,134 of record JAAWRH010000067.1, read on the forward strand.
TGCTCCATGGAGCAGATTTACAATAACACAATCCAGCCGGTTTGTCAACAGTTTTTTTCTCCGGATGTGGAAAACAGGGCCTTTTTCTCAATCGTGCAAGCTGTGGTGCTCCCGCAGGCGTTCCAGCGTGCCGCGGTATTTGCGGGACAAGGCCGAAGGGTTCCGGCCGAGAAGGCGGATTTTGTCCGCGCTGACGCGGCTGCGCAGCTTCTCCAGGTTGATAAGCTGTTTCTCATGCACAGACTGGAGCTCCAATGTAAATTTTTCCCGTTCCTGGGAAAATTTTTCCTTTTCTCTTTCCACAAGGGCTTCAAGCTGTTCGGCCCGGAGCTGTAACGCCAAAAGCTCCTCCTGTAGCTTTTCAGAGCGCATCAGCAGCTCCTTCAGGTCGATGGCGGTGCGGAAGGAGGAGGTGAAGTCTGCCGCGAACAATGCCGTTATCACAAAGGCCAGGCCGCTTGTCAGCGGCTCCGGGAGCTTCAGAACCATCCGTTCAATGGGCAGATGGACCACATTGACCATCAACAGGCTCAAAAAACCCCATACGATGGTGGAGCTCAGGCAGATATGCCCTTGGAAGTTGAATTTTTTCTGGCTGTAATCCCAGTAGCGCACCTGGAACAGCGCCTCCATACAGACCCCGGTCACATATTCCAGCAGGGTGGCGGCCAGGGCGCCGCACAGGTAGGTGAGGACGAAGTTTTCCCGGATTGGCAGGGTGGAAATCAGTATCACCATTGCGCCGGAGCCGTAAATCGGCAGCACCGGGCCGCGCATAAAGCCCCGGTTGACCCATTTCCTCTGCCCCACCGACACGACGGTGGATTCAAAGCACCACCCGATCAGGCAGTAAATGTAAAAGAACAGCAGCCATTGAGCAAGGCTGTAGGTGCCGATTGCGGCAGCAGGCATTTGCTGCACCTCCTAATGATTATGAAATGATATTCTGTGTAAAACACATGATAGCACAGCAAAGCTGCCGTGTCAATTCGACAGGTGTCCCGGAACCGGATTTTTTTGGCCTTGTCCTCCAACATGGTATATGCTATAATAAAGCTATGCTTTGGAAGGGGTGATTCTATGGATGAAAAAAGAGTTGACCGGCGTGTTCTGGCGCTGATTCTTGGCATCGCGGTGCTGGCCCTCATCTTTTCCGGCTGGCGGAACCTGAGGAAGGGAATCTACCTGGGAAGCGACTTCTTTTTCCGGGCAGAGGAAACCCTGTATCAGCGGAATCCCGTCAACTATATCCGCACCGTGCCGGCGGACAGTGGAATCGACTTTACCATCGTCCTGAACGGAGTGGAACAGTCCGCCAACCTCCAAAGGGACGGGGACTTTGTCTCCATCACCTTTGACGACGGAACCGTTTTCGAGGGTGCCTGGAACGGTCAGTGGTTTTACGATAGGCAAACCGGCCTCCCCATGGAGTTCGGCGAGGGCGTTACTGTCGTCGTGGGAAACCAGATTCCGCCAATCGGCAAACCGGCCATCAGCAATGCACTCTGCCGCATCGCCTGGGGGGACCTGGAGCAGAGGGGACACGTTTCCCTGCTCTTTGTGGGCGGACTGCTGTACGCGTTAGGGGCGGTCACCTTCCTGTTCCCCAACGAGGCCCACTTCTTTTTGCGGAGATGGGCGTATCAGAACGCGGAGCTCTCTGAAACGGGGCTGTTTATGGAAAAGGCGGGGGGCGTAGTCGGCATGGTTGTGGGCATCGCAGTGATGATGGGGCTGTTTATTTTCTAATATAACAAAAGGAAGTCGTACAATGAAAAAAAAAATATGAATAAGATGTGGCTTGAAATAGATTACTCACAAATTCAGGTCTCGCATTTATATAGAAATTGTCTGCATAAAATAAGAGACTTGTCAATAGTACCAGAAAAAGATGGTCAAGATTTAGATGAGTCCGTATGTTTTCAGTTGCTGCAAAGATATTATTTTCTTCAATATAGTTTGCTGGACACTTACTGGATGAGCCGCTTGCTTGGCGGTCCAGCGACATTTCAAATTTTTTGTGTCACGCCCCAGTTGGAACAAGATTTTTTGCAGCTTCGGTTTTTATTTCAGCGTGTATTGGCTATCTATGATGGAAGACCGGGAGAATGTACATGGATACAGGTGAGTGGCTTGTCTGCATTAGGTGAAAGGCTTGTGGATAAACTTAAAATTGGCGAACTTTCTCCGCTTTTAAAAGAAATGAACTTTGGCGGGGAAATACAGCAGGATGTTCGACAAGTCAAGGCCTACCGTTATTTGCCTGCTTCGTTTACCACAGACAAGGGAGTTGACAAGCTTCACCGGATCCTGGAAAAGCTATTCGAATCTGAAAGCTTCTCTTTGTATGGTTATTTGAATGTAAGCGCTTTGACATGGGGGGAATTGGAAAACAGCGTACTGCCGCGTGTGATTCAAGAGTTTGCCCAAGAAGTCTACCTGAAAATTTATGCGCTTGGCAGAGGGCAGCAAGAGAAATATTATAAGTTTTTAAGCTGGTATCGCTCTAAATAGGAACCCCCGGCAATGTCTATTGGCACCGCAGAAAAAGAATTGAAAAAAACGCCATCCCCCTTTACAAACGGAGAGGAAATCACTATAATAGGATACGGATAAATCAGCGGCAAAACGACTGACTGCCAAAAGCAGGGGTGCCGAAAGGCTGAGAGAAGCGCGAGCTTCAACCCTTTAAACCTGATACGGGTCATACCGGCGTAGGGAGCGAAAGGCGTGAAACGGCAACATAATTGGCGCACGTCCCCGAAGCTGTCATTGGCACGGGACTTGCGCCGTTTTTTTGTCCGATCACAAAAGAAAAGAGGTCGAAACAAAATGCCGAAACCTGCATCCAAAACCCGTATGCTCACCGAGAGCGCCGTCATGGTGGCACTTGCTACAGTGCTGTCCATGATAAAAATCCTCACCCTGCCCCAGGGCGGCTCCATCACGGCGGCCAGCATGGTCCCGCTGCTGATTATCTCCTTCCGCTATGGACCAAAGTGGGGGACCTTCACCGCCTTTGTCTATTCCCTGGTCAACATGATGATGGGCTTCTGGCCGCCGCCTGTGCCCAACTTTATCAACTATCTCCTGGTGATTCTGCTGGACTATGTGGTGGCCTTCTCCTGCCTGGGTCTCGCCAGCCTGTTCGCAAAGGCCATTCCCGGCAACCGGATTGCCGCCATCGGCTTCGGGAGCGGGGCGGCGGTATTTATCCGCCTGGTATGCCATGTGCTGTCCGGCGTGATTATCTGGGGAAGCAACGCGCCGGCCGGGGAATCCGTTTGGAAGTATTCCATCGGCTACAACGGTTCCTATATGTTCTGTGAGCTGATTGTCTCGGTAGTGGTGATGTGTCTGCTGTCGGCGGTAATGGACTTCAAAACCCTGAAGCGCCCAGTAAAGACCGCAAAATCCTAAAGGCGAGTTTATTAACATTTTTCTTGTTACTTAGTTGAAAACCTCTGAAGGAATCCGCATACGTTCTGGCGGGCGTTTGGGTTTTTTCAGAGGTTTTTGGTATAGGGAGACAAATGTGGTATAATGGAAGGGATGAAAGGGGGCGGAAGGCCATGGACAAAATAGAGATTATCCCCGGACAGACGGACCGGGCGATTGCAATTATGGGGGAGACCGCCCGCTTCTATCGGGAGCGGGGCTTTCGCATCTGGCCGGAGGAATGGCTGACAAGGGAACAGCTGGTCACCGCCGAGGCCCGGCCGGGGGACTTCTGTATCGGCCAGGTGGAGGGGGAGGACGCCTGCGCCTTTATCCTCCAGCGGCGGGACTCCCAGTATTGGAGCGGCGCGGCCCAGGGGGAGGCGGTCTATCTCCATAAATTCTGCGTCAGGCCGGACTTTTCCCACAGGGGGATGACCCAAAGCGTCGTGGAAGCCCTCCGGGCCCTTTGCAGGGACCAGGGAATCCGCTATATTCGGCTGGATACCGGGCTGGACGAAAAAGCCGTGCGAAAAATTTACCTGCGGGCAGGGTTTAAAATTGTGGACATCATCGACTATGACAACGGGAGGTCCTTGGCGCTGTATGAACTGGAGGTTTAAATGGTCCGCGGCGCTCCGCCGCCTGAAAAACCGTCTTCCCATCGGGTTACAGAAGGGAATTTCCGATATGCTGCGTTTTTTCCGCCAGCTCCCCTGCCTGCCGGGGGATGTGGAGGCGCTGGGGCGCATCAAGGGTGAAATCTCTGCCGCCCGGACAGCGTCCCGGCGGGTCTGGTACTTTGCCGTCCCCCTCCATCCCAACCTGGGGGATCAGGCCCAGTGCCTCTGCATCCGGGAGTGGCTGGATTTCGCCTTTCCGGGGGCGGCGGTGCTTTCGGTCCCCAGCCGCGTTTTCCTCCGCATTCCCGGCCTTTTTCTGGGGTGGATGAGCAGAACGCTGGTCACGGATGATCCCATTGTCTTCCAAAGCGGGTATACCATGACCGACTTCCACCCGGACGAGGCCGTCCGCCGCCGGGTCCTGAAGCGATTCTGCCAAAACCCAGTACTGATTTTCCCCCAGACAATCCTCTATCGGGGAAAAAGTGGGGAAAAGCGCTCCGCGGAAATACTTCGCCGTTGTCCCAGACTTCTGCTGCTGGCCAGGGACAGGAAATCCCTCCAGACGGCGGAGGCCCTATGCCCTGGTCGAGCGGCCTGGCAGCCGGACATGGTTTCCGGATGGATTGGGCGGTATTCCTCTGCCGAAAGGGGAGAAAGGATTCTGCTCTGCCTTAGGCGGGACGGGGAAAGCCTCCTCACCCCGGAAAGGCGGGAACATTATTTACAGTTATTAAAGAACCTCGGTCCGGCGGAGCTTTGCGACACCCAGGCGGACGGTTCCTGTTCGGACTGGGGAGCGGCGATAGAGGGGCTTATCCGGCGGTTTTCCCATGCAGGGCTGGTGGTGACGGACCGGTACCACGGGATGCTGTTTGCGCTGGCGGCGGGGGTTCCGGTGATTGCCCTGCCTGCCGGGGGACACAAGGTGGATGGCGGGGCCAGAGAACTGGCGGAGCTTTGTCCGGGATATGTGCGGATTGCGGGTGGGGAGGATGGGCTGAGGAAGGCGGCGACGGAGCTGCTGAAAGCCTATCTGCCGCCCGTACCAAGGCAAAATGACCTCTTTGAAAGGCTTTTAGAGCTGTGGAAAAGAGCCGAAAAGCCTAGGAGATAACTGAATTCGCTCTATCATTCAGGATAGGGCGAATTTCTTTATGAACAAAAATATCCCTTGCCAAAATGCCGCAAGTTTGCTATTCTGAGATGTATTGTGTAAAGGGTGGTTTCACCATCCAAATACACATTGGCTGATGCTTCATTTGTGGCAGAATGACACAGGCCGGAAAGGCGGTGATCGACCAGCAGGAGGGAACCGAAGGGGGGGAGCGTCCGGGGATGGCCTGGGCGCTCCGTTCTCTTTGTCGGCCCTCTGCTAAAAGCGCACTTACTCACCACTAGCCGATGGCTTGTGGTGGTACTGCCCACAGCAGCCGTGCGCCCTCCGGGGGCGGCTCCACTGGTGCAGTTCTTCCCTGCCCAGTATATACCAGCAGACGCCAACGGCGGCTTGTGCATCGGACGCAGCTACGCCGATGCACTGGGGGCTTGGGGGCCATCGGCCACCAACAAGCTGCGCCGGGTATATACCGGTGCATTGCTTGCTACTACTATCAGCATCCAAAAACAAGGATTGAATATTACCTCTATTTGTGCTATACTTTGCTCGTAGCAAGCTGACAAATCGCGATTTGTAGGGGTGGTAAAATTTATGAATCAAAAAGTAAAAAAAATTATATTTTTATTTATAAGCCTTATATTCAGCGTTCCTGCATATATCGTCTTGCACGAGGCGGGACATTCTCTGGTGGCTATACTTTGTGGTGCAAAAATAACGAAATTCAGCATTTTGGAAGCGTATATGAATTATGATGGTGGCG
>JAAWRH010000068.1 GCA_022800935.1 Oscillospiraceae bacterium
GATCACCACGGCATTGACCTGATTTGTCAGCGTGCGCTGCTGGCCGTAGTCCACCACCATGGTATCCTCCAGAGCGGTTATCCTCTGTTCGTGCTGGACTGTCCGGTTGTCCAGCATGAAGATGGCCTTTAGCTCTTTGGAGGCGGGAGATTGGAAAGCAGCCTGTGCTTGTTCCCTCATCTTCTCAAAGGCGGACACATACGCTGCTGTAAACAGAACGCCCTTCTCTCCGGTCATCTTGTTTGCTACCATGTCGCAGCCTTTCTTGGTGATGAGGTAACAGGGGCGCGTTTCGCCTTTGCTGTCCTGATAGGTGCTAGGGATGAAGAAATCGACGAGGGAGAAATCTCCCGCGTTAGAAATGTAATCTGCATAAACCCGGATAGACTTCATCAAATCATTATGTGGCCTCTCCACCAGCCGGGCAACCTCCCGGCTATCGACAACGTCCACCTCGTTGAAATTGAAAACTTTCAGCTCATTCATAATCAAAATACCTCCCTTTCCAATTCGGAAACTAGATTGATACTTTTCTCTGATTCTGTCATCAACTGGCTTGTCAATACATCCAGTTTGTTTTGCACATTTCGGCAAAACATACAGCACAAAACGGGATAGCTATCGTCTTTCTCGTTATTCGGCATATCGTCAATGATATCCCGGATGACCTCTGCGAATGCGTTCAGCTTGTATACGGTTATGTCCAAGCTGTCGGTTATTTTCTTTACCTTGTCCATATAGAATTCCTCCTTGAATTTCCAAGGAATGTTTGATATAATGGTTTTATCAAACCTCCTTGGTTTGTCTTTTGGGGTACTGGTGCTTGTGAGGGCAGCCAGTACCCCATTTTTTATTCTGTTGTAAAGGTTCGTATATATAAAGGGGCGGACTGTATTCCCCGATCCGTGTGGGTGGCCACGATTGATATTGTACATGAGTTTGGACAGATAAACAATTGGCCGTTTGTACAAACTTGCGGACAATATTTCAGCTATTTTTGTCCTTGACTTTGGACAATAAAGGCTGTATACTTAAAACATAGAAGGAGGTGATATCTTGTCTATTTCTATGGAAAAGGTAAAAGCATTAATGGAAAATAAAGGTATGAAAAAGTGGGATTTAAGACAGCGTGGAATCAATGGTACAGTCTTGGATAAGGTTCTATCTGGGCCGCTCAATAAAAGTAAACGAGTTGACACCGAAACTATTAACAAATTATGTCATATTCTCGAATGCCAACCAGGTGACATCATGGAATACGTGGAGGATGGGGACGCTGAATAAAATCTTTCTCACACCATCACTAGGCCCTCGATTTTCGGGGGCTTCACTTTTCCACCATCCCAAACACTCCCTTTATCACCGCCTCCGCTTCCTCCTCCGTCTCCACAACCCCAAACCTCCAAATCCATTCCCCGGTCTCATCCTCCGGGTAAATCTGCGCCATATAGCTGGTAGGAGTCAGGTTCAGCGCTCCTTGTTCGGACTCCCCGCTTTCGCTCCCCTGGGGGACGTATTTGACTTTAGGCAGAATCAGCGGCTGGTACATCAGCCGGACGGTGTCGGGGTCACAGATGCGCCGGATTACTCCAAATCCCAAAAATGGAGGAGAGGCGGACGAACCTATCCCGTGGCGCTGTACCCTCAGGTACCCGGCCATAACCTCCACCGGCTCCCGGCCAAACAGCCAATCCTCTATCCCCTCGTCCGCCTCCAGGGCGCTGTGGGTCAGCTGACCGCCGCTAAACCTGGTCTTGTGGTCCCAGGGGGTGCTTTTGCGGTACACCCCTATCACCTCCACGTCGGCGGATATGGTGTACTGCCCTGCGTCGCTGATCACCCGTCCGCCGGAATACTTGGCCTCCGGGGCGGCCGCGCTGTGCCTATACCCCGCCGCAAAAAACCTACTAACCCCGGTCAAAATCACGCTCGCCGCCCCCTTTCATCAAACCGTTTCGGCCCCGGTATCTCCGGATTCGGTTTTCGGCGCCACCTTCAGGATAAGCCGCAGCACCTCGTCCGCCTCCTCCTCGGTATCGTACAGGTCGTACTCCCACAGCCATTCCTTGGTCTCGTCGTCCACCATTACCTTGGCGGGCAGGTCCGGGACGTTAAAGGTGATGGTCTCCCCCTGGGTGGTCACGTTGTTGGAAGACAGCTGATACTGTATCTTCGGGGTGATAATGGGCTGATAACGGTACTTGTTGGCGTCGGCGTCGTACACCTGGTAAACGGTACCAAACCCCAGATATGGCGGCTGAATCTCCACCGACCGGCCGTATTTCCTGACGGTCTTCCCCTCAGCGATGGTAATCTCCTTGGGGGTGATGCCACTGATATAGGCGCTGGCCTCCATATTGGAGTCCGGGGCCTTATGTGTCACGCTGCCGTCGGAAAAGGACACAATTTCCCCCCGCTTGCGGTTGTTGGTGTACAGGGGCGTAGAGGCAGTGGTGATGTTGATGACGTAATCCATAGCCTCCCCCAGGCTGATCCCGTCGGTATAGCTGGTCTTGTTTAAGAGCTTGTCATAGCTGTACTTGGCCACATAAAGTCTGCTCAAACCGGTGTAAATCAATTAAATCCCTCCCATTTTTTGTGAAAACCGGCATAGCTCCGCCGGTTTATTTTTTATGCTGCAATTTGTTTCAGAGAATTATTTTGTTGAATGAATAGCTTTACTTGGTCATACTGCCATCCGCAATCCACAAGCCCGCTCACCAGGCATTCCATTGACTGTATTGCCCTCAATTCCTCTTGCGAAAAACAGTCCCGAAGATTGTCCTTTTTACCGATTCCAAACTTTTCCCGTAAATGGTTCGCGTCCATACCGAACAACACCTTGTAAATGCAGTTGGTATAAGTAGAGTAAGCATGTCCGTGCATCCTTGCATCCTCATTGGACTGCTGTAGGGCTTTGGTCAGGGCCTGGCGGACAGCGATGCCCTTTTGCCGCTCAATAATTTTCCCCTGTAAAGCAGCTTCCATGGCGTTAAACTGCTTGATGTAGTCCTCTTTGAATTTCATAGCCAGTTCGCCGGTGTAGCCCATTACCAGGAGAGTAAAGCCGTCGCGGGTCATAACATAGGCTTTCTGGGTTCGGTTCATACTGTCAGTGTAGGAGATACCGCCAAAATTGGCGATATTAAACTCCTCGCTGCATCCAAGATTTTTAATATCGCGCATCACTTTATCGTGTGCTTTTCCAAACGTCTCCGCCACATCCAAACTGGTACAGGCAGCCCGTTCCTCGTGTCCAAACTTTTTGATTTCTACCAACATATTTATCAATCCTTTCCGTTGATTTTTAACCTAAATATTTCTCAAAATATTTATCCAGCTCCTCCTCCATGGCCTTTTCCACCCTGTCGCGGTTGGCCCGGAGGGCTTTTTTTATGATTTCATGCTTCTTGATTCTGCCGTCCTTGGTCCCGCTCTCCAGCACGCGGGCCTTTAGCTGGTTGGGTACCCCCTTGGGCCAGCGCTTGCTTTTCCGGGCGTCATAGCCGTCAAAGCCTATTTTGGCGTTCCACCAGCCGTTTTTGTCCATCTTGACCGGGGTGATGCCCATGGATTCCAGCATCTGCCCGGTGGAGTCCGGTCCCAGAATGGCCTCATAGTCCCGGCGCATGGCGTCTGCCAGTATTCCGGCCCCCTTCTGGATCGCCGCTGTCACCGCCTCCTCGGTGTGGTCCGCCAGGCCGCTCAGCCGCAGGGCGTATTCCTCCGCAACCTGGATTCCCCTAACTCTGGCCATCAGCTGACTGCCTCCCAGTCCCAGGAGTAGAACCAGACGCCGTCCTCGCTGACCTCCACCTCGGACAGCCTCCACCCCAGGCCAGTTATCCCGTTGAGGGCCTCCTGGATTTCGTCCACAATTGGGTCATATTCCTGTCTGGTGAAGTAGTAAACCTCCCCGGTCACGGTCTGAGCAATCTTCCGGTTGTCCTTGTGCAGCCCTGTTTCCTCCGGTCCGTGCATCCAGATAATTTTGGGGTAATCCTTGCCCTTGGACGCGCCGTGGTTCACCGGGATTCCCTTCTCCACAAAGGGCTTTAACGCGTCCCGCACCCGCTTTACTGTGTCCATATATCTCATGATGTTATCGCCTCCAACGTCAAATCCATGGAGCGGGGCCGCACCTCCGCCGGGTATTGTATCTGTCGGATGGTGTAGTCGGTCTCGCCAATCCGTATTCTGTCGTGTATGGTCACCTGGTCCCGCCGGGGGAGCCGCAGCAGCAGGTCCGCCCGGATGTTGTTCTGCATGGCCTGGTAGTACCGGGAGACCCCTACCGTCCGGCTCTCATAGCACAGCTTGCCCGCCTCGGTGTACACCAGGTCTGGGGCGTCGCCGGGGTCCCCCAGGTCGTTGCACTTTAATAAGATTGCCACGCCGTCATTGTAGGTCTGTATCCTCTCCTGGTTCGGGGTCATCCGGTATCATCCTCTCTATGTCCGCCTGTAACCCCAGGGCCAGCAGGTCGGAGAGATAGTCGTTCTCAAACCGGTGCCGGGCCTCGGCCCTGGCGTACCGGGTGTAATCCAGCAGCAGGGCCTTGGGTACCCCCTCGGTCTCATAATCCGTGTCCGCCCCAATGCGTGCGTCCAGCCAGGCCATCCCCTGGAGGAGGATTGAGGTCAGGGATTTATCGGTGTCCTCATCCTCCCAGGTGATGTTGTTGGCCCTTTTGGCGTCGGACAGCAGCCGGAGGCTTACCTCCCGGCTCAAGCTCCGGCTCCAGCGGTGACGGTCTCAACCCTCAGCAGCAGCTCCTTCAGCTCGCTGATATCCAGCAGTATAAAGCTGGTGTGGTCCTTGGGCATCCCGTTGCCGTACAGCTTGATACGGTAGGTCCGCTTGTCCTCCAGGAATTTAAAGTCGTCGGAGTATTCCAGCTTGCCGCTGTCGCTGGTCCCGGTTCCGATGCCCATAAAGTAGTTCCGGGCCAGCCCCAGCACCGCCTTTCCCTCCGGCATGGCCGCCGACTGGATGATGGTGGTGGGGTAGGGCAGCACATTGTTGGTGTAGCCGCCGTTGGGCACCATTACGGTGGTGGCCGGCATCACCTTGGTCAGGTAGTCCTGGGGATTGCACACCAGGATTACATTGTTCAGCACCCGGTCTTTCCCGTTGGGGGTTTTGGTGAGCCGGGCCAGCAGCGCGCCGTACTCCTTGGGGGAAAAGCTGGTGGCCTTGACCGGGGTCATGTCGGGGTACTTTCCACCGGTTACAACAGCGTCGGGGGAAACATCCTTGATCATGCCGATGGGCCCCGCGCTGCCGTCCCCGGCCACAATGCCCTTTTCCAGCCCCAGATAGATGCTCTCCTCCAGGATGATGCGGACATACCGTTCCAGCCACACGGGGCCCAGGTCCAGCATGGCATTGGGCACCGGGATAAAGGCGGACAGCTTGGCCAGGGTCAGGTTGATGACCTTAAACCCGCTGGCAATCTCCTTGGTGATTTCGTCGGTGAGGGCTCCCCACACAGCGGCGGACCCCTCGTCCGTGTTGACGAGAAACTCCACCAGTGGGCCGGTGTTGACCATATCAATCATCTGGAGAAGAGGATGCTGCTGCTCCAGGTCTTCAAATACCCGGTCAACGGTGGTCTTGGGGAGCACAGGGTCAATGAGGGTCAGGGCCATCTTGGGGTCTCCTTTTTTCAGGGAATCCGCCAGGTCGGTATACCACTTCATTTCCTCGCTGGTAAGGCTTCCCACGCCGCGGGCGGCCAGAATTCCGGCATCCGCTGTGCGGGTGCTCAGCTCAAACTCGGCTTTTACCTCTTCGGTGGCACTGCTCACCAGCTGGGCGAACGCCTGGGAAAAGGCGTCCTTGTCGTCCGCCTTCATGGCGGTCATCATGGCGGCCAGAATCAGTTCTCTTTCCTGCTTAATTTGGTCAAAGTTTTTCATCGTTTTTACCTCCATTTGTCAAAAAATTGTGATAACGTCTTCTGCTGGGGTTCTTCGGGCGATTCAGGGGGTTCCTCTGCGGGAGGTGTCTCCGGCGCGGGAGCTCCTTCCCGCCTGACCTCCTCTATCCGGTCGCAGAGGCCGTATTCCAGGCACTCCCGCGGGGTGAGTATGGTTTCCGCGTCCAGCATCTCCATCAGCCTATCCTCAGTCAGCTTTTCCCCGCTCCGGGCAAGGTAAATCTGCCGGCAACCCTCCATCATCTTGTCCAGGTCCTCCGCCGTCTTCCGGTGTTCCGCGGCGTTGCCCATACAATGGGCGGCCATGTTGTGTATCCCCATGGTGCTGTGGGGGTACATCACTATCTCATCCGCCGCCATGGCGATAATAGAGGCAATGGAGTTGGCTATCCCGTCGATATAGGCGGTCTTGTGGGCCGGATGCCGCAGCAGGGCGGTGTAAATGCCGTATCCCTCCTTGACGCTGCCCCCCACACTGTTGATGCAGATATTCAGCTGTGTGGCGCTTTTGGTCTCCTCCAGCTGCTTGATGATGGTCTTCTGGGAGGTGTCCGACCGGCTCACCCCAAACCAGGTTTCTATGTCCGGCATAATCTCATCGCAGATATACAGGTCATAGGTCCCCGGCGTCTTCTGCTCCAGCCGCATTGTCATTCTGGTTAAATCCATTGGCGCTTCTCTCCTTTCCGCCTGTCAACAGGCCGTTGTTTTTGGTCACATAGTGCTCATTTGCCCAGGGCTCGTTGATCTCCGGTTCCCCGGCCATCCGCCGCACCTCGTTGGGGGACCACCCGGAGGCAAGCATCCGGTCCGCAGCCTGCCCCAGCTCGTTGTATCCGATATGCCGGGCCGCCTTGGTGTTGATGTACAGCCGGTCCCCCTCCAGATAGCTCTGGGGGGTGTACCGCTTGCCGTTCACCTCCGCCTGTATCATGGCCGCCAGGGGGTCAACGCACTGGGTCATAAACTGACGCTCCGCCTCCTGTATCCCGGCGATATCCCCGGCCAGCAGCTTGGGCGGGATGTTAAATCCCCGGCACATCAGGGCGGTGACGTCCTCCACCATGGCCCGGATATCCCGCGTCCCCTCGGCGCTGTAGGTCTTGGACCCCAGTTCGGTGACCTTGGTCCCCTTAAAGATGGGGATAGCGGCGTTGGCCTGTTTAAACAGCCGGGCCATGTCCCGGTTGATCAGCTTGGAGACATTCTCCTGGAAGGTCTCCTTGTTTCTGCCGCTCTGCTGGGCCATGGCCTCCACATCCACCAGCAGCCGGGTCCCCCTGGCCTTCTGATAGCTGGAGACGGTAAACTCCAGGATTTTCCGGTAACACTCCGCCATCACCAGATTCAGCTTCCGCACCTGGATTTCCCCCAGGGAGAGGTGGAGCACGTCGGATTCCCGGAAGGGACCGGGGAGGGTCACATCCCCCACCGCCACCTGGGTGTAGACGTTCCCCCGCAGCCCGTCGGACCGCACCGAGTACCCGTCCGCCACAAACAGCCCCTCGTTCCACTGCTGGACCACCAGCGCCTCATTGTCCTGGTACAGCCGGTATACCAGCTGCCGCCAGAATTCCGGGGCGTTCTGCCGGCCATTGGGCCGGATGTTCAGCCGGTAGTATTCCTCTCCCCGGTAGATTTCCCCCCGGCGGTAGGTCTGGAACTCGCAGGCGGCCAGGGTGTTTCCAATCAAGCCCACGCACACAGAAAAGGTGTGGATAAACAGGAAATCCGCCTTGATTTCCGCCTCCTCGGTCCCGGAAAACGGGCCGCTCTCCCCGTCCTTGGGCTTGCCGATGACAATAAGCTCCTCCAGAAAATTTCTCAGCTTTCCCATATGTAGTTCTCACCTCCTCACTGGATCAGCGCCCCCAGGTCGATATCGCCAAAGGGATTGGCGCATCTCAGCAGGTCCTCAATGGTCACCGCGGAAACCAGTGCCATAAAGGGGTCTGTCTTCCGGCTCTTGGCCTCTATCTTGGCGTAATAGTAGTTGCCGGTGTCGCTGCCTATTTTCCGGGAGCTGGCCACTTTCTTGGTGTTGTTGGCCGCCCACCGCAAAACCGGGTTGTCCCCCCACACAAATTGATGGTTTACAAAGATGCTGTCCATCACAGGGACCACCTTCATGATGTCCTGGGGCTTCACCAGGCAGATGTTTCCATCCTTCCCTGCGGTAAACCCCAGCTCCTCCAGGGCCTGTTTCATCAGGGTAAACCGGAAATTGTCTATGGCAACCCCCAGCACGTTGTATTTTTCCATCAGTCCCCGCAGGTATTCGGTGATCATCCGGGGGCTGATTTCCACATCATCTACCGCGGTCAGCAGTCCCCGCTCCACCCATTCCCTCCAGGGGGCCTTGATGCGGCTCAGCTCTGGGGACCGCAGGCAGATCCAGGCGTGGTTGATGTCCACCCTGGTATCGTCATCCAGGAGGAAGTGTGCGTTCACCGCCGCCCAGTCGGTGGTCTTAGTAAAGTCGATTCCCACCACGCAGGGTTCCCCCTCCAGCTCCGGAACCGGCCTGTCACTGGCCTTGATGTCATCCCAGGACGCAGCGGCCAGCTCGCTCCTGCCCTCAGTCAGATTCATCCGCTTGACCAAAAAGGAACGGTTCTGGTCCGGGGACCGCTTCCAGCTCTTCCACTCCTTGAGGATTTCCTCCCGCAGGTCCGGGAAAAACTGGTAGGAGGGGTTGGCCTTGGGGAACATCTCCGGATTTTCGGCGTCCTTCACGCTGTCAAGGCGGCAGATAAAGGGGAGGAATCCCTCGTCGGGGATACTTCCGTTTAAAATATCCTCCGCCTGTTCCAGCAGATCATCCAGGGGGCCTTCCCTCACGTCCCCATTGGTGGTGAAGTACCCCATCCGGGGATGGGCCTTTTTCCCCAAAGCGGTTTTGAAGACGTTGATCATGGCGTAATTTTCATACTGATGAATCTCATTGATGTACACCACCCCCGACCGGAGGCCATCCAGCCCCTTGGGGTTGTAGGGCCGCCCCCGGACCACCGCGCCGGTTTTCCTGCCCACCACCCGCTCCTTGTTGTGGGTAAAAAACTTATCCAGCTTTTTCCGCTGGTCCGGATGCTCCAGCAGGATAATCAAATCGCTGACCGGTCTCATGGCCTGGTCCTCGTTGTTGGCGCAGATGTCCACATCGTACCCCCTGGAAATCTCACAGTAAGGCGACGCCAGGCAGAAGGCCAGGAAGGTGAGAAACCCGTCCTTCCCTGTCCCCCTGCCGCACATGAGGAGGATATCGGGCCAGCGGGGCATCCCCGTCTTCCGCCAATAGGTACACAGGTGGAGGGCCGTCAAAAATATCTCCCAGTCCAGCAGCTCATACCCCAGGTACTTTTGCAGGGAGAGGTATTTCTCCAGCTGCTCCCCGTCGGTATAGACGTCCTCGGTCTCAAAGCTCCGCCTCACCAGCGCGGCCAGCTTGATCCGATCCGAATTAGGCACACACTCCCCCGATTCTATCCGCTCCAGATACCACCCGATGTGCGGATTCATTTCACAGCTCATAGTTCATCGTCCGCCCCCTCCATCTCCGGATGCAGCCCCAGGTCCGACAAAATCTTCAACATCTGTGCATTTACCTTCAGCAGCTGGTCGATGCTGTCGTTCTTTTTCATGTTCACATTCCCGCTGTTGGAGGTATAGGGCACCACCGCCCCCCTCTCCTTGATATCCGCAATCAAATTCTCTTTTATGGACCACATAGCCATATAGTCATTTATCAAATCTAAAAAGTGCTTCTGCTCACTAACCCCGGAGGGATTAATCTGGGCCATCAGGGCTTCCTCAATATCCCGCCGGCTGATTTTTTTCCGTCTTTTTTGAGACATGGGGCTCCTCCTTTCCTTCGCGCGCGTGGCCGCGCTCCTTTGTCATGGACCCACCGGATTCGGC
>JAAWRH010000027.1 GCA_022800935.1 Oscillospiraceae bacterium
CCTTTCTTATCTCTTCCTTAGTCTACTGCACTCTTGCATAAAAATAAAGTGCATAAGCTGTCCCTCAGACTACTTACACACTTTATTTTACACTCTCGCACCGCTACAGTCATGACCTTATTTATATCCCATGGGTTTGCCTTCGCCTGCCATAAAACGATAAAGTGTCACATATTCCTCAACTAAGCGCACTTTATATTTTCCCGTCGAATTTCCTCTGTAACCGCTGCCCGGCGTCCTCCAATGAAATCATATTTCCCGCCAGCCGTTCCTTTTCAGAAACCAATAGTCTTTCCCTCAGTCCCTCAGTGCAAGCATTTATTCACGGCATTCAAAGACCCCCGTTCCCATAATAACGGTATCACCCTTTCCGTTCATCGTGATATAAATCGGTTCTGCCGTTTCACGGGCCAGTCCGGCAATTTCATTATAGTCATTGTGTAATTCCGCAGAAGCTTACATATACACAAGCACTCACCTCTTTTATGATTCTACATTTATTCTATAAGAACGATACATTTTTTGTCAAGCAGCTTTTTTAGGGTCGATCCGTACTGGAGACATTTACAAGAAATTGCTCTAAAAGTTGTGGGGTTTGCCAGTAGGCAAATTCAGTGTAATCGGTTACAATTTTTGTGTAATCGTTTACATTCCGGAAAGGAGAGAGGACTATTCCAACGATTAAGGATGTGGCAAAAGCCGCTAATGTCTCTGTGGCAACCGTCTCCCGCGTGCTCAACGACGACCCCGCCGTCGCCGGGGATACCCGCGAAAATGTCCTGCGGGTTATCGCCCAGGTGGGGTACGCGCCCAACGCTTTGGGCCGCAGCCTGCGGAAAAACTCCACCCGCCGCATCCTCCTGCTGCTGCCCTCCATCTCCCACGAGTTCCTGTCCGGCGTGGCCAGGGGGGCGGAACGGGCGGCCTTTCGCAGGGGTTATCAGATTGTCTGCTCCGTCACCCACTCCAACCCAGACCTGGAAAGAGAGTACGTCAAAATGCTGATTCAGCGCAGCGTGGACGGCATACTGTTTACCTCCTCCTGCCTGCCCGCCAGCGAGCTGAGCGATATCTCCGCCCATTACCCTGCCGTGATGTGCAGCGGACGGGTGGAAGGGGCAAAGCTGCCCTATGTGGGCATCGATGACGAGCAGGCCGCCTATGAAGTCACCCGGTACCTGGCCATGGGCGGATGCAGGCGGATTGCCATCATCGTCCACCCGGAGGACTATCCCTCCCGCCAGAGGCTGAAGGGCTACCACCGGGCCCTGGAGGAGCAGGGCATCCCCGATTGCCCGGAATACCGGGTGCGGGGGGATTACACCATCACCTCCGGTGCCCACGCCTGCAAAAGGCTGTTCTCCCTCCCCCAGCCGCCGGACGCCGTATTCGCGGGCTCCGACCTGATGGCGGCAGGGGTGATCCGCCGGATGTATGAGATGGGCCTGCGTCCCGGAGAGGACGCGGCGGTCTTTGGCTTTGACAATATCGACATGGCGCGGGTCCTCACCCCAAGCCTGAGCACCGTTTCCCAATCCAAGCTCCAGATGGGGCGGAAGGCTATGGAGCTGCTGCTGGAGAGAATCGAAAACCCCGGACGCAGGCAGCAGAATATTTCCATCGGATATAAACTGATCTTCCGGGAATCCACCCGGCGGATACACAACAACTGACCGAAAGGGAGGAACACATCATGGAAAAGAAACTGAAAATCGGCATCATCGGCTGCGGAGGCATCGCCAACGGAAAACACATGCCCGCCCTGAAACGGATCAAAGAGGTGGAGATGGTCGCCTTCTGCGACATCATCCCCGAACGCGCCGAAAAGGCTGCCAATAAGTTCGGCACCCCCGACGCGAAGGTCTATACGGATTACAAGGAGCTCTTAAAGGATAAATCCATCGACGTGGTACACGTCCTCACCCCCAACCGGGAACACAGCTTTATCACCGTTGACGCCCTGGAGAGCGGCAAGCACGTCATGTGCGAAAAGCCCATGGCCATCAACAGCGCGGAGGCCCAGAAGATGCTGGACGCCGCCCGCCGCACCGGCAAAAAGCTGACCATCGGCTACCAGAACCGGTTCCGCGCGGATTCCCAGTTCCTCAAGCGGGCCTGTGAGGCCGGAGAGCTGGGGGATATCTACTTTGCCAAGGCCATTGCCCTGCGCCGCCGGGGCGTTCCCACCTGGGGCGTGTTCCTCAACGAGTACGAGCAGGGGGGCGGCCCGCTCATCGATATCGGCACCCATTCCCTGGACCTGACCCTTTGGATGATGGACAACTACAAGCCCAAAATGGTGGTGGGCAGCGTCTTTAAAAAGCTGGGGGACCAGAAAGAGCAGGGCAACAGCTTCGGCGACTGGGACCCGGAGAAGTACACGGTGGAGGACTCCGCCTTCGGGTACATCGTCATGGAGAACGGCGCGACCATTATGCTGGAATCCTCCTGGGCACTGAACATCCTGGACAGCCAGGAGGCCAAGACCCTCCTCTGCGGCACCAAGGCCGGGGCGGACATGAAGGAAGGGCTGCGCTTTAACTCGGTGCGGCACAACCGCCAATGCGAGGAGACCATCAACCTGAAGGCAGGCGGCGTGGACTTCTTTGAAGGGAACTACAGCGGCAATCCGGAGGATTTGGAGGCCCGCCAGTGGATCGACGCGGTGCTCTACGACAGGGAGCCGGTTGTCAAGCCGGAACAGGCCATTGTCGTCACCCAGATACTGGAGGCCATCTATAAGAGCGCGGCTGACGGCAAGCCGGTCATGTTTTAAGAAAAGGAGGGCGCGGTTGTGAAACTGGGCATTATTGAAAAACCAAACGAGCAGGGCTTCCAGAACGCCGCCAAATTTGGGCTTTCCTTTGTGGAATACTGCATCAATGTCGGCCAGGATGTAGACGAGTTCACCTCCCACGCCTTGGAGCTGGAAAAACTGTCCGCAAAATACGGCATAGAGGTGGGAGCCATAGGCCGCTGGGGAACCGATAAGGTCAACAAGGACGGCACCCTGGTCAACGAGGAGGTTCAGAATAGCTGCAAGCTCATCGACGTTTGCTCCCAGTTGGGAACCAAGGTGTTCAACACCGGCGTGAACTATGTTAAGGAGCTCTCCCTTTATTCCAACATCACCTCCGCCATACGCTACCTGGAAGCAATCTGCAGGTACGCGGAGCACAGGGGCGTCAAGGTGGCAACATATAACTGTGACTGGAACAACTACATAGACTCCGACCCCGCCTGGTCACTGGTCCAGGGACATATTCCCACGCTGGGCATCAAGTACGACAGCTCCCACAGCATCCACGCCCACCGGGATTACCTGGCGGAAACCAAAAAGTGGGGCCACCGCTTCTACCATGTCCACATCAAGGGCGCGCTGATGATAGAGGACTTCCCCTATATCGACCCGCCCGCCGGGATGGACCAGACCAACTGGGGCGCGTTTATCGCCACCCTCTGCGGGGTGGGGTATGACGGCCAGCTGAGCATCGAGCCCCACAGCGACGTGTGGAGAAAGAAGGGCCTCCAGGACCAGAGCATCGCCCTTTCGGTGGAGACAATCCGCAAATATATTTTCCAGTAAAGGGGGAAATCACATGAAGATTGCATTGCAGATGTACAGCGTCCGGGATGCGGTCAAGGACGAGGAAACGCTGTTCGCCGCCCTGGAAAAGGTCCGGAAAATGGGCTATGAGGGGGTTGAGTTCGCCGGGTGCTTTGGGGCGGACCCCGAAAAGCTGAGGGACCGCCTGAAGGAGCTGGGCCTGACAGCAGTGGGCTGTCACGAAGCCCTCCGGAGCATGGAGGCGGGCGATATAGACCAGCTGCTGGCCTTTTACCAAAAGGTGGGAGTCAAAAATTTTGTCTGCTCCTTTGCCCCCACGTCCGCCCCGGCGGAGGTGGAGCACCTCTGCGGCTACATGTCCATGGTAAAGGAAAAGGCGGAAAAGCTGGGGATGAAGACCGGCTATCACAACCATTACCACGAGTTCAAGGAAATGGACGGGGTGAAGCCGATTGACAAAATATCCGCCTGCTGTCCCCTGGAGCTGGACACCTACTGGTCCTTTGTGGCTGGGGAGGACACCGGAGCATTTATCCGGCAGAACAAGGAAAAGATTGGGTTGATCCACCTGAAGGACGGAAGCCGGGACGGCCATCCCTGTGCCATCGGAGAAGGGGAAGCGGACATCCGGGCGGTTCTGGAAGCGGCAAGGGACATGGGGGCGGAATGGGTAATCGTTGAAAACGACAACCCTGTTCCGGACGGCTTCTCCGATGTGGCCCGGAGCATGGATACCCTGAAAACCAAATTTGCGGATTTTCTGTAATCCAAGGGCGGCGGCCTTTCCAAAACGGCCGCCGCCAAATTCAGAAAGGATGGATTGATCTATGAAGTTAGGTGTATTTACTACTTTGCTTTCCAACCTCTCCCTGGAGGATTCGTTGAAATACTTTCAGTCCCTGGGAATCCAGATGGTGGAGATTGGCTGCGGGAACTACCCCGGCAGCGCCCACTGCAACCCGGAGATTCTGCTGAACAGTGAGGAAAAGCGGAATGAATTCATGGGTCTGATTCAGAAATACGGCATGGAAATCAGCGCCCTCTCCTGCCACGGGAACCCTGTCCACCCCGACAAGGAGTTTGCCGAAAAGAACGACCGTGTGATGCGCAACACTGTCCTGCTGGCGGAAAAGCTGGGCATCCACCAGATAAACGCCTTTTCCGGCTGCCCCGGAGACCACGAGGGGGCCAAGTATCCCAACTGGGTGACCTGCCCCTGGCCGGAGGATTACACCAAAATTCTGGAATGGCAGTGGAACGAGGTATTGATCCCCTACTGGAAGGACTTTACCGCATTTGCCAAGTCCCACGGCGTGGATAAAATCGCCCTGGAGCTGCACCCCGGCTTCTGCGTGTACAACACCCATTCGCTGCTGAAGCTGCGGGAGGCTGTGGGACCGGAAATCGGAGCCAACCTGGACCCCAGTCATCTGATCTGGCAGGGGATGGACCCGGTGGCGGTGATCAAGGCCCTGGGCGGCGCAATCTTCCACTTCCACGCCAAGGACACCAAGATTGACAAATACAACACCGCCGTGGACGGCGTGCTGGATACCCGCCACTACTCCGACGAGGCCCACCGCTCCTGGATTTTCCGCAGCGTGGGCTACGGCAACAGCGCCTCCTACTGGAAGGATATCATCAGCGCCCTGCGGATTGCCGGATACGACTACGCCATCAGCATTGAGCACGAGGACAGCCTGATGAGCCAGAACGAGGGCCTTTCCAAGGCGGTCGCCACCCTCAAGGAGGTCATCACCTTTGAAAACACCGGCGCCATGTGGTGGGCGTAAGGGACAACGGCAGAGCTAAAACGACGCGGCCAGGGTACTTTGCCGAAAGGTACCCTGGCCGCAAAACCTTTTTCACGGTTTCTTCAACCTAGACTTTATCTGTAACGAATTGTTGACGTGTCACTGGCGGAAGGACGGCGGCGTCACTTTGACATCCTTAAAGGTGTTTCCTCCGGGGGAGGGCTCCGACATGCTGAAATACATCCGGGCGGCCTTGGTGGTGCCGAAATCCCGGTTGGATCCGGTATCCTGCACCCGGTTGAACGCCTCCCGGAACATGGCATTGTGGGCCTCCTCCCGGTTGAGCAGAAAGTCTATGGTTTCCCTTACCTTTTTATCGTCGATTTGGCGGTACAGGTACTCATAAACCACCTTTGCCCGCTGCTCGGAGGCAATGTTGGAGAGCAGGTCCGCGCAGAGGTCACCTGTTACAGTGACATAATCACCGGTCCAGGAGTAGCCGGAGGCATTGATCAGCCCCGGATTAAGCCCCAGCAGGACATGGGTTTCAATCTCTCCGGCGGGAGCCGCCTTTGCCTCCACATCGTGGCCGTTGAGCAGGTTGATGGTCTGGGCCACCATCTCCAGGTGCCCCAGCTCCTCGGCGGCGATATCCAAAAACAGGTCCTTAATTTCCGGGTCCTTGATGCGGAAGCTCTGGGACATATACTGCATAGCCGCTTTCAATTCGCCGTTGCCGCCGCCCATCTGCTCCTGGAGGAGCGCGGCATACTGGGGATTGGGCTTTTCGACAGCGACAGGGTGGAACAGCATCTTTTCATGTTTAAACACGGGGAAATCCCTCTCTTTCTGATTCTGGTTCCTCTGCGGCACTTACGGCAAAGGAATCTGACTGACTTCAAAAGGATAGGATTTCCCATTAGGGGGTATTTTATGCAAATTCCCATATAAAATCGAGCTTATACCCATTCCTGATAAGTTGCAGAAAAAATCGGACCGAAAGCATATACGCAGGCTTTTTTCGGTCCGGTTTTCTGTGCTATTTTAATCGGAGCTTGTATCAATCGATCAGGCCCGCCTTTTTCATCTCAGCCTTTATCTTGTCCAACACCGGCCCTTCCGGCGTCGCCAGGTTCGGGGTATAGGGCAGGCCGATATCCCGCCCCCGCAGGTTGGCCATATCCTTTGCCGCCACCGGAAAGCTTGCGCCGTCCATGGAAAGCCGAACCGGGTTCAGCTTGAACTGCGCCTCCAAAGACCCATGCAGGTCCCCGGCGACAAATTTATTGTAGACGTCGGTAATCAGCTCCGGCATAAAGTTGGCCGCTGTGCAGACACCGCCCACCGCGCCGTGGCACATGGAGGCGTACAGCAGGGTGTCCTTCCCGCCGAACACCTTGAAGTTCACGTCCCGCGTCCTGCGGATAAACTCGGAGGTCTGGGTGATATCGCCGCTGGTATCCTTCATGCCCACGATGTTTTCCACCTCATGGGCCAGGCGCTCCACCAGGCCCGCGGACATGGTATACCCCACCCTGCCCGGATTGTTGTACAGCAGCATGGGGGTTTGGGGGACAGCGTCCGCAATGGTCTTAAAGTGGAGGAACAGCTCCCGCTCCGTGGGCTTTAAGAACATCGGCTGAAGGACGGAGATGCCGCTTGCCCCGTTTGCCACAGCCATTTTAGCCAGCCGCACGCATTTTTTGGTGCTGATGGCCCCGATTCCAAAGTACACCGGGACCCTGCCCGCCGCCTGGTCAACCATGATTTTCAGCCCCCGCTCCATCTCATCCTCCTCGATGACATAGAACTCCCCGTTGCTGCCGAAGGCCAGGATGCCCAGCACCCCGCCGTCGATGACATAGTCCACCTGTTCCCGCATTTTTTTCTCGTCGATCCGTTCCTCTCCGTCAATGGGGGTCAGAATCGGTACGACAACGCCTTTGATAAAATCTGTGTTCATCATCTGTTCCACCTCGTTCATTTTTGTTTATAAAGCATAGACAATACTCTTTTTCCATTTTAACGGATTTTACAGAAGGTGTCAAACAAATAAAAGGACTTTTATTTTAATCCTGCGGTTTTACCTGGCTAAAACCGTCCTCTCCCATTCTGTGCCGTCTTCCCGCTCCGCCTTTACCCCCAGTATAACCGCCTTACCCACCGGCGCGTGATACAGCAGAAACGGATTCCTCATATCCCTCTGCATCCGTCCCTGCCCCGGCCCAAAGTGTCCGGTAAAGATAACCCCCGCCGCACACCCAAACTGCCTCAGCCACGGCTCCGGGTCCAGGGCGTCGGGACGCAGTACCTCCCCCTCCGGCGATAAAAACGCCACCGCGAAAATCACCCGCCGAAGGGTATCCTTCCCTATATTCTTCCACCGCAGCGCCAGCACAACATGCTCTCCCCCCTCCGGCGGCGGACTGTCCTTCCCCGCGTCAGGGGTCTTTTCCTCACCGTCTTCCATCCCGATGAGCCTTGCTCCGTATGCCCCCAGCTCCTCAATCCGGATTTCCCCAAGCTCTCCCCCCTGGGGTGCAAAACCCTCCGCTTCCGCCCGGCGGACCAGCCAGGCGGTGAGCTCCGTCCCCTGGGCAATGGCATCCTCGCGGCCCTTCGCCTTTTTATCTTCCCCGGAAAGTATCCAGTCCGCCGCCAATTTGACGATTCCCGCCAAAAGCGCCGCCCCCACAATGACAACGACAAATTCCATAGCCGAATCCATCCCTCCAAGCTTTTATGTAAAACGAAAACCAAAGCCAGACAACCGGATGCAGAAAAACCGGTCACCTGGCTTTTTATCATGCCTCATGCCTCATGCCTCTGTGCTCTTCTTCCCCGACTCAATCTCCACCCATGCGGGGTAAAAGCCGCATTTCAGCGCGATTTTCCATGACCCCAGGTTGGAAAGGCTGGTTCCGTAAAAGGGAATCGCCCCCCGGCGGAAGACCTCATCCTTCAGCAGCCCCACCAGCGCTGCACCGATGCCCTGCCTACGGTAGGGGGGCAGTACATCGATGCCGATCTGCCACATTCTGGGGCAGTCCGCCGAGCATCCCGCCAGTCCGATGATATTCCCCCGGTCCATGGCGGCGACAGCCAACACATCCGGGCGTTCGGGTTTAAAATTCTCACAGATGGCATTGGGAAAATCGGGGTTTCCGTAAAGCCCCATGATTTCCCTCTGCTCCATCCACCTGACCTCAAAGGAGGGCCTCAGCTCCAGGGGCTCCGGGTCCGGCAAAAACATATGGTGGCTGGCCCGCAGGGTTTGTCTGTACCGGTTCAGCTCCCGCTCCAGCCTACACAAGTTGGGGTGCTCAAACAGCCAGAACCCCCTCTTGTCCCGGATAAACTCCTCCAAAAAGCGATGCAGCTGCCGGTCGGCCATGATGACCGCGCTGTCCCCTAAGGTTGCCATGGTGAAGAAGTACTTCCCCTCCTGGTACTCCCGCCGCCCTGGCACAATTTCCGAAAGGGTGACGGCATTCTCCGAACCGGAAAGATCCTCCAATGTGCAGTTGTAGTCCAGGGCGAGCTGACGCTTCAGCTCCCCTTCAATCTCCCGTCTGGTGAGCATGATAGTCCGCTCCTTTCGTGTCTGTTGTCATCTTCTGCGGTATCTGCGGATATTCTCCCCCTGGATGGTCCGGCCCTGGGCGTCAATCCCCACAACCACCTTGAAATCCTCTACATAATACCGCTTGATGGATTCAGTCCCCAAATCGGGATAGGCCAGCTCCTCCACCTCCTTGACCGCGTTGGCGCACAGGACGGCGGCTCCGCCCACCCCCAGCAGATAAAGGCCCTTGTACTGCTTGCACAGCTCCGCCACATAGGGGGCCCGGTCCCCCTTGCCGATGCAGGCCGCCATCCCGTGCTGGAACATCATCTCCACATAGGGGTCCATCCTGGCGCTGGTGGTGGGGCCCAGGGGGCCTATTACTCTTCCGGGACTTGCCGGGCAGGGGCCGCAGTAAAAGATAACCGCATTTTGCAGGTCGATGGGCAGCGGCAATCCCTGCTCCACCGCCTCCCGGATGCGCTGGTGAGCCGCGTCTCTGGCGGTGTAGATGTTACCGGTCAGCTCCAGGACGTCTCCGATTTTTACCGATTCCCGCATTTCCAGGGTAAAGGGCAGTGTTATCTTCATGTTTATGTACCGTCCTCTCTTTAAATCTGCGCCTGGGCATGGCGGCAGGCGTGGCATTGGAAGGTGATGGCCAGGGGCAGGCAGGCGATGTGGGTGGGGTAAGCCTCGATGTGGACGTCCAGGGCCGTCACCGTTCCCCCCATCCCCAGCGCCCCGATGCCAGAGTCGTTGATCTCCTTTAAAAGTTGCTCCTCCAGCTCTGCCAGGTGGGGCTTGGGGTTTCGGTTGCCGATGTCCCGCCGCAGAGCCTTTTTGGAGAGCACCGCCGCCTGGTCCATCGTCCCGCCCAGGCCAATGCCGATAACCAGCGGCGGACAGGGCTTCCCCCCCGCATAATCCACCGCGTCCAGCACCGCTTTCTTGATTCCCGCCACCCCATCGGCGGGAATCAGCATGGACAGATGGCTCATGTTTTCACTCCCCGCACCCTTGGGCAGAACCGTGATTGTCACCCTGTCGCCGGGGATAATCTCGGTGTGAAGGACGGCAGGGGTGTTGTCCCCGGTGTTGGTCCGCAGAATGGGGTCCGCCACCACCGATTTGCGAAGATATCCGTCCCGGTATCCCTGGCGGACCCCCTCGTTGACCGCCTCTGTCAGCGGCTCCCCCTCCCAGCACACCTCCTGGCCAATCTCCATGAAGATGACCGTCATGCCGGTGTCCTGACAGCAGGCAAGGTTGTTTTTATCCGCGTAATCCGCGTTTTCAATGAGCATATCCAGAATTTCCCGGCAGAGGGGGGATTCCTCCCGCCGCCTGGCGTCCTTCAGCGCATCCGTCACATTGGCGCTCAGATGCTGGCAGGCCTGGATGCACAGCCCGCGTATCACAGGGATCAGTTCCTTGGTGTTTATGCTTCTCATACGGTTGTCCTCCCTTTACTTGGATTCATACCAGGTCTTTCCGGTTTTGGCCGACACCTCCATGGGGACCTCCATGTGGACCGCGTCCTCCATCTCCTCCTTCAAAAGGCGCTTGACCTGCTCCGCCTCGCTGGCCGGGGCCTCCACAATCAGCTCGTCGTGGACCTGAAGCAGAAGCCGGGCCTTCAGCCCTTCCTTCTTCAGTCTCCGGTAAACCCGCACCATGGCAATCTTGATGATATCCGCCGCCGTCCCCTGGATGGGGGTGTTCATGGCCACCCGCTCCCCAAAGGCCCGCGTGTTGCGGTTGGAGGCGGTCAGCTCCGGCAGATACCTCCGCCGGTGGAACAGGGTGGTGACATAGCCCTGCTTTTTCGCCAGCTCCTTGGTGTCCTCCATATACTTTTTAACCCCGGAATAGGTTTTCAGGTAGTTTTTGATATACTGGTCCGCCTCCGCCACCGAAACGCCGATGTCCCCCGAAAGGGAAAATGCCCCGATGCCGTAGACGATGCCGAAGTTGACCGCCTTGGCCCGGCTGCGCATCAGCGGCGTGACAAAGAGGGGCGGCTGGTTGAACACCTGGGAGGCGGTGATGGTGTGGATATCCTCCCCGTTGAGGAAGGCGTCAATCATATTCCGGTCCTTGGAGATGGAGGCCAGCACCCGCAGCTCGATCTGGGAATAGTCCGCGTCCGCCAGCAGACACCCCTCCCTGGCCCGGAAGAACTTCCGCAGGTTGCTGCCCAGCTCAGTCCGGACGGGGATGTTCTGCATATTGGGCTCCGCCGAGCTGATTCGCCCGGTACGGGTCTCGGTCTGGTTAAAGGAGGAGTGGACCCGTCCGTCGGCGGCAACCACCTTTAACAGACCCTCCACATAGGTGGATTTCAGCTTGGCGAGCTGACGGTATTGCAGAATCTTCCCGATGATGGGGTGCATCCCCCGCAGGCTGTCCAGGACGTCGGCGTTGGTGGAATAGCCGCTCTTGGTCTTTTTCCCGGACGGGAGCCCCAGCTTGATGAACAACACCTCACCAAGCTGTTTGGGGGAGTTGATATTGAACTCATACCCCGCGTCCTCCCAGATAGACGTCTGGAGGGCGGCGATGTCGGCGTCCAGCTGTTCCCCGAACCGGGCGATGCCCTCTGTGTCCAGTTCAAAGCCGATCAGCTCCATGGAGGCCAGCACCTCGGAGAGGGGGATTTCCATAGCGTGCAGCAGTTCCTCCTGTTCGTTGCGGCGGATCTGTTCCGCCAGCGTTTCGCACAGGCGGGGAAAGTCTGCGCACTCCCGGATAAACGCCGCCCTCTCCTCCGGGAGCTCCCCGGCCACTGCCGCACCCTCCGCATGGTACTGGCTCAGCAGCTTATCCACTGGGTATTCGGTGGAGTTGGGGCTGAGGAGGTAAGCGGCCAGCGCCGAATCAAAGCCCACCTCCCCCAGCTCCACCCCGTGGAGCTGGGCGAAGCGGTAAAGGGCCTTGCAGTTGTGGGTAAAGATGGGGACCGAAAGCTCCGCCGCCCCTTCCAGCAGGGACAGCAGCCTTTCCGGCGCGTTTTCCTGTATGTCATATACGGCGTCCCCGCCATCAAAGCCGAGGCGCTGTGGCTCGTCCCCCTCAAACCGCACCAGCAGGGAAAGGGGTTCTCCCTTCTCCTTCAGTGCCGCCAGCACCTGGGCGGCCTCCTCCGGGGAGGGCTCCAGGACGGCCTGCCACTCCCGCTCCTCCTGGGGCTGCTCCACCGTATCCGGCACAGAGGAATAGCTCAGTGCCGCATCCTCCGCCGTAAACCCAAACCGCTTGATAAGGGTGTACATCTCCAGCCGGTTGAGGATGGAATAGGCCTTTGCCCGGTCCTGGGGGCGGCGGGCAAGCTCCTCTATGGAGCAGGGAACGGGGGATTCCCGGTCGATCTCCGCCAGCCGGTAGGAGAGATATGCCTTATCATGATCGGCCTCCAGCTTCTTCCGGACAGCCGGGCGGATTCCCTCTGCCTCCAGGTTTTGGTACACCCCGTCCAGACTGCCAAACTTCTGTATCAGATCCAGGGCGGTCTTCTCCCCCACGCCGGCCACGCCGGGGATGTTGTCGGAGGTATCCCCCATCAGGGCCTTCACATCAATGAGCTGCCGGGGCGTCAAGCCATACTTTTCCTGAATCGCCGCCGGATCATAGGGGATGTATTCCGCCTTGCCCCCCTTGGAGGAGGCAAGCACCACCGTCACATGGTCCGTCACAAGCTGGAACATATCCCGGTCCCCGCTGGCAATATAGCAGTCGTGACCCGCTTCGGCGCAACGTTTGCCAAGCGTTCCCAGAATGTCGTCCGCCTCATACCCCTCCAGCTCCACGATGGGGTAGCCCAGGGCGGTGATCAATTCTTTTAAAAACGGAAGCTGCATCCCCAGCTCTTCGGGCATTCCCTTGCGGGTGCCCTTGTAGTCCGCGTACATCTTGTGCCGGAAGGTGGGGGCGGGAAGGTCAAAGACAAAGGCCACTGCGTCCGGCTTCAGCTCACTTTCCAGCTTCAGGAATATCCCCCAAAACCCAAAAATCCCGTTGGTAAAGATACCCTCCTTGTTGGTCAGCGGCCTTACCCCGTAAAAGCCCCGGTTCAGTATACTGTTGGAGTCCACTATCAGCAGCTTCATATCCCTTACACGCCCCCTATACAAAATTCCTTTCGGTTATTTCCTTTTTCCCATCAAAGAACAGCTAATTGCCACAAACAATCCCAATAACACCCAGGGAAACGCAGCCGCAAAAAAATCTGCCATCATTTTTCCTCCAAATTATTCCAGTTCGTTCAAAAGCCGGTCGATGATAAACCGTGGGCGCTGTTTTACCTCGGCGTAAATCTTGCCCACATATTCCCCGATAATCCCCAGGCACAAAAGCTGTATCCCGCCGATCATCCAGATGGAGCCCATCAGGGTAGTCCAGCCCTGAACCGTGTATCCGAACAGCTTCTGAACCAGCAGCACCAACAGCATGATGATGCTTGCAATAAAGATAAGCACCCCCAGCCAGGTGATCATCCGGATGGGTTTGACGCTGAAGGAGGTGATGCCGTCAAAGGCAAAGGAGAGCATCTTTTTGAGGGGGTATTTGGACTCCCCCGCGAACCGCTCGTGCCGCTCATAGGTGACAATGGCGGAGGGAAAGCCAATCAGCGGCACCACCCCCCGCAGGAACAGGTTGACCTCCTTATACTGGGCAAGGCCCTCCAGGGCCCGGCGGCTCATCAGGCGGTAATCGGCGTGGTTGTCCACAATATCCACCCCCAGGGCCTGCATGAACTTGTAAAAGCCCTGGGCAGTCCCCCGCTTAAAGGCAGTGTCGGTTTCGCGGGAACTCCTCACCCCATAGACCACGTCGGAGCCCTTATAGTATTCCTCCACAAACCGGTCAACGGCGTCCACATCGTCCTGAAGGTCCGCATCCATGGAGATTACCATGTCCGCGTACTGCTTGGCGGTCATCAGCCCCGCCAGAAGGGCGTTCTGATGTCCCCGGTTGCGGGAGAGCTTCAGGCCGCTGATCTGCCTGTGCTCCCTGTGGAGCCGGGAAATCAGCTCCCAGGTCTTATCCTTGCTGCCGTCGTCCACAAAGAGGATGCGGCTTTTTTCCGTCACCATTCCCGCCGCAACCATCCCCGCCAGCTTTTCCAGCAGGCGGCGGCTGGTCTCCGGGAGGACCTCCTCCTCGTTGTAACAGGGAATCACCAGATACAGCGTTTCCGGGGCCCTATTTTCAATCATTCCTCTTGTCCTCCTTTTCCGGCGGAATTTCTCTCTTTTTCTGTTTGCTGGGCGGGTTTTTCCGGAAGTGTCTCATCCTCCCGCGAGAACTGCTCCAGCTCGGAGAGCAGTCCGTCCAGAACGTTGGCTTCACTGACATCCCGGCTCTTGGAGTCACTACCGGAAAACTGGTCGGGGACCACCTGTCCGATTTCGATTTCGGGGCGGCGGTCCATAAAGCGGCGTATGCCGAACAGGGCCAGATATCCCGCCAGCAGCATCAAACCGATAACGGAAAGGATAACGCCCGGAATCAGGCCGGGGGGTATATAGTGGAAGCGGATGTCGCTCTCCCCCTCCGGACAGCGCACCGCCATAAAGCCGATGTTGCACCGGACAATCTCCGCCGGTTCTCCGTTGACGGTGGCGCTCCAGCCCTTTTCATAGGGCACCGAGAAGAACACCAGGTTTTCCCGGCTCAGGTCAATGTGGGCCGAAAAGCCCCAGTTGTCCTTGGCAAAGTAATCGGTACACTGGGTGCGGCGGTCCTTGACGTCCTCCACAAAATCCTCGTAGCTGAAGCCGCAGTTGGATTGATCCAGCTCCCAGAGAAGGTCGCTGTTCCAATCCGCCGCCTCCTCGTCCAGCACCATCGCCTTGAGCAGCAGCTTGGACTTGGCGGAGGTGGAGGCGTTGTCAAAGTCCTCCCGCGTGATGTAGTAGTCATAGGCAAAGCCCATAGGCAGAAAGTTTTCGTTTTCATAGAGGTTGAAGGTGTTCTGGGTATTTACATACTGAAAGCCGGGCATAGGGTTCTGCTCCTCCTTGCCCTCCTCAATAAACAGCCACTTGACCGAGAGGAAGGCCCGCAGGGCGTAGTAATCGGTGGAGGGTTTGCTGGAGACGTCCCGCTTTACCCCTACCTCCGGGTAAAACTCCATGATGGAGACAGGGACAATGCTGTGGAACGCCTGGATGTTGGGCAGCTGCCAGAACATCCCCATGTTGTCCATGGCGTCGTAAAAGTCGTACCGGGCAAACTCGCTGTCCGGCATCTCCAGGCGGTCCTTGCCGTCCAGGGCGATGTCCACAATCCAGTCCCCCTTGGGAGAGTTGAGCACCTTTCCCATGGTCAGGAAGGTGGCCCCGTGGACCAGAACAATGGCCGAGGTGATGATGCCCGTCACCTTCAGGAAGCGGTCCTCCCCCTCCTCCCGGATGCGATCCACCACAATATGGGTGATGATCAGACAGGCCAGGGCAATGACGCTGACAATGGCGTATCTGGCCCAGTTGTCCACCAGGCCGAAGGACCACTCCTCATCCTGGTACACCGGAGTCAAGCCCATGGCCAGGATAAAAGTGATGGTGATGACCGCCGTCCACCGCTGGCCGCGGCGCATGTCAATCTCCCGGTTTTCCAGGGAGCGGACGGTGGCAAGGCACATCATCAGCACCGGCATGTAAAACCAGCGGGCATAATAGGACTGGTTCATCATGACAAACAGGCTGTTGAAGCCGGGGACCATGGCGATGAGCAGGGAGATGGCCAGTATCTTTTTCAGCCAGTCCCGCTGTGTACACTGGACATAGGCGATAACCCCGGACATGGAAAACAGGGGCAGCCAGGCGCTGAGGGACGACCACTTGGCCGCCTGGTCGGTGAACAAAAAGGAGTTGTACACCAGGTCCGGCGGGAAGAACATGTTGTATAAAATCTCCATGGGGCGGCGCTCCTGCCAGTACACCCAGATGTTCCAGCCGTTTTGCAGGCTGTCCAGGCCTGTCCGTGGGTTGCCCATCAGGGCCAGCACCGAGGGCAGCAGCACCGACGCGGCGATAATCACCCCCAGTACCGATTCCAGCGCCACCAGGCCGAATTTTTTCAGATCCACGGGAAAGGTTTTCTTATCGGTGCAGCGTATCACAAAGTAGATAATGGTGAAAACCACCTCGCCGATGAAAAACCAGTAGTTGACAAAGGCGTTGATAAACACCGCCGCCGCGAACAACCCCTTGCGGTCATTCTGCACCAGTTCCTCCATCCCGATGAGCAGCAGGGGGAAGAACACCACCACCTCCAGGAAGTGGTTGAAGAAAGTGTTATAGATGCAGAAGCCGGAAAAGCCGTAGAGAATCGCCCCCAGCATGGCATAGCGGACATCCTTGGTAAACCGCTTCAGGTAACAGAAGCCGGTGAGGGAGGCGCAGGCAAGCTTTAAAATCAGCAGCGGCCCCATGAGCATGGGGACCATGTGGTTGGGAAAGGGCAGGGTCAGCCAGAAAAAAGGGCTGGTAATCAGGTAAAAGCTGTAGGAGCCGATAAAATTCGCCCCCAGGTCCGTCTCCCAGTTCCAGAACCAGTCCCCGCTGCGGACCGCCTGATGGGTCAGCTTATAGAACGGCACCTGCTGGACGTTAAAGTCCCCGGTGAAGAAATAGTACCCCTTTTCCCAGATGATAAAAGGGAGAAACAGCAGTGTGGAGAGCAGCAGCGCATAGAGGAAGAGCCGAAGATATTGGTTCTTCAAAGGCTTCGGCTGCGGAAGTTTTTTAATCAATGTTTTCACCTCGAACAGTTTGATGTTTTGGAGTACCCGTCTATT
The DNA here is from genome assembly GCA_022800935.1 of Oscillospiraceae bacterium. GTDB lineage: Bacteria > Bacillota > Clostridia > Oscillospirales > Ruminococcaceae > UBA1405. Next base: position 16,692 of record JAAWRH010000027.1, read on the forward strand.
ATACCATAGAGCGAAGCGAAATGGTATAATCCGCCATGTTTTCCGGTTGCCCCGATAGGGGCGAGGAAAACGGCATCAAAATCTATAATAATCGCTTCGCGATTATTATACCATAATTTAGTGAAAAATAAAGAAATATCTCCCCATTTCCTTTGAAAATATGTATCCGGGTGGGATAAATGCCGCAATTTCCCAGCCCTTTTACATAGAGTGGACAGATTTCCAGCTTTTTTTGCGCTTTTTTCGGGAAAAACTTTTCTATTTTCGGGTTTTATGGTATACTGTACTGCAATCTTATCATCGAGGAGTGATTTTCTTATGGTGACATTCTATCAGACCGTTAACGACTTCCTGGAACAGAATGAAAGGGCCATGCTGGCCAACGAGGCCGCCTCCTGCCTGGTCCTGGGCAATGCCAGAGCTGAACGGGACAAGCCGTGCGTCCCGGAGCGAATGTTCGGGAACGTTCTGGACGATGCGGGGAATATCCTCCTTATCTTCTGCAACTACTACCCCTTTAACCTGTGCGTTTACGCCCATACCCCGGACCGGGAGCTTCAGGGAAAGGCGGCGGCAGAGCTGGCCCGCACCCTGACAGAGCAGAAGCCCTTTTTATTCAATGGCCTCACCGCGAACCGGGCCGTATGCGATTTCTTCTTTGAAACCTACCGCGCGCCGGACGAAGCGCCGGTGTTTCTGGCCGCCTCCATGGATATCATGGAACTGACCGCCCTCACCCCGGTAAAGCTTGCCCCCGGCTTCCAGCGGGAGGCGGAGGAGGCGGACATCCCCCTGCTCACCTGGTGGAATCAGGAATTTGAGCGGGAAGCGCTACATTCGGAGAGGAGCACAGAGGACGCGGAAAGAAGCGTCCGCCGCGCCATGAAATCGGGATTTTACCTCTACTGCGGAGAGGACGGCCAGCCGGTCTCCGGCGTGGTGACAGCCCGGAGGATGGAGAACACCGTTACCCTCAACCATGTCTACACGCCTCCCGCCTTCCGGGGGAAGGGGTACGCACAATCCAACGTGTATCTGACATGCCGGAGGGTTTTGGAAAGCGGGTATCAGAAATGCTCCCTGTTTGTGGACCAGACCAACCCCATTTCCAACCGGGTGTATGAGAAAATCGGCTTTAAAATCACAGAGGACCAATACGACTATCGCTTTAGACGGAGGAAACCGGATTGAAATTAGGACAGCTTGAGATAAAAAAAACCGCCGCCCTCGCTCCCATGGCCGGGGTGGCGGACACCGCCTTTCGGCTTATCTGCAAGGAATACGGCGCGGCCTATGTTGTGGGGGAGCTGGTGAGCGCCAAGGGCATGACCTACCACAGCAAAAACTCCGCCAAGCTGCTGGAAATCACCGGGCTGGAGCGGCCCATGGCGGTACAGCTTTTTGGCGGAGAGCCGGAGACCATGGCGGAGGCCGCCGAAATGTCGCTGAAAAACGACCCGGATGTGATAGACATCAACATGGGCTGTCCCGCCCCCAAGGTGACGGCCACCGGGGCGGGCAGCTCCCTGATGAGAGACCTGCCCAGGGCGTCCCGGATTATCGAAGCGGTGCGGGGGGCGGTTCCCTCCCGCATCCCGGTGACGGTGAAATTCCGCAAGGGATGGGACAGCAATTCGGTCAACGCGGTGGAATTCGCCAGAATGGCGGAGCAGAGCGGCGCGGCGGCGGTGACCATCCACGGCCGGACGCGGGAGCAGATGTACGCCCCCTCTGCCGACTGGGAAATCATACGGAAGGTCAAGGAAGCGGTTTCGATACCGGTCATTGGCAATGGAGACGTGGACAGCCCCCAGGCAGCGGCGGAGATGTACCGCCAGACCGGGGCTGACCTGGTGATGGTAGGGCGCGGGGCGCTGGGGAGGCCGTGGCTGTTTGCCCAGATATGGACTTATCTGACAGACGGGAGTATTCTACCCGACCCGCCGCTGGAGGAAAGGATGGCGGTGATGATGCGTCACATCCGGCTGGCGGCGGAGTTGAAGGGAGAATACACGGCTTTGAGGGAGTCTAGGAAGCATATTGCGTGGTATTTGAAAGGGGTAAAGGGCGCGGCGAAGTTCCGGAACGCATCGGGGGGCGTATCCACGATAGCGGAGGCGGAGGCGCTGGCGCTGGCAGTCATAGAGGAAAACAGATTTGAGCCCTAACACTCCATAAAACATACGGCATAAAATAGAGAATTGCTAAGGAGTGAGCAAAAGATGTGACTGCTTCCAAATGATACATCTAAGCTTAGTTGGCTGACTGCTGGCATGGCAATGTCGGTTACTCAGGCTTCTATTTGGCATTACGGTAATAGTGATCCTACTAAGCTAGCATTGAAGGAACAGGATGTTTTTTCCAAAGAGCAATATGGAAACAAACTGACAACCGTTGAGCAAAACAACCTGAAAACCCTTTATGAATATCTAACCTCCAGCAGCGAGGAAACGCTTTCTAAAATTGCTAGCACAGCTACTCCAACAACAGACTTGAATGACTTAATCAATGCCAGCAGTGTTAAGGAGGTATCTGTCACTGTTACAAAAGTAACAACTGATTCCACTAATACCAATGGACAGGAAGCAATTCAGTCTGCTGCCTCGAATACAAAACATGAAGCTGATATCAGTTTCAAGTTGGATGTGCAACCCGGTACATTACTTAAAGACACAAAGGTAACCGTTACCGTAAAAGATGCTGATGGTAACGAATATCAGCAGGATTTTGAGCTTGATGGGACTTCTAAATTCAGTTCTCTTTTCAAAAATAATCGAGATGAAAGAACATATACCCTTCATCTTAACAATCTTCCTGGTAGTCTTAATGGTGTCAATGTTGCTATCCGGCTTAGCGGTGTTCAGGAAATCAAGCAAGGTGCATATCTTATTTCCGCAACTGGGGGTTATGATAAGTCACAAACCTTTATCAGTGTGGAAAAAGGTACACGTGCATTTGACATGAATCTCTCGCTTAACCTCGCGACTGAAGCAGCTGCTGCAACTGTAACCACTACTGTAACTCCTGAAACCACTAAAACCGAAACTATTCATCGTGAATGGGATAGGACCGAGAAAGTCAGCTATGACAAAGTTCTACCCGAACCCGAAGAACCCAACAATCCCACCACTCCAGAGGATCCAACAACTCCTCCGCCTACCCCTCGCGACCCTGATCCCGACCCCAGCGACGACCCCGAAATCCCCGACGAACCTGTTCCCCTCACCTACATTCCCGATGAACCGGTTCCTCAGGTTCGCGGACCGGGAGATGTCGTTCCGAACAACGGACCAGCATAAAAAGAAAACGGCTGTAAAAACAGAGTGACAAGCCTGTTTTTACAGCCGTTTTGCATAATAATTTGCCGGAAGAAACAAAATCCCCGCCCCGTTGCCGGGGCAGGGACCTTGTTGTGCCTCTCCTCAATGTATACGGCCCAGTTCACCGCCTTCGCAGGGTAATCCTGCCAGTTCTCCAGATGGTTCGCAATCCCCGCCCAGCCACAGCAGTGGAGAATGTTGTTATTGCTCACCTGGTTGACCTGCTCCAGCACGTATTTGTCGCTGGGGGTAATCAGCCTGCGGTATTCCTCATGGGTAAAACGCTCCTTTTCACCGCCCTGTACGCAGTAATAGACCCCGTCGCACCCCGCCTCGGTGACGCACAACTTCGCTAGCAAAGCATTGCTCTGGGCTATCACATCCAGGGCGTACAGCACCGATTCCGGGTCCTGCCGCAGGTGCTCCATCACCACCTTATCCCCCCGCCTTGAACCGGATGGAGGAAAAGGGGGCGAATACGTTGTAGAAAGCGCAGGTGTCCCGATCCAGTCCCTGAACCACCGCCTTGGCCCGCTCCACCTGCTCCCGGATAAAGGGATGATTGGCGGTCAGCGGCTCCAGCTTCCTCCAGTCGGAGGGCTTTTCAACGGGAAAGTCCAGCGGATAGGTAAAATAGCCGTCGCACATGATTTTCATAAAGTCGGGGTTGTTGGAGTGGTAGTACTCCATGTGGGCGTCAATGCAGGCCTGCCCCTCTCTTTTTCCCTCCGGGAAGTGGAACCAGAAGCCCACAGGAACCCGGTCAACCTCCTTTTGGGCAAATGCCGCCATCAACCGCTCACGTTTTGTCATTTTCTCTGTCATGGTCAATTCTCCTTCTTTTTTCTTTTTTATTAATCACCAAGGTGGAGAAACGGCTTGAGCGTTATCTTCCCCCTGGGGATATACCGTACCCGCAGGGCAACCTCAAAGGTGCCCAGCACCGCCGCCAGCCCTACGACAGCGGCGCAGATGATACCTACAGCCACACAGAAGGGCGCCGCCTTTGATGCCGTGCTGCGCTCCTTAACCTGTCCGCGTTCCTGCCTGCCCATCGCAGGATGGTCCGATTCCTTAAAAATCCTCACTTCCGGAAAGCTCTTTATCATGGTAGTCTTTTCCCCTTTCAGTATTCCAATTATTTTTCCAGTCCCGCGCTGTAATCCGCTTTATCGGGATAGACGGAGAAGGCGCTGCTGAAAAAGATATCGGTCATTCCACCCGCCGTCAGTTCCTCTGCCGTCTGTAGAATTTCCTCCGCTGTAAGCTGCCCGGTTTCGGTGTCGCAGGAGAAAGCTGCCCGGTATCCTCCGCTTTCCAGCCGGGTTTTGTCCAGCATGGGGGCTACCGCGCCTGCGGCGGCCTTTACCACTGCCTGCGGCGCGGTCCCGTTCTCCAGCGCCGTCCCCCCGAACAGGTATTGATTGTTGAAGGTGTTGAAGAGATAGGCGGGGGTAAAATCAATATATACGGTACACTGGAACCGGTCCAGCGGATTTCCCTCTCCGTAGGTGAAGCCGTTGGGCTCCAAAATGTCCAAGGCCCGTATCATCACTGACATGCTCACATCCATGGCCTCCAGCCTCTCCTGAATCCGCCCGGCGATATCCTCCAGAACCGCGGCCTTGCCGTTCTCCGGGATGTTCTCCCCAAAGTAGATGTTGTCCAGCTGATAGCCTCTTGGGAAGTGGAGCCCTGCCAGAATCACTTCCTCAAAGCCCAGCTCCCCGCTTTCCGCCGCCAACTGTAACACATATTCCTGCGCCTCCTGAGAGTAGGGGTTCAGCCAGGGACGCCCGCCGTTGGAGGGGTCGTTGTCATACCACAGCAGATTGGCGTTCTGGTAGAAGCAGGCCATCCGCCGCAGACTGGCGGAAGCCACGCTGTCCTCAAAGGCATAGATCCGCGCAACGGGGCGGAGCCCCTTCTGGACGATTGCCTCCACCGTCTCCCCCAGTTCCACCGCCACGTCGGAGATGGCAAGGGCATTGGAAGCGGTTTTGACATTGGAACGGTGGAGTACCGCTCCGTTTTCATTTTTAATATCCACCACAACGGCAGTAGCGCCGTTCTTGACAGCGTTGTTCAGAAACTCCTCCCGCTTAACGGGGTCGGTGAGCACCGAATGGGCCAGATAGACCGCCCGCAGTGTCTGCTGCTGGACCTCCTCCGGTTCTTCCGGCTGGGAGGAGCTCTCCAGGGACGTTTCGGGGGAGCTGCTCTCCAGCGAGGAGGAGCTCTCCTGGGAGGAATCCTCCCGCCGCTGGGAGATGTAGTTCATCACCGGCTCGTAAATGGCAATCCCGATGACCACCATGGTGGCCACCACCACCGCCCACACCAGCATCAGGAAAAATGTCACCACCGGGCTGCGGCGCTGTCCCAGATAGCCATGATACCGTTTTATCTTCATTGGCTTCTTCGCCAATTTGCATCATCCTTCCTTATCAGATACCGGAAAGCCGGGGCCGATTACAGCGGGAGCTGATGGCCGGACAGTCCATAAAATGCCAGCGACATAATGCCAATATAAAGTACCATGGCCGGGAACCCGCGGAAGGCGCGGGGCAGGGTGGAAAGCTCCGTCCTTTTGTGTCCCTCCACCACCAGCCAATAAGCGGCAGTAAAACCAACCCCTGTGCCGAACCCAAAGCCCATATACTGGGCGAAGCTGTAGGACTGCATCGCCGATAGCATTACCGAGCCCAGCACCGCGCAGTTAAAGGTGGCCAGGGAAAGGTATCCGTTGGCCCTGGAGGAGATGCGCTTCGGCAAAAGTCCGATGGCAAAGTGGCAGGCCGCGTAAATTGCCGCCATCCCCACCAGGTAGATAATGGAGCGGTAGCTGCTGGCCCATCCCAGGGAGGTCATCAGCCCGGTCATCCAGTAGCCCGCCATGGAGGAAAGCATGGTGATAACCGTAACCATACCGCCGTAGACCAGTATCTGGCGGCCCCGGTGGACCGTGAAAACCGTCTTGCCGATTCCCAGCGCCCTGGTAAATATCGCGTTTTCCAACGTAATGGCCGTCATGGCCAACAGGATAAAATCCATAAAAAAGTCCATGTGTCCTCCAATCCGATATCCTTACAATATCCGTTCCCCAAAAAGCAGCGTTCGGACAGCCTCAATAGTTATTCGCAATTTGGCTGATTCGCGGATTTGCTATTTATCAAGCTGCTTTTTTGTAATTCCCTCTGTATCATTATGCCCGGTTTGTTCTTCCGCTTGTTCCTCCTGGTTTCTTTTGAACCAGGTCAATTTTTTCTTTTGCTCCTTCTGGCTGCCTGAATCGGGGATTTTTTCCTCTTCCCGGCGGGACTTTTTGGAGTTTTTAAGGAACCTTCCCCTTTTCCGGGCCACCAGAACGAACAGGCGCTCCAGGAACTGGTAGACCGCCGCGAAATACCCCAGCAGGATAAACCCGAAGAAGGGGTACTGGGCCGGGGCGAGCTGGAAGGGAATCTCAACGGGATGCCCCCAGATAGTTCCGCTGCCGACGGGCTCCCGAATCAGGGCGATGCCGAACAGCACCAGCGCGAACCCCAGGGAATAACACAGAGCGTTGAGAAGGGCAAAGCCGGGCTTTTCCCCCGTCACCCGGTGGGACAGGGCGGGAATCATGACAGCGGGATTGAGGGCCATCAGGGCGTAGTAGACGCCCAGGGTATCAAAAACCGCGGGGAAAAGGGAGAACAGCAGCGCCCGCAGGGGGATCAGCGCTGCCGCGCTGACCAGGGAATAGACCACCGCCCGCAGCCACTGGGGAATATACCTGGCGCAAAGGGAGGCGACCAAAAACACAGGCACAGCCGTACACAGCATGGCCGCCGCAAGAACCGCCGCGCTGCGCATTGAAACCGTGGCGATGACGGCAAAGGGAACCCCCAGCCCCAGGGCCAGGACGGGATTCCCCCAAAGGACCCCATCAAAACGATGGAACAGGTTATTTTTTTGCGTTGACGAGCTCACCGTACACCCTCCTCACAGATTCTTTTGCCGAGATAAAGCACCGGTCCAATGAAAAGGAGAGGGCGTTGCAGACCAGGACGGCAAACATTCCGCCCTGCTCAAAGCCCCCGTAATACCGGAACAGCATGGTAAGCAGCCCCGCAAGCCCGCCGTAAACAAACCTTCCCCAGCCTGTTTTCGGCGCGGTGACCGGGTCGGTGACCATGTAGATGGCGGTAAAGATCACCGAGCCGGAAAACAGCTCAAAATAGATGGAGTTTAACGGGGAGGTTGGAATTCTGGCGAAAAAGAAGGAAAAAACCGCGGCAACGGAGATAAAACCCAGAGGAATTCTCCAATCGGCTGTTTTTCGTGCCAGCAGGAATATCAGACAAGTTGCCATGACTAAAATGTGAGTAGCCCCCATCGGCCCGGCAAAGTTGCCCAGCAGCAGCTCCTGCCAGTCAATGGAGGGAATCCCCCCCAGCTTCAGGGTGTAGGCGGAGCCCTCCAGCAAGCGGACCGTCACAGGCCCGGCGGCCTCCATCCTCTCCATGGGCTGTGGATACCGGAAGATGGTCTGGGGCCAGCACACGGCGGCAAAGGCAAAGCCTGCGGCGGCGGGGTTAAAGAGGTTGTTGCCTGTTCCTCCAAAGGGCTGCTTGACCACCAGAATGGCGAACAGCCCCGCCGCCACGGGAATGTAATAGGGAACAGAGGCGGGCAGCAGCATGGCGATAACCAGGCCGGTCACCATCGGGGAAAGGTCCCCCAGCATCAGCTTGTGCCTGGCAATCAGACAGCATACGCTGTCGGCCAGCTTGCAGGCAGCCACCGACCACAGAGCGACCATCAGGGGACGGGTTCCATAAAAGTAACAGGCCATTACCAGCAGGGGGAGCATGGCGATGACCACATCGCCCATCATGGCGTTGCTGCTGTCCTTGGAAAGGAGGATCAGCGGCTTTCGGTTGGTCAGGGACCGCTTGGGCGTTTTATGGGCTTTTGAGATGGGAATAAATTCCTTCATGGCTTTTTCACCTCCTGCTTTTCCTTGGCCTGTGTCCCTCTGGATGGCCGTTTAACCGGCGCCTTAGGAGCGACCTTCCTGGAGGAGACCGGCCTGGCGGCTGCCTTTTTCGGAGTGGCCTTGGCACCGCCGGAGGGGGCGTCCTTCCGGGCCGGTGCTTTCCTGGTGCGGGCCGCTCCGGCAGCGGATTCGACATCCTTCTGCGATGCCCTTGGGGAAGTCTCTGATGCGGCCCTCTCCCCCTTTTCGGGGGACTGCTTCTTCTCCGATTGTCTCTTTTTGGAACGCTTTTTCATTTGGTCTCTGTCAATGTCTTTATCGGGCGGCTGCTCCGTTTCCTCCGGCTCCGGATTTTCCGCGGTGCTCAAAACCTCCCGGCCAAACTGGGTTTCCCGCATGGCGGCAATTTCCTCCGCTTCCTCCCCGCCAACCTCTTCGGGAACAGCGGGGACCGGCTCCTGTTCCCCGCCGGCGGATTCCGGCGTCGGAACGGCCCCGACAGGCTCCTTGACATCTTCCACCGTCACCGGCTCCGGCACTTCGGAGGGCGGTGTGCCGGCCGCGTTGACCTCCTCCGGCGCTTCCGCCTCCTGGGCGGGCTCCGGCTGCTCCTGGGTCTCTCTGGACTGCTGGATCAGGTCCTCCGGCAGACCGGCGGAAACCAGCTCCTTCCCCTGGCGCAGCATCGGAACCAGGTCTAGGTGGGAGGGGCAGGCGTAAGTACAGGCGCCGCACTCATAGCAGCGTTCATACCCCATGCGGCGCAGAAGGGAAAGCTGCTTGTGGAGGGAAGCCTGATAGAGATAGAACACCGGGAGCTGCTGGGGGCAGACCTCCATACACCGCCCACAGCCGATACAGGGCGCGGGCTGGGCGTGGTCGTACCGGTGGAAGGCCAGGATGGCCTTGGTGTCCACCTCTACAAAGGCGCTCTCCGGGTCCAGAACCGGCGATGCGGTCAGGGAACCGTTGGTGCAGATATAGGTGGGCTCCTCCGAAAGCCCGCAGAACTCCAGCGCCCGCTTCAGGGGCATTCCCAGGGGGAGCTCGGCGTTAAAGGGGGCGGAAACGCAGTCCCCGGCCAGGGTGACAAAGGCGGTGGTCTGGCGGCGCATCTCAAAAACGGCCCTGTGGAGGTGGACCATTGCCCCGGCCCCGATATACAGCACACCGCTGCGCTCCCCCTTCTCCCGTTCGGCCAGGTCGATGGGATACTTTCCGTTCAGGCGGCGTATCCGCATATCCTCCCCGTCGGGAATTTTGGTGCTGAAAGCAATCAGGCTGTGGAAAACAGCGGCAAACTGCTTATCCGCCTCCACCCCCAAGGCTTTCCCGCAGAGGCGGAGCCCGGAGGCCACATCCTCCCGCCTCTGGAGAATCAGGACAAGGCGGCTGGAAAGATAGGGCTCGTCGTCCAGGGCGTCGGCGGCTACGCCGCTGGCCTTTCCCCGGCTGCTTTCCAGCTTTTCCCAAAGGGGTTTGCCGTCCAGCTCGTCCGCAATTTCCGCGATTCTGGCAATTTCAATGATCTTTTCCGGCGAAATAGAGTCAATGTCCTTGGTCTCCGGAATCAGGCGGCTGATGGCTACGTTTTCCGTAAAGACCTGGATGTCCCGGTTCAAAGCCGGCTCTTTTTTCTGCTCCGGCTTGATTCCGCGTCTCAATATTGATATCATGGCGGCTTATTCGGCCTCCTTTTACTTACGAATTTATATCGCGCTGCCTGCCCCAAAGCAAAGCGAAAATCTGTTTGGCTGTGACGGCAGGCCATCTGTTTATTCATACGCAAGGGGGAATGGGTTCATGCGATTTGTACCGCAGAAGAAGGGGAGGCTCAAGGTGATACTCTCCCCGCAGGATATGGACTCCTTTGGCGTCACCTACAGTCAGATGGACTACAGCGACCTGAAAACCCGCCGCATTCTGGCCGGGGTATTGGAATCCGCCCGGAGGCAGACCGGCTTCTGCTGTCCGGAAAGCTCCAGACTGCTTATCGAACTGTTCCCTGTTTTGAAGGGGGGGTGCGTCATCGTCTTCACTGTACTGGAGCCGGCTGGCGGAGGGTGCTTTGAGCAAGGGCCTGAGGAGATATTTGTCTTCGCCTTTCCCCGCCTGGAGCCCCTGGGCCAAGCGGCCCGAACCCTGGCGGAAAAGCCCTTTCCTAAGGGATGCCGCTGCGCCCTCTACCGGCTTGGAGAGGAATACCGCATTGTCTGCCATCTTCCGCAGCCCCTCAGCGACCCGGCCGGGCACCCCTGCCGCCGGGAGCTTCTCCGGCACGGGCGGTGTGCAGGAACCGGGGAGCTGGCGGAGGCGTACTGTGAGGAGCACGGAACACTGCTGGCCCCCCAGGACGCGCTGCAAAAGCTGGCGGAGTGCTGGAAATAGTGGGCTTTGGATCACAGCCGCACCATATACAGGCAATGGGGCCTACAGGGTCCCTTGCCGTTCCTCTCTCTTCTCCTATCCGCGCAGGCGGGCGATGGCGACGGCATAGTCGGGCTGTCCGAACACCGCCGAACCGGCCACCAGGATATTGGCACCGTTTTGGACCGCAATGGGGGCGGTGGAGGGGTCGATTCCCCCGTCTACCTCAAAATCAACGGCATACCCCAGCTCCTGGCAGCGCCGGGACAGGCCGGAGAGCTTTTCCATGGTCTCCCCCATGAATTTCTGCCCGCCGAAGCCCGGCTCTACGGTCATCACCAGGACCATGTCCAGGTCCTTCAGGTAGGGGCAGACCGCCTGGGCAGGGGTGCCCGGCTTCAGGGAAAGTCCCGCCCGCTTGCCCAGGCGGTGAATCTGTTCGATGGCCTGGGCCGGGTCGGAATCCGCCTCCACATGGACGGTGATGCTGTCCGCCCCGGCTTTGGCAAACGCCTCAATGTATTTCACAGGATTTGCCAACATCAGATGCACGTCCAACGGCAGGCGGGTATTGGGGCGCACACTGGACACCACCGGCATGCCGAAGGACAGGTTCGGTACAAAAAGGCCGTCCATCACATCAATGTGAAGCATATCCGCTCCGGCGGCCTCAACTTTTCGGATTTCATCTCCCAGCCGCCAAAAATCAGCGGCAAGGATTGAAGGAGAGATCTTTGTCAACCTCCACACCTCCCACTTTTTTCGCTGGGACAAGGGTCTGTTTCAAAGGCTTCCGGTCACGGACCCCCGGCATACTTTCCCTTCGGCCGTGCCGTACACCGGCAGCCGTCTGACGCGTCCGATCTGACAGACGCGCCGGTAAAAAAGCTTGTCCGATTCCGCTCATCCGGAATTTTTTTGGAATTTTTCAGCGTCCAGGGATTCGTTTTCTCACTGCGGACAACTGATGGCAATTTTATGTGAGCAAACATCCGCTTTCAACTTGTAAAAATGCTTTACAATCTCAAATGAATCTTTGCAGGATGATATTGTATATTTTTGAAATACTATATCTAGTATATTTTATACCAACTGACTCCAAAGGTCAACATCCGTCAGAAAAGTTCACAACATTGTAACAGACTTTCTTTTCCTTTCGATGTTTTCAGTCACGATTTTCCCTTTTCCAACATACAATATATTACCCCGCCCACTAAGACGGTATGCCGAAAATTCGCGGACGGCCCGGAACAGGCGGCGCACAGCGCGCCTTTAGCAGCCCTTCCGGCAAAGGCCGCCGCTTTCCATAGATTTTCAGGCGGGGAAACGCCTAGGGGCCTGTCTGAGATACTTGTTTCAGGCAGGCCTCTGCCTTTGTGCAGGCAGACAAAACGCGGCGGACCGAGATGATCCACCGCGTTTTTTATTGCCGGCCGCCCTTCTCCTCTTGCTCGACGGCATCATTTTTAAACCAACCCGGCGCTTAAAGCTCATTCCCTGTCAATCCTGACCAGCTCCCCGCTGTGAATTGCATACTCCCGGTCCAGGACGTTGAGCCAGACCGTCTGACAGGTGGGGTTGAACACCATGTTCCCGTCCGCGGAATACCGCAGGCGGGAGGCCGCCTCTATGTACTCGGCTATCTGAATATTGGTTGCGTACCAGATATCGCCATGGCCCGAAACCTTTTTCAGCAGGTTTTCCATGACCTCCCAGTTCTGGTTGTTGTCGAATTCATAGGAGTGCCCCCAGACGTAGAACAGCTTTGTTTTCGGGCGGCTTGCCAGGTCAGGCTCCAGGAATTTCTCCGCCAGCTCCATTAGCATGGGGTCGTCGTGGTGGCAGGTGGGGTTCCACTCCAGAAAGTCCTCCGGGACGGAGAAATCATGGGTGCTGTTTACCGTGCGGGAGAAGAGAATATCCGCCGCACGCAGCGCCTCCTTCACAGTCTCGTTAAAGGTGCCGAAGGGGTACGCCATTCCGCGAATAAGCTTACCGGACAACTCCTCTAGGTTTTTCCGGTCCTGGGAAACCTCATAGAGTATGGTATTGGAGGGCAGGGCAGCCAGGTCCGGATGGGTGACGGTGTGGCAGGCGATTTCATGGCCCCGGTACAGCTCCGGTACCTCCTTTGCGGAAATCTTGGTGTGCTTTACCTTCAGGTGGCTGTACTGGTCCTCCTGCTCAAAGGTGCCGGAGTTCAGGTTAAAGGTCCCCTTCACCCCGTACTGGTTGAACATGGCCGCCAGCCGCCGGTCCTGGACCACCCCGTCGTCGTAGCTCAGGGTAAAGGCCTTGGTTTTCCCCTCTGGAAAGCGCAGCACATCTTTTCTCAAACGCATATCAAAAATCCTTTCTGAGTTTATTTTCTGTACACTGTCAGGATGTTATAATCCCGGTCCGTTTCAATGACAAAATCCCCGTAAATGGTTTTATTCTCTCCCTTGTCCCGGTACATCAAAAAAATGTTGGAGGTCACATAATTGCCCTCGCTCCTGGCATCCCAGATGTTGACACTGACCAGGGGGAAACTTCCGCTGAGCACTATGTCGTTTTTTTGGACAGCGGCCTGCACCAGGTCATGGGTTTCCTCCAGATACTGCTTTACGCATTTCTCCGCCTCACCGTCCACCGGCAGAGGCTCTGTCCTGTCCCCGGCCTTGGGCAAAATTTCCAGGGCCAGGGGCTGTTTTCCAAAGGATTCACAGTCTGTATCAGAGCAGCTTTTCACACAGGCAATCATCGCCGCCCCAATCTGATAGGAAATAATCCGCACCGGAAAATAATTCTCCGGACGGGAAATTCTCTCCAGTATCCGCTTCCAGACGGCCTCTCCCTTTTCCGGGTTCAGCTGGGTCAGGGCGCTGGCCTCCACATAGTTTGCCGTCCCCTCTATCTGCTCCACCCCCGCCTCATAGGCGTACTCATAGGGATAGCGCTCCGCCCTGCTCCGGCGGAGGGAAAGCAGCTGCCGGTACGTTTCTCCGGCATTCCCCTCACCTTCCAGGATTTGGCGGATCAGCTCCGCCTCCCGCAGCTTTGCGGACAAGTTTTCCGCGGAATAGCCGTAACGAAAGACCGCCTCCCGTTCATCGGGAAACCGGCTTTCCCCACTGGCCGACTGAAAGGCGTGGAACATCTCATGTATCAAGGACGCCGCCAGCCTGTCTATATCCTTTGGCGTCTCCGAAAGCTTCCAGATTGCGATATACTCCCCCTGGAACAGGATGGAGGTGTTGGCGCAGAAATCGTCCGTCCGTTCAATATAGCTCCCGTCAAAATAGCATTGACTGTCTGTATACAGGGCGAACCGAAAGGGGTGGAAGCCCTTCCACAGCCTGAAAAAATCCACCCTGCCAATCCGTTCCTTTACCTGGTCATAGATCTCTTTCAGATTAATATCCATTTCCCGTCACTCCTTCAGCAGAACCCTGCCGCCCCTCCGCAGGCCCCACACACTGCCGTCCTTTCTCCGGAACACCTTCAGGTCCTGCACCGCCATCCTATTTAGGAACACCAGCTCGTCTCCGGCGGCCATTTTCAGGGGGAAGACAGCGCCCGGGTCCTTCAGTCCCAAACCGTTGCCCAGCCGGACAATCTCCGCCCGCGCTCCCTCCTCACAGGAATAGACTCCGCAGGCGGCCTCAATGTCAAAGGGGGCCCACAGCCTCTCCTTGATGTCAAAGGGCTCCTCCACCGGAAGCCCCGCCATCAGGCGCATGGCCGCCATGGAAATATTGGAAACCGGCACGCCGCTGGTGTTGCACAGCACGGCGACGCCCCTTTGCAGCTCCGGCGACCACAAAAAGGAGGAGGAAACCCCCGGCAGGCTTCCGCCGTGGCCGATCACCCGGCAGGATTCCAGCCTGGTGATTGCCAGACCGAAGCCATATTTCCACCCGTAGCGGTAGTTGACCTGGGGAATCACCATCTGCCCAATGGACTCGCTCTGAACAATCTGCTCCATCTCCCCCCACCCGGAAAGGAGGTACATCCTGAGATACTTTTCCATATCCGCAACAGTGGACTTCATCGACCCACCCCCCATGAGCACAAAGGCGTTGTTGTAGAAATCCCTGTCCCCTGTCCTGTTCCCATCCTCAAAGCGGTAAAGGAGGGAGGTGTTTTCGTCCGCGGCGGGGCGGAGAAAGTCGCAGCCGCTCCGCTCCATTCCCAAAGGCTCCAGGATGTTCTTTTTCACATACTCCGCGTAGGAGCTCTCCCCGCCGTACCTGCGGACAATGTCGGAGAGAAGGCCATAGCTGTCATTGGAATAGCTCAAAAACTCTCCGGGACCGGCGATATACCGCTCCTGACGGTCCAGATTGCCCGCCACCCGGCGGATACCCTCCTCCGCCAGTGGGACGCTGTAGGCCAGGTCACCCCTGTCCATAAGCCCCATTTCCCGCGCCACATCCACGGCGCACAGCCGCTTCTGGGGGAAAAAGCCCGCGCTGTGGCTCATCAGGTGGTAGACCCGCGCCGTGTTCTGGCCAAGGCCCCGGTATTCCGGGATATACCTGGAAATGGGGTCGTTGATGTTGATTTTTCTCTTTTCGTGCAGCTGCATGATGGCAAGGCAGGTAAAGGACTTGGTGATGGAGGCAAGGCCGAACAGCGTGTTTTCATCTATGGGAAGCTGTTTTTCCACATCCCGCCACCCAAAAAAATGGCGGTATTTGGTCTTTTCCGGGCTTACAATCGTGACTGCCAGACCCACCGCACGGTAGGTTTCCATAATCTTCCTTATATAGTCCTCAAATTCTTCTTTCCTGTAGCATCGTTCCTGCATTTCAGGATGCCTCTCCTTTCCGGATAGATTCAAAGCCAGGGATACCGGCCGTGCGGCTCAGAGCCTATAAAATGGATGTTTTTGTTCCCGTGTTCCGCTTAAAAAACAGCGAAAGGCAATACAGCATCTCCCTTGGATACCGATTGCCCCGCTTTTCCCATGCACGGCGGCCCGCCGGAAGGGCCGGACAGCACAGCCGCCGCAGATGGGGATTTATTCTATATTTGGCTTTTCCTCCGGGGTGGACGCCGAACCTCCGGCCTCTCCCCCTGCCGCGCCTGCCGTCATCCCCGCAGCCATGATCATGGCTATGGAGCGCTGCAGCGCGGCTATCGTCATCTCCATCCGCTCCAGGTCGGATACGTCAGGCTTTTTCAGGATGGCGTTGGCGCTGTTGACAGCCTTTACCGCTTCCGCGCGGTCGGACTCGCTCAGCCGCTGAGGGTCGCTCTGGAGGAGCTGCCTTGTGAGCTGGCGCATCTGATTGAGCTTGGAAAAGAAATTGTGCTCCGCGGCAATCTCCCCCAGCAGATGGGCCATGGTCCAGCCCTGGTTGCTGGCGGTGAGCACCGCCTTATAGGGAACCGACGCCCCCGCTGATTTCAGCCGGGCAATCAGCGCGTCCAACCGGCTCCGTTCAAACCCGGAGAAAACAATAATTTCATTCCCGTCCCCACTGGGAGCGGCTTCCGGCGTTTCGCTGCCGCTGCCCTCATGCCGGGGGAATCCCTCCATCCCCAGCAGCGCGCCAAGGGTCTGGGAGGAATCCTCCGGTCCTGCGATAACCGCCTTTGCGCCAAAGCTGTCCAAAACCCGGCAGACGCTTTCCCGCTTCTCCGGCTTCAGGCAGAACAGCAGAGCGGTTTCCTTGGGCTGCTGGGCGGGTTTTCTCACATGTGCTTTCATTGCATTATCAACGCCTTTCCCGGCGGCCTGTCCGCCGCCTCTTCAATTTCAGGCAAAATGAATCTCAAAACGCGCCGGGGAACAGCTTTTTCATCTCTCCCCCCACCAGGGCGGCGATTTCCAGCGCACCCTTCTGGCAGAAATGGGTGTCGTCGTCATGCCCCTCCGGATAGCCCGGATATTCCTTCGGCTGGACCTTGGTGAAAAGGGTTTTGGAGCTCTCCTCCCCCATCTTCTCCATCAGCTCCATGCTCAAGGCGGTCAGATCCACGCAGGGAACCTGCTCCCGCCAGGCCAGGGCGCGGATGGTGTCCGGATACGCCCCGTGGGTATTGACCAACCTGCCGTCCTCAAATTTCCGGCGGGCCACCGGAGTGATCAGCACAGGGTGCGCCCCGTGCTCCCTAGCCAGGGAGATATACCTGGAAAGATACTCCGGGAAGGTGGTTTCCGGTTCCGTATAGCGGGAGGGATCCTGGGACTTTTCGTCGTTGTGGCCGAACTGCGCCAGCAGGTAATCCCCCGGCTGAATCTCCCGTTCCACAATGGCAAACCAACCCTCGTCGATAAAGCTCTTGGAGCTGCGCCCGCACTGGGCCAGATTGACCACACATACCCCGTGAAGGTAATAGTTAATCACCTGTCCCCACCCCATCATCGGGTAACGCTCTCCGGAATAGCTGGCGGCAGTGGAATCCCCCGCCACAAATAATTTTGGCAAATTTGCGGTTTTTCCGTTTTCCATATACATTCGGTACTCCTTTACGTTCTGCGAATCCCCTTTTAGGCCATCCGCTGTGATGATTTTATAAGTTTATCAAAAAATTTTGGAAAAGCACCGGTTTTTAGTGAGTTTTGCCGATTTTTTTATATGTTACAGTATACTGATTTTGGGAGAATTGTCAAGTATGCCCATGGGGCCTAGTCTGCCCTTCAAAATCCTGCCGGTACTGCCTGGGGCTTACCCCATAACGCCGCTTAAACTCCCGGCTCAGGTGGAATTGATCGTAAAACCCGCAGCTCTGGGCAATCTCCCCCAAAGACGCCTGACTGGTCAGCAGCACCGCGGCGGCCCGGCTCAGCCTGCGCTTCTGGTAAAAGGACATAGGGGAATCCCCCGTCAGCCGCCGGAAAAGCCCGGTAAACCCCGTCACCGACAGATTACAGGCATGGGCCAGCCCCTCCAGCCGCAGCCGCTCGCTGCCCTCCGCCCGGTCCATCAGCGCGATCGCGGGCAGTATGGCCTGATAGCTCTCCTCCGGAAACATTACCTCTGATACCTCCAGCAGCAGCTCCAGCGCCCGGAAGGCCAGCTCCTGTCTCCGCGCCTCCCTCCGCAGCTCCCACCCCAGGGGAGAGGCCCCCGCAGGCGGCGCAGCCTTCTGGTTCTCCACCAAAAGCCGGATCACTTCCCCAAAGGGGCCCGCCTCCCGCGGGGTGAGGATGACAGGCGGCTGCAGGCATCTCCCGATGTCCAAAAATCCATCGTAAACCGCCGCGAAAAACAGCCACTGGGCCGTCATGTTTCCCCCCGATTTCGGGCAGCGGTGGACAATTCTTTGCGCCTGGTCAGGCCGGGTAATAAACGCCCCGCCCTCCTCCAGCGCCACCGGCTCCCCGCCGTCTAACCCGATTTCATACGTCCCCTCCAGGCACTGGGCCACCGACAGAAAGGGCAGCACCTTGCAGTGAACCGTCCCGTCTCCCTCAATATACCCCCTGCCGCCGGTGCAGAGGTTGATCTCCAGCTTGCCGCCGCCCATGATTACTCCCGCCTTTCCGTTACTTCACTTTTGTTTGATTATACATATTTTTTGTGCAAATATCAATCTCTTTTCTGCGGAAAAGGTGATAAACTGAAGGGGTAAAGCAGCGGTCCCTTCATACTTTAAATTTAGGAGGCTCTACCATGGATAACTTCTTTTCCTGCCCCTACGGCCAACGGCCGCAGCGCCTTTCCCCCTCCACCCGCGCCCTGGCCCACCGGGTCCTCACCGGCGAATGGGGCCGCTGGCTCAAGGATACCCCCTACCTCCTAGTGGAAGACCCCGAAGCCTTTCAAAAACTCCCACCCGTCCGCAAACACGCCTATGCCATCGGCCTGATTGCCCGGAAGGCCCCCATCCGCCTCACCGAAGGGGAATACCTGGCCGGTGCCTCCACCCTGGGCGGAGCCGCAAAGCACTATATCCCCGTCTGCCTGCCCGAAAACCAGTACATGGAACCTAACTCCAAAAAATTCTTCTGCGACAGCACCAGCCACCTGACCCTGGGCTTTGAAAAAGCGCTGAAAATCGGCTATAAGGGCCTGCGGGAGGAGATTTGGCAGAGCACCGCTGTCCACTCCGCCGGTCTGGGAGACCCGGAACGGGAAAGCAAGCTGGAATTTTTACAGTCGCTCATGGACTGTATAGACGCCGCCACCCTGTGGCACAGCCGCTATATGCAGGCCCTGGCCCAGAGGATTGAAACCTCTCTGGGGCCGGTGCGCAAACGCTATGAGGAGATATACCAAAACCTGAAAAATGTCCCGGAAAATCCGCCCCGGAACTTCCGGGAGGCGGTACAGGCCCTCTGGTTCCTGTTCGACTTCCAACGTCTCTGCGGCAACTGGCCGGGCATCGGACGGATTGACAAAATGCTCGGCGGCTTCCTGCAAAGGGACCTGGACTCCGGTGCAATCACCCTGGAGGAGGCCAGGGAGTACCTGGCCCACTTCTGGATTAAGGGGGCGGAGTGGGTCAACGGGACCAACGAGGACATTCAGCCTGACTCCGGCGACGGGCAGAATTATCAGAACATCATCCTCTCCGGCATCGACGAGGACGGGAAGGATGTGACCAACCTTGTGACCTATCTGGTACTGGACGTGGTGGAGGAGCTGGGCATCTCCGATTTCCCCATCTCGGTGCGCTTGAGCCCGGAAACCGACCCCAGGCTGCTGCGCCGCGTGGCCGAGGTGCTGAAGCTGGGCGGCGGCATTCTGGCGGTGTACAACGAGCCGATTGTGCTGGAGGCCCTCACCAAGTTCGGCTATCCCCTGCGGGAGGCCCGGAACTTCACCAATGACGGCTGCTGGGAGCTCCAGATTCCCGGAAAAACCTGCTTCCGGTACGACGGGTACGACCTGCTGCGGATTTTCCAGCAGCAGGCGCTGAAAATGCACCTGCGGGAACCATCCGCCCTGCCGTATCATAGCTTTGAGGAGCTCTTTGAGGCGTATTCAAAGGCAGGGGCCGAGTATCTCCAGAAAAACGTCTTTGACCGCGCCCCTGAATGCGTGGGCCACGGCAACATCGCCCTCATGGCCTCCCTGCTCACCGAGGACTGCATCGCCAAGGCCAAAAACTACTGGAGCGGCGGGGCGAAGTACACCGTCTATTCCCCCCATCCCGGCGGTCTGCCGGATGTGGCCAACTCCCTCCATGCCATCAATCAGATTGTCTACCAGCAGAAAAAGCTCACCCTCAACCAGCTGGTGGACCTGATGAAGAGCGACTGGAAGGGAAACGAGGCCCTGCGCCAATCCCTCCGCAATAAGATTACCTATTACGGCAACGACGACCCGGAGGCCGATGCCATGATGAAACGGGTCTACGACGATTACACCGATCATGTGGCCTCCTGCCATGCCCTGGAGGGATACCTCCATCCGGCGGGAATCAGCACCTTTGGGCGGCAGATTAAGTGGGCGGCCATGCGCATGGCCACCCCCGACGGCCACCACGCGGGGGATGTTCTTTCCCACAACATCGACCCCGCCCCCGGAACCGACCTGAAGGGGGCGACGGCGGTCATCAAGTCCTATTCCAAGCTGGACCTGACCAAGCTCCCCGGCGGCACCGCCCTGACCGTGAAGCTGCTCCCCTCGGTCCTCAAGGGCGAGGAGGGGACCGAGGCCCTGGAAAATCTTCTCCAGGGGTTCCTGGCAGTGGGCGGGCTGTTCTTCCAGCCGGACATTCTGGATGTGGAGACCCTTCTGGAGGCCCAGAAACACCCGGAGCAGTACGAAAACCTTTCGGTGCGGGTTTCCGGCTGGTCCGCCCGCTTCAACAGTCTGGATAAGCAGTGGCAGAATATGGTGATTCAATCCACCTACCAGCAACTTTAAACACGGAGAAACACTATGATAAAATCCATAAAGGTTGAGGTAACAAATATCCAGCGGCTGTGTACCCATGACGGACCGGGCATCCGCACCACCGTATTTCTGGCGGGGTGTCCCCTGCGGTGCTGGTGGTGCCACAACCCGGAGACCAACCGCTTCCCCGAAGCCGGGAAAAGGCAGATTTTCTTCACCCCCTGGAAGTGTGTGGGCTGCATGGCCTGCATGAAGGTCTGCCCGGCGGGGGCACATGTAGACCGGGCCGGGGAGCATATATTTCTTCGGGAACGGTGTGCAGGCTGCGGAGCCTGCGCGGCGGCCTGTCCCTCCAAGGCGCTGGAGCCGGTATCCAGGGAAATGACCGTACAGGAAATACTGGGGGAGGTGGAGCAGGACCGCCCCTTTTACGGAGCCAAAGGCGGCCTTACCCTTTCTGGCGGGGAGCCCATGTTCCGCCCGGAGGCGGCCTTCGCCCTGCTGGAGGGCGCCAAAGAGCTGGGGCTGTCCACCGCCCTGGAGACCTGCGGCTTTTTCGGAAAGGAGCACTGCCAAAGACTGGTAAGCTGTGTCGATTACTTTCTGTTTGATGTAAAGGACACCTCCCCCGCCCGCCACCGGGAGAACACCGGCGCGCCCCTGGAGCCCATCCTGGAAAACCTGCGGGAGATTGACCGCCTGGGCGGAAAGACGGTTCTCCGCTGTATCCTGATTGAGGGGGTCAACCGGAACCGGGACCACGCCCAAGGGCTGGCGGGGCTGTGGAAATCCCTCTTCCATTGCAGGTGGATTGAACTCCTCCCCTACCACGCCATGGGGGCAAACAAATGGAAGCGCCTGGGCCTTGAGCCAAGGGACGATGAGCGGTTTGTTCCCCTAAAAGAACAGGTGGAGGAATTCAGGAAGTGGCTGCAAGCGGAAGGGGCAGAGGTAAAGAGCTGAAGCCGGAGCGTCTGGGAAAACCCGGACGCTCCTTTTGTCCCCTAAAAATTTTTTTCAAAAACCCAATCTCTGGCGCAACCTTTTTCCCTCCTGAATCGTATAGTTGGTGAAGGGCCCTTCAATGAGTAACAGGAGCGATTTTATGAGACTGTCAGCAGAAGATACATTCCGGAAATACGGGGACCGGATTTTTTCGGCGGCGTTCAGCGTCTGCCGCAACCGGGCCGACGCCGACGACGTGGTACAGGATACTCTGATCCGATACCTTTCCCTTGACAAGGAGTTTGAGAGCGAGGAGCACCTCAAGGCGTGGCTGCTCCGGGTGGCAATCAACCGGGCAAAGGATATCACCTCCTCCTTTTGGCGGAAAAATACGGTGGAGTGGGAGGATTACATGGACGACCTGGCATTCGAGGAGCCGAAGGACAGCCATCTGTTCGAGGCGGTCATGAACCTGCCGGAGAAGTACCGGGCTGTCATCCACCTGTTCTACTACGAGGACTATGCCATCGAGGAGATTGCGGTCATTCTGCGCCGCCCCGCCGGAACGGTAAAGAGCCAGCTGAACCGAGGAAGAGCGCTCCTAAAAAATATGCTTCAGGAGGAATGGAACGATGACGAATAAACAGCGGTATCAAAGGGTGTTTTCCCAGCTTCATGCCTCTGAAAGCTGTCTGACGGAGGTAACGAAAATGAAGCACACGACTAAGAGAATTCAGGTACGCCGTCTGGCGGCCGCCTGCGCGGCGGCAATCATGGTGATGGGGATGGCCACTGTGGCCTATGCCGCGGATGTGGGCGGTATCCAGCGCACCGTTCAGCTGTGGATCAACGGCGACCTGACCGACGCGATACTGTATCTCCAAGACATGGGGTATACCTTCACCTTCCAGGACCAGGACGGCACTTCCCATGAGGTGAAGGGAGGAGGCGTCGCCATCGACAACGACGGAGTCGAACGCTCTCTCACAGAGGAGGAAATCCTTGCCGATCTGGATGCGCCAAATGTGGAGTACAAAGAAGATGGCTCTGTTTGGGTCTACTACCACGACAGTAAAGTGGACATCACCGACCGGTTTGACGAAGATGGCATCTGCTATGTTCAGCTGAAAACCGACAGCGGCATCCTCTATCTGACAATCAAATACCAGGATGGCTTTGCATCCAGCCCTCACCGCTATCCCTCTCCGAAAAAATTCGGTACCACGGCAGATTAAAATCTTCCCGACCATGCGAAAAAGCTTCCCGGCCGCGGCTCACGCCCGGCTTGGAAGCTTTTCTTTTTTCAATGAAAAAATCCCTTGACTCTGACGCTGCGTCATAGTGTATACTAAGTTCATCCTTGATCAAGGGCACATCAACACACGGGAGGAAAACCGGATGAAAACAGTAAACGAGGTGAGCAGAATCACAGGGGTCAGCGTGCGCACACTGCACCACTATGATTCCATCGGCCTTTTAAAGCCTGCCAATGTCACAGAGGCGGGATACCGGCTGTACGACGATGAGGCGCTGGAACGGCTTCAGCAGATTCTTCTGTTCCGGGAGCTGGAATTCCCCTTAAAGGATATCAGGGCAATTCTGGAAAGCCCCCAGTTTGACCGCGGCAGGGCGTTGGAGCAGCAGATCGCCCTGCTGGAGCTGAAAAAGGAACACATCGAAAATCTTCTTGACCTGGCCCGTGGCATCAAACTGTTAGGAGTGAATCACATGGATTTTTCGGCGTTTGACACCCGCAAATTAGACCAGTACGCCGCCGAGGCAAAGGCAGCCTATGGTCAGACAAAGGAATACCAGGAATTCCTGGAAAAGACAAAGGACAGAACTGGGGCGGACAACCGGCAGCTCACCCTGCGGATGATGGCCCTCTTTACCGAGTTCGGCGGGCTGCGCCACCTCCCGCCGGATGCCCCGGAGGTTCAGGCACAGGTGGAAAAGCTGCAGGGGTTTATCAACGAGCACTTTTACAGCTGCTCCGATGAAATCCTCCATTGGCTTGCCCAGGGGTACGCCGGGGGCGGCGAGATGAACGCCAACATCGACCGGGCCGGGGGAGAGGGCACCGGGGAGTTTGTGTTCCAGGCCGTCAAGGCCCACTGCGGGAAATAGCCGTTCCATCATTCCTGCTGACGCAGTACAGGGCCACCGGCCCGATACCCCTTTTGCACCATTCTTCAAAGGAGGGCAGGCGTTCAATCTTTTCGGAGTTGTTGTACAGGTTGTAAACCTCCAGGGCGCCTTCCCTCCACCGGGTGCAGACGGTGTGCATCCCCTTGTGAAACCGGCCCTTCCGGTTCCAGTAGGTGAAGAGGCACGCCTCTGCCCTTTGGGCACAGGCATCGAAAAGGGAGGGATTGGTGACAGCGGTCACGGTATACCCCAGTTGGCGGAAAAGCCGCCCCGCCCTTCGGTGGGAGGTCCCGAATATCCCAAACAGCGCGGCCCCCTTCAAATCCCCCCAGGCAAACACATCCCAGAGGGGGTGGGGATTCCCCAACAGCAGAAGGGCGTTATAGACCGCAATCAGCCCGCA
Source organism: Oscillospiraceae bacterium (assembly GCA_022800935.1). GTDB lineage: Bacteria > Bacillota > Clostridia > Oscillospirales > Ruminococcaceae > UBA1405. The sequence goes on from JAAWRH010000027.1 coordinate 40,635, forward strand.
CCCGGACCAGGCGGCGCGGACAATACCATAGCGCAAATCCCTCACAGGGGGCCTGCACTGGCCGTGGACCGGCCCGCTGACGGAAATCTGCCGGTTAAAGGCCAGGTTCCTGCGGGCGATGGCGGAAAAAATCCCATGGCGAAACCGCAGAAGCTGCCCTATGGTGCCATATCTGTTTCCGGAACCCGCTTCCGTTTGGCGCAAGGCCGCTTCCCCCTTTCCCGTCTTTTCCGAAAAGCCGCATAAAATCCGGCTTTTTCTTTTATTTTATCAGAAATATTTCTGAATTGCAAGGAAGGGATAATTTGAAAAGTCATGTTTTTTATGGCTATTTTCTATTGAAAAGTTTGATTTTATCTGGTATAATACCCTTGAAAAGTCATATAAGGGGTAATTTTTATGCTGTATCGAAAAATTGAATCGCTGATTGAAGCGCACCTGAAATCAAACTCCAAAAGAATCCTTTTGATTGACGGCGCCCGTCAGGTGGGCAAGACCTATATCATCAACGCAGTGGGAAGAAGGCTTTTTGAAAACTTTATAGAGCTCAACATGGTAGCGGATTCTCTGGGCGACCGGCTGTTTGCGGACACAAGGACCGTCGAGGACTTCTATCTTCAGGTCAGTATGCTGGCGGGAAACCAAATGAAGCAAAGAGAAAATACCCTCATCTTTATTGACGAGATTCAAATGTACCCCCATCTGCTTACCCTGCTGAAATTTTTGGCCCAGGACGGACGGTTCACCTATATCGCTAGCGGTTCGCTGTTAGGTGTCACCCTGTCCCAGACCACCTCCATCCCCATGGGCAGCATCCGCAAGGTACGGATGTTCCCCCTGGATTTTGAGGAATTTTTATACGCAAACGGCATAAGCGGGGCCGCCGTTTCCGCCATGGGGCAAAAATTCAAAGGGCTGGAGGCCCTGGACGAGCCGCTGCACCATAAAATGATGGATTTGTTCCGAAAGTATCTGCTTGTGGGCGGTCTGCCGGATGCGGTGAACTCCTTTGTCGCGGAAAAGAACATCCAGGCGGTCAGGGAAATCCAAGGGGAAATTCACGACTATTACGCCGCCGATGCCTCCAAATACGATGAAGAGAGAAAACTGAACATCCGCAGGGTTTACGACCTTATCCCCTCCAACATGGAAAACAAAAAGAAACGTATGGTTGCCCAGCACATTGAAAATAAAAAGGGCAAAACCTTCAGCGATTACAGCGACGAGTTTGAATACCTCATCAGCGCGGGGATTGCTCTGAACGTCCAGGCGATTTCCAACCCCGTTTTTCCGCTGCTCCAATCCGCCGGGAAAAATTTGTTGAAGCTTTATCTGAACGATGTGGGTATTCTGACAGGTATCCTTTACGGCAATAACATCCGCGCCGTTCTAAACGATGAAAAAAGCGTCAACCTGGGCTCGGTCTATGAAACGGTGGTGGCCAGCGAGCTGATTGCCCACGGCCACAGGCTGTTTTATTACGACAACCGCAGCAAGGGGGAGGTTGACTATCTCATTGACGATTACGACAGCCTTTCCGCCGTCCCCATCGAGATAAAATCTGGAAAGGACTACACTGTTCACAGCGCGCTGAACGCCTTTGTCCAAAACGAGGACTACCATATCAAAAAGGCATTTGTCCTCTCTAACGAGCGTGAGGTTTTCACCAAGGGAAAGATTACCTATCTCCCGATTTACTATATTATGTTCTTTACTGTCGATTCAGGGGAAACGCAAATATAGAACCGTCAATCGCATACAGAAAACCGGACCGAAAACCACAAAGGGTTCATCGGTCCGGTTTTTTTATACGATTTTGGTCAACTCCTGATATAAGCTTCGGAAATCTTCTTTGGTAAAATGATAGCCGTAGTAGCTGGAATTGGAATGCAGTATCGTCATTTCCTCGGCATAGATGTGGATAAAATCTTCAGAGCCGTCCCTTTTGATGATGCGAATGTAACATCCGTCGCCGCCGGGGGTGTTGAAATTCATCTCTTCAGCCATATACTTTCCAACGCCATATACCCGCATAGCCTGTAAAGACTCGCAGAGCCTTTTGATTTTATATGGAACGGATGTGTCAATGCTGAAGCTGCTTTCCCCAAGGTATCCATATGCGCTGACAGAAGCGATTTCCTCCGTCTTGAGCTTCATCGGCAGGGACAGAATATAGGTCGGGTTCTTTTGGGAAATATCCTTTAGCCCCTTCTGCAACCTATCGCATTCGCCCTTTTGCAGGAAATATGTAACGCTGTAGCCCATATCCGTGGATCTGATGGACAGGGAATCCTCTCCGTTATCCCCAAAATCAATCCGATGGCTCACTCCAGTATTAAATTCCAGAAGCAGTGGTTTCCCACCCGTAGGGGGATTTTTATGGTCCTCCGGCTGGGTTGTTATCCTTTTGGTTTCGTCCACCTTCAGGGATTTCAGGAGACTGGCAGCTTCCGATAATGCCCACCGTTCATCGGTCCGAAATCCCCAAGCCTTTGAAACGGAGCCACTATAACTCATCTCTGTTATCTTGTCCGCACTCATAAACACCAACCACTGAACCCGTCCCGGAGAGGCAGCATTGTTATTTTTGCACAGGGTCAGCAGTTCCTTTTCCTGGCTGTCGATGTAGATTTCATGCTTGCCATTTTTCGTCACCAGCAGAAAGCCGCCCTCCTTGGCCCCCTTCGGCGCTTTGGTTTTGCCCGATTCCAGCAGCTTAATCAGCAGCGAAAGCTGTTTGGAGTCGGTAATTTTATGATAGGTATGCTTTTGGGGATTGTATGTATATGACTCCAATACCTCCGAACCAAAGTAGGTTACAGCGTTTTTGGCAGTTACACCGGATTGTACTGCCTGGGGTACAGTGTTAAAAGATATTGCCTGTACTGGGAACGCGGTAAGGACAGCCGCAGCCACCGCTGCCGCAAGGTATGACAGTTTTTTCAGTTTCATATAAATTCATCCTCCTGCTCAAAGCTACTTGATTACCTGATACATTTTTTCCCAAATCTCCCGGTGGTCCACCTGATAAAAGGCATATCCCTCATATGTTTCTCCTCTGCCGAAAACGTCCAGCCTTCCGTCCCGATCACGCATTAGCCAGCTCTCTGAACCATCCTTAAACTTAATAGACAGGTCAAAGCCATTATATGAACCGGTATTCGGATTTCCATCCGGGTCTTCATATATGATCTGTTCTCCTGTCATATATATTTCAGAGGTACGCATTATCTCACAGATTTTTCTAATCTTTTCAGGTTCTTTGCCCGAATAACTAAACGATTCTTCTTCCCATAGTAGGCCCAGTTGTATGGATTCTACCTCCTCCGATTCGGCCTTTAAAGGCACAGAGCGTATCGGAGCAGGCTTTTTCTCGTAAACCTGACGCATTCTGCGGAGCAGATTGTCATATTCCCCCTTTGGGAGCTGATAGTGAAGGGCAAAACGCATATCGCTGGAATAGATGCCAAGTCTGTTTTCCCTAAGCTCCACCCGATACGAAACCCCTGTATTAAAGCGAATGGAACACACGCTGTAGTCGCCTGTATTAGGGCCGCCGCCGTCTGTATCCCGCTCCACCTGGGTTTCGGTGCCGTTATCAGTTTTTATCCCTTTCAGGATGCCGGAAGCCTCTAAAACCGCCTGATCCTCCCCTGTCCAGAAGGCCCAGGAGTCTCTGCCCTGCTCTGATTCAAACTTAATGTCATCTATCTTCTCCGGATTCATAAACACCAGCCACTGAATCAGCCCCGGCTGGGCGGCGTTGTTGTTCCTGCAAAGGGTCAGCAGCTCCTTTTCCTGGCTGTCGATGTATATCTCCTCCCTGCCGGTGGAGGTCAGCAGCAGGAAGCCCCCTTCGCTCCCGTCCTTCGGGGCCGCCGTCTTGCCGGATTCCAGCAGGTTCAGCGCAGTCTCCAGCTGTTTCCGGTCGTCGATTTTGTGGTAGGTATACCCCGCGGGGTTGTAGCTGTACGCCTCCAATACCTCCGCTCCAAAGTAGGTCAGGGGTTTCTCTGGTGCAGCTGGGACCTGGCTGGAGACCGGCTCCGTTGGCAGGACGGTTTCGGCCGGAACCACAGGGGGTTCCTTGGGGGCGGCCACAAAATCCTCCCATTCCTCATAGGTACACTTGGTCAGGTCAATCCTCCGCTGCTCCTCCCCGGAGGTATCACCATCGGTCAGGTAGGCGTATTCAAGCGCCCCGCCGGGCTCCATAGCCCCCACCAGGATAAACAGGTTTTCTTCATCCTCCACCGGATAGGACACAATATAAATCCCGCTTCCCACGTCGCCGCTGTCGGCATAGCCTTCAAAGTCCTCCCAGGTCAAAGGCTGCCCGCCCTGGGCCTTTTTCACAAGGGCTCCTGTATCACCCAGGCTGATTTCCGGGCGCTTCTCCTCCATGGTCAGCTCCACCGGCTCCGGCGGGATATCCCCGCTCCTGTTAGCAATCTCCTTTTTGTCCAGATAGCCCATCAGGCTGTCATAGGTTTCCTGGGATATCTGGGAGCGGTAGTCCATGGGATGCTCCACATAGTATTTTCCGTCCTCCTGATACACAAAGTATACCCGGAACCCCCCTTCCCCGATCTCCACCCGCAGGAATTCCTCTGCCTCCGGGTATTGGCGGGTACACTCCTGCGTATCGTAGGAGTTGAGCAGCAGGGAGGGAAGCTGCATATTCACAAAGCTGTTATACAGGGCGTTGTGCTGCACCGCCGCCCCTGTGCGGTAAAGGGTAAAGGTGGAGACATACTCGTCCATAGAGTCCATATCCAGCGCCACATAGGTTCCCGGTCCGCCGTCCCGGTCATATTCAATCGCCTGATAGCCGATATTGAGCCATTCCCCCGGCTGAACGTCATCCAGCCAGTTGCCCTTTTTCTCGTCGTTGCGGCGGATAAAGACCTCTGTTCCGGCCTCCCCCGCCGGGCAGTCGGTGATGATGCGGCCGGAGATGACGCCGTCCTTCTCCTCAATAACCTCCGCCTGGAGGTTGGAGTAGACCACCGCCTCCGCCTGGGGGACATTTCTCCGGGGAGAGGCCATACATATCACCACCGCCGCGATACAGAGGACCGCGGCAATTCCAATGACAATCAATGCCGGTTTCTTATATTTCAAGATATTCTGCACCCTTTCCTTAGGCGAATTCTCCCCGAAGGCCAGCGGGCTTCCCACAATTTTGCGCCCCACCGCCAGGTTCAGAATCGAGCGGCTGTAGTCCGCGCTGATATCGGTACCCATCTTCTTCAGCACCGCCTCATCGCAGGCGAATTCCATCTGGGCGGCTGCGATTTTCTGAAAGCTCCACACAAAGGGGTTGAACCAGTGGACACATAGGGAGAGATAATACAGTATCTTGACCAGATGGTCCCCCCGGCGGATGTGGGTTCGCTCGTGGAGGAGGATATAGTCCATTTCCCCCTCCCGAATGGTCAGGGGCAGGTAAATTTTCGGGCGAACCACCCCGCAGACAAAGGGGCCCGGTATCCGGTCAGAGAAGTAGACGTTATTCCCCAGCTGCGGGCATTTTACCGCATCGGCAATCTTACGCTTCAGCATCCAGTAAGAGATGATTCCGTAGCCCGCCATTCCCAGGAAGCCCGCCAGCCATATCCACAGCAGCAGGGGTATCTTCTTTTCGGAGGCTTTTTCGGCGGGGACAGTGCTGTCCGGCTTGGTGATGACCACAGGGATACTGATGATGTTATCGTCCTGTGGAATCACCCCTGCCTCCACGGCGCGGTCAAAGGCGGGATCTCCCTGGATGTGGACCTCATAATCCCCCACCGGGGAATCCGGGGTCCGCTGCACCAGGTTCACCGCGCTTTCCACCGGAGAGAGGCGGAACAACCCAAACGGAAGCGGTATCCCCGCCGGGCAGAGCAGACGCACCGCCACCACCAGACACATGAGGGCAGACATCCTCTTGGGGGCCTTCAGCCAATCCAGAATGACCAGCAGCAGGCAGACCACCAGCAGGGTCAGCGTCCCGAACAGGGACATTTTAGCGATGGCTATAAACAATTCTGACGCCATTTTCGGTTTCCCCCTTTGCTCAGCGGTCCTTTTCCCGCTTGGACTGATAAAGGTCAATCATATCCCTGATCTCCTGGGCCTCGGCGTCGGAGATGCCCTGTTCCCCCAAAAAGGCGGCGATGAACTGGGGCAGGGAGCCGCCGAAGGCCTTGTCCAAAACCACCTGGCCCTCCTGGCGCTGGACCTCCTCCCTCTTGTCGATGGAGGTGACAATGGCGGACTCGTTCTGGAGGACGCCTTTATTGCAGAGCTTTTTCAAAACGGTATAGGTTGTGGTGCGCTTCCAGCCCAGACTCTCCTGACAGAGCTTACACAGCTCGCCGGACTGGACGGGCTCGTTCTCCCAGACGATGGAGAGAAGACGGTACTCGGAATCGAACAATTTCTGATCTTGTTCCATCATGACACTTCCTCGCTGTTAAAAATTGACTGTTGATATTTGTCCTGTCTTTTGTTCTCTTTTAGTCTATCACAATAGACTAAAAGAGTCAAGGGGTTTTTGAGGGTTTTAATCATTCTTTTCAGTAACGGGGGAAGTAAATTTCAGTTGATTCTGTCAAGCGGGTATACAGCATCTGGATATGCCCATACATGGGCGAGGACTATATAAAGCACATCCATCTGGCCAGTGAAGATATATTGGGCAGGCATCCGTTAGAGGGGACGCTGGACCTGCTGAACATCATGTTTGTAGGTTTAAAGGATCAGCTGGCAGAGAAGGATGAGAAATACAGGCTGCACCGGCTGCTGGGGGCGCTGCTATCAGAAAATCTGAACCCGAAAGAAAAGCTGACAATTATGAACGAAGAGTATGAAATACCAATTGAGCAGAACATCAGAAAAGAGGTTGATGAAATGTATACCATGACTCAGTATATTAAGGAAAAATGGCAGAACAAAGGATGGAACGAAGGTCGTAACGAGCTAGACGTTGAGTACATTCTGGGTATGCACCAAAACGGCCTTACCCTGGAACAAATAGCCAATATATCCAAAAAGACAATAAAAGAAGTGGAGAGTATTTTAAAGGACAAAAAGCCGTTACTTTCCTAATAAATCAGTCAAACAGGAGTATTCTTTAGAACATTGAACAGAATAAATAAACCAGCCATGAACGTCTGAAATAACGTCCATGGCTGGTTTTTTATTCCCCAAAAATCCAAAGATGCACAATCCCCAGGTATTCCCTCACAACATACGCCGGAACCAGATAAAAGGAGGTGGGGGCGTAGCGGTTGTAAAAATCAATCCCCAGGCCCTTGGCCATCAGCGCCGCCCGGCACTGGTGATAGCCGTTGGTGACAATGGTCATGGTCTCCGGCCACCCGGCCTCCGCTATGACCTGGCGGGAGAAGATCAGGTTTTCCCTGGTGCTGGTGGAGCGGCTCTCCTCCCGGATACGCTCCGGGGCGATTCCCTTTCCAATCAGGTATTCCCGCATGATATGGCTTTCGGTGAACTGTTCGTCCGGCCCCTGTCCCCCCGACACCACACAGTTCAGGGAGGGGTCCTTTTCCAGCACCCGCAGGGCGCTGTCCAGCCGCTGGCGGAGCATCACCGTGGGCCGGTCCCCGTTGATTTTACACCCCAGCACCACCAGGGTGGTTTCGGCATCCTTTGGCGGGTAGTGAAAGAAGGCATACCACACAATCATCACCGTCAAAAACAGCGCAAACGCAACTCCTACAAGAACCAGCCCGTAGGCGGCCCGCTCTATTTTGTGCCAATGCCTTCCAAACAGCTTTTGAAACAAAGCCTCCTGCCGGAGAAGCAGAAGAAAAGCTCCCCCCAGCAGCAGCGCCCAAATGCCCTCGCTCCGCCAAATTCCGTGGGTGACAATGGGCAGTATCCCACAGATGACCATAACAATCCCCAGATACAGGCAAAACCTGCGCATAAATGTATCAAAAAGATTCAGCATTGGTTTCTCCTTTGACTTATTTGCAGATGCTGTTCTCCCGAAGCAGTGCGAGAACGGCGTCCCTCATGTCGGTTGCCAGGTACAGCGAACCGCAGATGACGATGGTTCCCTTTTCTCCGGTCAGCTCCGCCGCCCGCAGCCAGCTCTGCCGGAAGCCGTCCCCCAGCTCCACCCTTTGGCATACCTCCCCCGCCAGCTTGGCCAGCTCCTCTTTGGGCAGGGCGCGGTACTCCAGGCTGGGGGTCACAGCAATGACCGCATCCGCAAGGGCGGCCAGCCTTCTTACCACCTTTTGGCAGTCCTTGTCCCCCATCATCCCCATAATCAGTACCAGCGGCCTGTCCTTTAAAATATCTTTAATCACTGCCTCCAGCGCCTCCGCGCCGTTGTCGTTGTGGGCGCCGTCCACAATGGTAAGGGGATTTTTGCAGAGGATTTCGGTCCTGGCGGGGAATTTGACCGCCCCGATGCCCCGGACGATCTGCTCGTCCGAAACACGGAAGCCCGCCCCCCGTATGGCGCGGACCGTTTCAATGACGTTGATGGCATTGCACACCTGGTGCTGCCCCAGAAGCGGGAGACGGATTGTCAGGCTGTTATAGGTGAAAACAGTCCCATTGATATCCTGCCGCAGGATATCGGCGTGGCGAAAGTTGCCCTGAATCAGCGTGCTGCCGTTTTCGGCGCACTTTTCCATAATGACCGCCAGTGCTCCGGGGTCCACGCCGGGGTAAACGCAGACGGGACATTTCCCCTTTATGATGCCCGCTTTTTGGGCGGCTATCTCCTCCACCGTGTTCCCCAGCATATTGGTGTGGTCCAAGCCGATGTTGGCAATCACCGCTGCCAGGGGCTCCCGGATGATATTGGTGCTGTCCTTCAGACCGCCGATCCCCACCTCCAGGCAGACCACATCGCATTTCTGCTCCACAAAGTAGACAAAGCCGATTGCCGTCACCACCTCAAACTGTACCGGGCCATCCCCCTCCTCATACATCCGGTCAATGACAGGCTTTATCTTCTGAACAATCCGCACTAACTCCTCCTTGGGAATCATCTCCCCGCCAATCTGAATCCGCTCCCGGAACTCCAGCACATAGGGAGAGACGAACATCCCTGCCCTGTACCCGGCGCAGGTCAGGATGGAATTGAGCATGGCGGTTGTGGAGCCCTTTCCATTGGTTCCGGTAATGTGGATGTAAGAGAGCCTGTCCTGAGGATTGCCCAAAAGCTCCATAAAGCGCCGCATACGGCTTAGGCCCTTGATATCGCTCCGATGGCGCAGGTTGATAATATAGTCAACGGTCTGTTCAAAGTTCATTTTTATTGCCGCCTCTCTAAGGTCAATTCTGTTTTTCCGTCTCCGCCGGGATTTCCAGCATCAGCCAGCCATAAATCACCGGTTCGCTGTCCCCATCCTTTACGGTCAGCAAAAGGGGAGAAAACCGCGGGGAAATCTGCGCGGGATCAGTTACCTGGAACCAGCCTCCACCGGAGCGGACAAACCACACGTCCGCCTCCTCTACCTCCGCCTTTAACGCCGGGGCCTCCCGGTCGGTTTCCACAATGGTCCCGCTCCCGGCTGTGTTCAGGAGAAAACAGCCTTCGCTGGCGATGGGCTTCTGGTTGGCAAGCTCCTCCAACGGATGATGGGACAGGGTGTACAGCGCCTCATAGGGGGCTCTGTCCTGGAGGTCATCGGGATACGGGACAGAGCCCTCCAGACGTTCCAGCTTGACCGGATATTTCTCCGTGCCGTCCTGGGACAGAGTGAGAAGGTATTCGTGCCCCTTCTCCTCTTTTCGATCAAAGGCAAGAAGCACAAATCGCCCCGAAACCAGCTTTCCTGCGCTGTTAAAGCAAAGCTCGTCAATAGCATCCAGATATAGTTCCTTGGCACCCTTCCGGTCAATGGTCCGGCGGACGCCGTCCAGCCCCTTTTCTGTCAGGAGGCTTTCGGAGGTCAGCTCGGTGATTTCCCAGTTGGTGTACACACGATAGGAATCCTGGGGATACATGAGGCTGAACAGCCATTGAAAAAAGAATACCATCAGCGCCACCCCGACAACAAGAATCGGAACAGACAGCTTCTGCCAGATTGTGGACGGTGCAGACGAAGTATCGGGCGTTTGATTTTCCATAGTAATCCCCCTGTATGGTTGAATTCTGAAATGGCGTTCCGGGGTTCATTTTATCACATTGTGGGGTGGGTTTCAATAGAGATAGGCCAAATCCAGGTAGACATTGGCGAAAGTTCATGATAAAATGGATACAAGGGCCTGTTCAAAATCGCCCGGCGCACCGCCCGGACGGTGCGAAACCAAAGGAGGCGAGGCCATGTCAATTTGCAAACGCGGGCTTTTGGCGCTGCTTGGCGTTCTCTGCCTGTTTTCCCTGCCTGGCTGCGGGGATATCAGTCTGGAAAGCTTTCTTCAGCCCGGCATAGACGAGCTCCTCCATCCGCCCAAGCTGACACAGGAGCAGAAGGAAATCTCCAGCGCCCTGGAGGCGGCTGTAGGAGCGGGAAGGGCCGAAAAGCTCAAATACCCCCGCCGTGGGGAATATCTCTCTGCCTTTGTCATGTATGACCTGGACGGCGACGGCGCGGAGGAAGCCCTCGTCTTTTACGACGACCCAAACAACATCGAATATCAGACCCAAATCTGTATCCTTGACAACGACGGAAGCGGCTGGAAGGCCCTCCAGACCTATCCCGGCAACGGGACGGCGGTGGACCAAATCCAGTTTGTGGATATCTCCGGACAGGGCGGCTGTGACATCCTTATCGGATGGGAGCGGACCAACCAGGAGCTGAAAACGGTAAACCTGTATCACTTCCAAAATAGGCAGATGAAAAGCCTGTTCTCCAACACCTATTCGGAGCTGCTGGTGACCCGGCTGACCGGCGGGCGGCATGACGACCTGCTGCTGCTGGAGGCCAGCTCCCAGGCCAAGCCGGTGGACGCCAAGCTGGCCTCCCTCCTCCCAGAGGAGAACGTGGTGGACATCGTCGGGGAGGAATACCGCATGACCAACGCGTTTACCTCCTATCAGGAGGTAAAATACGGGCTGCTGGCCGACCGCACCCCTGCCGTGTTTATCGACGGGAGCATCAGCGGGAACCTCTACTGCACCGATGTCCTTTATTTTGACCGGGAACAGGGAAAACTGACCTCCCGCCTGATTTACGATGTGGACGATTACAGCGAATCCACCATCCGCACCATGGCCCTCACCTGTCAGGACATTGACAAGGACGGCATCATGGACGTACCCATGCCGGAGCCGCTGCCCGGCTATGAGAACGCCCAGGAGGAGGCGCTGTATCTGGTAAACTACAACTGCCTGGACCACAATGGAATCAGCCGCGTGGTGCCGGTAGCGGTCAACCTGGCGGCGGGATACATGGTCCGTTTCCCCATGAGCTGGCGGGACAAGGTGACAATCACCCAGGAGGACAAGAGCGGCGAATGGCGTTTCTGGATTTATAACGGCTCCCTGAGCCAGCTCCGGGAGGAGCTTCTGCGGATCAAGGTATACTCGTCCAAGGATTACCATGACAAGTTTGACGCGGACACCTACCGGATCATCCGCACCAAGGGGAATTTGGAATACTACGCGTACATTCCGCCGGAGACGGCGGGAGAGGAATTTGTAATCACCTATGCCCAGCTGGAGGAGATGTTCCTGCTCACCTAAAAACCCCATCAGCCGGGCGATAACCCGCTAACCAAACAATCCTATCAGGAGGGACAGCCTATGAAACGAATTCTGGTGGTCGAGGATGAAGACGTCATCCGCGACTTTGTAGTCATCAACCTGCGCCGCGCCGGCTACGAGGTAACAGAGGTGCCCAACGGCGAGGCCGCTTTACAGGTGTTTGAGGAAACCGGCGGAAACTTCGATGTCGCTGTGCTGGACATTATGATGCCCGGCATAGACGGCTTTCAGGTGTGCAAGGAAATCCGCAAAAAGAGCAGCTCTATCGGCATCATCATGCTTTCCGCCAAATCCCAGGAGATGGACAAAGTCAGCGGGCTGATGCTGGGGGCAGACGACTATGTGACAAAGCCCTTCAGCCCCTCCGAGCTGGTGGCCCGCGTGGACGCCGTCCACCGCCGGGTGACCATGGCGGCGGGAGCGGGCCAGCCCTCTGAGGAGCTGTCGTCCGGGCCCTTTGTGCTGAACCTGAAAAGCCGCTCTCTGCGGAAAAACCACAAGCCCATCGATCTGACCCAGGTGGAGTTCCAGATTATGGAGATGTTCCTCTCCAACGTCAATGTGGCGCTGGAGCGCAGCGCCATCCTGGACAAGGTGTGGGGTGAGGGGAACTCCGGGGACGTCAAAATCGTGGACGTCAACATCCGCCGCCTGCGGATGAAAATCGAGGAGGAGCCCTCAGCGCCGAAATATATCATGACCGTGTGGGGGTTCGGGTACAAGTGGAACGGTTAAACGCCGCGCAGACGAGAACAGGGGAGGCAGAGCCATGGCAGTAAGGCGCATCACCCGCCGCTGGCTGATCAACAGCTTTGGGGTCATTCTGGTGATTCTGGCGGGGCTGGTTATTGTGGGATCGTTCACTGTGCGGGAGTATTACTACAGCCTGGTGCGGCAGGCCCTGGAATCCCGCATGACCACCCTTTCTGCCCTTATGGATACCTACGCCAACGACAGCTCCGCAGATTTTACCAGCGAAATCCGCTCCATGGTGGCAAACTTTGAGGAAAAAAACCGCATGGAGCTGATGGCCATCAACGGACAGGGGATGGTGGTCATCACCTCCAGCGGTTTCCAGAGCAGCGAAAAGCTCTCCACCCCCGATTATCAGGAGGCCCTCATCGCTCCAAACGGCACCGGCGTCCACCGGGGGGAGATCAACGGCGAGCACGTCATGTCCCTTTCCAGGCGGGCCCCGACGGCCAGCGAGGAGCTGTCCGCCATCCGCCTTTCGGTGGCGCTGACGGCGGTGGATAAGCAGATATGGCTGATGATTCTGCTTATCGCCTCCCTGGGTCTGATGGTCGTGCTGTTTGTGGCCATCTCCAGCTCCTATTTTATCAATTCCATCATCGCTCCCCTGGGGGCGGTGGGCAATGCGGCCAAGCAGATTGCCCAGGGGGATTTCCAGGCCAAGATAGAGAAGAAGCACGACGACGAGATTGGGGACCTGGCGGACGTCATCAACTACATGGCCGACGAGCTGGCCAACGCGGACAAGGTGAAGAACGACTTCATTTCCTCTGTCTCCCACGAGCTGCGGACCCCCTTGACCGCCATCAAGGGCTGGGGAGAGACGCTGCGGGACGCGGACGCGGGGGACAAGGAGCTGATACAGAAGGGCATGCAGGTGATTATCGGGGAGACGGAGCGTCTGTCCTCCATGGTAGAGGACCTGCTGGACTTCTCCCGGATGCAGACCGGCCGCCTGTCCCTAATCATGAGCCGGATGGACCTGGTGGCAGAGCTCAGCGAGGCGGTGCTGATGTTCACCGAGCGGGCTAAGCGGGAGGGCCTGAGCCTTCTCTACGATGAGCCGGAAATCTTTCTGACGGTCATCGGGGACAAAAACCGGCTGCGGCAGGTGTTTGTCAACATCCTGGACAACGCCCTGAAATACTCGGACAGTGGGGACACGGTGGAAGTGACGGCAAAGGCCCAGGGGGATTTCGCCGTCATCACCATAGCGGACACCGGCATCGGGATTTCCAAGGAGGACCTACCCAACGTAAAGGCGAAGTTTTTCAAGGCCAACTCCACCCGCCGGGGTTCCGGTATCGGCCTTGCGGTGGCGGACGAGATCATCAACCTCCACGGCGGCAAGCTGACGCTGGACAGCGTAGAGGGCAAGGGCACGACGGTGACGATACAGATTCCTCTCTCTGTAAATGGAGAATAAGGGATATCAGCATTCGGGGCTGTGAAAAAGGAACGGTTCTTTTTCACAACCCCGGTTTTGTTGTCAGGATAATAGAGATCTAATTTCACTCTCTGTCAATCCTGTCGTCAATTCAATTTGACTAATAGGCAGACCGATTGACAGCAGCCCCTTGGCAACATCCTTTATTCCATCTAGTCTTCCTTCTTTTCGTCCTCTATCCTCCGCCGTCCTAATATTAGAATCCAAATCTGACTGATATATCCTCCTGCTGCGGAATACAGCCCGCTCGTGCTCATCTTGACTGATGCCCATCAATAAATTCCCCGCCATCTGCAATTCCACCTTTGAATCGATTACCCTGTTCAGGTTTTCTCTTTTCCAGTCCGCGAACGATGCCGTCAGCGGCCATATACCGTCACCACCGTCCGGTTCGGCATACACACCGCCGACTGATATGCCATGGATATCCATCCCGTCTTCTCACAGATATGGTCCGGACAGTCCACATCCACAAACCGAATCCGTCCCCCATCCCTTTCCAGGAAAACGGGGACCCCGAACTCCTCCTGAAGGCTCCACATTTGCGGGACTTCTTTTTCCCCCAGGGGAATCTCCAGCACCTTCTCCCCCTGTATTGTCACCTCCGCGTACAGCCCCTCTGTCCCGCCTCTATGGAGAAAAAGGAATATCACCCCGCAGGCCAGCAGAAAAGCAGCCAAAACAAGCACCAGAACCCTTTGGGAAGTAAAGCGGACCTTCATCCGCCATTCCCCCTTTCCCTTGTGAATCAACTATAAAAACAGGCGCTGCCAATGGGGACAGCGCCTGTCAAAATCGCATGTTCCGTGGAATTACAGCAGCTTGTCCAGAAAATAGGGGAACTGCTTTTTCCACCAGGGCCAATCGTGATTCACGTCAGGGCCCCAGATATCCACCCAGCAGTGGATTCCCTTCTGCTGGAACACATTCTGGAGCCTGCGGGTGCTGTCCAGCAGCTCATCCTCCCACGCGCCCTGTCCCACACAGAAGATAAAGCGGTTGTTGTTGTACATGCCGATGTAGGGATGGTCCGCGGGCATATTGGCGATGAAATCCACCGGCGAGTTGTTGTACACCAGGTCGTCCATATACCCACCAAAGAAGTACCCCGCATGGTAAAAACCGCTCATGCAGATGCAGCTGTCAAAGATATCCGGCCGTCTCAGGGCCACAATCCCGGAGTGGGTCGCGCCCATGCTGCACCCGGTGGCCATCAGCTTGAGGCCGCTGCCGTTGATCTGGTGAATGCGGGGGACCAGCTCATCGACGATATAATTGAAATACCTCTCCTGCATCTCGGACCTGTGGCGGGGGTCTCCGTTGGTATCGGACCAGCTTTCCAGGTCAACGCAGTCCACGCAGAAGAGCTGGAGCTTCCCCTCCTCAATCCAGGGGGCGGCGATATCGGTCATCTGAAAGCTTTCAAAGTCAAAGAACCGCCCGTTCTGGCAGGGGAACACGATACAGGGCTTGCCGCCCTGGCCGTAGACCTTGAATTCCATATCCCGCTGGAGGCTTTCGCTGTATTCCTTATAGTATGAAGTCTGCATTTGATGTCTTCCTTTCCCGGTTATTGGATTTCCCATACCATATTAACATATCCTGGGAAGAAAAGCAATGATAAAGTCCGCACAAAAAGAGAGGGTATGCCGAAACATACCCTCCCCCATGGTCACCGCCTGGCAGTCAGGCGGCAGAATTTAAGGTAATTGCCATATTGCTAAAGTTACCGCAATTATTGCAGCAGCTGAAGCACGGACTGAGGCTGCTGATTGGCCTGGGCCAGCATGGCCTGAGCGGACTGCACCAGAACGTTCATCTTGGTGTAGTTCATCAT
>JAAWRH010000069.1 GCA_022800935.1 Oscillospiraceae bacterium
ACAACCGCATCCCGGATAAAATTACTCCCCATCATCAGGTCCAGGCGGCAGGCAATCAGCACGATGAGGAGTGTCACTCCCTTCCTGCAAAGCCCTTTCCACCCGGCGCGGCTTTCCAGCATCCCGTTTTCGGTTTTCTCCGATGTGTGGAAAACCCCGGCCACAATCAGTCCCGTGATGTAGTCAATCCCCATAAACAGTATGAGGGTGAGCAAGGCGGCGTCAAAGCCCCCAAACAGCGCGGCGATCCCGCCGCCGATGATGCCAATGGTTGTGCAAATGCCCTCTTTCATGATTTTGACCTCCTTTTTATTTTTCGCCTACAATACAGCTCTCCGCCAGTTGCGTAATCTGCTCCGCCAGGCGTTCATAGCGTTCCTTCCAGACGGATTCCCCGTCTGATTCTCCGTCTGTGATGTCCTCTGCGTACAGGATATTCACGTCGATGTCTCCCCCCGCGCCGGGGATGGTCCCCCGCAAATTGGCCTGTGAGCTCATGCCGACCACATCATGCTGCCAGCAGTCCACCCGGTGATTGACTCCGGGCTTGTCCACGCCCCAGTGGGCCGCCCAGACAATCACGTCGTCGGGGATGCGCTCCCATTGCAGGCGGTTGAGCAGGGATGCCATGCTGTACACAGCAGGGGTATATCCGGCGGCGCGGATAGTGTTGGCAAAGGTAAGGACCATCTCGGTGATGGTTTTGTCGGGTAGCTGGACGTGGGCGGCCTCCTCAATATCGCAGGCTATAAAGAGGTCGCAGCGCTTGTCCTTGATGTATTCCAGGGCTTCCTTGGCCTCCTGTTTGGCTCCCGCCGCGTCGGTGCTATATATGTAGTGATAGTAGCCTATCTGCATTCCAGCGGCGGTGGCGTTTTTATAGTGGCTGTCCAGGAGCTTGTCCAGCCTGCCCGGCGGCCCCCACCCAAAGCCGTCCCGGAGAATGGCAAAGTCATACCCCAGGCGGCGCAAGGTTCGGAAGTTTAGGTTGGTGTTGTTTTGGCTTAGGTCAATGCCTCTCATCATACGGTGATTTCCTCCTCTTCTTCAGATGATTTTTCCAGGGATGGGGCCGCAGCGGGGATTGAGTTAGCGGCCAGGACTTCGGCAACCGTTTTGCCGGTTAGCTTGGCTTCGAGGGTGGCTAGACGATTATTTAGCGTTCGTAAATTAACTATTTCGGAAGCGTTTTTTGGATCTGATATACCTACAATCTGAACTTCACGTTCAACATTGTCTGAACCAACCACAGAAATATGTAATCTAGGAAGATCATCTGTGGTAGCAGCACTCCATCCTTGTAGTCTTATATTCTTTTCAGTTCCCTCTCTTTTAGTTTTAAACTCAAAAAAACAAGAGTTAGCACTATTACCTGAGGATTGAAGGCCCATTACAGTAGTACCATTAAATTGGATACCACCTTCGACTTCCTCTTTGGTAATCTGCGTCCTACTGGTCGTCCCCCACGCAGTCTTCAGGTCCCAGATTTTCGTGCCGGGGATGGTGCCGGAGGTGAGGGTAATATTTGTAGGAGCATCAATCGTCCACGCTTCGTAATCCTGAATCATTTCTATATTTAATAATAGCCACTTATTGTCAGCAGAAGTTTTTTCAAAATAAACTTCATACTTGTTATCAGCATTTATAACTACCAGTATATTTCCATTTTTACCAATATTTATTTTCTCATTTCCAAATCCCTCAAAATTTACACACGTTGCTGAAGAAACACGGTTATTTATACAAATGGTAAAAAACATCGCATCTTCGTAGTGGCGACAGCATCCCCTTATTATCAAATTTCCGCCAACATTTGTAGTTCCAATAGCCTCCTTGCTAATAGCTAAACGTTGGTACCCCCTCGAAGTAGTATTATTGTATACTTTTTGAATTACAACTGGAGTATTTGACACATATTTTTTTAACAAAGCTTCTGGATAGTTCCACCCCGCCTTTTTCGCGTACTGGTAGGGTACGGCATCGGAATAGTCTTTTGGAGTGAGGTCAGTTCCTTCAACCGGAGTATCACCATGCGTGTATCTAAAACGAGAATTAACATCCGGCAAACCTTCTTTTAGTTTTGAAGGAATTATGAGCCCATCCGTGTTAGAAGCTTTTGCGAACCTTAACCAAAAAGTATCGCCAAGAGTACTTCCATTCTTAAACTCAATTGGTGGTGTGTTCCAGCTTCCCGGATTTCCGTTGGTTTGGATACTAAAAGCAGGATTATTTTCATTTGACCCATATTTTGAAACTATCAAACCTTCCATAGTCCCGCCAGTTTTGTCAAGCTTCCCGTCCGCATATTTCCTATTAACCGCCGAGTCAGCCGTCGCAGGGGCCGGGATGCGGAGGTCTCCGGTGACTACGGAGGTTCCAGTCTTTGTCACATACTGTGACAAATCCGCCTCCGCCAGCATATCACCCAGCTCATCCACCACTCCTTGGGCCTCTGTGGTCTTGTCCGTCAGGGCCTGGGTTACGTCCACCGCGTCTTGGAGCTGCTGCTCAATCTCCGCCGATGCCGCCGCCGATTGCTCCGCCCACCTCTTTGCATCCTCCGCGCTGGCCGCCGCGCCGCTTACATATACCTGCATACTCTCCAGCGCCGCGGTTATCTCATCCTTTGGCGGCAGGTTGGACCCCTGGCCTAGGTTCTTCAGCACATCAAACCAGGCGGACACAGCCAGGAATTTATGCGCTCCGTCCGCGTCCACGCCGTCCAGCTCTATCCGGCAGTTGCCCGGCATCCGGACAAAATCCTCCGTCACCGTCCATTCCAGGTTGACTTTGTTCGCCACGGTTTTGGCCAGGGCCGCGCTGGTCACAGTTCCCGCCACGTTGGCCAGGCGCAGGGTGTAGTTCATGGCCGCCATGTCCACGCCGCCGTAATTTAAGGGCAGCGCAAACTGTATTTTCTCCATCTTGTTTTCGCCCTGGACAAATTTCTTGTCCAGCACCCCTGAGGGGATTACTTTTCCCGTTACTTCTATTTTTGTCATCAGTGCACCAGCTTTCCTAAAATAACGTATGTGCTCGCCCTCTGTATCCCGACAACCCGGTCCCCCGCCGCCGGAGTGTATGATGCCACTCTGGAGTATGTTGTGTCCATTGGGGCGCCTTCGCCATCCCATTTGATGGTCCAGCTACTTCCTTCCACAGCCTCCACTGTTCCGATACGGATAATTTCCTGTCCCCTTTTTTGACGTTCCTCAATAAATGGATTGTTTGTCATAATATCCTCCTTGCTTTATGGCTCATAAGTCCGCCCGCCGAAAGCGGGATTGTCCACCCTGTTTCCTGATATATCCCCGTGTGCCCCCGGTAATCCAGGGATATCACGTCTTTGTACTCATGCACCGGCATCGTGAGGGTCTGAAAGGTGATTGTCTCCGATATGTCGGTAATCTCCATGGCCTTGCGCCTGCACCAGATATCAAGCTCCTCCTGTCCCCCGATTACATCCGGCGGGTCAAGCTCTGTCACAATCTCGATTCCACGCCGGACCGTGGAAAAGGGGCTTTCAGGGTTGTCGTTGATGTACTGGCTGCTATAGCTCATTATCATATCCGGATTGGAAACCGTAACAAAAAACACATTAGGGACATGAAAGGCGTCAAGTGTGGAGGTATACCCCGGTGACAGCGCCTTGCATGTGGTCCCATCATATGTAATTTCCGGATGCTCTATCGGTTTGTCCTGATAAGCCGACAACATAAAGGTCCCATCCGCCAGGCACACAATGGGGTTATAGTTAATCTCATCCAGCAGAGAGTTGATTGCCTGCAGCCGGTTAGTCCCCCGCTCAAAAACCCGGTCTGTGGGAAGAGTGTGATACTGATCATCCTTGATCAATATGCTTCCCGCTCCCGCATCCTCAGCGATCTGCTGCACGGCATCCAGGTATGGGGTCCCCGCCTTCAGCAACAGCGGGGCGATAAATCCCGACTGCTGGAGGCGGATTGTTCTGTCATAACATTCCACATCATAGGTTTTTCGGCCGCCGCCCTGCACCTGCTCCGTGGGGGAGGAGGGGACAAATATCCCAAGGGGATAAGGCTTTCCGTTTATTTCCTCCACCACCCGGATTTCCACGTTAAGCCAGTCCAGTTTTTCCGTCAGTGTCAGAGAGGCCGTGCGGATAATATCCGCCGAAACATCCAGGTCTACACTGCCGGTGCAGGCAATCTTTTTCCCCGGCATCCCGCCGGATAGCACTTCACCGTAAAATTTAACTACCCGTGAGCCGTCGTTGGCTATCATCTGCCGCCGCTCGGCCTCTGACATTGCAATCATCTTGCCGTCACCTCCGGAGGGTCATATACAATCGTTTCGTCCCGGTCCACCTGCATGATGGTCATATCCACTGCCGCCATTGCACCGCCGTTGTAATCGGTGTGGACGGCGGAAAGCTGGGTAATTGCGCCCCATATCCGGTTTCCAAAAGCGTCCCGGTATAAAACCGTTTTGTGGGCTGCGCATAGCGTTTTCAGTTCTTCCGCGTCTTCCTCTGTCACCAGGTATTCATTGGCGGTAACAGACCGGGCATCCAGCCCGGAATACTCCCAAATGCCATACCGTTTGCCCACGATATCCACCTTTTCACCGCCAAAAGAGAACGACTCATTAAATTTTTGAAAGGTGCTTGTCTGCTGCATAGTGATAACCTTAGATGGATTGTCAGCCGCGCACAGTACAGCCCCGGAATCTAGCGGGATATCTATACTGATATCCGTATCTGCCCAGCTGTCATCAGCGGCAATCCCGCGGACGGTATAATGGTTGACCGCCCCGGCGGTGTAATCGGTATAGGCGTTGGTGGTCGTTCGGGCAATGGGCTTGCCGTCCTTCAGGATATAGATTTTTCGGTATAGGTCGCTGTTTTGTATCCAGAGCACAGCATTCAGTCCTTCCCGGTAGGCTTCCACGACGGGCGCCGCCGGGGGAGCAAAGGCGATTGGCAGCTCCTTCATGGCGTACTCAGACCACAATCCATAGCGGTTTTGGTATCTGACATACACAACATAGCTTCCCACCGGAAAATAATCCATCACCTGGTATGTTTGCGCCGTTCCGGATACCGGTCCGGTGTCAATCAGGTTTGCAATCTTGACCTGATAGGCCGCCTGATTGATGGAGTTCCATGTAATTTTAGGCCTCGCCCCGGCGGGAATCGTTCCAATCTCCGGAGGGTCCGGGGGCTTGCGGATGGTAAAAGATGCCGGTTCGCTCCATACTCCGGCCAGGCCGTCAACATTGTACCCACGCACCCGCCAGTATACGGTTTCGGCTGGGAACATGCTGGTGCTTGCGGTATAACTGGTATCACTGCCGGTTACGGTTGCCAAGTTCTTCCATTCCTCGGCGGGGGTAGAACGGTATTGGATATCCGCTTTACTCTGCTTAGTTCCATATATGGATACATGGGTCCATTTCAGGATGACGATTTTTCCGTCCACAAACACTCCGTTGGGGGAAAGGGATTCTGTATGGGTTTGCAAATCCTCTGTGTTTAGGGTACTCCAGGACGGGCTTTCAGCTGTAATGGTTGTTCCGTTCCACGGGAATTGTATTGTGGCGGTAATCTTAAATTGAGCCTGATTAGTCGAAATAGTATTGGCCGGAATGATCCCCCGCATTTCAGAACTATTTACCTGAATTTGATGCTCTTGCGCGCCTGAAGATGCTCTCCAAGTGATAATTGCGCTTTTCTGCACATAGGGGCCTAAAAAATTGGCCCAGTAATCCCACCTTATTTCAATATCTTCATGCCGGTTCCAATATTTTTGGCCGTTGCTTCTCCACCACGCCTGTATATTTCGCGTTCCACCAAAGGTAATATTTGCGTTTGTCTGTACAAGACTTTGTGTGTACAATTCATTTATGATTGCAAAATAATCTTTATGAGATGGAATATCATTTTGTGCTGGGTCAAATTTAAAAATAACTCCATCATTGACCATAGAACCCATATTTGGTAAAACCGATGTAAGCCGGTGTTCTATTACTCCATTTTTATAATTTAATTGCCTTGAAACAGGGTGGTTATAAAGTGCGCAAATATTTTTTATGTCAAAGCTTGTAAAATCATCAATATCCGCTCCGTGGTCTATCGTGTATACATCAAGGTTTATAGTGCCAGTAATAGGTTGAGATGAACCTCCATCCACCTTTTGATCACCAACAAAATGAAGCTTGATATATATATCACTTATGGCCTGTCCCCAGTAAGACTGTGGGACATCAAATTTTATCGCCAGCGCCGTATGTTCATTGTCTGGCTGCCCTTTAGAAACCCCTTCGCTATACGCAACTATAGCGTCTTTGAGCCATCGGTCCTGGTAGTACTTCCCGTTGAATAGAGACACAACCTTAAATTTTGAAATCCCTACCTGTGGCATTTTACAACCCCCTCTTCCTCCTCATAATCTGTGCCTGCTTGGCGAACGTCAACAATTGATCAATCTCCTGCATTTTAGTTGGATCAATGTTGACATTAAATACATTATCCCCCGTTGCTGTAGTATTCATATTCAGTTTATTTTTAATATCCATCAGCAGCCCCACAATCCGGTCAGCGTCATTATGGGCCATAACCGCCGCCGCCTCTATCTTTGCAGTGGACTGCCCGCCGGGTATGGACACATCTGCGCCCCGGTTGCCCATCACCGCTTGGGTCTGGGCGGCGTTCAGCACCTGCTCGCCGCCCTGGAAGTTCACCATTGACGGGCTGGGGACCAAGGTCTGTTTGCCGTGGGCGGTAATAATCTCCGGGCCGGTGCCCTCGCTGACCACGTGGAGGCCGGGGGTTGCGGAGGAGGTGCCGGAGGCGTAGCCTGAAATTTTTCCGCTATTCTTAAAGTTAGGCAACAACGAAATGTTTTTGGATTCAGAGCTAATATTTTGCCAGAATTTTCTGAAATCATTGCCCATTTTTACAAGATTACTGCCTAATGTGCTAAACCATGTATTAATTGTTCTGGACATTCTATCAAAGGATGTAGATGTTGCCTCCTCCATATCTCGTGTAGCCTTTTTGATATCTCTTGTTGTTTTTTCAAGATTACTGTCAATTTTACCCATTGAAACGATCGCCTTAGTACCTATATCTTCCCACTTTGTGCCAAACAAAGCAGAGGCAATTTCGGCTTGTTTTTGAGCGTTTTTTACATCACCAAGCCTCTTTACTATCTCCTGATATGTTTTTATACTTTGTTCGTTACCCTCAACCAATATCTTTGTTGTTGATTTACTATTCATACCTAGAGCAGATAAAGCGTCTTTAAACTCATCTGAACCTTCTCTTGCTGCAATAAAGAAATCTTTAAAGGCATCTGAAATTTCATTGGTTGACCTTGCTCCGCTATCCAACCCAGAAATCAATAATGAGACAAATTGATTAAAAGAACCTCCGGCTTGGGCAAAAATTGGAGAAAATTCATCAATGGAATCTAAAAAATCTCCGCTCTTATCAGCTCCGTTTTGAAGTCCGGCCAAAATAATACCAAGAGCTTCATCAGACGATATCCCAAAATTTTCTACAGCTTGAGAAGTTGCTTTAATTACATCTTGTAAATCCTTCCCAAATATGTCTTGAATATAAAAAGCCTGCTTTGCCGTTTCTGTGGCTTCATCTCCTGTTTGATGTAACATTTTTCTTATCTCAATAAGAGCAATTTCTACTTCTTCTAGGCTTTCTCCCCAGCCTTTGGAAAATATTTTCTTGGCTTCATTGCTCATTTCTCTTGCTTCCTCTTCAGTAATACCAAGAGACTCCTTTAAACGGAATATATTTTTTTCGCCTTCTTCACCAACTTCAATTAATTCTTTCGTTACATTTTCTAATGCAGCCAAAAGAGCCAGTGTAGCCGGAAGCGCGACATTTTCCATTGCTGTTTTTAATCCGGAGCCCATATCGCCGCCTTGTTTTCGAGTTTCTGTTAGTTCTTGCGCAACAGATTCAATTTTTTCTCTTAAATCGCCAGTATTTACCCCTAATTTATCAAGAATGTCTAAAAAAGATGATCCAAAATTTTCTCCTTCTTTTTTTGCTTCTTTAGAAGCGCCAGAAACATCTTCCAAACCTTCTTTCATATTTTTCAGGTCTTTTCCGGCATCTTCAGCGGACTCAGCCACATCAACCAAACTGCCAGATGTTTGCTTGAGCTCCGCTTTTAACCGTTCAGTTTCCCTGCTGGTATCCTTTAATTGAGCCTCCTGCTTGCCCAGTGCATCTCGTAACTTTTCAACCTCAGCTGCCTGCCGCTCGATTTCCTCATTGCTTTTGGCTGTAGATTCTCTGGCGGAATCCAGCGCCTTTTCCGCTTTGTCAAGTTCGGATTTCAGTCCTTTAAATTCTTCCTGCTGCTCTCTGACCGCCTTTTTATTTTTCTGGTATTCGTCCTCCAGTTTTTTCAAATCGGCCAGGTGATCGCCGGTTGCCTCGGACAAACCTGTTATTGCCTTTTCGTTCTGTTCCAGTGCCTGGGTCGTTTTGATTACATCTATCTTGGCCGCATTCAAAATCTGGGTGTATTTCTGGGTTGCCTTGTCGGATTCCCCTAATTTCTCGGTACTCTTTTGTACCATTTTTTCTAACTGCTCTACCTTTTCCGTCTGCTCTGCCAAAACATCGGCCAGGGCTGTATGCTGCGCGGTCAGCTTCTCAACAGATTTATTGTCCGCTCCATACTGGGCGTCCAGCAGTTGCAATTCAGAGGTGTAGGTTTTTACCGACTCGGTAATGCGGTCCATTTCCTTCCTAAACTCCGCTTCACCTTCCACACCGATTCTTGGTCCGATAAAATATCCGGATTTTGCCATATTTTACACATCCTGTCTTGATAATTATTTATATTTGGTTTATAATTTAGTTATATTTTCATAAGGAGGTCTTTTCATGGGACTGATTAAGGAGACAAAAGGCGCATCTAAAACAAAAGAAAGTCAATCAAACGGTTATTACATGGCTGCAATTATATTAGGGATCGTCACAGCTTATATTCATGCTTATTTTCAATCTGATGTTTATGGAGCGGCGTTCAGCCCTTACTGCCTAATTTTCGCGGCTGCTGCCTGTATCTGTTGCCTAATTGCAGAAAATAAAGCTCCATATTTGGGAAAAGCTGCTATTATTCTTTTCTTATTTGCTGCATTCCCTCTCACTCTTAGTTCTATACTGTTGATACTCCCTATAATTCCACTTCTAATCGGAGGGCGGAACTCAAAACACGAAACAAACGAATAACACCGTTTGAACCCCCATAGACCGGCGGAATATAGCTCCGCCGGTCTATTTTTACACATTAAAGCTGCATCTGCCCATTAGTCTGCCGGATAGTCATCGACATGTTGGTGCTTGGCCTCCAGCGCTGTATGTACTCCACCGCCTCATCAAAGCGCTTCCGCGGGACGTTGTTCCGGCTGTTCACCCGAAACCAGTTCTGGATG
>JAAWRH010000070.1 GCA_022800935.1 Oscillospiraceae bacterium
CTTATATGGATGTTCCCCCTTGCTGTGATTCTATTATATACCATCTCTTTTCAAAATGCAATACCCTTTTGTAGTTTTTTTGTAATCTTTTCAAAGTTTTTTTTAACCATTTCCCCCGGATTTTCATTTTTAAACCATATTCTGTAATTATTTTACAGTATTATCCAATTTTTCAATCCAGATACTGGAAAAAACGGCTGAAAAATGTAACAATCACCAAATAAACACCATGAATTTCCAGGAATAAGAGCGATGGTAAATGATTTATAAATATATATAACATTAAAAAATAATTTTTCTCCGGATTTTTACGATTTTTCGGGGGACTTTCAAGTCAAGAAAAAAATTTTTTTGAGATTTTTTTATTTTGGGCCAAAAAAGGGTGACAAAATAGATTTTGAAAGAATTTGTAACGATTCTGAGACTGAAAAGGGCGCGCCTTGTCTGCCCAGGAGTAAATCAAGCCTCTTGGATGGAGGATTACATATAAGAAGGGAGACCGGTTTTTTTATTTTGGAGGTTCCTCCGCCTCGTCGCCGCCCGCGAATAGTCTCCCCAGCAGCTTGGCGGCGTTCAGGTCCGCCTCTGATAATGCATGGACATACCGGTTGGTGGTGGAAAGCTGGGTGTGGCCCAGCCGGGCCGAAACTGTCTTGATGTCCGTACCGTTTAATAATAGTAGGGTTGCGCTGGTGTGCCGCAGGGAGTGGAACTTCCGGTGGCGCAGGTGGTTGCGGAATAAAAAATCGCTGAACCATCTTGTGGCCCGCTGGGGCGGCATGGGGGAGCCGTCCGCCCTGGTAAAAATCCATTTCCCCTTGTTCTCCCCCGTCAGCAGCTCCGGCTGCTTTTCCTGATAGGCCCTGAGCATTTCCAGGCAGTACTCCGGAACCGCCACTTGCCGGATGCTGCCCCTGGTTTTGGGCGTCTTGGTCCGTACCTCCCCACCCGGCATCTGATAATTGCTTTTGGAAACAGTGATGATCCCAGTGTCATAGTCGATGTCGTCCCAGGTCAGGGCCAGCAGTTCTCCCCTCCGGCATCCGGTCAGGATGGCCAGATGGACCAGGAGCTGATTTTGGCTGGGCTCCTTTTCCAGGCATTGGAGCATCTGCTCCGCCTCCTCCTTTGTGAAGATGTCGGTTTGGGCATTGTCCGCAAAGGGCAGCTCAATCCGTTCCGAGTCCGCCGGGTTGGAGGCGATCATCCCCAGCTTGAGGGCCCGCCCCAGAATGGATTGGAGCACCACAAAATACCGCCTCACCGAGCTGGCGGAAAGGGAATCCACCTGGCGTCCATGAGCGTTTCCGGCGGTCTGGAGCTGCTGTACAAACATCTGTATATGAAAGGGGCGTATCTCCGTCAGCCGGAAGTGCCCCAGAATGGGCAGGATGTACTGTTGGATCACCCTTTCGTAGGCGGAGCAGGTGACAGGGGAAAGCACCTTGGAGACAATCTCCATATACTGGGGGCAGAAGTCGCAGAGGCGTATTCGGCCCGCGTCCAGATATTCGCCGTTTTTGACGCTGGCTTCAAAGACAATGGCGAATCGGTTGACTTCTTTTTCAATCTGCCGGGGCGTCATGCCCGGAACAGGCCGGTATGTTTTGGTTTTACGTATCTGTTTCCGATTGGCGTCATAGCCGCAGGAAATCGTGACCCGATAACTGCCGCCGCGTTTCTGGATACTAGGCACAACACAAGCCCCTTTCTATATATGTAGGTGACGGGCGAATCCGCCCATTAATGACAAAAATCGACATTGGAAAGAATAAAAAAACCCATAACCGGGGACAAAGAGTACCGGCCCCCTCATTCATGGTTTCCAAATTTTACCTAAACACCATTCAAACACCAAGGTACGGTTAAAGCAAACCCCTTCCAAACCGGAAAAAACGGCTTGAAAAGGTCTCTTACCCTTTGGTTCAAACAAGTATATTCATTCAACGGCACTGCAAAAAAATACCCCCAAACCTATCTGTATACAGACAGGCTTGGGGGTGTTTTCCTGCTGGCAGCGCTTGCAGGTTTCATACTGATATCCAATAAATGGTAATTTTGGTTGTCAGTATAAGCGGTATCAACCGTTATCCTCGTCCTTTTCATCTGATTTTGTATTTTTCTTTGATTTTAACAATTCGGCCCGTTCCAGTTCCTTTGCCTCCCGCAGCCGGTAGGCCTCCTCGATCTCCCGGTCCGCCTGTTCGGCGGTACGCAGGGCCATAAAGGTTTCGCCGCAGCCCTTGAGGATGCGCAGCCGCAGCAGAAAGTTCCCATGTTCCGGGCAGCTTGCCAGGAACAGATGCTTGTCCCCGCTCTGCCTAACCCATTGAATTCCGTGGGCGATGGTTTGATGGCAGACGGGGCAGGAGAACTCGGAAAACTCCGGCATAAGGAAGACGGCCTTTTTGTTGGGAATCTCCTGGGCCCGGACGGTTTCCAGCGGGGGGACGACCCCTTTCACGCCGAGAATCAGGGGATTGACCAGGGTGGGGTAGATGGCGATGCCGTTTTCCAGGTCCAGCCGGGCGGCGACCATGGCGGTATACCGGGCGTCGTTGAGGGCATCGTGGAACTGGTTGTTCTGCTGGAGGTGGTAGTACTCAATGACGGAGGAGAGGGATTTCTGGTTTTCGTCCTGTTCCTCCTGCTTGTTGAAGATGACCTGGAGATTGTACCAGGGGTTGAGCCAGCTTATATCCATCTGATAGAAGGAGAGGTTGGTTTCCAGGGCAGGGATGTCGTCATAGCCCCAGGTGAGAAAGGCATAGGAGCCCTCCGGGCCGCACCATTTCCGGAAGCGGTTGACGATGACGGGGAAGGGTAGGCCGCAGTCGATATCTCTTTGGGTGAGGGAGGTAAGGCGTTTGACGTGGTGTTGGAGTTTGCGATAACATTTAGGGGCGACGACGGAGCGGAAGGAATCGACGATTTTTTTGGAGCTGTCCAGCTTGACAGCGCCGAATTGGATGATTTCGCTGGTGAGGTAGTTGCCGAACTTTTGATAAGAGGGGGAATCTTTGGAAATGGGTTGGTTCCACTCCAAGTCCAAGACGATATAATTCACGATGATAAAACCTCCTTAAAGCAGAACCGAATAAGAGCGTATATATAATAAGAAGGGACCCCAAGCACCGAGCGCTAACAAAAGAAGCGGAATCTCCAACCACGTTTAAAAGCTTTGGCCGCTTTCTCGAAAGTGGCAGGTCCAGGGCAGCGCCCTGGTCGCGCTCGCAAGCGCGAAACCCCCTGTCGTAACCAATCAGCAGCACACTGTAACCCTAAAAACGTAAAACAAAACCGCGTCACCAAAACAACAAATAAATCCCGCCTGTTGCTTTCTTGGTCAAACGAACTTCTAACCACTGAGCTAACCTAAGTAACGCGACCCCCGATAGGCGGGATTCTACCTCTTCGTCCGGCGCGCACGCCGGACAAACCTAGAAATTCTCATTTGTAGCCGTCCGGGCCCCCGACGGGGACGACGGCGTCCCACAATCCGAACGACCTGGCCTTATCGGAGGTTTACTCACCCCTACCGGCTACCCCCAGCGCCATCTCCCGGTCCGCGAAAGATGTTGTCAGCGGCTATGCGCCGCTTCCAACCTTTCGCTGGGCCAAAAAGCCCGGATTGTTTCCTTTCATGGGGTTACGAAAACTGGGGTTGGTGTACCACCGAAGCGGAGATTAAGACGGGCTTTTTGGATAATCTTTTTTAGGCGTGCTTAACGTGTTTTTTGGTTTGTGCAGGGGTTTTTCGCGCCTGCGGGCGCGACCAGAGGCTCTGCCTCTGGACTCCGCCAGGGAGCTTTTGAAAAGCTCCCTGGACCCGAAACCCTTTCGTCATACTCAGGTTTTCTTTAATCACTATCCAGCTTCAGCACCGCCATAAACGCTTCCTGCGGCACCTCTACCGTTCCCAACTGCCGCATCTTCTTCTTTCCTTCCTTCTGCTTCTCCAACAGCTTCTTCTTCCTCGTGATGTCCCCGCCATAACACTTGGCCAACACATCCTTCCTCAACGCCTTCACCGTCTCCCGCGCAATCACCTTTCCCCCAATCGCCGCCTGAATCGGTACCTCAAACAACTGCCTGGGAATGTGCTCCTTCAGCTTCTCCGCCATCCGCCGGGCACGGGGATACGCATTGTCCGCAAACACAATAAAGGAAAGCGCGTCCACAATCTCCCCGTTGAGCAGAATGTCCAGCTTCACCAGATTGGATTCCCGGTAATCGGAAAGCTCATAGTCAAAGGAAGCATATCCCCTGGTCCGGGACTTTAACGCGTCAAAAAAGTCGTACACAATTTCATTCAGGGGCAGGTCATAGTGCAGCTCCACCCGGTCGGTGTCCAGGTATTTGGTGTCCTTGTAGATCCCCCGCCGCTGTTGGCAAAGGTCCATCAGGCTGCCGATAAACTCCACCGGCGTGAAAATACTGGCCTTGACAAAGGGCTCCCTGGCACGGGCAATCACGGCGGGGTCGGGGTAGTTGGTGGGGTTGTCGATGTGTACCACCTGCCCATTGGTCAGCGTGAGTTCATAAACCACACTGGGGGCCGTGGTGATAAGGTCCAGATTGTACTCCCGTTCCAGTCGCTCCTGAATGATCTCCATGTGGAGCAGCCCCAAAAACCCGCACCGGAACCCGAAGCCCAGGGCCACAGAGGTTTCCGGCTCAAAGGAGAGGGAGGCGTCGTTGAGCTGGAGCTTTTCCAGGGCTTCCCGCAGGTCGGGGTACTTGGCCCCGTCGGCGGGATAGATGCCGGAGAAAACCATGGGGTTGGCCTTGCGGTAGCCGGGGAGGGGCTCCTTGGCAGGATTTTCCACACAGGTAACTGTGTCGCCCACAGCAGTTTCCTTCACGTTTTTGATGCTGGCGGCAATGTACCCCACCTCTCCGGAAACCAGCTCCTGGGCCGGGGTGAGGGAGGTTGCCCCCATGTATCCCACCTCCACCACAGAGTACTCCGCGCCGCTGGCCATCATCCGAATGGTATCCCCTGCTTTCAGCCGGCCGTCCACTACCCGGACATATACGATAACCCCTCGATAGCTGTCATAGTAGGAGTCAAAGATCAGCGCCCGAAGGGGCCGGTCGGGGTTGCTTTGGGGGGCGGGGATATTCTGAACAATATCCTCCAGCACCGCCTCAATGTTAACACCGTTTTTTGCGGAGATGCGGGGCGCGTCCATGGCCGGTATCCCGATGATATCCTCCACCTCATGGCAGACCCGGTCAGGGTCTGCGGAGATTAGGTCAATCTTGTTGACAACAGGTAAAATTTCCAGGTCGTGTTCCAGTGCCAGATAGGTGTTGGCCAGCGTCTGGGCCTCAATGCCCTGGGAGGCGTCCACCACCAGCAGCGCGCCCTCGCAGGCGGCCAGGGACCGGGAAACCTCATAGTTGAAATCCACATGTCCGGGGGTGTCAATCAGGTTGAAGACATAGTCCTTTCCATCCTGTGCCCGATAATTGAGCCGCACAGCGCGGGCCTTGATGGTAATACCCCGCTCCCGCTCGATATCCATGTTGTCCAGGAGCTGGTTTTCCATCTCCCGCATAGAGACAGCCTGGGTTTTCTCCAGAATCCGGTCAGCCAGCGTGGACTTCCCGTGGTCGATGTGGGCGATGATACAGAAATTGCGGACGTTTTCACAGTTATTTGGCAAAAGAGTTCACCTCAATATTCAAATTCAGCAGATGATTAAAAACGATGGCTTTGGAAAGCGGAAAATTATTGCTTTTCTGATTATAGCATAAAAAGGGGCTGATGTGCAACGAGTGTTGCACACCAACCCGCAAATTTCTTGCCAGCAAAAAAGGGCATAAATTGACAAGCTTTCCCACCTGTGCTATCATAGAACCAAGATGAGGAATCTGAAGACAAAGGCGGCTGCTTCCCTTACATCAGGAAAGGGGAGTCCCTATTTCTTTTGAAAGGCGATTTCCCTTTCCACCTCAGCGGCGCGGTCCGCGCCCGGAAGGGAGGGGACGCCATGGAGAACATAGTACCCTGGAATGTACTGTTCCAGTTTATCCAGATACTGATTGAGCTGACAACGCTCATCATTCTGGTTTTCCATAACAACAAAAAGAAATAGCCGCTCTAGCTTTCCAGACTAGCGGCTATTTCTTTTAGCTACTAAGGGAAGTGGCCGTCTTTCAGGTTCCTCATCTGTTTTTATTATACTGATTTTTTGCCGTTTGTCAAGGAATGTCAAACGCTTTCAATAAATTCTCTCTGCCTCTGCTCTTCACGGAGGTGAGAAACGGCCTGCTCCCCCAGGGCTGCAAGCTGCTTTCCAAAACGAATGGGCGCGGGAATCAGGGGAAAAAGCTTCTGTCCCCATCCTGCCAGTTGGTTGATATAGAAGAAATCCCCTTCCGCCTCCCAGCCGAACAGCGATATTTTCCACCCCGTCTCCCCGGATGCCTCCGCCGAAGCCAACGCATAGGAATCGATATACTGATTCTCCGAGGCCCGCAGCCCTACAACCGACATCCCCGCCCAGAACAGGGCGCACAGCAGCGCCAGCACAGCGGCATTCCAAAAGGCCGCGTTTCTTTCATCTGGGGAAAAGGTCTTTGCCGCTTGAGAAGTCCTTCTTTTTTTTGCCCTCATTCCGCATTCTCCTATTCCTGCCCCCGGAGCAGCACAATTAAGGCATTGCCCAGCAGTTCAGCCGTATACTGGGCCTCCTCCAGCGTATTCCCGTGAGAGCCTATTTCGATCAACGCTCCGTTGGGGCACAGGTCCATATTGTATTTGCGGTAACAGAAAAACACCGGCCGGCACAGTCCCGGATACATGGTTTCCAGAATATCCTGCAATGCTGCGGAAAAGCGGAAATTTTCCTCCCATCTGGGCATCCCTAGGGAGCCGTCGTCGTCACACCCGGCGATGATCATCAGCTGGGCTGCCTTCTTCCCCTCTACCTCCGCCACCGCCTTGACGATGGTATCCGCGTCCCGCTGGATGGCGTCCCGGTGAATGTCCAGAATCACCTGGATTGTGGGGTATTGCTCCAGGGCCTCCTGGACAGTCTGGGCGCTTTTGTCATAAGCGCCGTTATAAGAGGGATTATCATGCTGCCGGGTGATATGGACAACCCCGATCCCCGCCTCCTCCAGCTTTTGGGCCAGCACCGTTCCAACCGCTACCATATTTTTATCATTGTCATCTGAACGCCAGTTATACGTTTTGTCAAAGTATTCCGCGTCATAGGGCTCATAGGCTTCTGTGGCGTGGGTATGGTAGATCAGCACCGTGGGCTGAGATAAGTCCGAGATATCCATGGTGCAGGGAGTATCTAAAACCTCCTCCGCCTGACTGTTGGTCAGGGTGGTGCTGTTTTTGATTTTTCCCTGGCCGTACTGGATGTAAATGGAAGACTCCGGGGCGTCAAAGGTCTGGGAAA
The DNA here is from genome assembly GCA_022800935.1 of Oscillospiraceae bacterium. Classification (GTDB taxonomy): domain Bacteria; phylum Bacillota; class Clostridia; order Oscillospirales; family Ruminococcaceae; genus UBA1405. The sequence continues at coordinate 7,422 of JAAWRH010000070.1, forward strand.
GGATAATTCCCCGGTTTTCCGCTGGGATATAGCGGCGGGAAACCGCCGGGGATGCAATCTTGTAAACCGTCGGAGCGGAAGAAACCAGGTCGTCCGTTTCCTGGGTGATGTCCGCTTCCTCCTGCGGGTCAGGCTGTTCCTGGGAGGAGCTCTGCACCGGTTCCGGCCAGTCGTCCAGAACCACCTCCCCTTCCGTGACAAGGGTCTCCTCCTCTGACGGCAGCGTCTCCTGGGATGGGGAATGCAGATTGTCCGGCTGCTGAGATTGATACTGTCCCTGATACTGCTTTTGCAGCTGCCCGATACCGGCCTCCGGCATTGCCAGGGCCGCAGAGAGGACGGCTGCTTTCTGCATGACCGAAAACAGGCTGATCCCCTGGGAATGCAGCAGTCCAAACCCGATTCCAAAAACCAGGCAGACCGATACCGCCCTTTTCACCCTGTTCCAGCAGCTCCGGCTCCGGTAAATCAGTCCGGAAAGAGAGCGGGCCAGCCTGCTTTTGGGAAATCCAAAACCTCCAAAGCGCAATCCATGTCTTTTCAATTCCATACCCTCCGGCATACGTTTGTTACTAATGTGTATGCGAAAGGGGGGATAGGTATGACCGCATTGAGGGAAAAGCATCAGATTGCCGAATGGTTTCACCACCTGTTTTCCGACTAGACTCTGCCCCCATACCCAGATTGCCGGACAGAAAAATATGCTGTATAATGGAAAGAGAAAGGGGAAATATTCATGACAACAAAAGGACGAAAACACACAGCACCGCCGCACTATGATGAGGCGTTTAAAGCGGGAGCAGTGCGGATGGTGATCGAACAGGGGAGGCAAAGCCGTGAGGTAGCCAAAGAATTGGGCATCTGCATCGATACGCTGCGCAGTTGGCTCAAGGCCGCGGGAGCGTCGATGCCCGGACAGGCAGACCGCCAGAACCGTGATGCCAAACGTCTGCGTGAGTTGGAAACGGAAAACCGAGCTCTGCGCAAAAAACTGGAGGAGAAGGACGAGGCCATTGATATCCTAAAAAAATCTGTCGGCATACTTTCAAAGCCATAGAGGACAGGTACGAGTACATCCGTACTGCCCGTGCGGGAGCATCTGTGGAACTGCTATGCCGACTGCTGAAGGCCTCCCGCAGTGGGTATTATGAATGGCTGCATCGCAAGCCCAGCGCCCATGAACAGCAGGATCAGGCGCCCTCAAACGCCAATTGCTGGCACTGCATCAGCGTTATCCGGCATTGGGGCTCGACAGCCTGTATCACCTAATCCGCAGGGAGCTCTCCTGCTCCCGCAAACGTGCCCTGTGCCTGTTTCATGCCCTCTATGAGTCTTTCAAAGCGTTCCTGCGCCTGTCTGTCGATGTCGGCAAGGTATGTATTCAGCTTGCCGCTTGTGAGAAGATTGGTGTATGTAACCCTACGGTACTGCTTCAGATAGTCCAGATGCCACTGTCCCCATGTGCCTATCGGCTGTTCTTCTTCGGCGGGTACAGTCAAGCATGGTATTAAGTAATCACTTTCTTTCCGATATGTACCGCCTAACTGTTCGAATAATGATATTTTGCCATTTTGTAATTCCTCCAAATAAGACATTCACTCCACGTTGTTATGTCTGCTGTCTTAAACAAAATTTTGAGTTTTCTCCTTATCTGGTTTCATTCATGTTTGACAGTTTTATTTTTCTCTGTTTCTCATGAAGGGAGTATATCAAGAGCTAGGGGAATTTTTTCGCATAAATATCCAAAATTTTTCCTTTCATTTCCTCCCTAACCATGCGTTTCCAAAGTTAGTGTAAAAGGCACTTATAGGATGTCAAAAAATGGGAAGGAACATCCATATAAGGGATGTACCGGAAAGGCGCAAGGCCAATCCGTAAAAACCACCCCCTCTGGAAAAAGAATTAGGAGGAAATGATTCTTATGAAA